>NZ_JBQZGE010000018.1:0-119900 GCF_052691815.1 Paenibacillus sp. TSA_86.1 | reverse complement strand
CTTATTATCCTTCCGTCCGTTAACGGGTGTCCACTTTTTATTCTAGCTCCACAACACATGCTGAGAGGGGATTTTTAAGTTCATGGCTGAACCAAGGTCGAGGCAAGAAATGAGCATGCTTAACCGCACCTTACTCCCGCAAGGGACATATACGAATGATCCTATCGACCTGAATAACTGTGATAAAGAGCCCATTCATATTCCGGGTTTTATTCAGCCTCACGGTGTGCTTTTGGCGATTGATCCGAGCGGCACACCAACGATCGTACAGTGTAGTCAAAATACGTTTGATCATCTGGGCATTCATAGTTCAGATATTTTGGGCATGCCTTTGAGTGATCTCATTACAGAAAATGATGTTAGCAGCCTCCTGCACAACCGTTCCAACGCAACGGTAACGTCAGACTTGCATTATATGGATTTGATTATACAGGTGACAGGGGAGGAGAAGGTCTTCTCGTCTGTTTTGCATGAAAGCGAAGGTCTGCTTATCCTCGAGATCGAGCCTTATTATGAAAAAGAAAACATCGAATCCAACGATTTTGAA
Source organism: Paenibacillus sp. TSA_86.1 (assembly GCF_052691815.1). Classification (NCBI taxonomy): domain Bacteria; kingdom Bacillati; phylum Bacillota; class Bacilli; order Caryophanales; family Paenibacillaceae; genus Paenibacillus; species Paenibacillus sp. TSA_86.1. The sequence goes on along the minus strand of NZ_JBQZGE010000018.1, from coordinate 119,353 downwards.
TGGATATCCCGTTTCTTCGGAAGAATCAAAAGTACAGACAGCCGCGTAGAGGCGAGTCAGATCGCCGCTGAACAAGTGAAAGAAATGCTCGGATATGACAGAGTCATGATCTATGAATTCGACGAGCAATGGAACGGGAAAGTGATTGCGGAAGCGCGCGAACCAGAACTTGAGCCTTTTCTAGGGCATCATTACCCGGCCTCGGACATTCCCAAGCAGGCAAGAGAGCTATATCTTCGCAACTGGCTGCGAACGATTGTCAATGTGGAATATACACCTGTTGAGATCGTACCTTTGTTACAGCCCCTTACAGGCAAACCGCTGAATCTTAGTCTTTCGGTACTGCGGAGTGTGTCACCGCTTCACATTGAATATTTGCAAAACATGGGCGTAGGAGCTACCGTTACGATCTCGCTGATCCATGATAATCAATTATGGGGACTGATTACGTGCCATCATTATTCTGCAAGGTATGTTCCACATCGTGTTCGTAACTTGTGTAACTTTCTGGGTGCTTTTTTCTCCAATGAATTGTTCCAGCGTCAGCAGCTCGATGATTATCAGGCAGAGATCAAGTCCCGTGAGACGGCTGCGCGGCTTGTTAATATTTTTATAGGCAATACAAGTCCGGCGCGTGTGCTAGAAGAACTGCAGGCAGAGCAAGAGACATTGCTTGACCTTATGAATGCATCTGGAGCGGCGATATGTTATCAAGATAAGCTTCTGATGTTTGGTGAGACGCCGACGAATGGACAGATTCGGGAGCTGGCGGGCTGGCTGGCTGAACAAGCTGAGGATCACAGTTACCATACGTCCAGGCTGAGCCTGGAATATGAGACAGCTAAACGATATCAAGGTACGGCTTCCGGGGTTATTTATGTTGCGATCTCACCGGGTCACCATAACTATATGCTGTGGTTCCGTCCAGAGGTGGTTCAGGTCGTTGAATGGGCGGGTGATCCAGCCAAAGCCGTGCTCAAAACGGATGATGGCATGCGATTGTCTCCGCGGAAATCGTTTGAGAAATGGAGGGAGGTTGTCAAATCGACTTCTTATCCATGGACAGCGAGAGAGCTCAGCATTCTGCCATTACTTAAGTCCATTGTACATCGTCAGACTGAAAACCAGCTGGCTCAGGCCGAGGAGCATGCTTTTCAAAATGCCCGTATCTTGAAGCGAAACGAACAGCGTTATTTGCAGCTGATGGATTTTTCGCCGGTTGCCTTTTTCACGCTTACCGAAGGACGAATTATCTATTGTAATATGATGGCGGCTGAACTGTTTGGATATGAAAGTGCTGACAGCCTGATCGGGAAAAATTTCGGTGAGTTTTTACCAGACAATACACGCGATGGTTATGGCAAGACTTTGAAAAACTGCAACATGACATCACCAGTTTGATGAACAATCAGTTATATTTTACAACAGCTTCGGGCATGTCCTTGCTGCTTGAGATTACAATGGCTTCCGTCGTTCATGCGGGTAAACCTTCGGTCATGTTACTGCTCCGCAGCAGAACATCTTATCAGGAACAGGATGAATACAACGAAACAACAAGTCAGCTTCACAATTACCTGACTACGGATCCGCTAACGGATATGCCCGTTCAAACGGTGTTCAAGCAACAACTCGAAGGGGATTGGAGCGATTGCCTGCAGGAGAAATGCAGCCTTGGTCTTCTGATCATAGATATTGACGATTTCCGTTCTTACAATACCGCGTATGGCTTGCAGGGGGGAGATCTGTGTTTACAGTGGATTGGCGAAGTACTGACTGTGGTTAGTGAACAACATGAAGCTCTCATTTCCCGTCTACGTGGTGGTACGTTTATGCTGAAGTTAAAAGGAACCACATCGAAGTATTTATCTGAACTCGCTGAAGAAATCAGGCAGCATGTGCTGGCTCTCCAGATCCAGCGGGAGCTCTCAGGACAGAGTGGTGTAGTTACGGTCAGCGTTGGCGGCGCGGTACTTACGCCTGATGAATCCTCAGCTGCGGGTGAGCTAATTGAACTGGCTACTCAGGCGTTGTACCAGGCAAAGGATGAAGGCAAAAATCGTACACGAGTTGTTTGAGTATATTTTTTAGTCCGCACGGAATATCAAAAACAATGGTTCGATGGTCTGTAATATAGAATGCAAATAGTTGATGGAAAAGAGGGCAGTGATGCCTTCTTTTTTTGTGTTACAAGAATGTGTGATTTTGCCACCCGCAGAAGCTACACAAGTGTTATAATGATGCGTATGGATACACGTGTTCGTATTTTGTGGTGAAAGAGGTGAGTTTCATTTCGATGAGTGATCATTCGGAACAGCTGGAATTTATGGAGATTGATCTGAGTGAAGCAACGGAAACGGCCTCGGTTCGGATACCGGATCGTTCATCTTTAGTGAACCAGAGTCGTCAACCACACAGGCAGCAAGGGGCTGTATTGTCTTCGGAGAAGCGATTTGTGGAGGAGGCTAGACGGCTTGCAGAAGTTACGGGTGAAGAAACAGCACCTGTTCCGTTTATGAGCTACTGGCCGACGTATGGGGTGATGAATGATGCACAGCTGAACTGGTATTTGTATTGGAGAACAGAGGTGCGCCAGGGAAGATACCTGGATGTCGACCTTTCTTACCTGTTTGTTCATGTTTACGAGTTGATTAACGGCATCGGCTGGCTGACTCCCGAGGATGGTTATGAGCAGTTAAAGCGATTGTTGCTGCATTACCGGGCAGGGGTTCCTCAACTCGAATTTTACATGCAGGATTGGTTGGTCGATTATATTCTGGTACACAACCTTCATTCATTAATGCAGGAGGTTATCCTGTTCTCAATCGAATATTTTTCATCGGAGCTCCTGGACAGGGAATTACACCGAGTGTTACAAGATAATGTTGCTGATATTAAGCTGGATATGCTCCAGAGATATTATGACTATGATGTTACGCTCAATACCTTTTACCGGGATGGCGGCAAAGAAATGATGGAACGTTATGTGCCCAAAGTGATGGCAGTCGTGGATTCCTATTTAAAGCGGACTCAGCCAACAGGCCTTTTACCAGAGCTTGAACCGGAAGCCGAGCGGACGGTAAAGCGTACGCTGTTTCAGAAAGCGGTGTATGACGAATCCATTTACGGCAGATTTGTTACATTCACTTATTTTCCTGTTGGATACCGGCAAGACTTTACTCAGAGGTTAACCCGGATCTATCGTTGCACGGAAAATAAACTTCGTGAATGGTCAGGTTTCCGAGGCCGTCTGCGTGGTAAAACGCTGGAACCGGAGCTTGCCGCTGTAATTGAACGTTATCTGGATAGAGCTTTGGCGATGGAACAAGCTGAAGCCGTAACTGCGCCAGTCATTCAGATTGATACGGCAAAACTGGCTTCTTTGCAGGAGGATAGCGAATATGTACGCAAGGCGTTAACCATCGAAGAGAATGAAGCTCCTGCATCGGTTGATGTTGAATTGCAGTCGCCTGAGGTTCCAGATGAAGCTGAATCTCTTCATCCAAGGCAAATGACTCACGCTGAGTCTCGACTCTCAGAGCAGCGAGAACATTCACCGGTGATTCAGGACAACACAGTTATGCCATCAGAGAATGCAACTCCAAGAAATGAGCTGCTTCTTTGGGACGAAACGGCGGAAGCCGATGTACCGGAGGAATGGCTGGAGTTTGCCGAACGACTGGAGTCCCGGCATGTGAGAGCGATCCACGCTTTGCTCGGTGATGATCCGGATCACAATGTGATGCGACTTGCGGAAGAACTGGGAACGATGCCTGCTCTTTTGCTGGATGAAATGAATGATGTGGCGATGGAAACCATCGGAGATTTGCTGGTTGATAGCGACCGAATCGTTCCTGATTATATCGAACTATTTGAACATGTGAAGAGGTGATTGATATGACGGAGCATAAATTAACCGAAACCAAGCCCAATCAGCTTAAAATTCCTAAGCGCTTGACCACAGCACTTGTGAATTCATTAACGGCAGGAGTTGTGCCGCGGATTGGTTTGGAGCAAATTGCCGTAGGACGGAAGCCGGAAGTGGAGGCGATCTTACGCGATTTGGATAACATTGCTGAAGGCGGTGCGGCGTTTAAGCTGATTACAGGCCGGTATGGCAGCGGTAAAAGCTTTCTTTTGCAGATGATTCGCAACTATGCGATGGATCGGGAATTTGTGGTTGCGGACGCGGATCTCTCCCCGGAGCGCAGACTTGTCGGCACGAAGGGGCAGGGCCTTGCAACGTATCGTGAGCTAATGACACGATTGTCTACACGCACACGTCCGGATGGCGGTGCACTGGAGCCTATTTTGCAAAAATGGATCGCGGGTTTGCAGCAAACAGCGATGCACAATCTAAATTTACGCCCGGATGATCCTGCACTGCCGCTGGAGGTAGAGAAACAGATTTACATGGTGACGGGGGAGATGCAGAACCTGGTTCACGGTTTTGATTTTGCCAAGGTGCTGGCGTCTTATTGGAACGGGTACAAACTTGCTGATGATGACCGGAAACTGTCGGCACTCCGCTGGCTTCGAGGTGAATATGCAACGAAAACGGAGGCAAAAAAAGAGCTGTCCGTAGGCGTTATTATTGATGATGATAACTGGTATGACTATTTTAAATTGTGGTCAGAATTTACGGCACGTATCGGTTACAAAGGACTGTTGCTTTTTATTGATGAAGCGGTGAACCTGTATAAAATTACAAACAGTGTTTCACGCCAAAGCAATTACGAGAAGCTGTTAACGATGTTTAATGATACGATGCAGGGTAAGGCGGAGCATCTGGGCATTTTTGTCGGGGGAACCCCTCAGTTTGTGGAGGATGAGCGCCGTGGTTTGTACAGTTATGAAGCGCTTCGTTCCAGACTTATTGATGGTCGTTATGCAACAAGTGCGTATGCGAATTATACGGGGCCAATTATTAAACTGGCCATGTTGTCGCATGAAGAAATTTTGATTTTGCTACAGAAGCTGCGCCAGATTCATGCACTTCATTTCGCGTACACGGCGAGTTTGAGTGACGAACAATTAGTTGGTTTTATGCAAATGGCTGTGAACCGGTTGGGTGCAGATGAGCTTCTGACCACAAGAGAAGTGGTGCGCGACTTTATGGATGTGCTGCATACGCTGCATCAGAATCCCGATGTTACTTACGAGCAGTTGCTTGGCGAGCGTGCAACACAGGCCAATAATTCGGGTAGGGGAACATCTGGTTCGGCGCAAGAGCGGGACGAGCTGGATGATTTTCTGGCGGAGTTCGAGTTATGAGTGAAAACCCTAATCCATTCTATAGATTGGCTCCGTTTGTGCAGGAATTTATTTATAAAAAAAGATGGGAATCCTTGCGACCTGCCCAGATCGAGGCATGTAACATTTGTTTTCATACTCCGCATCACATGCTGATTGCAGCGGGTACAGCTTCAGGCAAGACGGAGGCTGCATTTTTCCCTGCATTAACTGAACTGTATGACGAACCCTCCAAGTCGGTGGGTATTCTATATATTGGGCCGTTGAAAGCACTGATTAATGACCAGTTCGAACGACTGAAAGACTTGCTCACTGAAGGTCATATTCCTGTCTGGCATTGGCATGGAGATGTGCCGCAGTCAGAGAAAACCAAACTGATGAAGAATCCGTCAGGGGTACTGCAGATTACGCCTGAATCGCTGGAAGGACTGCTGATGAATCGTCCCAATGCGATTCCAGCGCTTTTTCACGATCTGCGCTATGTCATTATTGATGAGGTACATGCGTTCATGGGAGCGGATCGGGGAATTCAGGTATTAAGTCAACTGGCTCGAATCGAACGTATGGCTGGTTGTGTTCCTCGAAGAGTCGGACTGTCGGCTACGCTCAGCGATTATGATGCAGCGATAGCTTGGCTTGCGGCAGGAACACGGCAAGGAGTGGATGTGGTATCTTCCCCGGGCGGGCGCAAGCTGAGGCTGCGGGTAGAGCATTTTTCCTTCCCGGATGCACAGAACGAGGAGCAGGCAGAGCAGCTTCATCATGCGCGTAAATCCTACTACGACTTTATTTATGAGAGCACACATCGTAAAAAAGCACTCATCTTCACCAACAGTCGCACAGATGCGGAAGTTACGATTCTGGAGATGCGGCGCGTCGCGGCACGCAGAGAAGAACGGGATGTGTTCCATGTGCATCATGGAAGCATTTCGGCCATGCTGAGAGAAGAGACGGAAGCGGCTTTGCGAACAGGTGCTGGCCCGGCTGTAGCTGCCGCGACCGTTACGCTCGAACTTGGCATTGACCTGGGTGAGTTGGAGCGGGTTGTGCAACTCGGTGCACCCTACAGTGCTTCAAGTTTCGTTCAGCGTCTTGGTCGTTCCGGCAGGCGTGATGATATGGCATCGGAGATGCTTTTTGTATGCCCGGAGGAAGAGGATGAGGAAGCGCAATTACCTGCTCGTATGCCATGGACACTCATGCGTGCTATCGCCGTTATTGAGCTTTATGTTAAAACCAAGTGGGTAGAGCCGCTGGAAGCTCGCAAAATGCCTATAGGTGTACTCTATCACCAGACGATGAGCATGCTGAAAAGTATGGGGGAGGCCGAGCCAAGAGAACTTGCGGCCGAGATCCTCTCCCTGGCGCCTTTTTCAGAGATTACACCGGATCACTATCAAACCTTCCTGAATTATCTGATCGACACAGATCATCTGCAATGGACGGAGGAACAGACGTTAATTATCGGACTCACGGGTGAAAAGATCGTGAATAACTATCGCTTTTACGCCGTGTTTAAGGACGATGAAGAGCATAAAGTACTGAACGGATCGGAAGAGATTGGATCGATCACGACCGTGCCTCCGCCGGGTTATTGTTTCTCGCTTGCAGGTAAACTGTGGAAGGTGGAAGAGGTAGATCGCAAGCATAAAGCCGTGTACGTGAAGTCTGCGAAAGGCAAAGTGGATACACTTTGGCTTGGTGCAGGCGGGGATATTCATACTGAGGTTGTACAAAAAATGCGTGAGGTGCTGTCCGATTCGGTGTTCTATCCGTATTTGTCACCACAAGCCGTCAACCGGCTGGAGCGTGCACGTCGCCTGGCTCGAGAGAGTGGGTTGCTCAAGCAGGTGGTCATTCCGGCAGGCGGTGATTCCATGTATGTGTTGCCTTGGGTGGGCAGCAAAGCGTTCCGTACGCTGGAGCGGCTGATGAAGCATAATTTGTCTGGAAGGCTGGCTTTGCGTTCCGTCGTGCCGATGGAGCCATATTATTTTGTGGTATCAGGCAAAGTGGACGAACGAACCTTGTTAGCCGAGATGATGAGTGAATGTCGACTGGCTCAGGATGCTTCTGCGCTGCTTGCTGAGGATGAAGCTCCGTATCTTGGCAAATACGATGAGTTTATCGCACCGCCTTTGATTCGGGAAGCTTTTGCAATCGATGGATTGGATCTGGAAGGATTAAAATCGGGATTGCAGAAAACACTGGAATGGGAAAGTTAGAGCAGACGTGGAACGGGAAAATCAGAATGGAAAGTTTACATTTTTAAAGTTTAATTTGTAAATAAATTAGAAATGGGTTGACACCACCTTACCCCCCATGTAATATATGAAAAGTCGTCACACATGAGCGATATTTAAATTGCATACTTCATTTCGTATAACCTCGCAGGCCGAAAGTGTACACAGGGCGGGGGTCTCTACGGGAAGCCTATACTTCCTAACTACGATGCCAAGGAATCCATACATTCCTTGCTCGGAGTTAGGATTTTTTGCATTTTAATACGTGGTTGTGACCTTACATGGACCCGAATCAGGGGCGTATTTTTCATCAGGAGGTTTATTGAACATGAAATATTATTTGTCTGTTCTGGCAGGCGCGATGAGTTATGGTATTCTGTCGACGATTGTTGTGCTGGCGTATGGTCAAGGATATCAACTCGGGGAGGTTGTGGGAACACAGCTGATTACCGGTTTTATCCTGTCATGGATGCTGGCCTTATACACGCGGTTCAGAGCTAAACGCAAAACACAGAAGAGTGGAAATGCAAATGTAAATTCTGCGAGCCCAGCTAAGGTCTTTACACGTCTAACCTGGAAGCAGCGCTTGATGCTGATGGCGGCTGGAACACCTACCGTTATTACGGGTCTTGTCTATTATCAATCGTTACGATACATTCCGGCATCGCTTGCCATTATCCTGCTCTTTCAATTTACTTGGATCAGCGTATTGATTCAGGCGATAAGCAAACGTCAGCGTCCAGATAAAGTTACGTTCCTGACCTTGCTCATCCTCTTTGGAGGTACCTTGCTGGCTGCGGGTTTCCTGGAACAGGGCATTAGTAATGTAAGTGGGATCGGTATTGCTCTCGGTTTAATGGCAGCGGTAAGTTATTCCTTGTTTGTATTGTTCAGCGGTAAAGCGGTTCCTTCCGCACATCCGGCATTTCGCAGTGCATGGATGGTTACAGGCGGATTGATTCTGCTCTGCATTCTGTTCCCGCCGACGTTTCTCTTTAACGGTCTGATCTGGAGTCAATTGCTCGTGTTTGGACTGTTACTTGGATTCTTTGGAGCATTTATCCCACCCGTTCTGTTTGCGATCGGAGTACCTCATATCGGTGGAGACATGGCAGGTATCTTGGGTGCGATTGAGCTTCCAGTTGCAGTGCTGTTATCTGCAATTGTGCTGCACGAACATGTCAGTTTGTTACAATGGTTTGGTGTCGTCATCGTGCTGATCGGTGTAGCCTTGCCGGAATTGTACAAACTGCGAGTGCGGCGAAGTCAGAACACACCTGTGTATTCCGGATAGCCCAGAGGGGTCATTTTCATTAAGCGGAGAATCGGGTATGCTTGTAGAGTACATCCATCCACTCACCAATGAAGATGGGACAACGGAATAAGGAGTGTTCACATGAATAGCTGGTTTAAAAAAGTCTGGCCTTTCTTAACTCTAGGTGTGGCTGTAGTCGCACTACTTGGAGGATTCTTTGTATATTTCATGGGTAAAGACGTATCCCCGGGATCGGGCAAGGCAGTAACTGCCCAAGCCGAAACACCTGAGGATTTGAAAGGATACGAAGTCATTGACGTGAACGTGAGCAACGATGGATTTGAGCCCAATGTCATTGAGGTAAAATCCGGAGTGCCTACGAAAATCAATTTTATCCTGACCCGAAGTGTGACACACGTTAAATCTGTCGCAGCAGAGAAGTTAGGCATGGATCTGTATATGCAAAAGGGAGACAACTACTACACGGTGGATAAAAATGTCGCCCCGGGGGAATATGAGCTTCACTGCGGGATGTACATGATCTACGGTACGATTAAGGTTATCTAATGCTTTAACCAAGTATACGGTTAATATAGTTTAGTTCAACTTATACGGAGGAGCAAGGTTCGGTCAACCGAACTTTGCTCCTTTTTCGGCTGCGTGATATCATGAACGGGATAGCATAATCGATCTGGAGGTGCAGCAATGAAAGCGCTATTTATCGGAGGGACAGGCACAATAAGTACTGCAATCACCGAGATGCTCGCCAAGCAAGGCTGTGAATTGTACTTGATCAATCGAGGTAACCATAACGATGATTTACCTGCAGAAGTTCGAGTTCTTCAAGCCGATATTAATGACGAAAAACGGGTAGCCGAGTTAATTGCCGATTTGCAATTTGATGTGGTGGCAGACTTTATTGCTTTTGTGCCGGCACAACTGGAGAGAGATTATCGTCTGTTCAAAGGCAAGACCAAGCAGTTCATTTTTATAAGCTCGGCATCAGCATATCAGACGCCACTGGCGGATTACAGAATCACCGAAGGAACACCTTTATCGAATCCATTCTGGGAATACTCCCGTAACAAAATTGCGTGTGAAGACTACCTTATGCAATTATATCGGCACGAAGATTTTCCTGTGACCATTGTTCGTCCAAGTCATACCTATGGCGATAAATCCGTACCACTGGGTGTGCATGGTGAGCATGGAAGCTGGCAGGTTCTTAAGCGTATGATTGAAAATAAACCGGTAATCATTCACGGTGACGGCACTTCGTTATGGACGATTACACACAACAGGGATTTTGCCAAAGGTTTTATCGGCTTAATGGGTAATATTCACGCCATCGGCGAGGCTGTGCATATCACCTCGGATGAGTCTGTCACATGGAACCAGATTCATGAGATCATTGCTGATGTGCTTGGGGTCAAACTACATGCGGTTCACGTGCCATCCGATTTTTTGGCGGCTAGCAGTGATTTGGATTTCCGGGGTGGTTTGCTTGGAGATAAAGCCAATACGGTTGTTTTTGACAACAGCAAATTGAAACGGCTGGTCCCTGAATTTGTGGCAACGACAAGAGCGGACCAGGGAGTTCGCAGCACGATTGAGCACATTTTGAAGCATCCCGAATTACAGACTGCCGATCCTGAATTTGATGAATGGTGCGACAGAGTCGTACGCTCATTGGATGAAGCGTTAATCAAAATCAGAGGCGGGAAGTAAGAGCAGTTCAGATTCCATTTGAATTCGTTTTAATGCTATAATAAGTTGCCAATAAGACAAAAAAGGGTAATGAGCTATGGTGATGAAAAATGAATAATAAATTTATCCGAATATATGAAGATATTGCTGAGCGTATTCGGAATGGAGACATTGAGGCCGGTACACTGCTTCAATCAGAACTGGATTTATCGGAACGGTATCAAACATCCAGAGAAACCATACGTAAAGCACTGAAAATGCTGTATGAAGAAGGGTACATCCAGAAGATTCAGGGAAAAGGCTCCATTGTGCTGGACATACGCAAAATAGATTTCCCTGTTTCAGGTCTGGTTAGCTTCAAGGAACTGGCGCAAAAGATGGGACACCGTGCACAAACCGTTGTGAAGCTGTTTGAGGAACAAGTGGTGGATCAGGCGTTAAGCCAAAAGACCAGCTTTGCTCTGAACGAACATGTCTGGCAGATCAATCGTGTTCGCAAAGTGGATGGGGAACATGTCATTCTGGATAAGGATTACATCAGTCAGAGGTTCATTCCGGGGCTGAATAAAGACATCTGTAGCGACTCCATCTATGAGTACATCGAGCAGAAACTTGGGCTGACCATATCGTATGCCAAGAAGGAAATTCTGGTGGAGGAGCCTACAGCTGAGGATCGCGAACTGTTAGATCTGGAAGGGTTCCACAATGTTGTTGTTGTGAGAAGTAAAGTATACCTGGAAGATACGAGCCAGTTTGAGTTTACGGAATCACGGCATCGACCTGACAAGTTTGTATTTGTTGATTTTGCCAGACGCAAATAAGCGGAGTATAAGGTCAGTCAATAAGCAATGTGCAAGATGTAACAAGTAAATACATGCTGAATGTCAACATAAAAAGAGTATCAGGTCACTGTAATCAGAGGTGATCGGGTACTCTTTTTGTCATACGGCATCCTTGTTCACAGTCTGAACAAGGTAAGGAGTGAACGAATTTGGAATTGAAACAGCCTGCTTAAGCTTTTCTAAATGGAACGCAGTTGAAGTTGAAGTCGGATTCTTTGTATACTTTTGTTTTGTTTGAAAAAGTTTTTGTTTTCAAAACAAAACAAAGGTGATAAACTCAAATAAGGAAGAAAACAAACATTATCGGAGGGGAACAAATGGTACAGAGTTTATGGAATGCGGCGCAGGCATCAGAGAAAACAACAGGACTGGAACAATTAGTATACCGCTCCAATCTGATCGGGACGGATCGGCGGGTCTGCAATATTTATGGCGGAAATACTTCTGCCAAAACAACGATAAAGGATTTTCGCGGCCGTGATGTCGAAGTGATGTATGTGAAAGGGAGCGGCTCAGATCTTGGCTCCATGGAAGCGAAGCATTTTACTGGACTGGCACTTGAAGATATCGGCCCACTTATGGAACGTGATTCGATGTCAGACGAAGAGATGGTGGAATACCTTGGTCACTGCATGATTGATGCGAAACATCCGCGTGCGTCGATTGAAACGCTGCTACATGCGTTCCTTCCTTACAAACATGTCGATCATACTCACCCGGATGCAATCATCAGCCTCTGCTGTGCGGATAACGGGAAAGAGCTGGCACGTGAAATATATGGGGATCGTTTTGTGTGGGTTCCTTATGTACGTCCGGGTTTTACACTATCCAAAATGATTGCTGAAAGCGTATTCGCTAATCCGAATGCCGAACTTGTGCTTATGGAGAAACATGGTCTGGTGACTTGGGGAGAAACCTCGGAGGAATGTTACGCTCAGACGATCAAAATTATTAATGAAGCGGAAGCATTCATCGAGGCACGTGTAAATGAAGCGAAGCTGTTTGGCGGCGTAAAACATCCTGCCCTTCCTGCTGAAATTCGTCGTCAGATTGCGGCCAGGGTGATGCCCGTTATTCGCGGAGCAGTGTCGGACAGCAAAAAAATGATTTTGTCCTTTGACGATCAGGATGATGTGCTTGCTTTTGCAGGTGGAGCGGATTCTCCGCAGTTGTCTCAGGTTGGCGCGGCTTGTCCAGATCATCTGGTACATACCAAAGTGGTGCCGCTGTTCATTGACTGGACGCCAAATGCGGATGATATTGACGGGCTGAAGGCGAAGCTCGTAGAAGGCGTTGCTGCGTACAAAGAGCAATACAAGCAGTATTTCGAGGACAACAAAAATGAAGGCGACGTGATGTTCGAAGCGGCACCTCGCGTTATTCTTATTCCGGGCGTAGGCATGATTAATACCGGCAAAAGCTGGGCGCTGTCACAGGTAAGCGGTGCACTGTATCATCGTGCGATTGCAGTTATGCGCGGAGCGACAAGCCTCGGTAAGTTTGTTTCGCTTAGTGCGAATGAATCTTACAATGTGGAATACTGGCCGCTGGAGCTGTACAAATTGTCGCTGGCTCCTGCAGAAACAGAGTTTTCTCGCAAGGTGGCGTTTATTACCGGTGGTGCAGGCGGAATCGGCAGCGAGACGGCGCGCAGACTGGTTTCAGAAGGCGCACATGTTGTGCTTGCAGATCTGAACTTGGAAGGTGCACAGAAGGTTGCACAGGAAATTAATGATCAATATGGTGCCAATCGTGCATACGCGCTCAAGATGGATGTGACGGACGAGGAAGCGGTACAGTCGGCATATGCTGAAGCAGCTCTGCAATATGGCGGAGTGGATATCATCGTCAACAATGCGGGTCTGGCCACATCCAGTCCATTTGACGAAACATCTTTGAAGGAATGGAATCTGAATATCAGCGTGCTGGGCACCGGTTATTTCCTGGTCGCTCGCGAAGCATTCAAATTAATGAAAGAACAGAGCATCGGTGGAAGTATGGTCTTCATCGGATCGAAAAACTCGGTATACGCGGGTAAAAGTGCTTCTGCTTACAGCTCGGCCAAGGCACTCGAAGCCCATCTGGCTCGCTGTATAGCAGCGGAAGGTGGCGAATATGGTATTCGTGTCAACACCATTTTGCCTGATGCTATTCTGCAAGGTTCAGCCATTTGGAACGGGTCATGGAGAAACGAACGTGCGGCAGCATATGGTATTGAGCCGGATCAGCTGGAGGAATATTACCGTAAACGTACAACACTGCTTGTGAATATCTATCCGAGAGATATCGCGGAAGGCATCGCCTTCTTTGCTTCATCCAAATCAGAGAAAACGACAGGTTGTATGCTGACCATTGATGGTGGTGTACCGGCAGCATTCACACGTTAAAGGAGGTTTGACGGATGCAAAATCAGGTGGAACAAGCATATGAAGCAGCGAAGGCTTTATATGCACAACATGGCATTAATACAGATGATGTGCTAAGCAAGCTGGCGAACATTAAAGTATCTGTGCATTGCTGGCAAGGAGACGATGTCAAAGGGTTTTTGAATCAGGAAGGTGAGCTGACGGGCGGCATATCTGTTACGGGTCAATATCCTGGGGCAGCAACGACTCCTGCCGAGCTTCGTGCGGACTTGGAGCAGGCTTTTGCACTTATTCCCGGTAAACATAAAGTCAACCTGCACGCGATCTATGCCGACACTGACGAACAGGTGGAGCTGGATCAGATCGAACCGAGGCATTACGAGAATTGGGTGACTTGGGCGAAAGAGAACGGACTGGGGCTGGACTTTAACCCGACTTGTTTCTCTCATGAAAAATCAAGCGACGGCTTCACACTCAGTCATCCAGACCCGGAGATACGCAAGTTCTGGATCGATCACTGTAAAGCTTCACGGCGAATCGGCGCTTACTTTGGCGAGCAATTGGGGCAGACGTGTGTAACCAATGTATGGGTACCCGACGGATTTAAGGATAACCCTGTAGACCGGATGTCTCCCCGCAAACGTCTGAAGGAGTCACTGGACGAAGTGTTTGCGGAACCGCTGAATCCAAAGCATAATCTGGATGCGGTCGAGAGCAAGCTGTTTGGCCTTGGCTCAGAAGCATACGTTGTAGGTTCACATGAGTTTTATATGGGATACGGTTTGCAAAATGATACTTTAATCTGCCTGGATGCCGGCCATTTTCATCCAACCGAAGTGATTTCGGGCAAACTGTCCTCCCTGGCATTATTCACGAGCGGTATACTGCTTCACGTCAGCCGTCCAATGCGCTGGGACAGCGACCATGTCGTTATCATGGACGATGAGTTGCTTGAAATCGCTCGTGAATTGGTGCGGCATGAGTTGCTGGACACGACACACATCGGGCTGGACTTCTTTGACGCCAGCATTAACCGTGTGGCGGCATGGGTTGTTGGTACTCGTAATACAATCAAAGCCCTACTGCGAGCTATGCTTGAGCCGATGGATACGTTGAAGCAAGCGGAGTTGGAGGGAGATTATACGACACGTCTGGCATTGACAGAGGAGTTCAAATCCTATCCGTTTGGGGCAGTGTGGGATTACTATTGTGCCCAGCAGGGTGTGCCTGTTCGTGAACAGTGGATCAAGGACGTTAAATCATACGAGCAGAACATAATTCAATCAAGGTGAAATATTACGAAAACCCTGTTATTACAGGGTTTTTGTTTGCTTTATAGGAGAGGGAAAGTTTCAGCACGATGAGTTGTGAATTTAATCAAAGTCTTTCGATTCTAGTAACTCATCTATAATTTGCATTAAGATAGTGTATGTAACTACATTTTTATTAAAGTGTTTGTTAATCCGAAAAGCGCGAAACATTAAGTAAATAATTAAAAAGTATACGGGTACAAATAGTGATTTCTCTAATGGTGAAGAGGGAACTATACTAAAAAATCCGATAATCAAGCTAATTAAAACAGCGATAATCGCAATGTTATTTCCTTGGGAGCTTATTAGCGATAATTGAGCCTGATAGTGGGTTCGAATATTTTGCAATTCGTCTTCCACTTTATTTCCGCTCCCACGGGCAATATAGACTATGAATTTAAGGCTTCTCCTTGCTTCTTCTACATGTTGAGGATTTTTTACTTTAATCGAATTTAAATATTCTTCGAGAGATTGCAAGTTACTATAAATCATACATTTACTCCTTTAAATTGATATCGGAAATTGCAGCAACGTTTGGACAAGCTGACTCAATTAAGGCAATTCTGCTAGAGTTCGAACAGTTCTGTTACCGTATGCTCAAGATCAAGCACAAGTCCGTAACTATGGTACAGAAGGATTATCAACGATGCCGTAGGAGCTGCGGAACTAAGCAGTCCGAGATTGCCAAGAGTAAGAATTAGCGTTCGGATACCGGTATAAGAACCTGAAAAGCCCACCGGAAGAAAATGGCCAGATTTTTGCGCTGGACAAGCCTTCCAAAGTGGGATCGAGCAAGCATATGTATCCGGGTGATCCTTAGTTGAATAGTTGAGGCTAAAGAAATAGTCAACTGCCGATGTACGACGCAATTGGTAATGGATTAAATTTTGAGGCAACTAGCCCATGCATACTCATCACCTTGACTAGGTGGAATTTCTCCACTAGCTATTTTATCCATATGTTTAATGTGCTGGATAATCGCATCATGCGGTTCAGAAACATTATTATTGATTCTTGCTGTTAGAATCCCTAATACATCGTTATTCACAAGATTTTGAGCACAGATCTTAGCCGCTGAACTATCGCTATTATTCTGTTTGTACAATCTGTAATCTGGCAGTATTCCTACAATTTTAGCATTTTCAATGGGGGTCCAAGTAGCCATAGAATCACTCCTTATGTATTTTGGGATATTATACCATGGTTCTATGAGAGAAGGTGAAAGAAGAAATAACATGCAAAATGAAGGATGATAGGATTACGTACTTGTCGCTCGTGGATAAGGGAAAAGGGCGCTAATGATGTGTATGAAGAGGTACCTTTTTCGGAATTATAGCAGTCAAAAGTTCATTTGTTGTTAATGAAGGTTAGTGGCTAGATTGAATATAGTTTCATTTGGAGTAGGTGTTTTGGAAGGTTAAATACCAGTGAACTTTAAATTAAATCTTACTAGAGGTGCACTTCAATTTGCTGCAGTAGACCTTTACAATACCTTTAGCGATTTCTAAGATGGATCTCGCAGGTGCCTAATATGCTGTCTTGTAGTATGTAACTAAATATACGTAATTAATTTGGATCTTTAGTAATGTTCAAAACTGCACCAAATTACTGGTGGTTCGAAGTGTCGTTTAATAAGTACAGTAAACGGCACATTTACTCATAAACCACGGCGGAATGAACGTTCCGTATATGGTTTTTTGGCGTATATCCGCCCTTATGCATAACCAAGGTGATTCCTTCCATACTAGGGATACAGAAGAAATACAGTGAATCGCTATACAGAGGAGGATGAAGGCATTTTGAAGTTTGCTCATAACAGACTGTATATTGCCGCACTTGGCGGCGTGAATGAAATCGGCAAAAACATGTATTTGATCCAGTACAATCAAGACATTATTGTGATTGACTGTGGTTCCAAGTTTCCAGATGAAACGATGCCAGGAATTGATCTTATCGTGCCGGATGTCACGTATCTGCTCGAAAATCTGGATAAAGTCAAGGCACTTGTTGTCACACATGGACATGAAGATCATATTGGCGGAATTCCGTATTTTCTAAAACAAATTAACATTCCCGTCTACGCATCCAGGCTGACTCGTGGTCTGATTGAGCTAAAATTGAGAGAGCATAACTTGCTGCGCCAGTCCGATCTGCATACGATTGACGCAAACTCTCAGATCACGCTGGGAAGTATAGACGTTTCTTTTTTTGCAACGAGTCACAGCATCCCGGACTGTCTGGGTATTTTCTTTCAAACACCGGCAGGCAACGTGGTGCATACGGGAGACTTTAAATTTGACATGTCCCCTGTAAATGGCCCTTTTCCTGACTTACATCGCATGGCCGAAATCGGAAAACAGGGGGTGCATGTGCTGCTTTCGGAGAGTACGAATGCTGAAAGACCAGGGTTCACACCTTCGGAACGTATTGTCGGGGATCATATTCTGGACGCATTTATTCGTGCGAAACAAACAGTGTTTATCTCTACTTTTGCATCTAATATCAGCAGAGTGCAACAGATCGTAAACGCAGCTTTTCAGACCGGACGCAAGCTTGCACTGCTTGGACGAAGCATGATTAACGTTGTGAATGTGGCAAGCGAACTCGGATATCTCGACGTGCCCGATGGGCTATTGATCGAGGCAGCTGATTCGGGTCAGTTTCCGCGCGAGCAGGTCGTTGTGTTATGTACCGGAAGTCAGGGGGAGGCAATGGCTGCCTTGTCTCGCCTAGCTGCAGGCAAACATCCTCAAGTTAGTATTGAATCCGGAGATACAGTAATTATTGCAGCAGGAGCCATACCCGGTAACGAAAGAAATCTTGCCCATGTCATCGACAACCTGTATGTACTAGGTGCACGTGTTATCTATGGCTCCAGCGGTGCAGCAGGTATGCACGTATCGGGTCATGGAAGCCAGGAAGAGCTGAAGCTGATGCTTACCCTCATGAAGCCAGATTATCTCGTTCCGATTCACGGTGAATTCCGGATGCTGTATCAGCACAGACTGCTTGCCGAATCGGTCGGCATTGAGCAGAGTCATGTGTTTATCGTCAATAACGGGGACATGGTGGAGTACAAAGAAGGCGTCGCTTCACTAGGCCCTAAAATCGCTTCGGGCAACAGCTTGGTTGACGGATTGATTATCGGTGACGTAGGCAATATCGTGCTTCGAGATCGCAGGCAGCTGTCGTCGGATGGTATGCTGGTCATTGTAACCACGCTTAGCAAAACAGAAAAACAAATGGTTGCTTCCCCGGAGATTATTTCCAGAGGTTTTGTCTTTGTGAAAGATTCGGAACAATTCATGAGTGAAATTCATGAACGTGTAGTTAATCGGATGGATGAGTTAACGGGTGCGGGTGTCAATCAGTGGAATGTGATGAAACGTAAGCTGAAGGACGAGATCGGTCATTACATTTATGCGCAAACCAAGCGCAGACCGATGATTTTGCCGATTATTATCGAGGTTTGAACTGAAAGTTCGCAGGCAAAACGGAAGAGCATCCGTGCCTGATCTCTTTAGACTTATGTGTTTACAAAATGACTTTGCCAAGTTCGGTTCAATTCGTATGGAGCACACGACGCTGTGAGCTTCTACGTGAACCGGGCTTATTTTACTGTGTCACTCTTGCTCGTATTCGCTGAGCTTTACGATTCGAGTTATAATACATAAATGAACGATTTTATAAATAATTTAATTTACACAGAAACGGAGAGGACAGAAAAAACCTGGAAAAGCGGAGCGATCGCCTAAAAGCTTTCTGAAAGAAAGCTGCTTCGGAAGCATATGCTTATCACCGGATTTACTCCTTTAGAAAAGGGGATTCATGAAATCTGGGGATAACAGCGGTTGGAAGGTTATTCTGTCATCGAAGTAAACGTGTAAACTATACTTATTGCAATTCATTTAGATCCAGAGGAGTTTCTTATGAACAAAAACATTTCAGATATCGCTCAATTGGCAGGCGTGGCGAAGAGTACCGTGTCCCGTTATCTGAATGGCGGATCGGTTAGTGAGGATACCCGTCAGAAGATTGAGCGTATTATTAAACAATATAATTATGTTCCAAATACCTTCGCACAGAGTCTCAAAGCGAAAAAGACGAGCATTATTGGCACGGTTGTTCCACGGCTGGATTCTTATGCGACATCCCAAACGCTGATCGGTATTGACGAGGAGTTGCGAGGGCTTCAATATCAGATGCTTATTGCAAATACGAGCCAGGATATGCAGCGTGAGATTGATGCGATTTATGATTTCGCCAGACAAAAGGTGTCCGGGATCATTCTGCTCGCTGCTGAAATCACGGAAGCACACTTGAAAGCCATTGAGGACATCCGGATTCCGGTATTACTGGTGGGACAGAAGCATGATTTACTGCATTGTCTGATTCATAACGACGATCAGGCTGGCTACATCATGGGGAAATATGTGGTTGAACAGGGGCACCGAGACATCGTGTATATGGGTGTGAGCGAGAAGGATCAGGCTGTAGGTGTTCATCGTAAACAAGGGTTTAAACGCGCGATTGACGAGTGTAGCAATTGTAATGTCAGATACTATGAAACGAGCTTCAAAATGTCTGAAGCCGTGATCACAGCTGAGCAGATTCTGCAAGAAAACAGACCAACTCTCATCGTAGCAGCGACAGATAATATTGCGATGGGTGTGATGAAGACAGCGTCGTTCCAAAAAATTCGAATTCCCAAGCAATTATCAGTGACGGGGTTCGGTGGTTACGATATTACGGAGATGATTCATCCAACATTGACCACGGTAAAATATGATTATTTACAGGCAGGTAAACTTGCGGCGAGCCACATTAGCCAGCTGGTAGAAGGGGAGAACGTGAGGAAGCATACCATCCTGGATGTTGAACTTATTCTCCGAGAAAGCGTTGACAAAAGATAAATTGATCCTTTATGATAATTCCATCGAACCGGTTCCATAGATCTTGCTACTTCAGACATGGGAATGCGGGCAAGCAACAATAGTTGTGCATGGAATTATTTTTTTGTTTGATTTGGAACCGGTTCCTCTACTCTGAGACTTCTGATTTTTGCATCATGATTGGAGATTGATATGACGTATGAAAATGACAAGAGAGCAGCTCTATCGGCGGATTGAGCAAGCTGAACCGGGAGAGATTGCCGCACTGGAAGCTAAGATCGCTGCATGTCCATGGAGACAGGGTTACCATATTCAGCCCGTAACCGGTTTACTTAACGATCCGAACGGATTTTCCTTTTATGAAGGTTACTACCATCTGTTTTATCAATGGTTCCCTCTTGGAACAGAGCACGGCATGAAATATTGGTATCATACCCGTTCTAAAAATTTGGTGACTTGGGAGAATGTTGGTATTGCGATTGAACCCGGAACTCCTTATGACTCTCATGGAGCGTATTCCGGAAGTGCGATTGAAAAAGATGGCAAGTTAAACCTGATCTATACAGGCAATACGCGAGATGAGAATTGGATAAGACATCCGTTTCAGTGCTTGGCGTTCATGGATGAGCAGAATGTAATCACAAAATTCGAGCATCCTGTCATTTCTGACGTACCGACTGGATATACCGAACATTTCCGAGATCCGAAGGTGTGGCTGCGCGAAGATGTCTATTATGGTGTCATTGGAGCCCAGCGTACGGATGAGACAGGATGCACGGTACTGTATTGCTCGGCAGATTTGAAACATTGGCAGTTTCTTGGTGAGATCGGCACAACATTGTCTTCCTTCGGTTACATGTGGGAATGCCCCGACTATCTGGAGCTGGAAGGCCAGGGAGTACTCATCTTCTCACCACAAGGCATTCCGGCCGAATCAGACCGATACCAAAACATCTATCAATCGGGATACCTCATTGGTGAACCTCTAAACCTGGATACGAGAGAATTCACACATGGGGAGTTTGAGGAACTGGATCGTGGATTTGACTTTTATGCGCCGCAAACGATGCAATCCCCAGACGGAAGACGAATTCTGGTTGCATGGATGGGACTTCCTGACCTGGCGTATCCCACAGATGACAGTGGTTGGGCCCATTGTTTAACGATTCCACGGCAATTATCGATTCAAGGCGGCGAGCTTATTCAGCGACCCGTTCCTGAAATGGCTCAGCTGCGCAAGGATCAGCAAGGTATTCGGACTCAGGACTCGCTTAGCAATGAAAGCCGATCCTTTGCAGGCTATAATGGTATCGCTTACGAACTCCAATGTGAGATTAGCGACAATGATGCAGACCTTGTGGGCATTGAGTTTCGGGCAAGTGATACGGAGAAAACGGTCATTCAGTATGATCGCCTGCAGCGCAAACTTATATTGGATCGCAGTCAGTCTGGTGCGGCACTATCCGAAGCGAGTGGTACCATTCGCACCTGTACTTTAAATGAAGATATAGATGTAGATGCTGTAATCAAGCTGCATATGTTCGTGGATTCGTCCTCGGTTGAGATATTTGTCAACGATGGACAGGAAGTCTTCACTAGCCGAATCTTCCCAAGCCGGGACAGTACGGATATTCGATTTTTTGCACTCGGAGGCAAGGCGGCTTTCAGAGCGGTTATGTGGAATGTTTAGATTGAATGAGAGAGGGATGAGACAACATGTCGGATAATCAGCGCATTGCTAAAGAGGTCATCCAGGCTGTCGGGGGAAAAGAAAATATCGCTTCCTTTGCACATTGTGCAACACGGCTTCGCATCATGGTGAAGGATAAAGAGCAGATTGATCAGAAGCAAGTCGAGAACATCGACAAGGTGAAGGGTGCCTTTTTTAACTCGGGTCAGTATCAGATCATCTTCGGCACAGGTACGGTCAACCGAATCTTTGAAGAAGTTGAGAAGTTAGGGATTGAAGGATCATCGAAGGAAGAGGTGAAGAGTCAGGGGAAAAAGGAAGGCAATGCATTCCAGCGAGCAGTTCGTACGTTTGGTGATGTCTTTGTTCCGATCATTCCTGTGCTCGTGGCAACAGGCTTGTTCATGGGTCTGCGCGGACTGCTTACGCAAAATGAAATTCTGGCATGGTTCGGTGCAACGCCAGATGATATCTCGCCAAACTTCTTGTTGTTCACGCAAATTCTAACGGATACGGCTTTTGCATTCCTGCCTGCGCTTGTCGCCTGGTCTGCATTCCGTGTATTTGGCGGAAGTCCGGTTCTCGGAATTGTGCTCGGCCTGATGCTGGTGAATCCAGCGCTGCCGAATGCTTATGCAGTGGCCGATGGTTCGGCGCAACCCTTGCATATGTTCGGTTTTATCCCCGTCGTAGGGTATCAGGGTTCGGTTTTACCTGCGTTTTTTGTAGGTTTGCTGGGTGCCAAGTTTGAAAAGGTACTGAGGAGACGTGTGCCTGAGGCACTGGATCTCATTTTGACTCCATTCATTACGTTAACGGTTATGATCACGCTAGGACTATTCGCTATTGGTCCTGTATTTCACTCGCTTGAAGAGTGGGTACTACATGGTACAACGGCTGTGCTCGATCTGCCTTATGGAATCGCAGGTATTATTATTGGTTTCTTCCATCAGATCATCGTGGTTACGGGTGTACATCATATTTTCAACTTTCTGGAGATTCAGTTACTGGAGAAAACAGGATTTAATCCTTTTAACGCAATCATTACATGTGCTATGGCTGCACAGGGAGCGGCATGTCTTGCCGTTGGTTTGAAAACCAAAAATATGAAGCTCAAAGCACTCGCGCTTCCTTCATCTTTATCCGCATTCCTTGGTATCACGGAACCAGCGATCTTCGGTGTGAATCTGCGTTACATGAAACCGTTTGTGATGGGTCTGGTTGGGGGTGCAGTTGGTGGTTTCATCGCATCGCTCTTCCATCTGCAAGGTACAGGTATGGCTGTTACGGTCATTCCGGGAACACTTCTGTATCTGAATAGTCAATTGCCTTTGTACATCTTGTCAAACGTCACGGCCATGGCCATTGCCTTTGCACTGACCTGGTTCTTCGGATATAAAGATCAACCTGTTGAGGCAGCTTCCGACAGTGCTTCATCTATTGACACAACAGCTGCGGCTTCTGCGTCATCAGCATCGGGAGCAGCGTTGACACAGGCAACGACTACGTCAGCGACATCGGTTAGCGCAACATCTCGCTCAAAAGTGGAACTTCTGGAGATCGCATCCCCGATCCATGGTAGAGTCATTGAACTGGAGCAGGTACCTGATCCGGCATTTTCAGAAAAACATATGGGCGAAGGTATCGCGATTGAACCTTCCGAAGGAAAAGTATTTGCTCCGTTTGATGGTATCGTTGCGCATGTGATGGATAAGAGTAAACATGCTGTCATTTTGGAGCATGAAACAGGAGTTCAGCTGTTAGTTCATATCGGCATCAATACGGTTGGACTGAAAGGGAATGGCTTCATCGCCCATGTAAATAGCGGAGATCCTGTGGTTGCCGGGCAGCTGCTCATTGAATTTGATATGGATACCATCGAGGAGGCGGGACTACCGCTGATTACTCCTGTACTAATCCCAAGCGGTAACGAAGCAATTGCTTCTGTGAGAGCGATATCAAGTGGTATCGTGCAAGCAAACGGGAAAAAAGTGCTGACGGTAGAGTTTACAGAGCCACAATAAACCAATGCCACGGAAAACAATGAAACCGTTACATCAGCATGAGAACATGATCAGCTGAATATCAATTAACAATTTCAAACCGTTTAATATAAGAAAAAAATAAGAGAAGAACCGCAAACATAAAGGGAAACCGGGTCGAGGCATACGCCACGGGTTTCCCTTTTTCTTTCACTATTATAGTCCAGCGTTTCGTTTGAGCCGTTCTGCAATCTGTAGAAAGTCCTCCGGGGATATACCAGGAGCGAATTCCTCTGGCAGGTCGGGAAGTTCGGGAATGGGCCCTCCATATCCCGGCAAGCCCGCAAAGGCTTCCAGTTTGCCGCCATCGGGGTGTACACCTTTCCAAATCTGGGCAATCTGCTGATAATCCTTGTCACTGAACGTATACAATCGCCGTTGTTCACCCATCGCTTCCCATTTGCGGGTGGTCTCAAACGCTTTGTTATCCAGAGAGGGAATTGGGATCAGCTTGGTCACATCTACACCTGTGGCAATCTCCAGTGCTTTGGCATAAGCCAGAATATGCACACCGCCCCGTACAAGCAGGTAACCTGTCATTTCACGAGCCGTATTGTTATCGGTCATTTCATACACTCTCATCTTATGTGTTCTTGCTCCGCATTCCAGAAAGAAGTTATGCAGCAGATCTAAAATCAAGTTACCGCTGCTAAAGACATAAGAGCCATTCCAGGGTCTTCCCATGGAATCATAGGGCAGTGCTGTCTGCGCGGATTCAATAAAATGTGAAGTCATACGTGCATCCTTGCCTATACGCAGCGGGGTAGAGTCTGGTGCGCCAGGAGAAGTTGAGCCTTCAAGCATCAAATTAATCGTGTTCGCGACAAGTTCAACATGACCGAATTCTTCGGCTGTAATACTGGCGACGATGTCATAGAAGGGGCGTAGCTTGGATCTTCCTCTGAAGTTAAACGACTGATACATGTAATTGTTCAGCGTTGACATCTCGCCATATTTTCCACCAAGTAATTCCTGTACCGCACTGGCGCCATTCGGATCCGGATTATTCGATATAGGCAGTTCAATAGCAAGACGATCTACACGTTTAAACATGTCAATTCCTCCTCAATCCTCATTACCGTAAAGGTATGAAGGTTGACTTGTACGTTATGCAATCTTTTGTCGTATCTAAGAGACAGAGAAGAAAGACAAATAAAAAAACGTTCTGTCAGAGCACATGCACTGGACAGAACGTAGTGGATAAAGGACAGATCAGGAGGCGCTACCTGTAACCTGAGTTCCATTCTTTGTAAGGGTATACTCAATCACAGCACCACTCCAGAAGTGGAACTTGAGATGGATTTCGCCATCCTTTGTTTCATTGAAAAAATTAGGCTTCAGCTCAATAACATTCCGTTCATATTCCGGGCTGAACGTATAGGCGAATTCCTTAAATGATGTCCAGTTCTGAGGGCCGGCGTTATCTCCGTTCGCATAGGTTGCTTCCATAGTCGCAAGTTGATCGCCGCCAAATGTGGCAGGAATAGCGAAAGCGCTAGTTGTACCCTTTGTATTATTCAACACAGGTGTGTTGTGTTGAATAATATTCAGCTTCCAGTCTGCACCTTCGCTGAAGCTAGCTGTCAGTGTAGCATTTACGCCAAGCTTATCTTGGACAGTTAACCGGGAGAGAAGACCGGATTTTAACGTAAGTACACCTTTTCGAATCGTGTAATCTTTCCCTCTAACCAGTGGAGTCGTGCCGTTTTTCAACGAATAGAACCGATTTCCATTATAATGGAGAGCAATGTTAACATCCTGAACGGGTTCATGTTGTTTAAGATAAACTTGATCGGTTTCTGCCGTGGAGGAACGGCCGTTCCAGCTCGCCCGGATCATATCAAACAGCTGTTGATCCGACCAGATAAAGCTGGTACGCCCAAAGTGTTGTCCATTGTCCCAGAGCATGGTTGTCATCTGTTTTTGACGTGAGTAATATCCAACGAATTCAAAAAACTTTAATTTCTCACCTTGTTCAATCACACCTGTATGCTGGTCAAACCCGAGCAAACCATACTCACCGATGATGACTGGAATGCCTTTGGCTGTGAAGGCGTCATATACGCGGTCGAACGTGTCGGTAACATCCTTTTGCACTTCGGCGTTAAATTTGGTGAAACCCGCGATGTTTACACTGAAAGGCCAGAAGCCGTAATAATGTACGGTAGCAATGAGATTGGGATCATCCAGTTTCTGGATCGTCTGATTCAACGCATCCAGGTCGGGTTGAGCGGATGAAGTATGCATGGTAGGCAGTACAAGTGGGCGAGTATCGTTGTTTCCGCCAGACGATCTTACGATATGATGAAAAGAAGTGTTCAACGTATCCAACATGCGATATCCAGTAGCTGCATTGGTTGTGCCGCCTTCGGTGAAGCGGGGTTCATTGACACTTTCAAACATCAGCTTATCGGGAGCATCTTTGAATTGGTTTGCAATCTGAGTCCATATGGCATTGTAGCGCGCAAGAACATGATCATAATCCTTCTCCATGGTACTGATCCACCGCCACGAATCATGATGCAGATTGATCATGATATAGAGGTCGGCATCAAGTGCCCACCCAACGACTTCCTGAACCCGATTTATGTAAGCGGTATTAATGGTGTAATCAGGTTTGTCACCAACGTGTGCTTCCCAAGTAACGGGGATACGGATGCTTTTGTACCCTTGATCGGCAATGGATTGTATCAGTTCTTTCGTGATGCGTGGGTTTCCCCAAGCGGTCTCATCATCCCCGACAGCATCCAGCGAGTTGCCGAGGTTCCAGCCGGGTTGCATCGCGTTAACATAGGTTTGCATTTTGCTTACAGGGGCTTCTTTACTGGTGGATTCGAGGCTGTCTGTAGCTGCAGAAGCCATAGCGGCGGAGAACAATGACAGAACCAAGGCGGCCGCTACCGTGAATGAGAGGATGGACTTTCGTTTTTTTCGCATCAATAACATCTCCTTTTTGAAATGGATTCATTGTGCTCAAATGCTGAAAGCGTTTTCTGAATAGTAAATATATCACAGGATACAGGAAGGAAATACCATCACAATTGGAATAAAAATCATTCGGAAATTAGTGCTTATCTGCTGTATTTGATTTATATTTAATTGACTGGTGTTACACTTGAACTAAGAACTAACGTGGACAACATAGGAGGGTACATCATATGAAACTCGATGCACATCAACATTTCTGGAATTATAACATCCGTGATTATGGATGGATCGGTGAAGAGATGAGCGTGATTCAGCGTTCCTTTTTGCCGGAAGACTTGCAGCCAATCCTCACGGAATCCGGCCTATCAGGCTGTGTAGCTGTGCAGGCCCGGCAAAGTCTTGAAGAAACGAATTGGTTACTCGAACTTGCGGACAAGCACGAATTTATTAAAGGCGTTGTGGGCTGGGTGGATCTGTGCTCTGAGGAAGCTTCATCTCAACTGGAAAAGGTTGCGGCTAACCCGTGGCTGAAGGGAGTACGTCATGTCATACAAGATGAGCCGGATGTAAAGTTTGTGCTGCGTGAAAACTTCCAACAAGGCATTGCCCTGCTGGAACAGTATAATCTGGCCTATGATTTGCTTGTATCGAAGGAGCAGCTACCTTATGCCGTGGAGTTGGTTCAAAAGTTTCCACAGCAGCGTTTTGTCATTGATCATCTGGCCAAACCGGATATTAAGGCGGGTGTTATATCTCCTTGGAAGGAAGCAATGGAAGCGATGGCATCCTATTCTAATGTCCATTGCAAATTGTCTGGTATGGTCACCGAAGCAGATTGGAATAAGTGGACACAGGAAGATTTCACCCCTTATCTGGATACGGTACTTCGAGCGTTTGGATCAGAGCGAGTGATGTATGGCTCGGACTGGCCTGTATGCACCGTAGCGGGTACATATGCTGAGGTGTTTAATCTGTTGCAAACACATGTCCGGAGCTTGCCAGAAGCGGAACAACAGCTGATTTTGGGTGACAACTGTGCCTCATTTTACAACCTGTGATGATCTGTGAATTTGGGCTAATACAATCAACAACTGACTTGTAAATGCGCGTAAATGATCCATAAGGCATATGTTAATGACTCGTGCCCGTTGACATATTTCCTGTTTCTTGGTAATGTTTTACCTAATCCGCATAATGTTTTCTGGGAATGTTACCGAATAAGGGCATAACCTGAGCTGGCTTGTGACACACACTAGGTGTGTACAGGCTGGTTCGGGTTTTTTCTATTTTCTTAGTGGCAAGCCTGGAAGCCGGTATAGGGGCGGATCATTTGAACTACATATTTGAAAGGAGAATACGAATGACAACATTTAAATTTCCTGAAAACTTTCTGTGGGGTGGAGCGATTGCAGCCAATCAGGCAGAAGGAGCATATCTTGAAGGTGGCAAAGGCCTGAGCATTGTTGACCTGCTGCCAACAGGAGAAAACCGGAGAAGCATTATGAAAGGGAACGTTCCGGCGTTCACACCACTAGCCAGTGAGTTTTATCCTTCACATGAAGCCATTGACTTCTATCATAGATACCCGCAAGATATCGCTCTTTTTGCCGAAATGGGGTTCAAAGCATTACGTGTATCGATCGCTTGGGCACGCATTTTCCCGACAGGTGAGGACGCAGAGCCGAATGAAGCGGGTTTACAATTTTACGATGACCTGTTCGATGAACTCTTGAAACATGGCATCGAGCCGGTGGTTACGCTGGCTCACTTTGATGTACCTGTACATCTGATCGAGCAATATGGCAGCTGGAGAAGCCGCAAGCTGGTGGAATTGTTTGAAACCTACGCCATAACGGTATTTACTCGTTACAAAGATAAAGTGAAATACTGGATGACGTTTAACGAGATCAATATGTTGCTTCATCTTCCTTTCCTTGGAGCCGGACTGGCGTTTAACGAAGACGACAATATCAAAGAAATTCAATATCAAGCAGCACACCACCAGCTTGTTGCAAGTGCGCTTGCCGTTAAAGCTTGTCATAAAATCATACCTGGTGCGATGATTGGCTGTATGCTTGCAGCAGGCAGTTTCTACCCGTACACATGTAATCCGGAAGATGTATTCCAGGGCATGGAGAAGGACAGAGAATCTTACTTCTTCATCGATGTTCAGTCACGCGGGGAGTATCCAGGTTACGCCAAACGTTTCTTCAAGGATCACAACCTGAACATTTTGATGGAGCCGCAGGATGCAGACATCTTGCGTAACCATACGGTGGATTACATCGGCTTCAGTTATTATTCAAGTCGTACAACCAGTACAGACCCTGAAGTGAACAAAAATATGACAAGCGGCAACGTGTTTGGCTCCATAGCCAATCCATACCTGGCCAAATCGGAGTGGGGATGGACGGTTGATCCCAAAGGTTTCCGTATTACGGCGAACCAGCTACATGACCGTTATCAGAAACCGCTGTTTGTGGTCGAGAATGGCTTTGGTGCACATGATGAGGTTACTCCTGAGGGTGAAGTTGATGATTCGTACCGAATTGATTATCTGAAACGCCATGTGGCGGAGATGGGCGAAGCCATTCAGGATGGTTGTAACATCATTGGTTATACCAGCTGGGGACCGATTGACATCGTTAGTGCATCTTCGGGCGAGATGAGAAAGCGTTACGGCTATATCTATGTGGATCGTGACAATGAAGGCAAGGGTGAACTAACTCGTATCAAAAAGAAAAGCTTCGAATGGTATAAAAATGTTATCGCATCCGGCGGAACAGATTTGGGAGACAAGTAGTTTCAGGGTATATTGGAAAACACTTGCTTCCAAACATCGGAAGTTGCATGAATTCATGTAACTTCCTGATGTCTGCTCCTTGAAAGCGTTGACATCTAACGCAGTTCACGCTATACTTGACGCAAATATATCATTTCTGGGATTGTTACTACATCACACGTAGGCAAAACCTGAGCACTCAAAAAGCAGACTGCCACGTCTCGTTTATTTTGTGATGCTCCAGGTTTTTTTTGTATGCCCATAATTGGATATATCACTGCGACTAGAGAGTGGAACGTGACCGGGGGGATTGAAGTGAAAATAGCAAAGGTTATCAACAATAACGTCATTAGCATCTATCAGGCCGACGGGGCAGAGCTTGTGGTGATGGGACGTGGGATTGCCTTTAAGAAGAAGCCGGGGGATAAAGTAGACGAGACCCGCATTCAGAAAGTGTTTGCCTTGAAAAATAAACAGACCTCCGATAATTTCAAAACATTGCTGCGCGAAGTGCCTATGGAACTTGTTGAAATTGTGGAGGAAATGATTACCCATGCCCGCGATAATCTGGGACGTAAATTGAACGAGAACATTTATGTTTCGCTTACAGATCATATTCATTTTGCCATCGAGCGTTACCATGAGGGGATTGAGATTAAAAACGCATTGATGTGGGAGATCAAGCAACTATACAAAGTTGAATTCGGGCTTGGGCTACGCACGCTGGAGCAGATCAACAGCCGAATGAATATCGAACTTCCACCGGATGAAGCGGCGTTTATTGCGCTCCATATTGTAAATGCCGAGATGAACGAAGAAGTCATTACAACGATGAATATTACGAAGTTTATCCAGCAGATTATTAATATTGCCAAGTATCATTTTAAAATGGAGTTTGACGAAGAGTCTCTCAGCTACTTCCGTTTTATTACACATCTCAAGTTTTTCTCCCAGCGAGTGCTTAGCGGGACGCATTACGATAATAATTATGATCACTTTTACGACATGATTAAAGAGAAACATCCAGAAGCGTCGGCGTGTGTAGAGAAGATCGCAATGTTTGTGAAAAAGGAATACGATCATGAACTCACCAATGAGGAAAAGTTATATCTTACGGTGCACATTGAACGAGTTGTTAACCGTTAACATTAAATGATTGACATAAATGGTTAAATTATATTATTATGTTTGTAACAGGAATTGAATACGATTTAACTGGGATTGTTACTGGTTATGCAGGCAAAACCTAAGTCATGTGTATGTGTGGATTTTATGTCCACTTACGCAAGGCTTAGGTTTTTTGTGTGCAAAAAAAATCGGTAAAAAGCCTGTTAGACAACACGTAGGAGGGCATATCATGAGTCAAGAGAAATTGGCTAGAGAAATTGTTGAACGGGTTGGCGGTGAGAAAAACGTACAATCACTGGTTCACTGTGCAACACGGTTACGATTTGTATTAAAGGATGATTCCAAGGCCGACAAAGCAGGTTTGGAGAAAACGGAAGGTGTCATCGCCGTTAAGGAAAACGGAGGTCAATTCCAGGTTGTCGTGGGCAATAAGGTTCCAGAGGTCTATCAGGCGATTGGTCAGATCAGCAATATTCTGGACGATTCATCCGGTAAAGAAAAAAGCAGCAAAAAGGTCAAAGGGCTAGGCGGCATTATTGACGTCATCTCCAGTATTTTCGCTCCACTACTTGGCGTTATGGCAGGAGCGGGTATTTTAAAAGGTTTGCTGCTGATTGCCAACAATGTCGGTTGGCTCGAAAAGACAGAGACGACCTATATCATTCTGTATGCAGCAGCAGATAGTTTGTTCTACTTCTTGCCGTTGCTGTTAGCGGTTACAACAGCACGTAAATTCCAAGGAAATGCATTTGTTGCATTGACTATAGCAGGAGCACTGATCTATCCAACGATTATTCAGTTGAAAACGGACGGAACGCCAACAGACTTTTTCGGTATTCCTGTAGTACTGATGAGTTATGCTTCTACAGTCATTCCAATCATTCTAGCCGTTATTGTGATGAGCAAGCTGGAGAAATTCTTCAACAAGCTTCTTCATGAAAGTCTCAAAAACTTTGTTACGCCACTCTTTTTGCTTGTCATTATGGTTCCGCTCACACTGCTCGTCTTCGGACCATTTGGCGTATATGTGGGTAATGGGATTGCGTCCGCGATGGTAGCTGCTTTTGGATTCAGCCCGCTGCTTGCTGGTGCAGTGATGGGCGCAAGCTGGCAGTTGCTCGTGATCTTCGGTGTACACTGGGGTCTGGTGCCTGTCTTCATTAATAACATTGCCGTACACGGTCAGGACGGTGTAAAACCGGCAGCGACAGCTTCTGTCTTTGCTCAAACGGGTGCAGCGTTCGGGGTCATGCTCAAAACAAAAAATAAAAAATTAAAAACACTCGCTGGATCATCAACACTTACAGCTCTGTTCGGGATTACCGAACCAGCTATTTATGGTGTAACACTACCGCTGAAACGTCCATTTATTGCAGGGGTTATCGGTGGTGCTGTGGGTGGTGCTATTATCGGTCAGGCGGGTACGCAAGCATTCGCTTCCGGTGCGCCTGGATTGCTGACTTTGCCGATCTTCTACGGACCGGGTGGTCAAGGTTTCCCAGGCTTGATTATCGGTATCGCCGCATCGTTCATTGTTTCCGCAGTATTAACGTATATCATGGGCTTCAAAGATCCTGTCGATGATGAAGAAACAAAGGTAGAATCGGGACAGTCCGCTGGAACGGGTGTTACACATAGCCAGAATGTTTCTTCGAAGTCTTCTGTTCAGGTAAAGGCTACTAGCGATCAAGAAGTATTAAGTCCGATTCAAGGGAGAATTGTTGATTTATCCGAGGTTCCTGATCCGGCATTTGCTTCCGGAGCGATGGGGAAAGGAATCGCGATTGAGCCATCAACAGGCCGGGTTGTTGCTCCTTTTGACGGTACAGTAACCGTAGCTTTCAAAAAGAAACATGCGCTAGCTGTTGTTTCGGATTCAGGCGCTGAGATCTTGGTGCATGTGGGTGTGGACACGGTCAAACTTGATGGGCAACATTTTATCTCTTATATCGAGGAAGGCGACAGAGTGAAGGCAGGTGATCTGTTACTGGAGTTTGATATTGAGCAAATAAAAGCTGCCGGGTATCATACCGTAACACCAATCATCGTAACGAATTCAGCAGATTACAGTGACGTAGTTCCGCAAGCTACAGGCCAGGTAAACAACAAGGATATGCTCTTGAAAATTGTTGGTACAGAAGCTGGCAGAGCTTAAGTAGATTGCTGGCATAATATGTGGCTCCAAATGAAGTGGGTAGAACTGGATAGAACAAGATAGGGAAAGATAGAACAAACAACCGCCAAGAAAGATTTGGCGGTTGTTTGTCATGAGATCATAATGATTTGGTTATTTGAAGTGGTTTACGATTAATTCGCTTTTATTACACCGGAATGCACATGGTTTGTCAGACGCTGAGGCGGATAGACCGTGCGCACTGGGGCGATGATGATGGTGGCAAATACAGCCTTGATCAGATCACCGATAATATAAGGATAGAAGCCCTGGATCATCGCATTGGATAGTGTCATATTGTATCGATAAGCAAGCCAAGGAACACCTGTGACATAGATTAACAAAGATCCGAACAGTTCAATGATGATAAACGCAATAAAATAACCTGTAAATCCCCGGATGTGAACTTTGGAGAGGAGTAAACCAATCAGTAAGGCAGCGAATGGCCATATGACTACGTATCCCCCCGTAGGCCCAAGCAGGACGGCAAGTCCTCCTGTACCGTGCAGAAGAGGAAAACCAAGTGCAGTAAGCACAACGACAAGAGCAATACTTAGGAAGCCGTAGAGTGGGCCGAGTAATCCGCCAGCTAACATAATCGCTAATGTTTGCAACGTAATGGGTACTGGGGAGAAGCCAATAGGAATGCTTATGTATCCGAAAAGTACAAGAATGGCAGCCATAAGTGCGCTGAATACGATGCCTCGCAAAGATAATTTCATGTTTGTACAATCCTTTCGATTTTGGTAAAATAATTGTTAACCACATTTATTTATTTGGTTAACGATTAGCATATTATCATATAAATGCGGAATGCGAAAGGACTAATTTTGAAATGCAAGACAAGTTACCTATCATTTCATTGCAAGACGTACGTGTGTACTACGCTGCTGAAGGCGGAGAAGTAAAAAAAGCGTTGGACGGCGTCTCGCTTACGCTCAAATCCGGGGAATGGTTGAGTATCGTAGGGGCGAATGGCAGTGGGAAAAGCACGCTTTCCGGATTATTGCTCGGTTATATTCCTTTATCAGGCGGCGAACGAGAAGTCCCGGACAATCTCATCATTCGCGGTGTATTACAGCAGCCCGATGCGCAGGTGCTTGGAGATACCATTGAAGAGGAGTTTCATTTTGCGTTATCCCATTTACATATATCGGATGATGAGAAAATGAGGCGCAGACAGGAAGCTTTGCAGATCGTAGGACTCCATCTCTCAACAGATGCAATGATTGCTCCATTGTCAGGCGGACAAAAGCAGCTGCTTAACATCGCAACAGCTCTTGCTGCCAAGCCGGATGTATTCATTATGGATGAGCCTACGGCGATGCTTGATCCGGATGCGAGAGATCGAATAGAACATATTGTTCAGACCGTGACAAATCAAGGTACAGCGGTGATCTGGATTACACATCACCTGGAAGAAGCGACCCTATGTGACCGTATTATTGCGATGCATAAGGGAGAGTGTGTGTATGACGGTGTACCGGAATCTTTTTTCTATCCGGCGGCATCGGCAATGGAGTCTGTAGCAGGTACGAAACCGGGTGAAGGGGTTCAATCGCCTTGTGAGAAGTGGGGACTGGAACCGCCTTTTACGGTGAAGACCTCTCTGATCTTGAAAAAGCAGGGCAAATTGCCTGATTCCATGCCGCTTCGGCCTGAACAGCTTGCCAAGGAGGTTGCACGCTGGTGATTGAACTACAAGAAGTTTGCATTCGTGCTTCAGATGTGAGTAAACGGGTTTTGCTGGATCGGGTTAATATGACACTGGAACCTGGTGAGATTACGTTGCTACTCGGCAGCACCGGATCTGGTAAAACAACGCTGCTGCAGACCATTGCCGGTCTTAAGTCGCCGGATTCTGGTGATGTGAAGCTTGCAGGAGAGTCGATGTGGGTTCATGGTAAAGTGCCTGGATCTATGCTACGGAAGACAGGACTGGTATTTCAGTTTCCGGAACAGCAATTGTTTGCGCGGAATATCAAGCGTGAATTTATGTATTCATTACGCCCTTATCATCTGAATAAAGCCGATCAAGAGTTGCAGGTTGAAGACACGCTGGCACATTGGGACCCCCCTCAAGGGGACAACAGGGAGCGGCGTTTTCAGTTGCACAAATCTCCTTTTGCCCTAAGCGGTGGAGAAAAACGAAAGCTAGGGCTTGCACTTGGTCAAGTGACAAAACCAGACTGGCTTCTGCTGGATGAGCCTAGCGCAGGTCTTGAGAAACAGAGCGTAGCGCTGCTTCTGAAATCACTGCATGGGCATCGTGTGGCAGGGGGAGGGGCGGTGATCGCTACTCATGATCTGGATACGTTTTTACCATACGCAGACCGTGTACTTTTATTAAAGCAAGGTCGCCTTGTTGCGGATATTACCCCGCTCGAATTACATAATCAGCCAGAACGGCTGGTGCAGGCCGGGATAGGTCTACCGCCATCGATGCGACTAGCAGAACAGCTGCGGGCGGCAGGAGTGCAGGTCAATTCTCCGGCGATGACACCGGAAGAGCTGGCGGAATCTATCATGCGAGCAGCGAAGGAGAGGACATCGACTTCATTCAATGGCGAATGTGATAAAGGGGCAGCAGCAAAAGCGACCGGAACATCTTCAGGATTATCTACAATAGTTACTTCAAAAGCAGCTGCTCATGTATCCCTGGAATCAGCTGAAGCGTTTAATGATGTAGACGTAACGCCACCTACTCTGAGTTCTCCCGGCGATTTGAAGAGCATGATGGATCCTCGCTTAAAATGGACCTTGTATGTTTTGCTTGTTACAGCAGCAATGCTTCAGCATCAGTGGGGCGGCTTGACCTTAACTTTGATGCCTGTGGTCGGTGCGCTAGCTATACTGCCGCGTCAGATGCTGATGGGTTGTATCAAGCTGTTGAAGCCACTATTGATCTTTTTTCTCCTGTCTACAGCGTTATCGGGTAGTACTCTGACCACGGGAGAAGGCGGGTTTCAATGGAGATTTTCTCTGACACAGGCTGAGGGAACGTTATTGAATCTGTACCGTTTATTAATCGTAACGCTTGCGAGCTTGTGGTTCTCGTTAACAACGCCTTACGGGCGCATGGTTGAGGGACTGAACTGGGTACTGGCTTATGGCCGAAAAATAAAGCTGCCTGTAGCCTCGTTTGCGCTTGCAGTATCCCTCATCTTTCGGTTTATTCCGATACTCTGGAGTGAGTGGCAACGGTTCTCCCTGATCGTACGGGCGCGGGGAAAAGCGGCACTGAAACCCAATTCGGTACGCATACGCGATCTGGGACCGATGGTTATTCCGCTGCTCATGGCGTTGTTCCAGCGTGCAGAGGATATGACGATCGCAATGGAGATGCGTAAGGTAAGAGAGAACAACGCGTTTGGCGCTCGTTCCTCCCTGTTATCGTGGAGCAGGCGGGATACCCGAATGGGTATCCTTGGATTGCTCGTATTTGCCGTGCTGGTATCGATGCGCCACTGGTAATGGCGCGGATGGAAGTGCTGATTCGCTTGCGGTATCAGCAGCTGAAACGCAGTGTTTTCCAAGAAAAATGCATAAAATCTTCCCGCTTCGCCCACCTTAATGGTGCGTTGATCATCTCAAGACGATCAGGAGGCACGAGTGATGGATGAGAAGTTTTTGCAAGAAGACAGACGTGAATATACCGATGTGTCCACCGTAGAATCACAGCGGAATGACATTACGCTTGAGGAATTTCCAGAGGGCCCTTACGGTTCATCCTTGCTGTCGGAATCCCTTGGGAAGAGCTCCCCATGGCGGGTGGATCAGAGGACTGCACACCGTTTTGATTACGAGAATCATGAGCTTCACGAGGGAGAGGTTCGTGATTATCCGGGTCAGGATGTTTTTGATGAAACGGTACCGGATGATGTGCATGAATCTGAGTATCCAGGCAAGATGTAAGGATGTTTCTTTGAAATTAGATAAGCTTCAGTTTAACCAAGCCCCCGACAGGATCATCCTGTATGGGGGCTATTTTGATTTGATCTTTTTGGTTATCATTGGATGAGTTATTCTGAAACGTATGTTGAAGAGTATTCATGACCTGCTTTTATTTGGTTTAACCAAAGAGGAGTTTGTGTTAAAAGAGGGACTTAAATCAATTAAAAAGGTAAATAATGAAATAAGTTATGAACTGGAACAGCAATTATAAAAAAATGTGTTTACTTCCGTACTGGAATTTTGATATTATAATCGCAATATCAAATGCGACGATGAGACAAGTAGATAAAAATCATTCTTTCATCAGAGAGCTCCGGCAGCTGAAAAGGAGCATAGAAACTTTTATCGAATAAAGACTCTGAGCAGCACATCGGAATCGGATCGGCTTATGCCGGGAGGATGGTGTGACAGGCGCTCCTGTTATAGAGCTAGAGTATATTCACATACTTGAAGAGGCGAATATGGCGACATATTTGCGAATCTGGGTGGTACCACGAGTGTTCAATCTCGTCCCTGAGACTTTTGTCTTGGGGATGGGATTTTTTGGTTTTTTTCGGAGCTGTATTACACGCTTTGAATTGGCCTGAATAGTGTGAATGATAGAGAAAATGAAAGCTCCAGGATCCCATGTACGATGACAACAACAGATAATCTAATTCAAATCGAAAGGAAATGATGATTCCATGTCAGCAAAATTAAAAGTCGGTATTGTCGGAGGAACAGGAATGGTGGGTCAGCGTTTTGTAGACCTGCTGGATCAACATCCATGGTTTGAAGTAACAGCGATTTCAGCGAGTGCCAACTCGGCAGGAAAGACATACGAAGAGTCCGTGCAGGGACGATGGAAGCTTGCAGTTCCGATTCCTGAGCCGGTGAAAAACATTGTGGTGCAAGATGCATCTCAAGTAGAGGCTTTTGCAAGTCAGGTCGATTTTATTTTCTGTGCGGTAGATATGAAAAAGAATGAAATTCAGGCGCTGGAAGAGGCTTACGCCAAAACAGGCACACCTGTCGTGTCCAACAACTCGGCTCATCGCTGGACCGCTGACGTGCCGATGGTAATTCCTGAAATCAACCCGGGCCATCTGGCTGTTATTGAAGCTCAGAAAAAACGTCTGGGCACAACTACAGGCTTTATCGCTGTAAAACCAAACTGTTCTATCCAAAGCTATGTGCCGGCGCTACATGCATTGCGTGAGTTTAACCCGACACAGGTTGTGGCTTCCACATATCAAGCGATTTCTGGAGCAGGCAAAAACTTTACGGACTGGCCTGAAATGCTGGATAACGTGATTCCTTACATTGGTGGTGAGGAAGAAAAAAGTGAGCAGGAGCCGCTACGCATCTGGGGTAGTGTAGAGAACAATCAGATCGTTAAAGCATCTGCACCATTGATTACAACGCAATGTATTCGTGTACCGGTAACAGACGGGCACTTGGCGACGGTTTTTGTAAACTTTGAGAAAAAACCGAGCAAAGATGAAATTCTGGAGCGTTGGTCCCAGTTCAAAGGTCGTCCACAAGAATTGGCTCTGCCAAGCGCACCAAAACAGTTCATTACGTATTTTGAGGAAGAGAACAGACCGCAGACCCAGCTGGATCGTGATATTGAGCGTGGTATGGGCGTTTCTACAGGCCGTTTGCGTGAAGATTCGTTATATGATTACAAATTCGTGGGACTGTCCCACAACACCCTTCGCGGCGCAGCAGGCGGTGCAGTTCTGATTGCTGAATTGCTCAAAGCAGAAGGCTACATTCAACCGAAATAAGTGATTTTCTTATAATGTGAAAAGGCTCTTGAATCTGTCATCTCCAAGTGACAGTTCAGGAGCCTTTTTTTATTCTATTTTTTGCAAGTGAAATCGAAGTCAAGCCGCTGAAGTTTTGTCCGAGTTGCTCAGAAGCTGAGAGCGACGTCCGAGCAAGTACCCTGAGAGGGATGCGAGCATCTGTTGAAATACCATGCCTAACACGACAGGAACAGCAACAGGCGGCGGGAAATAAGTAACCGCAAGAACGGCGCCAGCGCTAATATTACGCATCCCACCGTTAAAGACAAGAGCCACTTGATCTGCTTCATTCCAGCCCAGCCACTTCGCTATAAAAAAACTAAGCGCATAGCCGAAGGAAGCGAGGAAAACAATGATCACTGCAAGCCCGGCCAAGCGCCAGTTGAAGTTAGCCAGATATGGTGCGACCACGGAGCCATTAATAGCAACGACCGAAGCCATAAACAATTTGGATAATGGATTGAGCCGAGGGCCCCATACAGGCACGATGCGTCCTTTAGTCCATTCATTGAGGAGCATGCCCAGCAGAGACGGGAACACGATCATCCAGAACAGGCTGCTCATCATGGCTGCCGTATCAAGTGTAACACTTGTGCCAACCAGCAGAGATAACACACCAGGCACAACAAACGGAGCTAGCAAGGTATCGATGAGTATAATGGAAAGCGTAAGCGCAATATTTCCCCGGTAGATACTCACCCATATGAAGCTACTAATCCCTGTCGGAATTACAGCAGCGAGAACAAGTCCTGTAATGGTATAAGCATCTGTTGGAAACACCAGATGACCCATGCCCAGCGCGATAAGTGGCATAGCCAAATGCAAGATCAGCAGACAAACAAACAGGGGAAAGGGCTTTTTCAGCACATTCACAAAATCTCGTACGCTTAGACTAATGCTGCCTGCAAACGTCATAAAGGCAAAAAGCCAAGGTGACAAGTACGTATAAGAAGATAAAAAACTACCGCATAATACACCAATGATAATACTGCTGGGGGTAATCAGTGGCATGATGCGGTTCAAGCGTTGATTCAAGGCCTGAAGCATAATGATGACATCCCTTATTGTATGATTCTCCTATTATACATCGTAATGCACCGGCACGCAGACTCATTTGAATATAGCTTTGTGAACAAGTATCATTAAAAGTGGAACCATCATTTTGAGATGAAGAAAGGGAGATGATCATGCCCAGGCAAAAAAGAACACGCAAGATTATGATGACTGCTATTATCGTATCCAGTATGCTTCTGATGTCTGCTTGTTCGATCGTAGAGCAAGCGAATCAAAGTTTGAATTATGTAAGCGGTGCGACGGATTATATAGAACAGGTATCAAGTGCCGGAACGGAGCTGCAGCAACTTGCGTCGGATGCCGTCAACAATCCGGGTGTAACGGGTCAGATTCAGGAGAAGATCGATCTGATTCAAGCGGAAGCTGCAGAATTTTCCCAGTTGAGCGCGCCTGCAATTGGAGAGAATATCCATGAAAATCTCGTTAGTTATAATAATCAACTGACAGAGGTTGTTAATCAATTCGAGACAACGATCGCCGAGCAGGGGGTTACTGCGGAGAATTGGGAGAAAACAGGTATTCCGGAATTGATCAATAACATCAACAGTCTGAAAGATCCGCTGAGCGGTTTGCAAAATGAATAAGATGTTTAATGAATAGATAATAGAAATTGTCCCTCCTCGTTGAGGTGTATGGTTGAATTAAACGTGCAAGGCACGATTGTAAATAAGGCGGTTGAAACAAAGAAAATGGCACAGGATGTTCTATCCCGTGCCATTTTTGTTGCTCACTTTTCCAATAAGATCGTGTAAAGTGTCGAATCTCCCCGAAGTATGGGAGTTCATGATACAATAAAAACACTGACTCGTTTTATCCATTTGTGGTGTCGTACACAATACGGACGCCGAGTGAGCCATAACTTTCTTCTTTATAATGACAATGAGTGCAGGTTTTGACGGAGCATAATGCATCGTGATGTGCTTGTAATTTTTCGTTACAGCGAGGACAGGTGTTCACAAAAAGTGTCTTCAACACGTTGAACATGCTTAATCACTCATTTCTGATTAATTTACTTGGTTTTAAAGTATTATAACCGAAACGAAGTGTCATGTATACGTTTTTCGAAATATAAGTATAGTCATTATGTCGGTCTTCAATCTTCAAATTATTTTCTGAAAGGAAGCGTATAACCGATGGATCTTCTGCTCTTCTTCATCATGTTTATACTGGGTCTAATCGGTTCATTTTTCTCCGGCCTGCTCGGCATTGGTGGCGCAATTATTAATTTCCCCCTATTGCTGTATGTCCCGGCAATGGCAGGTCTCACACCGTTCAACGCGCATCAGGTATCAGCCATCAGCATGTTTCAGGTTTTCTTTGCGTCACTTGCCGGTGTAGTTGCCTTTCGCAGAAAAGCAAAAGCTGGCAAAACAGGTGGTGCTGTCATCGATTTCAAACTGGTGCTGTATATGGGAAGCAGCATTTTAGTCGGCAGTTTGATGGGTGGTTTTATCTCGGGCATGCTGGACGAAGGTATGATTCATCTGATTTATGGGATTCTTGCCATCATTGCAATTGTACTAATGCTCATTCCGAGCAAGGGACGATTGGATACAGACGAACCGTTAACGTTTAATAAAATCATTGCTTCAAGCACGTCGCTTGCCGTTGGCGTCGTGTCAGGTATCGTAGGAGCTGGTGGTGCTTTTGTACTCATTCCTGTTATGCTGACGGTTCTGAAGATTCCTGTTCGGACGACGATTGCTTCTTCTCTCGCGATTGTGTTCATCTCAGCGATTGGGGGTGTCGTTGGCAAGCTATCTGCCGGAGATATCCCGCTCGAGCCGATCATTTACACCGTGCTTGGCAGTTGGATTGGTGCGTCACTTGGCTCCAGAGTAAGTTCTATGATCAATGTGCGGTTGCTGCGGTACGCGTTGCTGCTTCTCATTGCGATTACAGCGGTTAAAGTCTGGTCTTCCATGTTCTAGATCGGATAAACGGTTCGTACGATCTTATACATGAGCGATTACGTAACCAAACGCTTCAATCGCCGTATATAGGATATAAACATGAACGGAACATGTTTAACTTTAACTGAAGTTGAGGGATCAACCGATGAATAACTTACTTATGGATCAGACCAAGGTCGAAGAACATGCAGATGAAGCTTACCGTGTGGCGGAGCAGAAAGCATCTCAATATTTTGCAAAGCTCTCTCAGCAACTGCTGAATAATACTCATATAGATACACTTATAGAAGATTTCAGAATTTGGCAGAAAAAACATATACATCGATTCGGCTGGCTATCCCGGTTCGTTGGCAAAAGAAAACCGGATTCCAAAGATATACAGAGATATATGCATTGGCTGAATGTGACGGGCAAGATGGATGATTATCTGGACCGTAGTATCTCTTATATCTACATGCGTGATCTGGGTCAGGCACTGGATACTCCGAAAACAAAAGATAACATTCAGCGTATAGTCGAAGATACCAAAAACTACTTTATGGGTTCTGGGAGCGAGCAACAATATCAGACTGACTACATTAGCCCTGCAGCATTATACCGATGGGGTCAGCGTGAGCAGATCGAAGAAGCCGTCATCTGGGTGATGGATAAATTGAAACATGTAGCAGCAAACCTCCCGCCAGAACTTGATGCGGCGCAGGCGCAGCGAAAACTGATCAAAATCATTCTGGGCGTTGTGCTTCATGTCCATGACGAGCTGACAGAGGAGACCCCACGCGAGGAACGGATTGCAAGACTGGATGCAGCCGTTCGATTAGGTTATTCCTATGGACTAACCTACCCTTTTGTGGATGACCTTCTGGATTCTCAGGCGCTTACCGCAGAGCAGAAGGAACAATATTCTGCGATGATACAACAAGCCCTTCTTACAGGTACTGTGCCTGATCTTAGCGAGTGGAAGGGGCCACAGCTTGAAGTAATACGGTATGTTCATTCTGAGCTTCGAGAAGCCTTTGAGTATATTCGAAATTATCAGCGCGAGGAGATGCGGCGCACTTTTTTTGAACAATCGCATGTGTTCTTTCACTCCCAGGAGATCGATCGCGGCAAGAACTTATCCAATGCACATTATACGAACGAGGAACTGTACATTCCGATTATTATCAAATCGGCATCGTCCCGGTTAATCGTGCGTTCTGTTCTCAGCGCTCCGGAAGACGAAGGATTTGATCTACGCACGTTTCATTACGGGATATATAATCAGCTCGCGGATGATTTTGCAGATATGTTCGATGACATGCAAGATGAGGCAGTGACACCATACACGTATTATTTAAAATATCGAGACCTTCGTCCGGATCTCATGAATCCCTATGAATTGTATTGGACGGTCATCTCCTATCTAATCCATGATGTCTATGATAATAACGCCAAGGCACGGGAAGTTATACTGGATCGTGCGATTAACGGACTGAAGCGCTGCAGAGAACGATTAGGACAGGTGAAGTATGATGAAGTCATGAATATCTTTGCCGCAGGGCAGCCTGAACTTCATCATGTGGTACAGCAAATGGTGCGAAAAGCGGATGATGTAGATTTTCTGGACAAATTGTTACGGGATCAGGTTGTACTACAGCTCAGCAATGATAAACAGGAGAGGGAAGCGTTCCAGCAGACGATTCGAACGGTGCGTGAACAGATCAATGTAGAGTTGCAAATCAACAAGCCCGTTGAAGAAATTGAAATGAAAGGAAAGCTGATGGATGCAGCGAACTACAGCCTGGAAGGGGATGGAAAACGCTTGCGTCCAATCCTGACTTGGGTGATGGGCGTACAGGAGTATGGACTTGCGGAGTCGGCGATTATGCCATTGTTAAGATCCATGGAGTACATGCATACCGCTTCGCTCATCTTTGATGATCTGCCTACACAGGATAATGCGGAGACAAGGCGTGGACGTTCTACGCTTCATCTGTTGCACAACAGCGCTACAGCAGAGCTAACTGGCCTGTTCCTGATTCAACGGGCTATCCGCGAGCAGTCCTCACTACATCGGTTTGATGCACAAACGGTGTTGAAGCTGATTCAATATTCGGCTGTGAAAGCAGAGGACATGTGTATGGGGCAGGCGATGGATCTCGGTTCAAAAGGGAAAACGCTGTCCCTGGAGGAACTGAATACGATCTGTTTTTACAAAACAGGCATTGCCTTTGAGGCAGCGCTAGTTATGCCAGCGATTTTGGCAGAAGTGAAAGAAGAGGAGATTGGCGCACTAAAAACGTTTGCGTATCATGCTGGCATAGCCTTTCAGATTCGGGACGACCTGCTGGACTATGGAGGAGATCACCGGGTGCTTGGTAAACCTGCCGGTCAGGATGAGCGTAATAACAATTCCACCTTTGTATCCATATTAGGGGAGTTAGGTGCTCAGAAAGCGATGTGGGAACATTACTGTCTTGCCACCGATGCATTACGTCAACTGCCCAAACCGATACCTTTTCTGAAACATTTGCTGGATTATCTGGTCGGCCGTGAACGTTAACGTAGTGCTGAGATGGAGAAAAACCCTCGCCCGTATTCAATCGGAGCTGAGGGTTCTTTTGCGTTCCTTTTTCGGTGCAACGGGCAAGAATGGTCACGGATTTTTGATCCATAACTTTGAAATATCCAAAAAGCCAAACTCGGAAGTCTGCATGCCATAGATACTCTGGTGCAGTTCAGCTTTTTTGTTCATATGACAGCCGTACAACATCCAGCCGTTTTCTCGTAGCAAGCCTTCAGCCTGTTCCAGAAGCTCAGTTCGCGCTGAATGTGGAAGCCGCGGGAATTCGTCCAATACGTCATCGAATATGGATTGTATCTCAGGTGTTATATACTCATGTAAGGTATTGCTCTGGTTTTTGAAAAAGTGAATCATGCCATACTGCCAGTCGTCCTCCAGTATTTCTTCTCTCAAAATCAAAGGTGCGTCTGAGGTCTTCACAACATCGAGATAATCATCAAAAGGCTCCAGTTCAATCTTTAGCCCGATTTGACGTGCGCGTTGTTGCAGCCACTCGGCAACGTCCGAATCTTTATTTTTTTTATAAGATAACAAGTAGGGCTCGCCTTGATAACCAGATTGTTTAAGCAATGTTTGGGCATCATCCAGTGATGCAGACTTCCAGTGTCGGGCAGCGCTTTTCCATGGCAGAAAACTGCTAGAAGGTGTAATTCGATTTTTACCCAGATCATTCACCAGTGTGACCGGATCATAGATGATGCGCATCGCCTGGCGGAAGGACAACTGATGATGACAGCCAGGAGCATGAAAATTGAAAAGCATATACTGGCAGCCCAGTGCAGGATAGTCAATATAATGTGGTGTCTCATGGTTGCTCCCAGGAAGGCTAAGCCGATCAGTGCCAGGCAAATCATAGTATCCATCATGCGAAGCTGGCTCGGGAAGGAACCAGATATGAACCTGATCCAGATGAGGACGGATGCCATAATAGGCATCAAATGCCGTTAGTTTAATCACTTCTTCAC
This sequence comes from Paenibacillus sp. TSA_86.1, assembly GCF_052691815.1. Lineage (NCBI taxonomy): Bacteria > Bacillati > Bacillota > Bacilli > Caryophanales > Paenibacillaceae > Paenibacillus > Paenibacillus sp. TSA_86.1. Next base: position 74,486 of record NZ_JBQZGE010000018.1, on the reverse strand, counting down.
TCATCTCGGTGATCTGAAACGGGCCTGTGCCAACCAATGTCTGATTCGAATCATGATTTGCAGGCAGTATTGTCATGCGGATACAACTGAACAGATGCAGAAAAAAACGGTTGGCATGATGCAATACAAACCTGATACAGTGATCACTGATCACATCCGTCTGCTTAATGTCGCGGTACAGCCATAGAGATGAACAGTTCGTCTCGAATAAGCGCTGCAAGGAAGCTTGAACATCTTGCGAGGTCATCACGCGCCCGTCATGGAAACGAACCCCTTTTCGCAAATAAAATATCCATTCCCGATGATCGCTGTTACATTCCCATGTATGTGCAAGTGCAGGCAGAAAAGTATCGGTATCCGCATCGTATGTAATCAGCGTGCTGCATACCTGTCCCAGCAAATAGGTTTCGAAGGCCGTATATACAGAAACGGGATCCAGATCGCCAAGTTGACGTGATCTCAATATTCGAAGCGTATCCTGTCCAGAGGCGGTTTCGGTATAACTGCGGAATCCCATCTGTTGATGAAGGGTGGCCATAAGCTTTTCACGCATGAGATCGTCGATTTTAACGCTTCCAATCAGTTCGATGGCTTCTTTCAGCTTGCCTTTGGATAAAAGTGCGGTGAAGTTAAATTCCAATGCATCATTCAGACTTTGCAGCAGTGTAAGTTCTGAATGGTGGCCTCGCCCACGTCCCGGCTTCCACTGAATAAAGTGTTGTTCTTCCAGTTTCCGTAGAATAAATTTGACGTTCCGTGGAGTACAGCAAAGGACAGAAGAAAGATTTTCGATTGTTATGCGTACTGGTTCACCGGGTTTCAATGAGAGCGGCTCTGATGCAGCTAGTCGTAGAAAGTGTGTGTATATCATGTCCATGCAAGATGCTCCCCCATAAAGGTGAAAAGTGATAACGAACTATTACACTTTTATTTCCCCCTTTTATCTATACAATTATACATATCAGGATGACCGAATTCATCCATTTTCGAAGCAGCATGATAGATAGAGAGAAAAGCAGCAAGATAGGAGAATGAGAGATGAAGCAAATTTTAAAGCAAATACACCCGCTGGCCTGGACGATTATTATCGGAACGATGTTCGGACGCCTCGTGACGTCGATGAGCATTCCGTTTCTGTCGATCTATCTGACACGAGTGCTTGAAGCCACTCCGACTCAAACCGGAATCACGGTTGCAGTAAGCTCGCTGGCAGGAGTTATGGTCAGCTTTTACGGGGGATATATCTCAGATCGGATCGGACGCAAAATCGTCATGCTGGTGTCGGTGTTCAGTTGGGCCGCTGTTTTTTTTATTTTTTCGTCAGCGGAGCATTTATGGGTGTTCTTTGTTGCCAATACGTTAAACGGTTTATGCCGGGCTGTGTTTGAGCCAACGTCAAGAGCGCTATTATCCGATATTACTTCACCGCAGAACAAACTGTTAGTGTTTAATCTGAGATATGCTGCGATTAATCTGGGGGTCGTGTTTGGGCCGATTATCGGATTTCAACTGGGATCATCGGAATCGACGTTTCCTTTTGTTATCTCCGGACTTGTCTATATCGCCTATGGTCTGATTCTGGTTCTGCAATTTAGGCTACATTACGCCAAACTGCCTGAGCGTCTGGACGTTGCTGCACCTCGTCTCCGCGAAGCTCTGATGACAACCGGGCGGGATCGGGTATTTCTCCCGGTGCTTATCGGTACAACATTTTGTGTGCTGGGTTACGGTCACTTTAGCTCCACATTAGCGCAATATTTGGCGAGAAGCCCTATTTTTGAAAATGGGAGTCAGATGTTCTCGTACATGCTCTCACTCAATGCGGTCACTGTGCTGGTTATTCAATATCCGCTCGTCCGTACCTTCCGTAATGCACCGCCGCTTGTGCCGCTTATTTTGGGTAATCTTCTCGTTGCTGCAAGTCTGTTGTTATTTGGTCTAGCTGACGGAATTGTGCTGATGATGTGCAGTGTTATTCTGTTTACAGTAGGAGAAGTGCTGCTCTTTACGATGATGGATATGCTGATTGATCGAATTTCCAAGCCGGAATGGAAAGGTACATACTTTGGTACAATCGGTTTCAATAATATAGGTAGTGTAGCTGCTCCAGTCATTGGAGGGCTGCTCCTAAGCCAGTTTGGTGCGGGGAACGGACCTGCTGTGTTTATCCCCATTGCTTTGACGACGGCGCTTGGAGTTCCATTTCTACTCATCGCGCACAAGCGACTTGTTCGTAGAGAAAAGGAGCAACCTGAACCTGTACAAGTGGGGTTGTAGGGGATGAAGTTAATAACAATTCAGTTAATAATTATGTTGACGTATAAACAATGAGCGAATACAATAAACAACAAATATGTGAAACGGGTGGGATAAACAATGATTGATCAGCCAGCGCAGGACCTTCAACCAACAATTGAATATGCATGAGCATAGTGACATCATATTCTGGTAGAATATGGACCATGTTTGGACAGTCCAGCTTACTGCAATCCTGTCTGGACGCTCATTCATACTGCGATGTTAGAGAAGAAGCTGAAGTGGAACATTTTCTGGCTGGCTTTTCAATCCAATCAAGCTGTAGATGAACTTCATTCATCTATGGCTTTTTTTATTCCACCAGACGGTTTACATGGAAAGGAGTAGGAGCAAGGGGAGTGTTTTTTGAAGGGTTATATTTCAGATCTATGAATATGGATCACAATAAGAAAGGAAGAATGAACTATGGTTAACCACCCTGAACAACGTGTTTCTTATGAAGGCAATGCTGACTACACTAAGCTACTGCATGATTCATCATAGCGTAAGGATTGCAGAAAGATACGAAAAGATTAAGTACGAAAGATTAAGTTCGAATAGATCACAATTAATTTAATATTAAAGAGGTGGGGCTAATGCCCAAAACAGAGAAACGTTCCATGTCATGGCTACTGCGATATTTAAAGCCGGTCAAAGGAAAATTGGCTGTGCTTATGGTCATGCTGTTAACGTCAACAGGGCTGCAGCTTCTCAATCCACAGATTATCGGGCGATTCATTGATACAGCTGCAAGTGGGGGGGGTCTTGGTGATCTGATGCAACTTGCGGGGCTGTTCCTGCTTATCGCTGTGACCAATCAACTTATCACGATAGCTGTAAGTTATCTGGGGAACGACGTGGCCTGGCGGGCAACCAACCGGATGCGCGGCGATCTGCTGAAGCATTGCTTGCGGCTGGATATGCGTTTTCATAACGTGAAAACACCAGGAGAGATGATTGAACGCGTCGATGGCGACGTGACAAGCATTTCGAACTTTTTTGCAATGTTTATCGTGCAGGTTATCGGAAGTTTCGTCCTGCTTGCAGGCATACTGGGATTCATGTTTACGATTAATGTACCGATTGCACTGGTTATGACGGTATTTACGCTTTTATCTATTCTGTTCATGGTGGTTATTCGTAACATGGGGGTCGAGTCTTCCAAAAATGAACGAGCTGCCAGCGCTTCGTTGTTCAGCTTGATCGAGGAACGAATTGCCGGAATTGAGGATGTGCAGGCCAATGGACACGTACCTTATGTGATGAACCGCTTTTATCGTACGATGCGCACTGTATTTCTCAAAGGTCGAAAAGCATGGATGTTACGGGTGATTCCGTGGAACACCACGGTTGTCCTGTTTATTATATCCGTGACGGTTGTTTTGCTGCTGGGGGTGCATTATTACATCGAGGGTGTGATCAGTATCGGAACTTTGTTCCTGATCTATCAATATAGCCAGATGTTAAATGAACCTATTGAGTTGTTAGGTGATCAGGTACAGGAGTTCCAAAAGGCAAAATCAGGTATGCTTCGTTCCCGCGAGTTGTTGTCACTGCGAAGCGAGATTCAGGACGGAAAAGAAGAAAAGTTGCCTGATGGTCCGCTTGGACTGGAATTTAATCAGGTGCACTTTAGCTACAACGAAGATAAACCTGTGCTTCAGGACATTACATTTGTAGTGAAACCGGGAGAACGTTTGGGGATCATCGGTCGGACGGGAAGCGGAAAGTCAAGTCTTAGCCGTGTGCTCCTGCGTTTGTACAATTTGGATCAGGGGACGATTCGCATTGGTGGAACCGATATTACGAAGTTGTCCATGCAGGCTCTTTATCGCAGAGTGGGTATGGTTACACAGGATGTGCAGTTATTTGATGGCACACTGCGTGACAATCTGACTTTGTTCAATTCGGAAGTGTCGGATGTAATGATCAGGCAAACAACCGAGCGGCTGGGACTTAGTCAGTGGATCGATACTCAGCCTGAGGGACTGGATACACATTTGAGTGCAGGGGGCTCCTCCTTATCTGCGGGGGAAGCTCAACTATTTGCCTTAACCCGAGTATTTCTAACGGAGCCTAGTCTGGTGATATTGGATGAGCCTTCTTCGCGACTTGATGCAGCGACCGAGACTCTGCTTCAATCGGCGATTGATGAGTTGATGAAGCGCTCTACAGGCATTATTATCGCACACAGACTTGCCACACTGGAGAAGGTAGATAAAATGTTGGTTTTGGGCGGGGGAAGATTGCTGGAGTTCGGATCAAGAGAAGAGTTAGCCAATGATCCGGCCTCCCATTATGCAAGGCTTCTCGTTACGGGCCGAGAGGAGGAACTGGCATGAATGTCACGGGATTTATAGGGCGTCTATTTCGCTTCAAGCCTTACCTATTTCTAATTAACGGCTTGTTATGGTGTATATTTCATTCGCTTCCGCTTGCAATGGGGCTTGGTATGCAGTGGTTCTTTGACCGGACAGCGACGGGAAGTACTGATTACATGTGGCTTGCTGTACCATTGATTGTGATTGGGCTGTTCCGGTTGACACGGGTGGGAACTTTCTTTGTAGCTTTCCATGCCTGGGTTACGTATATGTATCATATTCAGGCTATTTTGCGGACGAATATGCTGGCTGGTATTATGCGCTGGCCGGGACGAAATCTCCCTGCATCACCGGGTGAGGCCATGAGCCGTTTTCGGGATGACGTGGATGAAGTGGTGGAATATATTGAATCCTGGGTGGATTTCTGGGGACGATTGGTTTTTGCGGTAGTTTCCATTATCATCATGGCCAACATTAACTGGAAGATTACACTGGTTGCCGTTTTACCGCTCCTGGTCGTGACATTGCTGAATAATTTGTCGGGTAATCGTGCAAGAAAATATGCACAGGTTAACCGGGAAGCAACAGGTCGCATTACCAGTTTTATTGCAGAGACGTTCGGGGCAGTGCAGGCACTAAAGCTTGGTCAGGCGGAAGAACATGTCTCCACGCGTTTCAATCAGCTCAATGAAAAACGACGCCAGGCTGCTCTGCGAGACAATCTGTTCAAGCAATGGATGAAATCGCTTAATCAGCACGTACTGAGTATATGCACAGGGCTTATTCTGTTGATGTGTGCTGCCGAGATGAAGGCGGGTCACTTCACAGTGGGTGATTTTGCCTTGTTCACCAGTTATCTCGTCAATATCGGGTTCAGCATTTCCTTGTTCGGATACATGGTGTTTCAGCATAAAAGACTAAAGGTGTCTTATGACCGCATGCGTACACTCTTTCGTCCAGGGGAAGAGGATCAGATTATGGAGAACCGGGAAATCTATCTGAATGAAGATCCTCCAGAGCCAATAAGTAAACGAAGAGATCCCAATGAGAAATTGCGTGAACTTGAAGTAAGCGGACTCAGTTATCAGTATGCGCAGTCTTCAAACGGAATAAAGGATATTCATTTCAAGTTAAGACAGGGGCAATTTCTTGTCATTACGGGTCGAATCGGTTCGGGCAAATCCACCTTGGTTCGTACACTGCTGGGGCTGTTGCCTAAGCAGCAGGGTGAGATTCTCTGGAATGGAGAGAAGGTAGATCCTGCAACATTTCTTATGCCACCCAGAGCTGCATATACGCCTCAGGTTCCTAGGCTGTTCAGTGACACGCTGAGAGAAAATATCGTTCAGGGAAAGCGGGAAAATGCAGACGAAGCGTTAGAAAAAGCCATTCGACTGGCTGTATTGGATAAGGACATCAATCATTTAGATCAAGGTCTGGAAACACCAGTAGGACCAAGAGGTGTCATGTTATCCGGTGGCCAGATCCAGCGATCGGCGACAGCACGAATGTTAATGACCGAGGCAGATTTGTTTATCTTTGATGATCTGTCCAGTGCGTTGGATGTGGAGACGGAGCAACAGGTGTGGGATGGACTGTTTCAGGAGAAAGAAGTCACCTGTATTGCGGTATCCCACCGAAAGGCAGCCCTCACCAAAGCTGATCACATTATCGTCATGAAGGATGGACGCATTGAAGCCGAAGGAACACTCGCGGATCTGCTTGAAACCAATGAAGAGATGCAGCTGTTATGGCAAGGAGAGCAGGTGCCCGTGAAGGCGGGATAATACAGGTTATGATCAGGATAGAGGCATTCGCTTATTCATGACCTTTAAACTAAAAGACAGGCAAAAAAACCGTACAGAACATGCCTGAATGCAGGCGTTGCGTCTGTACGGTTTCTTATTTCTTTTAAATCATTCAATGGTGCCCATATCGTCATTTAAGCAATCAAGGAATACGCGATGATAACTAAGAAGATGATGGTAATATGATTAATGGAGAAAATAAACATGCGTTGTGACCATTTTTTTGTTTCTTTTTTGTCAAAAGTAGCCACACTAAGAATCAGCCAGGCCAAGCTTACAAGAAAGGCTACTATGGCGACAAATGGACTCATTGGCCAGAACAGGAAGCTGGAAAGCAACAGTAATACCAGATAAACATTCGTTTGAACATAAGTGCGCCCAATACCTTTGACAACAGGCAACATTGGAACACCAGCCGCTTTGTATTCATCGAACCGGCGAATGGCGATGCCATAGAAGTGAGGCATTTGCCATAACAGCATCGTTACGACCAGTGCCCAAATTTCGAAATGTCCCAGTTCAGGAGAGATGGCTGCCCAGCCGATCAGCGGCGGAACAGCACCAGACAGGCTGCCTACCTCAGTGTTGTAAATCGTTGTACGTTTGGTCCACATCGTATATGGAATGACGTAAAGGAACAAACCAAGAAGGCCAAAAAAAGCGGCCGATGGAGATGCGATGTACAGCATGATCGCACCAATCAACGTAATCGTAAACCCAAGAATCAGTCCCGACTTGGTATCGACTCGTCCTGTAACGGTAGGACGTTTCTTCGTACGCTCCATAATCGCATCAATGTCCCGGTCATACAGATTGTTGAACACCCCAGCTGCTCCGATGATTAATGAAGAACCGAGAAATGAAAGTACAATCGGAACAATATTAGCAACGATAGATGCATTAAATACATATAGGGCTAGACTTAAACCTGCAAACATGGCAATCAAGTTGGACTTGATGATTCCAATTTTGATCGTATCTAAAAATACTTTTGGAATCGAGCTGTACTCCAGGCTGATATTGGCTTGTGATTCATTATTTAATGTTTTCAAATACTCACTTCCTATTGTTTATACTTAATATAATATGTGTCCATTATATCATCCATTTCATGTTGTGATTTATGTAACACTCTAGTATTTATAATAATGTCATTTGATTGTGAACAATTTAAAAACAAGAACTTTTTTAATTGTTAAAACAACAGTTCTGTGCTACGCGCGTATTTTCATTAGATTGTCATGGTTCCAGTGTAGAAATGAAATAAAAATATTGCAAATAAGATACGAAAACGATATTGTAGATATAAGATGTCTCTAATAGTTGTGTTTGCATGGCATAAACGTTGTGCGCTCATGAATCTTTAAAGCAATGCTATTAAATATCTCACAGGTGTACACCTTGCAATTAGCTAGTGAGGGAGTATGAAGTGAGCAATTTTTCGTTCTGATTAGAGATATTAAATATCTGGAAAGGATGATTTTGATGAATAAAGCTCTTAGTAAATACGATGTTGTAATTGTAGGAGGAGGACCAGCTGGGCTGAATGCTGCGTTGGTACTTGGCAGAGCCAGAAAAAACGTACTTGTCATTGATGATCAAAAACCCCGTAATTGGGTTACTCGGGAGACACATGGTTTTTTAACCAGAGACGGGGTAAGCCCTCGTGAATTCCGCAGAATCGCAAAAGAAGAGATCGCTGCATATCCTTCGGTGCAATTTACATCAGATACGGTGACAGAGATTACTGGACATGACGGTGAGTTTGTTGTTAAGACAGTCGAGGGAGAGACGTACATTTCGAAAAAGATTTTATTTGCTGTAGGTAAAAAAGATTTGCCTTTGAATATTACGGGTTTATCCGAAGTTTACGGAAAAAGCGCATTTGTCTGTCCGTACTGTGATGGATGGGAACTACGGAATCGGCAGCTCGTTATCATTACCAGTGCCAACCATGCATTACATATGGCTAAATTAATCTCTGGCTGGACAAGTCATTACACATTGTGTATCCATGATGAGAATTCTATAGAAGTAGAAGTGAAGCAAGAACTTTCGCGTCATGGTGTGCAACTGTATGAAACTCCCATCCAATCGATTAGATCGGAAGAGGGGATGGTTAGTGCAGTTGAACTGAGCGATGGAACGATGATCCCTTGTACAGGTGTATTCTTCCAGCCGAAACTTCATACAGGTTCAGATATACCAAAGGCTATGGGGTGCGAGGTGACAGAAACAGGTACTATCCTTGTTGATTCACAAGGGAAAACGTCTGTGTCTGGTGTGTTTAGCGCCGGAGATGCAGCCTCTGAACTGTATCAAGCCATCACGGCAGCATCACTAGGAGCCTTAACAGCAGTTAGTATTAACAATGAGTTGAATGTTGAAGGATGGAACTTGAACTAAAACGAAAGAATACAGAGTAAATCCGTCAGCTACTTCTCGAATGATGTCGAGGAAGCTGACGGTTTTACTTTTAGCTACACTTTAGATGGAAGTGTTATTTTTTCGTAAAATTTAAAATAAAAGCATTGACATGTTGCCTGCGAACGACTTTAATTATATAGACCGATTGTTATAATTTATTGAAGGAAGTGGCTTTCTTTGAGTGAAAAGTCGAATGCCAGAGATCTTATTGTTGGCACAGCAGCAAGACTTTTTTTTTCACAAGGGTATCATGCGACCGGTCTGAATCAGATCATTAAGGAGAGTAACACACCAAAAGGTTCGTTATATCATTATTTTCCTAAGGGGAAAGAAGAGCTGGCTCTCGAATGCATTCAATCCGCCAATGCACATATCTTGCAAAGGTTTGAGGAAATTTTTGCAGCCCATGAGACGACTGCAGAAGGCATTCGGCAATTCATTTATGAAACAGCGAATGAAGCGGAAGCAAATGGTTATACTGGTTTTTTGCCATTCAGCTTCTGGGCTGCTGTAGAGACTTCCTGTATCAGTCAACAGCTGCGTACGGCTTCACAGAACGTATTTGCGGGGTGGCAGGATATTATCGCAAGGCATCTCATGTTGGACGGTATTAGTGAAGAGAAGGCTCGTGAGACGGCAATGCTCGTAATTTCTCTGATGGAAGGTGCATTGATTATTACACTGACCAATCAGGATAAACAGCCGATGCTGACGGCTGCGGATTATTTGTCAGTTGTAGCGAAGAATGTCCAGCAGCTTCAATAGTTGTACCAAGAGAAAGAGTAAATAGAAATCGCAGGAATGTTTGAGGAGGATGGGATCGTGGAGGCTTCCATGAAGGCTGGTACAGCAAAAGACCAGCAAGAAACACAGCAATACAAGGTATTTCCGATTTTGTTTGCCATGCTACTGAGCGGGTTTATCGGTTTGTTTGGTGAAACGGCTTTGAATGTCGCTTTGACACCACTAATGGGTCTACTTGAGGTTGGACCAACTACTATTCAATGGTTAACTACGGGATACCTGCTCGTCCTGGGTGTTCTGGTACCTGTTTCAGGATTGTTATTGCAATGGTTTACGACCAGACAGCTGTTTACAACATCACTTATTTTCTCGATTGCAGGAACATTGGTTGCCGCACTGGCACCTAGCTTTGAAATTTTGCTTGTAGCCCGCGTGTTACAAGCGGTGGGAACGGCACTTTTGCTCCCGTTAATGTTTAATACCATACTGGTGATCTTCCCTATTGAAAAGCGGGGAGCAGCGATGGGGTTGATTGGTCTCGTTATTATGTTTGCACCAGCAAGCGGACCGAGTATTTCAGGTCTGATTCTGGCTAACTTGAGCTGGCACTGGATTTTCTGGATTTCATTACCATTCTTCCTGATCTCCTTGGTATGTGGGTTGTTGTTCCTGCCGAACATTTCCAAGTTGACCAAGCCTAAGATTGATGTGTTGTCGATTGTTTTGTCTACACTTGGTTTTGGCGGCATCGTATATGGCTTCAGTAGTGCAGGCGGACATGGTGAATCTGGCGGAGGCTGGACCAGCCCGGTTGTTGTTGCCACGCTGGCCATTGGTATCGTCGCATTGCTCTTATTCAGTATCCGTCAATTGAGTATGAAAGAGCCGGTGATGAATCTAAGAGCGTTCAGATATCCAATGTTTACGACGGGACTGCTTCTGGTTTTCATCTGTATGATGATGATTCTGTCGTCCATGCTGATTTTGCCGATGTATTTACAGCAGGGAATGGCGGTTACACCACTTACTGCCGGATTGGTTTTATTGCCAGGTAGTTTGCTGAATGGATTTTTGTCTCCTGTGATGGGACGATTGTTTGATAAGTTTGGTCCGAGATGGCTCGTTATTATCGGAATGGCGGTCGTTGCAGTTGTCTTGTTCCTGTACACGGGTATTGAAGCAACAACGCCACTGATTAAGATTATTCTGCTGCATGTCTTCATGATGGTCGGAATTTCGATGGTGATGATGCCGGCGCAGACCAACGGATTGAATCAGTTGCCGCGTGAGTTTTATCCTCACGGTACAGCAATTATGAATACACTTCAGCAGGTATCCGGCGCTATTGGTACAGCTGTTGCCGTAAGTATTTTGAGTGCTGGACAGACTCGGTTCCTGAGCAATGTAGATAACCCGCAAAACCCAGAGAATATTCTTGCAGGATTCACATCAGGTGTACAAAATGCCTTTGTTTTTGCACTTGTACTGGCCCTTGTTGGTTTTGTTATCGCATTGTTTATCAAAAGAGTGAAGGTTGGCTCGGCTGATAAACAGAAGAGTCCAATGCACTAAACCAATAGATAGAAGAAGAGCGATGTTCCCTTCATATGCAAGGGAACATCGCTCTTTCTGTCTTTCCATTATTTCTTAACAAGTTCCAGGATTTCATCTGCCACCATGTCCGGGTGGTATTGATGAATGTAATGCTCCGTATCCTTGACAGTAATTTGTTTAGCTGAAGTTGACCAGGATATGAATTCACTTTGGGTTTTAACCCAATCCGGTTCCGGCTTACCAAAGTAATCTGCGGTCAGAATCGTAAGCGGGAATGGGAAAGGCTGCTTATTAGCTACAACAACTTTGGCATTGGCTTGCATCTCGCGTAACTCGTCAACCGTATTGGTGTTCCCATAGTTCAGCAGAAGCGCCGTTTTATCCGCTTTTTTCAGCTCCTCTGGTACCAGCTTCAACTCATTGCGATTGGCATTCGAAGCATCAACGACTGCCGGGACTTGCATACTGAGTCTGAAAAGTCCGCTTTTAATCCGGAATTGAGTTGCGAAACCACCAATGGTGTCTGCCGGGTTATCTTGATCCGTTTCGTAGAATTCAGGACTTCCACCGTCAATCATCACAATACCTTTGACCAGATCAGGATACTTCTGTGCGAATCGAAGGGTCTCCAATGAGCCAAGGGAATGAGCTACAAGTACGTAAGGTGGTTTTTGTCCAGAAACCTGGAGCAATTCATGCAATTCGTCCGCTACCGTGTCTACATCCCGCTTTTTATCGGTTCGATCACTGTATCCATAGCCAAAGCGATCATATACAGCAAATTTCGTATTAGGAGCAAGCTTTTCATATAATGGATAGTAGTCTACATAAGGATTGGCCGTTCCCCAGCCTGAGGCAAGAACGACAGTGACATCGCCTTCGCCGCCTGTATACAGGTGCATTTTGTCTCCATGTACTTCATATAACTTGCCTGGCGGTGTGAATGTTTTTTCATCCTGTGAAGAACTAACCTGCTGATAGATTAATCCGGAACTTAACAGAATAATGATTAACGACAGGTCGACAATCAGAAATTTAACAAGTCTTTTACGCCATTTTTTGCTCATGGTAGCTCACACTCTCTCTTGTTTTTCTATATCATATATGCTCAGTCTTATACGTGTGGAAACAGCATCTTAATTCTAGCTTAACGCCGTCAGGGGTCTCTCATTCACACAACATTGAATATCGGTATTCGATGAATTAATATGAAATAAGATTATAATTTCTCCATAAGACAAACGAAGGAATACGGGGAACAGAAGGGTGAACGATGACGAAATACGAAAATCAGATTCCAACAACCGCCGGAATGAACATAAAGTCTCTGACAAGTATATTGAGGGATTCCATGCGCAGACATGTGGAGCGAAGACCGACTGTGGACATACCCGTGGAGCGCTATCAAGCTGATTCAACGTTGGTTGCGTCTGATCACACACAGGTGACGTGGTTTGGACACTCGGCCTTTCTGCTTGAAGTGGAGGGACACAGATTGCTCTTTGACCCTATGTTAAGTGATCGACCGTCACCCGTGTCCTGGGTGGGTACGAAGCGTTTCAGCAAGGAGCTGCCCATACAGCCAGAAGATTTTCCTGCTTTGGACGCCATCGTGATCTCTCATGATCATTATGATCATCTTGACGCTTCTTCTATTCGCAAATTAAAAAGCAAAACCAATCGTTTTATCGTTCCGCTTGGTGTACGCAAACGGTTGATTAAATGGGGCATACCTGCTGACCAGATTACGGAGCATCAGTGGGGAGATGAATATTCCTTCAAGGGACTGACACTTGCTTGCACACCTGCTCGTCACTTCTCGGGAAGAGGACTGTTTGATCGGGATTCCACATTATGGTGCTCGTGGGTCATTGCCGGGCGGGAAACAAAAGTGTTTTTCAGTGGAGACAGTGGTTATGGTCCTCATTTCAAGGAGATTGGAAGCAAGTATGGGCCATTTGATCTGACCTTGATGGAATGCGGACAATATGATGAACGCTGGTCCAACATTCATATGATGCCTGAGGAAACGGTACAAGCCCATCTGGATGTGGGCGGAAATGTATTGATCCCTGTTCATTGGGGAGCATTCACGCTCGCTTATCATGCATGGAATGAACCGGCAGAGCGGGTAACCCGTGCCGCACGAACCTTGAATGTACCGGTCGTTACACCGGTTATAGGCGAAACGGTTGTGTTCAATGGTGAAGCTCATGAGATGCGTTCCTGGTGGAGGAGGAAACAGGAGTAGTATTACAAGCAAGCGTCTCACTCAACAGATGAGTGGACGCTTTTGTTTTATTTGATAAATGAAATCGCGGTAAAGATCAATATAAGACCCATGATGATATTAAAAGGTCGTTCATATTTTAACAGGAACTGTTGAAATAAACGTCCACCCAATGCCCAGGTCAGATTCGCACTGATCCCAATGAGGGTGAGCAGTAGCGAGTATAGGATGAGTTGGTGATGTGACTGTGTATAGGGCAGAACAAACACCGACAGGGCTGTGAGCCCGTATAAGATGACCTTGGGATTGATCAACTGAAGAGTGAATCCAAACGAAAAGGAATAATGAATTTTTGACTTGTCCTCGGCCTTGCTCTGAGCAGACGTACTCTTCATGATTTTGAAGGCAAGATAGAGCATGTAAATACACCCAAATACGTTTAAGGCCGGGGTGATCATCGGGATGTACTGATAAAGAATAAGGTTGAAATAACTGGACAGTATCATGATAAGAAGACATCCGGCAGCGACTCCGCTAATAAAAGGAAATGTACATTGGAAACCTTGTTCCTTGGCATGAGACATGGCGATGATGTTGTTGGGTCCTGGTGTAAAAGAAGCAATCATTGCGTAAGTGACTAAAGATAAAATATCCATGTGTTCTCCTTGTAAGATTAAATTGTATGCTATAATGCACCATAAGGTCGTTATAACGTATGTCTTTTATGATTGTACAATATGTGCTGTATAGTGCACAAGAGGACTAGGAAGAAGAGAGGTGTATTTTTCGTGGAAAATATTAATTTGATTTTGGCTCGGAACCTCAAGCAAATCAGGGAACAAAGAAAGCTGAGTCTGGACAAGGTCGCAGAAATGTCAGGCATTAGCAAGACGATGCTTGGTCAGATTGAACGCGGGGAATCCAATCCGTCGATTGCAACGGTCTGGAAGATTGCGAACGGGTTAAAAATATCATTCACTGTACTTATTCATGAACTGCAGTCTGACACAACTGTTCTCATGAAGGAGGACATCAAAGTTTTGCGGGAAGATGAGGGACGAGTCCGGATCTATCCTCATTTTTCTTTTGAAGAAGGGCGTCGTTTTGAAATGTATATGATGGAGATGGACGAGAAGTCATCGTTGCGTGCTGAACCACACATTGAAGGGGCTGAGGAATTCATAACTGTGTATGAAGGGGAAGTCACGATCCGAGTAGGGGAAGCGGAACACAAGTTAAGGCAGGGGGATTCGATCCGTTTCAAGGCAGATCAGCCACATGGTTACGATCATTCGGGAGCAGGCAGTAACAAACTAAGCATGGTCATACATTATTCCAAGTAGTAAGGAATATGATGCACTCACCGATGTGAGGCACCATATTACGTCTGTACTCATCTGCTTCAATGCTTGACATCGAAGCTACATGGTTCATGATTACTGCGTTCTTATTTGTTCGTGGAGTGCTGTTTGTTCGGTAACTTGTCTCCGGGTGTTCCTTTACCATTGTTTTTGTTGTGGCGCGCTTTCTCGGCATTCTCATTAACCTTTTTCACGAATTCTTGTGTATTTTCCATTCGGATTCATGCTCCTTTCCAAAACAGGGAATGGGTAATTCAAGCTTAATATAACCAGCAGCAGTTCATTTTATTTGAACAGTCACCAGGAAACTGGACAGGTATTGAACTTGTCTCTAAACTAGATACAAGTTGAACTATTCTTTTACACAGTAACGGAGAGGACAGAAAAAACCTGGAAAAGCGAAGCGCTCGCCTTTATCCCCGAATTTCCCCTTTATCAAAGGGAATCAAAAAAATTCGGGGATAACCGCTACCCTCAAGGTTATTCTGTCATCGGAGTGTTTCGTGTAAACCATTTTAGTTCAACTACAACAAGAACGAAGGGACGTCTTGAACTACATATGTTACAAAAATTCGGGTTTACCCAATATGAAAGTCAGGTCTATGAGGCTATACTTGCGCAGGATGAGCCGCTTGATGCCACAACGATTGTAAGCGCCTCGAATGTTCCTAAGGCCAAAATCTATGAAGTACTCAACCGTTTGATTGATAAGGGGATCGTACTGACAACGATGGATGGCAAGAAGAAACTTTACATGGCAGTGGATTTGCAAACGGTCATTCACAAAATCAAACTTGATTTTGATAAGGATATCGAAACCTTGAAACAACACAAAATCAAGCGAACATTCACCGATGAACATATCTGGACGTTGAAGGATGAGTCATCCATTGCCTCGAACATTGAACAGTTGATTGAAGAGGCAGATTCGTCGATTCTTTTTCTGGCCTGGAATGAGAGGATGGAGAGTTACCGCAGTTTGCTGGAGCAGAAGGAGAAGCAAGGCGTATATGTAGAAGTGCTTGCGGTTGGTGGTTTGGAAAGTTCTCTGACTCGCAAATACTCACTTATCCCGCTGCTTGATGCGCCAGAACCTTCACAACTGCTTATTGTAGATCATGCCTACCTGCTGTTCGCCGGATTGGAAAATGAATCGTGGAAAGCAATCAAGACGATGTCCAAACCTATTGTTAAAGCAATGACGGATTATTTCTATCACGATGTGGCTCTGACACAGATTACAAAAAAATACGGGGATCAACTACTGCAGGACGAAGAAATTGAACGTTTGCTTACGAGATTGATCTATTAGGAGACTATTCTTTCGAAGAATAGTTTTTGTTTTGTATATTTTTGAAAGTGGGAGGAAAACAAACTGAAATAATTCGAAATTATTCATTGAACTTTTCTCTCCATTGGGTTACTATCGTAGTTGTAACTCGTTAGGGGGATTTGGAACAATGAATAAAAAAGTATATGTTTTGGCGATTGCTGCCTTTGTAGTCGGAACGGTTGAACTGATTTTGGGTGGCATTCTGGACTTGATTGCAACCGATCTTCATCTTTCTTTGGCGAAAGCCGGATATCTGATCTCGATCTTTTCACTCGTATATGCGCTGTCTGCGCCGATTTTGTTAAATGTAACGGCCCGATTTGAGCGTAAAAAGGTATATATGGTTACGTTATTTGTATTTCTAATCAGCAATCTGGTCTCTGCATTCAGCGTTAACTTTTACATGTTGATGGCAGGACGCATGCTCGGAGCTGCAGCAGGTTCGCTTATTTTTGTATTATCTCTGACGTTAGCTTCACGCATCGTTAAACCGGAGTACAAAGGGCGGGCGGTTGGCACGATTACGATGGGGGGAAGTGCATCACTGGTTCTGGGCGTACCGATTGGTATCTATATAGGCAACGCGTTTGGATGGCGTGAGGTGTTCATGCTGATTGCCATATTGACTGTATTGGTGATGGTATCTATCGGCCTCGCGATGGATCGTGTACAGCCTGCTCCTGCCGTGAGTCTGAAAAATCAGCTTAAAGCTCTATGGAATCCGAAAATGCTGGCGATTCACGCCACGACATTGCTCGTTCTGGCGGGGCATTTGACGTTATATGCGTACTTTACACCGTTTCTACAGGAAACTATTGGAGCTAGTGCAACGGCGATTACCTTGATCTACATGATGTTTGGGCTTGCCGCAGTTGCTGGCGGGGGTATTGGCGGTATGTTATCCGATCGTCTTCATCCGGCTAAAGCCATTTTGATCGTGCTGGTTCCGTTTATGATCAGTATGGCGGTTATACCGTTTAGCACGGGGCTGCCTTTGATCGCTTTTTTACTGCTGTTAAGTGTCTGGGGGGCTCTAAGCTGGACGGTTACACCGGTGCAAAATAGTCTGATTATCAAGACCTCACCTGAAACATCTGAAATATTGATTAGTACGAACTCAGGGATAGCCCATGCGGGTATCGCGCTGGGAACCTATATTGGCGGCCTTGTTATTGACCATTCATCCATTATGAACACAGGATGGGTTGGCTCGATCCTTGTGTGTGCCGGACTTGTTGCTGCCGTTCTCGCAATTAGTATGAAAGAAAAGCATGCCCATGTTATGGCTTAAGAATAGACATTTTCAGATAAAATAAAACCTTTGTATTTCCGAATTTTTTTGCGGAAGTGCAGAGGTCTTTTTGTGATTTAATAGGCAGTGTTATTGGGAATAACGCGGTTATTGCATCGGGATAAAAAAAGACCTCTCTCGGCATAACGGATCAAGCTGAAAAGCCGCACTGTGGCGAATTTCTTGGTCCCGTGTTGCCGAAGAGAAGGTCCCTTATTATGTCTTAAAGCTTAACGCTTCAGACTTTTTCCGTTGCTGCTAATGACTTCTTTGTACCAGTGGAATGATTTCTTACGATAACGCTCCAATGTGCCTGAACCATCATCGTGACGGTCAACATAGATGAAACCATACCGTTTTTTCAGCTGAGCGGTGGAGGCACTCACAACATCGATACAACCCCAAGAGGTGTATCCCATAATATCTACTCCATCTTCCAATGCTTCGCCAACCTGAACCAGATGGTCATTCAAATATTGGATGCGGTAGTCATCATCCACGGTTTTCTCGCCATTCGGACTTGTAATTAACTCGTCTACTGCACCAAGACCATTTTCAACGATAAATAGCGGTTTCTGGTAACGGTCATAGAACATGTTCAGCACATAGCGCAGTCCTTGCGGATCGATCTGCCAGCCCCACTCACTTGCAGGCAAATACGGGTTAGGAATTCCGCCGATCAGATTGCCTTCACCAGCCACTTGTTTGGCAGGGTCAGCCGTCTGACATGTGCTCATGTAATAACTGAAGGAGATGAAGTCCACGGTGTTGAGCAGCATCTCCTGATCGCCGTCTTCCATATGAATTTCAATTCCTTTTTCACGGAAGTAACGTTTCATGTACCCAGGGTAGCGTCCACGGACGTGCATATCACCGAAGAAATAGTTGCTGTGTTCATACTCCATCACTTTGATAACATCATCCGGGTTCGGAGTTAACGGGTACGTCGGCATACTCAAAATCATACATCCAATCTGAGCATCAGGGATGATCTCATGACACAGCTTCACAGCGGATGCACTTGCAACCAGTTCGTGGTGGATGGCTTGATACAGATCCTGTTTGCTCAGCTTCTCCTTAGGTGTGAAGATTCCTCCGCTCATGAATGGGAATTCAAGAATGGAGTTAATCTCGTTGAAGGTAAGCCAGTACTTGACTTTGTTTTTGTATCGATTAAAGACCGTAGTTGCATAGCGCTCATAGAAGCCGATCATCTTCCGATTCACCCAACCGTCGTATTCTTTGGCAAGGTGCAGAGGTGTCTCATAGTGAGATAACGTGACTAATGGCTCAATACCGTATTTGCGGCATTCGTCAAATAGATTGTCATAAAATTGCAAGCCTTCTTCATTCGGCTCTAGCTCGTCCCCTTTAGGGAAAATGCGAGACCATGCGATAGAGGTACGGAATACTTTGAACCCCATCTCGGCAAACAACTTCACATCTTCCTTGTAGCGGTGGTACAGATCAATACCGACAAGCTTCATATTATCTGCGGTAGGCTCTTCCGTGATTGGACCCATGACACCTTGAGGAGCTACGTCTTGTGTGGACAAACCTTTGCCACCCTGATTATATGCACCTTCAGCCTGGTTCGCGGCAATAGCACCACCCCACAGAAAGTTTTCGGGAAATGAATACGTTTGATTCGAAGATTTGCTCATATATATCGCTCCATTCATTTAATTCATGGTGAACCTGTGTGAAGTTCACTTATTCTCTCCCCAAAAGCTTAAACGTTGTAACGGGTTACACGTCAAGTTTTACTTTTGCAGAGGAGATGAGGCATACTGTATTTGGTGTTTGTTCGCAGGAAAGGAGCATCGGAATGTCCAAATTTGATGAAATTATGAAACGCTCCGGTTATTCGAGGGCTACGGTATCCCGTGTCATTAATCGTTCACCGCACGTTAGTGATGAAGCAAGACGTATTATTACCGAAATTATGAAAGAACTGGATTACATACCGAATCGTAATGCAGTTTCTCTGTCGACAGGACAAACGAAACAGATCGGGATTGTCACCGCGATGATTGATGAGCTGAGTTTGACCTTTATTAACCAATTTATGGATACCGCGATGGACTACGGATTTCAGACGATTGTTTATATGTCGCGTGGTGATAAAAAAATTGAGCTGCAGGCCTTTGAGGATTTGCGGAGTAAACGTGTGGATGGTTTATTAATCGTGACTTGTGTGAATGATCCGGGGGAATTGAAAGCCTATATGCAATATGGACCGATGGTTTCCTGGCAGCGCATGGGGAATGAAGAGATTCCTTCGATTGCCATGGATCAGGCTCAAGGGTATAGACTGGCGCTGGAGCATCTAGTGTCCAAAGGTTACACACGGATTGCCAATGTTTTTGGCCGAAGTGGTAGTCTGAATACGAAAAGCCGCCGCGAAGCGTATGAGACATTCATGACAAGCCAAGGGCTTCCCGTGTGGCGTGACGCATATCAGTACTCCGTATTTACTTCATCCGATGGAGAAACAGCTTTGCGACAAATGGCCAACGGGGGCGAACTACCGCAAGCGGTGCTTTGTTCCAACGACTATGCGGCAATAGGCATCCTGAGTGAAGCTCGCAGACGGAACATACGGGTTCCAGATCAGCTTGCTATTGTGGGATTCGATGATATTGAGTTGTCACGTGTGCTCGAACTGACAACGATTCATAATCCGATTGCCGAGCAGGCGAAGCAGGCTTTTTATCATTTGTGGGCCGTATTGGGAAAAGAGGAGCATAAGGCGGCTTCACTCGCATATCGGTTGATTGAACGAGCAACAACTTAGCGTGAGTGAAACGGATATGGAATGATGTGAAACAGATCGATTCTATTCAATAATTATTCAAATTTAAAGTAAATTCGACTCATGTTCATGCTTTATACTGAGAGAGAGCTTACATACGTTGTGTGTGAATGAAATACAGCGTTGTAAAGCGCCATGTTATAAGTTACATATTTCACAAACAATTTTGCGGAAAGGTGAGAACAAACGGAATGAACACGGTCACAGGTCGATTCAGAATTGCTGGTATTTGGGAGGGCATATCCTTTCTACTGCTTGTTTTTATTGCAATGCCGTTAAAGTACTTCGCCGATATCTCTATAGCTGTAGCTGTACTGGGTATGATTCATGGTATTTTATTTCCTCTATATCTGATTGCACTAGCACAACTAGGCCTCGTCAAAAGGTGGAAGGTGTCACTTTGGATCATGGGCTTATTGGCGGGTGTGCTTCCTTTTGGAACATTTGTATTTGAGTCTTATCTCAGAAAAAGAGATTGGCAGTAACGAGTAACACATAGCGCAAGGCGCATAATGCAAGGTAACGCGAACGAACAACCTCCTGAACAGAAACAGAAGGTTGTTTTTGTATAAGATTTTGCACAGAAATTTATGTAGTTACAGTCATCTGCTTGCGATATTCGGTGGGATTCAGCCCGGTGTGTTTCTTGAACTGTCTGGAAAAATAATATGAATCGCTGAATCCGAGATTGTCGGCAATTTGGGTCATCGTCAGAGAGGTGCAGCTAAGCATCTCTTTGGCCTTGTCTATTTTTCGGCTGGTCATGTAATGAATAGGGGGCATACCCATCTGTTGCTTGAAAAAACGAATGAAATAATTCGGATGCATGTGCAGCATCTGGGCCAAATCCTGAACGGACATGTTCTCTTCGATATGTGTATCGATATAGGTGAGCAGGGTGGACAATTTTTCAACAACGGGCACGTTTAAATAGCTAATCTGATCCAGTTCCAGGTTCATGATGTAATGAGACAGCAATTCGGTCAATTTACTCTTGGCCATCATATGGGCGTAAACTTCATTGGAATTCGCATAGGTAAGCACACTGCTAAAGATGTCCTGAAATCGTTCGGGCTGACTCACGTTCACCACGTGCGGAAATTGCAGAATCTGAAACAGATTGATCCCCCCGACTTTGGCGGAAAAATGACACCAATATTTGAGGAAAGGCTTGTCACTAATTGAGGAGTATGATTGCTTTACCCCTTCTGGCATCAAAAAGAGCTGTCCTGGCTTGGGGTAATATTCCTCATCCCCGATTTTAAGCCAACCTTCACCCTCGCAGATCCAGTACAACTTGCTATAGTCCGGGGTATAGTCCAGATCTCTCCAATGCGGGCCACAGCGGTTGTAGTTCACCATAAACAGATCCACTTGCAGATTGGACAAATAGTTGGTCAGCAGTGTGTGATGATCCATGAGCATATCTCCCTGAAAGTTATTATCGTCCATCTAATCGTTAATGTTCTGCATGTGCAACGGTTTCCTGCCACATTACAATACAAATGTAGTCAACCAGGGAAGGATGGGAACAGCACATGAACAAAATCGAATATTTGAAGCAGATTGAAGCCACAATCGCCGGTGGGAAATTCAAGGATAACTGGACTTCACTTCGTGAATCCATCGTTCCCGATTGGTATCAACAGGCAAAATTCGGTATTTTCATCCATTGGGGCGTGTATTCGGTTCCGGCTTATGATAGTGAGTGGTACTCACGTAATATGTACATTCAAGGCTCCAAGGCCTATGAACACCATCTTGAGGTGTATGGGAATCATAAGGAATTCGGATATAAGGATTTCATTCCGATGTTTAAAGCAGAGAAGTTCGATGCAGATGAATGGGCAGCTTTATTCAAACAAGCAGGCGCAAGATACATTATGCCAGTTGCAGAGCATCATGACGGTTTCCAGATGTACAAGAGTTCTATCTCTCACTATAACACATATGAAATGGGTCCCAAACGTGATGTGCTTGGCGAGATGAAAGCCGCCTATGAGAAGCAGGGGTTAACCTTCTGTGTATCTTCCCACCGTGCCGAACACTGGTTTTTCATGTCACATGGAAAAGAATTTGATTCCGACATTCAAGAGCCGATGCAGTGCGGGGATTTTTATTGGCCTGCCATGGCGGAGCCAGATCATCAAGATCTCTACGGCTCCCCACCTTCAGATGAATATCTGGAAGATTGGCTCATCCGATGCTGTGAACTGGTGGATAAGTATCAACCAAGAGTATTTTATTTTGACTGGTGGATTCAAACGGCAGCGTTCAAGCCATATCTCAAAAAGTTTGCAGCCTATTATTACAACAAAGGTGAGGAATGGGGAATTCCCGTTGCCATTAATTACAAGCATGAAGCATTCATGTTTGGCACGGCGGTTCCTGATGTGGAGCGTGGACAATTTGCGGAGCTGCAGCCTTATTTTTGGCAAACGGATACGGCTGTTGCGAGAAATTCCTGGTGTTATACGGAAAACAACGATTATAAAACCGCAGAAGAGATCATCCGGGATCTCGTAGACATCGTCAGCAAAAATGGGAGTCTCCTGCTGAATATCGGGCCGCGAGCAGACGGAACGATTCCGGACGAGGATCGGGATATCCTGCTAAGCATCGGGAAGTGGCTGGAAGTGAACGGAGAGGCGATCTACGATACCTCGTTCTGGCGTACGTACGGGGAAGGACCCACAGAGGTGAAGGAAGGGCAATTCACGGATGGGGATACGAAGGTTTTTACAAGTGAGGATATACGCTTTACGGTGAAAGGCAGCAGTCTGTATGCCACGGTAATGGTATACCCGGATAATGGAATCGTGCACATTAAATCGCTGAGCGAAGGGTCTTCGCATTTTCATGGCATCATTGAGAAGGTTCAGATTCTGGGATACGAGGAGCAGCCGATGTGGGAGCGTGATGAAGATGCTTTGACGATTACCACAACGGGTGTGAAGAGCATTGTACCTGTCGTATTTAAAATTGACCTGGATTAAGTGTGATGACAAGAATGGATCTGATTGTTGAGAGAACCAGCGAGCAAGCTGGTTCTTTTTTGTATTTTATTGAGAGAGGGTGACTGTTGAAGTGACAGAGGGTATAAAGACCTTGATGTTGAAGTTGAATAACTTAAATTGTGCACGATTGCGAAAGTAATAGGAGGTAAGGTTAGAGACAAAAGGCTTATAAAAGCATGATATAGACTTATTTTCTAATATTTTCAAATAAAGGTCTTGTGTGTATCGAACTTTGAATCTATACTATACCAATAAAATCCAATTGAAGCCTAAATTTAACTTTTATATGTAATTTAAGATGTATTCTTCCATTCAACCCGCAAGCATCACCCGGATTTACATATCCACATGGCAAGCGTTCTGCTAACGCTTCTGAACATCCTCCACACGAATGCTTACGGACATCCAATCACACTCTTATGCCACCTGCACCAATGATGGGCTACTTCAACTACGCGTCTTTCACCCAACCCTATTTCTTCGCACATATTTTGACCTGTGGCCAATTTATACGGTTATAAACCCTGTATTTACCTAACCAGACCTGTAAAGGAGGTGAGGCGATATGTGAAATGAAAAGCAAAGTAAGGCAGAGCGTCTTATGATTCTTATGTCATCGCAGCAGGATTAACGATTGGATTCTTTCACAGGGAAGGGTACCTGTACTAGACCAAACTATAAAGCAGGGTAAAAGGAGTGGAAAAGTTTGATTAAATTAAAACCGTTACGCAAGCCCGTCTCCATGGGGCTCTCGCTTCTCCTTGCATTTTCAATGGCACTTCCGGTTTCTGCACAGAACTCATCTTCCTCCAAAATCGATATGAAGTCCAGCCAGGCTGAGATTTCAACATCCAAAGTGAATGCCAAACTGACCAAAGCATTCGAAGGCAGTGAATATGTAACCTACCTTGTCAAAATGAAGGAACAGGTGGACACCAAGGCTGTCTCCAAACAAGCGATGGAAAAAGCAACGATTGCCAAAGAAACACCTTCGGCAACCAAATTGTCTGTACGTAACTCGGTGGTTAGTTCCCTTCGGGAAACCGCCTCACGGACGCAATACTCTCTCGAACATTATCTTGAAAAGGAAATTGACCTCGGCAAGGTCAAAGAATATAAAAGCTTTTTTATCGTGAACTCTCTCGCTGTGACCAGTACCAAAGAAGTGATGGAGCAACTTGCGCTGCTGCCAGAGGTAGAGAAAATTCTGCCGAATGAAACGCGATATCTGGATAAGGCGGAAGTAAGCAAACAGCCAGCAGTGAAAGACTCCGCTTCCCAAGGCACAGCTACCAAGGAAGCGGATTCGAGCGTAAAGAAGCAGACGGAAAATGTGGAATGGAACCTTGATTACATCAATGCACCTGCTGTTTGGGAGCGGGGTATAGACGGCACAGGCATCGTGGTTGCCAATCTGGACAGTGGCGTGGATTACACACATCCGGCGCTTCGCAGTAAATGGCGTGGTCTGGATGCTTCAGGCAACGTCGTTAATCCAGAGTTAAGCTGGTACGATCCGCATAGCCGTGCAACTCTTCCCGCTGATGGGGACGGTCATGGTACCCACACCATGGGAACGATGGTGGGTTCCGAAGCAAACGGCACCAATAAGATCGGCGTTGCACCAGGTGCAAAATGGATTGGAGTGCGAATTTTTAATCCGGAAACCACGGATGCCATTATTCTGGATGGTGGACAATGGCTCATCGCTCCAGTGGATGCCGAGGGCAACCTCCATCCAGAACTCGCACCGGATGTTGTAAATAATTCATGGGGCGGCGGAGCAGGACTCGACGAATGGTTTAGACCGATGGTTCAGGCTTGGCGTGATGCTCAGATTTTTCCGGAGTTTTCTGCGGGAAATACAACCTTGACCAATCCGGGAGGGCCAGCTTCAGTCGCGAATCCAGCCAACTATCCGGAAAGTTTTGCTACAGGAGCAACCGATATTAACGGAAATTTGGGCTCATTCTCATTGCTGGGACCATCCCCGTATAATGAGATCAAACCAGAAGTATCCGCCCCTGGCGTGAACATTCGTTCAGCCGTGCCTGGAGGTACATATGAAGGTGGATGGAACGGCACATCCATGGCAGGGCCGCATACGACGGCGCTCGCTGCTTTGTTACTTCAAGCGAACCACTCTCTTAACGTGGATCAGCTGGAACAGATCATCATGGATACGGCGACACCTCGAACAGATAGCAAGTTTCCGGTTACCCCGAACAACGGTTACGGTCACGGGATCATTAACGCGCTGGATGCGGTTGGATCGGTTCTGGAAGGCATCGGAACCGTCTCCGGAAGAGTGGTCACAGCCGGAGATGATCTGGAAGAGCCGGTTTTGCAGCATACTCCGGTCAATACAGCTTTTAAAGGTCTGGACATTCCTTTGACGGCGCATGTGACAGATAATGTTGCGGTGGTTTCTGTTGAGGCTTATGCCAGAACCAAAGGTTCGAAGCAGTACACCTACCTGCCAATGAACCGGATTGAAGGAGACACCAAAGCAGGTACTTATACAGCGACAATTCCAGCTTTCCTGATTGAGCCAGAGGGCGTTGAGTATTATATTCGTGTCAATGATTATGGCAACAATGGTTTCGAAAGCACGGTATACAGCATTGCTGTATCCAATGGAGTGAAGCCAGGGTATCTCCAGGATTTTGAAGCGGATCAGCTTGGCTTTACTACGGGCGGTACAGGAAGCACTTGGGTTTGGGGAGCACCTGTGAGCGGACCGAAGGCTGCTTATTCTGGTGACAAAGTCATCGCTACGAATCTTCAAGGCACGTATTTGCCTAACAGCAATGCCTACTTGCTTGCTCCGCCGATTGATTTGACCGAAAGTCCCGAAGGGGCATTGTTAACCTTTAAGCATTGGTATGACCTTGAGAATAATCTCGATTTTGGCAAGGTATACATTGCTTCTGAGGATAGTGACTATGTATTTGAGGAACTGCTCAGTTACACAGGAACTAGCGGAGGATGGAAAACACAGTATATAGATCTTCGCGAATATGCCGGACAGCAGGTGTTCATCCAGTTTAATCTGACCAGTGATGCTACAGTTCAGAAAGCTGGCTGGTATATCGATGACTTCGCGGTGCAGGAACTGGACGATATCGCTCCAGAAGCGCCTTCAGCGTTGTCCGCAACAGCGGATATCCTGGGTAACGTAACCCTGAACTGGACCGGTTCGGATGATGAGGATCTTAAATCTTATGTTGTCTACCGTTCCGAAACGGCTGGTTCCGGTTATGAGTCTCTCGGTACGGTGAAGAAAACCTCATTTACGGATACGGCTACGGAGTCGAACACTGCGTATTATTACACCGTGGCGGCGCTGGATTACAGTGACAATGAAAGTGAGAAATCCAATGAAGTTTCCATCACGGTACAAGTACCGGAAGATATTTATATCGATTCGTTTGATGGAAACGATGATAATGGCTGGACGCACGCCGGAACCAAGGACGAATGGGAGCGAGGTATCCCGTTAACCGGTCCTTCAAGTGCGGTATCTCCGCCTAACGTGTGGGCAACCGACCTCGACAGCACGTACGAAAATGGTTCGAATTATTCACTGATCTCTCCGGTAATTGATCTGAAGGATGTGTCCGAAGCGACGCTTGCGTTTAATCACTGGTACGAGATCGAAAGTGGATATGATTTTGGATATGTTGAAGCAACCAAAGACGGAGGAACAACATGGACAGAACTCGGCAAATTCTCGCATAGTACGAACGGGAAGCAGTGGACGCCTGTGTTCTACGATCTGAATGCACTGACTGGCAATGACGTTCAATTGCGCTTCCGGTTAACCTCGGATAACAGTGTAGTGAAAACAGGTTGGTTTATTGATGATTTCCGTGTGCTGGGTGTTGCTGCAGCAACGGTAACAAAGGATGAAGCCATTGTACTTTCGAGTGACAAACCTAAACCGAACTATGATAATCCATGGTATAAAGTGACCCGAACAGACAAGGCAGAGTTTAATAAAACCAAACAACAAGAGCCTGCTATCGAGAAACCGGGAACAGGTTCGGTTCAGCCGCAGAGTCTGCCGGCCAGTGCAACGGTAACGGTGCTTGAAACTGGGCGCTCTGTGAAAACAGACTCCTCAACAGGCAAGTACAGCTTCACACATGTTGCAGGAGAGTATACGTTAAAAGCGGAGGCTTACGGCTATTATCCGCAAAGCAAAACGGTAACCATCACGGATGGTAGTGGAGCCAAAGCCAATTTCAATCTGGAGACGATCCCTTATGGACAGATTAAAGGGGTAGTGAAGGATGAACGCACAGGCCAACCTCTAGCCGATGCCTCGGTGCTCGTCGTGGAGGATGCCAAGGTAGCAGAAGTTCGTACAGGAGCAGACGGAAGCTTTACTCTTCAGGTGCTGGAAGGAAGTTATACGTTGTCCGTGCGGGCAGCGGATTATTACAGCAAAAAAGTTACGGTGACTGTACCGGGCGACGGTACGGTAGAGAGTAACATCTCATTGAAACCATTTATCGGTTTCCCTGGTGAGATTGCTTATGACGACGGTACAGCCGAGAATGCAAGAGCTTTTAATGCTGCTGATAACGCGTGGGCTGTTCGAATGACTCCGGAGCTTGAAACAGCACAAGTCACGGGGGCTTCGTTCCGGTTCTGGAATACGGAGTGGCCTGTACCTGGAGGAACAGCTTTCAAATACGCGGTTTATGATGCGTCTGGCGCTGGTGGAGCACCAGGTAAACAGCTTGCCGGGCCGTTCGATGGTACGGCACTGCGGAATAATCAGTGGACTTCTGTGGAATTCCCTGAGCCCATTATTGTGACAGGTGATTTCTACATCGTTTATATTCAAAGTTTGGCGGGTACAGCTGCTCCTGGTCTGGCTACAGACGAGGACGGGACTTATGCGGCCCGGAGCTGGCAGCGTGTGAGTGGGGCATGGAGCGCATCGCCCGCTGAAGAGGGAAATTACATGATTCGTGCGGTTGTTCAATATCCGGTGAATGCGCCGTTGCTTACAACGCCAGCAAATACCTATACCAATCAGTCCACCTTTACGATATCCGGAACGTCTCCTGCTTCCGGAGCGCAGATCAAGTTTTACAATGGCAAGGATGTTGCAGGATCAACCACCGTAAATAACGGGAAATTCTCACATGGCGTGAAGCTGCGGGCGGGTGTTAATGTGATTACCGCAGAAGCCGTCATTAATGGTAAAACGACTGATCGTTCGCTTCCGGTCATTATCATTTTGGACCAGACTAAACCCCAGGTGAACCTTGTCAGTCCGGCGGACGGAAGCCGGATCAACACTGAAGTAGTTCATGTGACGGGCAGTATAGTGGAGCAATTCCTTAACAAAGTCACCGTCAATGGGCAGACCGTGCAAGTTGATAGGGACAGAAAGTTCAGTCAACGCGTACTGGTGAACGAAGGTGAAAACATCATTACGATAGTGGCAACCGATCTTGCCGGTAATAAAACGACGGTAACACGTAAAGTATACGTTGAAACCGGAGTTCCGGAACTTACTGATATCACCCCGGCGGAAGATGTAAACATTATATCGGGTGAGCCTGTCAGCGTCTCCTTTAAAAGCAAACCTGGCTTGCAAGCTTCTTTCCGAATCCAACTGCCTCTGAATCTGAACGCAAGTGGTGCGGGAGAGGTGCCTCTGGTGGAGACAGAACCGGGTGTATACACAGGCACATATACTACACCTGCTTCTCTTGTACTTGAAGGTGGAGTCATTGTGATTCAGGCTCAGGATGCCGCAGGCAACAAGGCCGAGGCTCAAGCCGCCGGACGATTGTTTGTCCGTGCTGCACAAGAAGAAGTGAAGGAGCAGCCGGCTTCGGAGAAGGAAGCTGAGGCAGGGAGTGATCTGAAATCGGACCAGACCGGCGCAGGTTCTAATCCTGCTGAAAGTCTTGAACCATAAACTGACCAGCAAGAGAGTATCCCCTACCGATGCTTTGAGATGGTCTGAATGAAAGTTCGGTAAGGTATAATCAGCGTATCATGAAAACGGTAAGCCCGAAATTAGGGCTTGCCGTTTTTTGGTTTAAACTATGCATACGTACAATAATTCTCATCTTTCCTTCACTTCAATGATATAACATGATATATTAGGATATAAGACTGATGAAGTGAAGTGTTTATGGAGGTGCTTGTATTGGGGAAAGACTCGGCTTCCAAGCCGATGTATGAACAGATATTTGAGTCGTTGAGAGAACGAATACAGCAGCAGCAATATAAAATTGGTGATCGTGTTCCATCGGAAAAAGAACTATGTGACGAATTCGGCGTGAGCCGGATTACAACGAAGAAAGCGCTGGAAATGCTGGCAAATGAACAGTTAATTATTCGACAGCCGGGACGTGGTTCTTTTGTGGCTGATACTGCCTTGGATGAGTTAGGGCGTGAAGCTGCGTCTGCAGCAACCAAAGGACAGAGGCAGGAACGTAAACTGCTCATTGGTCTGGTCATTACCAATTTCAGCGATATGTATGGAACGGAACTTTTATATGGCATGGAGGAAGCTTCACGAAAACATGACAGTTTTCTTGTACTTAGACGCTCTTTCGGTATTCCCGAGCAAGAGGAACAGTGTATTCGTGAGTTGCTGGAGCTTGGGGTAGACGGTTTGATTATTTTCCCCGCACAGGGAGAATATTTTAGTGATGAAATTTTAAAACTCGTTGTTGGAAAGTTCCCGTTTGTGATGATTGACCGTTATTTAAAAGGCATTCCCGCTTCTTCGGTCAGCACAGACAATGTCAGAGCAGCAAGAGAAGGGACAAAGTATTTGTTTGACCTGGGGCATCAGCACATTGCCTTTCTGACGCAACCTCCAGTGAATACAACGACGATTGAGGAACGAATCGAAGGTTTTATTGAGGCACATAACGAACAGGGTATACTGGTAAATCGAGAAATGTGGGTGGAGTCGATCCTTTCGTCCTTGCCGAATGAGTTTGATCCTGAAGCCAAGCATCGTGACGTGCAGAATCTTGTTGCCCATTATGAAAAATACCCGCAGATTACAGCGGTTTTTGCCGCTGAATATGACATTGCTCTGCTTGCGTTAGAGGCCGCAGAACAACTGGATATGCGCGTGCCCGAAGAACTGTCCATCCTCTGTTTTGACAGTCCGCATACCGAAAGGCACTCGCGAATTACGCACCTCAAACAGAACCAGTTTGATATGGGGGTAAAGGCGTTTGAGATGGTGTTGCGGCATATGCAGGCTCAAGAACCAAGCGGGGTCAAGCGTATTGTACTGCCTGCATCCTTGGTGAAGGGGACATCGACAAGTCAGGTAAGAGAGCATGTGGTTTCTCAACCCAAATAAGTGGGTGAGGTTCAGAAGTTTGATGGACATGATGAAGAAGAGTATACGAATATAATGGAGACTTCGGTGACGGAGTCTCTTTTTTGTTGTACGCATGATCTTATTGCCTTTAATGACAAAAGTTAACATACCATTTGATTTATTTCATTTAAATAACATGATAATATACAGTTAAACATATTGACATAACATTTAATTCGTTTTAGGATAATGAAAGCGGTTAAACTTTTGATGTTTAAGGAGGACTCATGCACACAACGAGAAAAGATCAGAACATTTCTCCTTCCATTCAGCAGATGATCAGCAAAGTGAAGGCCGGCTTGCCAGACCACCCCAAGCTTGTGGAGATGTTTGAAAACTGCTTTACCAATACATTAACAACGACGATTCAGCGTAAGGAAGACGGAACAACATTTGTCATCACCGGGGATATTCCCGCCATGTGGCTCAGGGATTCTGCAGCTCAGGTCAGACCCTATCTCATTCTAGCTTCCGAAGATCAGGAACTGTCGGATATGATCGCCGGGCTGGTTGAAAGGCAACTGAGATACATTCTGTTAGACCCTTATGCAAACGCTTTTAACGAAACAGAGAGTGGTCATGGCCACCAATCGGATCTAACGGATATGAATGCTTGGATCTGGGAGCGGAAATACGAGATCGATTCACTGGCGTATCCGATTCAGCTTAGTTACCTGTTATGGAAAAATACAGGCCGAACCGATCAGTTTAATGCCACGTTCCGTGAGGCTGTCAACGAGATCATCTCTTTATGGCAAGTGGAGCAACATCATGAGACCCGTTCTCCATATACATTTCAGCGTCTGGATGCCCCCGAGACGGATACACTCGGAAGAGAAGGGCGAGGCACGGAGACAGCTTATACGGGCATGACCTGGTCCGGTTTCCGTCCAAGTGATGACAGATGTGAGTACGGTTATCTGATTCCATCCAATATGTTCGCGGTGGTAGCCCTCCGCTATGTAGAGGAGATTGCACTTGCGTTCCTGGATGAACCTGTGCTGGCTGAGGCAGCTCGGAAACTGGCAGAACAGATGGATGAAGGGATTCGGAAATACGGAATAGTGGAGCATCCCGACTACGGGACGATCTATGCATATGAAACGGACGGAAGAGGCAACCACAACTTGATGGATGATGCCAACGTACCAAGTCTCTTATCTCTACCTTATCTAGGATATGTTACGGAAGATGACGAGATCTATCAGAACACCCGCCGATTCATTTTGTCTGCACAGAACCCTTATTTTTACGAAGGTTCCGCGGCTTCCGGAATAGGTAGTCCGCACACACCTGAAGGATATATTTGGCATATCGCTTTGGCGATGCAGGGACTGACTTCCGTGGATCTGAAAGAAAAAATGAACATGCTTCAGCTGATTCAGCGGACGGATGCGGATACAGGTCTGACGCATGAGGGTTTCTCGGCGAATGATCCACATGAGTATACCCGTCCATGGTTTTCCTGGTCCAACATGTTATATAGCGAACTAGTTATGGATTATTGCGGATTCCGCATACAGAAATAGGACAAAAAAGGAGATCGAGACATGAGAAAATTTTCGATGAAACTGCCAGTGGCAGCTGTGATGACTTCTTTGCTTATTCTGACAACGGCTTGCTCAAGCGGTAGTTCTTCCACGGGTACGACCAGCGATGGAAAAAAAGAAGTAACGGTATCGTTCCGTTCCTCCGGTTCAGAGGATACTCTAACGAAGTTTTTCAAATCCGGATTGGTCGAGCAGTTTGAGAAGGAACATCCCGATATCAAGATCAACATAGCCCCTGTGCTTGCAAGCGAAGGCGATTACACCTCCAAAATGGTGTTACAGATGAAGTCGCCGGACACTGCTCCTGACGTCATTGCCGAGGATACCTCCATCATTAAATCCGACGCGGCAGCAGGTTATCTACAACCTCTGGACGAGCAGGTGAAAGGCTGGACGGATTGGAAAGACAAAATTATCGATAACCTGAAAGCCGGAGTAACCGGCGAGGATGGCAAAATATATGGTATACCAGCCACTTCGGATACACGCGGCATTTGGTATAACAAAGAGCTGTTCCAGCAAGCGGGACTGCCTGTTCCGTTCAAACCGGCAAGCTGGAATGAAGTTCTTGAAGCGGCACGTACGATCAAACAGAAGATGCCCGGCGTAACGCCGCTGAATCTTATTGTGGGTAAAGCGAACGGTGAAGGCGTAACGATGCAGACGCTCGAGATGTTGTTGTATGGTACAACGGATACACTCTACGACGATGCAACGAAGAAGTGGGTTGTGAACAGCCCGGGGTTGCTGGACTCCTTCAAATTCATTGATCAGGTGTTCAACCAGGACAAAACTGGACCAACCATGCAAGTAGCACTTAACGGACAAGCAGGAAGCATTGCGTTCCAGCAGCAATTTCCGCAAGGCAAGCTGGCAATGGCGGTTGATGGAAGCTGGGCTGGTTCCACATGGGCAGCAAACGGGGCAGCTCCGATTCCGAATGTAGAAGAAAAAATCGGTTTTGCACCGTTCCCGACACAAAATGGGCAGGAACCAGGTGCGACCACGATGTCTGGAGGCTGGGCATGGTCCGTTCCTGCTCAGGCGAAGAATAAAGAAGCAGCCTGGACATTTATTGAGTTTCTGATGAACAAAGAAAATGCAACAGCGCGTGTCGTTGCCGAAGGCAGTCTCAGTCCACGCAGCGATTCAACAGAAGTGGAAGGATACACGGATCGCCCTTATACGAAGGAAGCGCAAGAGCTGTTGAATGTGGCTCACTTCCGTCCGGCCAATGATCAATATGCAGCGGTATCCGCTCAATTACAAAGCATTGTGGAGAGCATTGCCTCCAGCAAACTCACACCGGAAGATGCCATCAAGCAATTCGAGGATAATGTCTCCCGATCGGTTGGAGCGGAGCATATCGAAGAAAAATAACATCGATAGATTCGGAGGGGGAGCGATAAACTCCCCTTTTTCCGGTTCGAATGGAGAGTGACGTATGAAAAGAAAAGCCCCGGGCTCATTTCTGTTTCTGATGCCTTCCGTAACGCTGTTACTCGTGTTTTTTATTGTGCCGATTGTGCTGACGATCTGCTTCGCTTTTACCAATATGGCATTGACAGGCGCCGCAGCCAAAAGCCTGGAATTCGTAGGATTCCAAAACTTTATCAACATGTTTCAAGACCCAGACTTTCGGATCAGCGTATGGCGTACGCTGATATTTCTGATTTTCTCCGCAGTGATTGGTCAGGTCGTGCTCGGATTTATTCTTGCATTACTTATGAAAGAAAAAAATGTTACCTTCCGCCGAATCATCGGCATTATCGTTATCGCTGGTTGGGTCACCCCTGAAATTGTTGTGGCGTTCTGTATGGTAGCCTTTTTCAGTGACAATGGTTCACTGAATCAGATTCTGGGCTGGTTTGGCGTGAGTCCAATCTCGTGGCTGTTCAGTTTCCCGATGGTGAGTGTTATTATCGCCAACATCTGGCATGGAACGGCTTTTTCCATGATGGTTTATCAGTCAGCACTGGATGATATTCCGAAGGAAGTCGAGGAAGCCGCCATTATAGATGGTTCCACCGGATTCCAGATCATTCGCCACATCACCATTCCGATGGTGAAAGGTTCTATCGTTACCAATATGATGCTGGTTACTTTGCAGACACTGGGTGTGTTTACTCTGATTTATACGATGACGGGCGGTGGCCCGGGTACCTCTACACAGACCTTGCCTATATTTATGTATAATCAGGCATTTGTGAATTACCAGTTCGGATACGGTACAGCCATTTCTCTTGTGTTACTGTTCATTGGCATTATCGCCAGCCTGTTCTACATCCGTTCAATGAAAGTAAAAGTGTAACGATGAAGGAGGTGTCATGTTCTTATGATGGTCAAACACGGTATTCAACGCAAGATCCAGTACGGTATTCTGGTTTTCCTCGGTCTATGTTTTTTATTGCCGCTACTTTGGATTATTCTGGCATCCTTTGATCCGAACGCACAGCAAGGCATCAAGATGCCTGCAACGTGGACACTGCAAAATTTCAAGGATGTACTTGGGGATGAAAGTAATCTGCGCTCGTTCGGGGTAGGTCTTATTCTGTCAGGAGGGCAAGCGGCGCTTGTTGTCGCTGTATCTGTGCTGGCGGCCTATCCATTATCACGCTACGAGATGCGGTTTAAGAAAAGTTTTTTATTATCCATTCTGTTTATGACGGCTTTGCCGATTACGGCTGTAATGGTGCCAGTGTTCCAGATGTTCCTGTTCTTCAAAATGCAGAATTCCATTATTGCCACGATGCTGTTCCTGACGGCTTCATCTCTTCCATACGGCATCTGGATGATGAAAAACTTCATGGATTCCGTTCCGATTGATCTGGAAGAATCGGCCTGGATTGATGGTGCATCGGTCTGGAGAGGCTTGCGAAGCATTGTTGCTCCGCTGATGCTGCCAGGCATTGCAACCATTGCGATCTTTACCTTTTCAGGCAGCTGGGGCAACTTTTTTGTACCTTACATTTTGCTTCAGACTCCGGAGAAACTCCCGGCATCGGTTACGATTTATCAATTCTTTGGCAGTCACGGCATGGTGGAATACGGCAGATTGGCCGCATTTTCGATGTTATACACGATGCCTTCGGTAGTACTCTATATTTTCTCCCAGCGTTATATGTCCAAAGGATTCAGCATGGGTGGAGCGACAAAAGGATAGGAGGATACACATATGACGAACCAAAAAACAGCACATCTGATCTCACACACGCATTGGGATCGGGAATGGTATATGCCATACGAGCATCATCATGTGTTACTGGTTGAACTGATGGACAAGCTGCTGGATACACTCGACCGGGACCCGGAATATCGCTACTTTCATCTCGACGGACAGACCATTATTCGGGAAGATTATTTACAAGTTCGTCCAGACCAGCAAGAGCGGTTGGATCGGTACATTCGTGAGGGACGCATTCAATTTGGTCCGTGGTATGTGCTTCAGGACGAGTTTCTGACGAGTAGTGAGGCTAACCTGCGCAATCTGCTCATTGGGCATCGGGATGCCAAGCCTTTTGGTATCATCTCCAAAACCGGGTATTTCCCGGATTCGTTTGGCAATATGGGACAGGCTCCGCAGATTTTGCAGCAGGCCGACATCCAGAATGCGATCTTTGGGCGCGGGGTGAAACCTACCGGATTCAACAACGCTGTTGTGGATGCAGAAGCGTATGAATCTCCCTATTCAGAGATGATCTGGCGTTCCCCGGACGGTTCGGAAGTGCTCGGTATTCTGTTTGCCAATTGGTATTGTAACGGGATGGAGGTGCCTGTAGACCCGGAGAAAGCACGAGAATACTGGGATAAAAATCTGCAGGATGCCGAGAAATTTGCATCAACATCACATCTACTCTTCATGAACGGATGTGATCATCAACCGATTCAGACGGATCTGCCTGAGGCACTTCGCATCGCTTCCGAGCTGTACCCTGAAGTGAAATTCGTGCACTCTAATTTTGATGATTATATCGAAGCAGTCTCGCAGCAGGTTCCTGATCATCTGGCAACGATTGAAGGAGAGCTTCGCAGTCAACATACGGATGGATGGGGGACGCTGGTCAATACGGCCTCTGCGCGTGTATATCTGAAACAGTTAAACCAGCAGGGGCAGACGTTGTTGGAAAAAGTAGCAGAACCCCTGGCAGCCATGGCCCATGTAGCGGGGGTTAAGGAATACCCGCATCATCTGCTTACGCATGCCTGGAAGATGCTTATGCAGAATCATCCACATGACAGCATCTGTGGCTGTAGTGTAGATGAAGTGCATCGCGAGATGGTAACCCGGTTTGCCAAGAGCCGGCAACTCGCCGAGAAGCTGGTATCTCAGACCTCGCAAGCAATAGCGGAATGCATTGAGGTGCAGAGTGAAGAAGCTTGGGTAGGGGATGCGGTGTTGTTCACCGTGTTTAATACGGCCGGGTGGAAGCGAAGCGGTATCATTGAGAAAGAACTGGTTGTAGATAAAGCCTTTTTCCCGGAAGGTCCGAATCCGCAGGCTCTTGCACGCAGACTGGAAGAAGTCGTGCTGCCGACATATCAGGTGACTGATGCAGAAGGCAATGTATGCGCAGCCGAAATCCTTGACCTCGGTGTGCACTTCGGGTATGAACTTCCGAAAGACCGCTTTCGTCAGCCGTACATGGCACGGAAAGTTAAGGTGATTTTTCAGGCAAATTATGTTCCGGCACTTGGATATCAGACGTATGGTCTGGTGCCTGCCTGTGATCGCGTAGAAAAGCTGACGTCTGACGTTGAAGTTAACGTTGATATTGAAGCGAACGTGATGGAAAACGAATATCTGCGAGTAAGTGTGGGGCAGAACGGAACGATCACACTGACCGATAAACGTTCTGGCGCAGAATATAGCGGACTGAACGTCTACGAAAATACAGGGGATATCGGTAACGAATATGTGTACCGTCAGCCGGAAGGTGAGCAAGCGTTAACCACCGAACATCTCAAGGCGGAGCTGCGTCTTGTGGATCATTCTCCCTATCGTGCTGTAATGGAAAGTGTGCTGCGTTGGAACATTCCGGCTGGGGCAGATGAGTTGTTTGAGCAGGAGAAGCGTTACATGGTTCCTTTCACGGAGCGTAAGGCTCAGCGTGTCCAGGATACTGTTCCTCTCACGATCACAACAACATATACACTTGAAGCGGGCAGCGATATGGTCAAAGTAAAGACCGAATTCAACAATCAGGCCAGGGATCATCGTCTGCGTGCACTGTTCCCTTCCGGGTTGGTGACTGACAATCATTATGCCGATTCCATCTTTGAAGTTGCCAAACGGCCGAACACGCCAGCGAAAGAATGGGTGAACCCGAGTAATGCACAGCATCAGCAGGCATTTGTTCATGTAACCGATGGTAACGCTGGGCTGATGATCGCGAACAAAGGACTCAATGAATACGAAATTTTGCAGGAAACCGTAGGAAGAAAGATCGCTGTTACTCTTCTGCGAGCTTCATCCGAGTTGGGAGATTGGGGTGTTTTTGAGACACCGGAAGCTCAATGTCCAGGGTCTCAGTCGGTGGAGTATGCTATTATTCCGTTTGCAGGCGATGCAGCGAAATCCGGTGCTTGTGCAAGTGCGTATACGTATCCTATCCCGTGGACGACAGTGCAGCTCGGAACACGGGCTTATACGTATGAGCAGGAAGCACAGCCGGTAGAGGGAACGAATAGAGGGGAACTGAAATTACCACTGAGCAAACAGTGGCTTAACTGGCAAGCCGAAAATTCGACGCTGGCATTTTCCACATTGAAGATTGCGGAAGAAACAGGAGATGTCATTGCACGTTGGTTCAACTTGAGTGCTGATTCGGCTGATTTATATGTGCAGACTGGTTTTGAGTGTGCCTCCACTTATGAGAGTGATGTGCTTGAACGGGTGAAGGGTGCGATTGAAAATCATCAGACGGTGGCGGGGCATAAAATCGTTACGCAAGGTTACCGACGTGTGTGATACAGAACAAATAACAGATTCAGCTGAAGTTTAGAGCTAAAATGTTGGATGAGAAGCCGCCTGCGAGCGGCTTTTTCATGTTTAGGGAGATTGCAGGCGGCTTATCTTATGGGCTTAGCAATGCACATGGAGAATATCTAAGAGAATGGAAAGTTGGATTTATATATGATTTTATAGATATCGTGTCGTAATATTATACATCAATTGTCGTGAGTTTCGATTAAAAATAGATGGATCATGTGATACCTTATAGATACATTGTCAGAATATTATATACTATGGAGGGAAGACACTCGTGACCATTCGAATCGGCAAAATCAGTTTGTGGCATGTTCATGCATGGGACTACATTAAGCAAGCACAGGAACATGAGGATACGGTGATGGCAGGTGTGTGGGATGAAGATCCAGAGCGGGGGCAGGAAGCCGCTAATCGCTTGAACGTGCCTTTCTATGCATCGCTTGCGGATATGCTGGCTCAAGACAACATTGATGCGGTAATTGTGGATGCACCCACACGTCTACATGAAGAGGTGATTACGGCTGCTGCCAAGGCAGGTAAGCATATTTTCACTGAAAAGGTCATTGCTGCAACACAAGTGGAATCTAATGCTATCCTGAGAGCGGTTCGGGAAAACCGGGTCAAAATGACCGTTTCTCTTCCGCGTCTATATGCGGGGTATACAGCCACCATTCAAGATGTGCTTGAGCGTGGATTATTAGGCCAAGTCACATACGTGAGGGCGCGATTATCTCATGATGGAGCCATCACTGACTGGTTGCCGCAGCATTTTTATAGCCTTCAGGACTGTCAGGGCGGGGCGCTTATTGATCTGGGCTGTCACCCGATGTATTTAACGCGATTGTTTCTGGATCAGGAAGTGACAGACGTACACGCAAACTTCGGTTATATCACAGGCAAAGAAGTTGAAGATAACGCAGTGGCAACCCTCTCCACATCATCAGGAGCCGTCGGGGTAGTGGAAGCGGGATTCGTGAACAGTCACTCGCCGTTTGCCATTGAAATACATGGCACCGAGGGCACATTGTTATATGGAACGCCTGAGCCCAAATTGTTGATTCGCACGAAAGCAGCGGAAGGACAGTATACCGATTGGACCGAACTTCCTGTTGCTGAAAATATGGAAAGCGCATTCAATCAATGGGTAACCCACATCCAGCAGGATACAGAAGATAGCACCAACATTAACATGGCAATGGAATTAACTCGGCTAATGGAAGCAGCCAATCGCTCAGCGAAGGAAGCAAGACGGATTGCACTGACTGAGTTGCAAAGTTAGATAACGGGCCTGTAAGGCGTTAAGGAGGAAAGCATCTTGAGTCTGTATCCATATGAGAAAATGCTTGATCGGCAGGATCTCCTGGAGCGGCTTGATATTACCGTGGTATGGGGGCATTACGAGATTCGTGTGCTGCGATTTCATCTGACGACGTTTCCCGCGGGACGTATTGTCGATTTTCATAACCATGCGGAGTATGAGTTTCATCTGATCCCTAGAGGTAAAGGCAGGGTTATCATTGATGAGCAATCCCATGCGCTATCGGAAGGCATGCTCTATCTCACTGGGCCGGGGGTTGTTCATTACCAGGAGGCTGATGCCGAG
Source organism: Paenibacillus sp. TSA_86.1 (assembly GCF_052691815.1). NCBI lineage: Bacteria > Bacillati > Bacillota > Bacilli > Caryophanales > Paenibacillaceae > Paenibacillus > Paenibacillus sp. TSA_86.1. The sequence goes on along the minus strand of NZ_JBQZGE010000018.1, from coordinate 34,770 downwards.
CAGGATATGGATGAGCTGTGTCTTCATGTGGATATCATGCACAAACCAAGAGAGCATGTCGATCCTTGGGAAACTGCGGAATCGGAAGAAACGATGGAGAAACTGAAGACGCTTCCACATGTTCCGGTTCAGGATTATCACCGGGCAATGCTCTGTTTTCTCGAAGCCTACGAAGCATGTGACCACAAGATGGTCGGATATTATACTTCGATTAAACAGCTGGTCGTTAGCATTTTACTAAAAACGGTTCGCGCTTATGATACTGGCGGCATTCGAGCGGAAGCACCCGTAAGGGATATGACGCTGTACCGGTACGAATATGCCGTTCAGTATATAGAGGCCAATCACACATCAGCAGTTACGCTGGAGCAAGTCGCTGAGAAGCTGAATATTAGTAGCCGCCAGTTGCAACGAATTTTTAATCAGATGCAGCCAGGTATGCCGTTCAGTCGTGTGCTGGAGGACATTCGCCTGCGTGCAGTGTGTCGTAATCTACAGGAGAGCAAAGAGTCCATTGAGCAGATTGCGCTTGCTTCCGGTTTCAACAACGCGAATTATTTACATGCTGTGTTTCGTAAACGCCTCGGGATAACCCCGTCGGCTTTTCGCAAAATGAAACAACCAATACTAAAGTGAGGGTGACTTATGATGAGCAAAGTGTATCGTATTGGAATTATTGGCTGTGGCGGGATCGCAAACGGCAAACATCTGCCAAGTCTGAGTAAATTGAAGAATGTTGAACTCGCTGCCTTCTGTGATATTGTGGAAGAGAGTGCTACTGAGGCGAAGAAAAAGTACGGCACAGCTGATGCCAAGGTGTATACGGATTACCAGGAGTTGCTAAAGGATGAGTCGCTGGATATTGTGCATGTACTTACACCGAATGTTTCCCACGCGGAGATTTCGATTGCTGCGCTGGAGGCAGGTAAACATGTCATGTGTGAAAAACCGATGGCGAAGACCGCGGCAGAAGCACAGCTTATGTTGGAAGCCGCAGAACGTACGGGGAAAAAACTGACCATCGGATACAATAACCGTTTCCGTCAGGACAGTATGGTTCTGAAGCAGTTATGCGAGGCTGGGGAGCTGGGATCGATTTATTTTGCCAAAGCCCATGCGATTCGCAGAAGAGCCGTTCCGACTTGGGGTGTCTTTCTGGATGAAGAGAAACAAGGCGGCGGACCGCTTATTGATATTGGAACACATGCACTGGATCTGACGTTATGGATGATGGATAATTATCAGCCAAAGGTCGTGCTCGGTACGACGCATCACGAGCTCTCCCAGAGAGAAAATGCAGCGAATGCGTGGGGACCGTGGGACCCTAAGAAGTTCTCGGTTGAGGATTCAGCCTTTGGTATGATTGTTATGGAAAACGGGGCAACGATCATGCTGGAATCCAGCTGGGCGCTGAACTCGCTTGATGTGGATGAGGCTAAATGTAGTTTGAGTGGCACCGAGGCAGGTGCTGACATGAAAAATGGACTGCGTATTAACGGCGAGAAGTTCAGCCGCCTATATACTAGTGAGATTGAACTCAGCTCGGGCGGCGTGGACTTCTATGAAGGACAGTCCGAGAATGCACCGGATGTGGAGATGCGCAAATGGATTGAAGCGATTGATCAGGATCTGGAGCCTGTAGTTACACCGAAACAGGCACTGGTCGTATCGCAAATTTTGGAAGCTGTCTATGAGTCGGCACGAACAGGAAAAGCTATTTATTTTAACAATAACGCAGAATGTTAAATAAATATTAACTTTTTTGGGATGCCATTGCCCTCGTTGTGCTACAAAGCAATAAGTAATAAAAGCTATGAGTAATAAGTAATATGAAAGAGTTGTTCTCCGAAACCTTTGTCCGTTTATCCGGGCAGAGGTTTTTTGTGTTATTTTTCAGGACTAGAGGGAGCAGTCTATACCTGGTAAGAATCAAGCACATAGGATGACAGAAAATGAGCTGAAAAGAGGGGATGTTTTGACCAGGCATCATACTTCTCCGGGAGTATCCATCGTTGTGTGCACCAATCGTCCGCAATTTCTCGATAACATCCTGCAAAATTACAATCGTCAGCGTTACAAAGGAAAGGAACTGATTATCATTCTGAATCTGGATAGCATGAACATGCGTTTGGTTCGGAAAAAAGTACAGAAATACGCCAATGTCCACGTATACCGCGTACCTGAGCGGGTATCACTCGGGCAGTGTCTGAATGCCGGAATAACGAGAGCCCGCTTTTCACTCCTTGCGAAGATGGATGATGATGATTACTACTCTCCTTACTATCTGGAAGAACAAGTCCATGCACTCCGGCGGACTGGAAGTGATATTGTGGGCAAACACTCCTGTTTGGTTTATCTGGAAGCATCCCGATCATTGTTGGTAAGATCACCGGGCGAGAGCAATAAACCAGTGGAATTTATTCAGGGAGGCACGTTGCTGTTCAGGAAAAAGGTATTAAAAAGAGTTCGCTTCACCGATCGTTCTGTTGGAGAAGATGTCACGTTTCTTAGACAATGCAGAAAGAGAGGCTACAAAACGTATGCAACCTCACCTTACAACTATGTATATCTTCGCAGGCAAAACAAGGCAAGTCATACCTGGAGAGCGGAGGATCAATTCTATTTCGAAGGAAGCGAGCGCCTGGCTGTAACCCGGAATTTCAGATCTTTTGCCAATAAAGAGCTATAGAAGATTGGCAATTAGGGGAGAAAGAGTTTCCTATTCGTTCTCGTTTGCAGAAAAAAAATGATAGGTGCATATTCTCAACTTAAAGAGGTTCTGACTCGTGGCAGAGCCTCTTTTTTTCTGTTGGTCAAGTTAATCTTCATCAAGAGATGGTAATTTTGAGATGATGAATAAAATAAATGTTGGATTTTATCAAAAAAAGTATTGCATATCAGTTTAGTCGGAATTATATTAATGGTATAAGGTCTAGACCATATACAGATCGGAGTGTTTAGATGTCTAATCCATTCTCCTTTCATTTCGAAAAAGTATCGACTAAAAAGGTTAGTGAATTTATTCGGGAGCAGCTGGAGGAAGCCATTATTTTAAAAGAGTTGATGAGTGAGGAGCAGCTTCCGGCTGAACGGGATTTAGCCGAGATGTTCGATGTAAGCCGGATTACGGTTCGTGAAGCACTCTCCGCACTGGAAGATAAAGGACTGATTGAAAAAAGGGTTGGAGCCAAAGGTGGAACCTTCGTCCTTCCACTGACAGCCAACTCGCATAAACGTACGAGAGAAGAGATCAAACGCGGCTGGGCTCAGATGCTCAAAGTGTTTGAATATCGGACGATTATTGAGCCGGAAGCGGCTTTTCTGGCTGCTGAGCGGATCACCGCAGGTGAGCTGGTACTTCTTCATAACTACATGGAGCAGAGCATCGAGCCGGATTGTACCAGGGAGTGGTTCAGAGCACTGGATGTGAAATTCCATCTGACCATAGCCAAAGCTTCTGGTAATCCATACTGTGAAAGAGCGGTCAGACAAATTCGAACGAAGATTAATCCGGCACTCGATCTAATGCCTTACGATGAACGAATCCGTTCCGTGAACTATGAGGTACATATGGAGATTCTTGAAGCGCTGAAGTCACGAGACAGCATAAGATCCAGAGATACGATGAAAAGACATATCGAGTTCTCGGCCGATGCCATCTATGCACGGCTGGTGCCTGAAGCAGAAGTACACGAAAGGAATGACAGCCAATGAAACAATCCGATTTAATACAGCTGGCTCAGCCATTACAAGCCAAGTTAAGTGCCTGGCGCAGAGACTTGCATCGCCATCCGGAGATCGGTTATGAGGAGCACCGTACTTCTACTATTGTAGCTGATCATCTGGAAGCCCTCGGACTTGAGGTTACCCGCCATGTTGGACAGACCGGAGTCATCGGACTGCTTCGTGGAGAGAAAGATGGCCCTACCTTTGCACTTCGGGCTGACATGGACGCCTTGCCTATTGAGGACCAGAAAACGGTCGAATATCGTTCAACGGTGAAGGGAAAAGCTCATCTCTGTGGTCATGATGCTCACACATCCATCTTGATGGGGGCAGCTGAACTGCTCACAGGGCTTGGCAGACCCAAGTCGGGCAACATCAAGTTCATCTTTCAACCTGCTGAAGAAGGACTTGCCGGAGCAAGAGCCATGATCCAGGATGGGGTGCTGGAGAATCCAAAGGTGGATGCGATTGCGGGTCTTCACATGACGCCTAGTCAGGATACGGGAACAGTGGGGGTGAGCCAGGGGGTTGCTTTTGCGTCAGCTGATCCACTCGTCATCAAGATTCATGGTCAGGGAGGTCACGCGGCTCGACCGCATGAAGGGATTGATGCCATTGCCGTATCGGCTCAGGTAATTACTGCATTGCAGAATGTAGCCAGCCGCATGGTTGACCCGCTTGAACCGGTCGTTGTCACGATTGGTAAAATCACCGGAGGTTACATGGGAACCGCTATTGCACCTGAAGTGGAGATGATCGGAACGGTTCGCACCTTGTCTCCTGCTGTGCGTGAACGGATGCCAGCCCTGATCCAGCAAGTGGTGAGTGGGGTGTGCAGTTCATTCGGAGCCAAATGTGAGGTCGTCTATGGTGACGGTTATCCGGTCGTCGTGAATGATCTTGGTATGGTTGATCTGCTGACTGAAGTCTGTGATGAGGTTAATGCGCAGAAGGGGTGGAGTTATATCAAACCGTCTACGGGCGGGGAAGATTTTGCTTTTTATTGCGAACATGTACCTGGTGTGTTTTTCCGGTTAGGATCAGGAAATGAAGAGGAGCATACGCGATATCCGCTTCATCATCCGAGATTTGATCTTGACGAAACGGTCATGCCTTATGGCGTAGGCCTGTTGTCAGCAATTGCACTTGAATTTTTGGCTAGGAATACAACTTCCAAGGGGGAAGAATCACAATGAAAAAGACACAATGGACAGGCTTGTGGATTACTTTGCTGGCAATCGTGATGGTATTGAGTGCTTGTGGCGGAGGCAGTAAAGGTACGACGAACAATACAACAGCTGAGGGAGGCGGCAGTGAAAGTGCAGCTGCCAGTGGCACGTTAACGATTGCGGCGGCAACGGATATTGAAAGCTTTGATCCACATAACAATAACAATACAGCCAGTGAAGCTGTGCTTGTGAACGTGTTTGATTATTTGATCAAAAACGACAGCCAGCAGAAAAAGGTGCCTGCGCTCGCTACTTCATGGGAGCAAGTGAATGATACAACATGGAGATTCAAGCTGCGTGAAGGCGTAACGTTCCACAATGGTGATCCCTTCACATCCGCTGATGTAAAGTTTACGCTGGAACGTGTAGCTAAAGATAATACGCTGAAACAAAATAGTTATTTCAAAAACATCGTTGAAGTTAAAGCGGCGGATGAGCATACGGTAGATATCATTACCGATGGACCAGATCCGTTGTTGCTTAATCGTTTGTCCAAAATGGGTGCTGGCATCCTGCCAGCAAAATATATTGCAGACAAGGGTATGGATGCATTCCTGAAAGAGCCAGTGGGTACTGGCGCATACAAGTTCAGCAAATGGACGAAAGACGACAGAATTGAACTCGTGAAAAATGAAAAATATTTTGGCGGTGAGCCGAAGTGGAATGAAGTGGTGTTCCGTGTGATCCCAGAAGCTTCCACGCGTGTCTCCGAATTGCTTGCGGGCGGAGTTGATGTTGCTGCAGCAATCCCGCCTACGGACATTGCACGTGTTGAAGGCGAAGCAGACAAAAAGATAGTCAAAGCACCAATTCAGCGTGTTCTCCAATTGATCTTCCGTCAGACTGAGGGCAGCATCACAGCTGATCCCAAGGTGCGTGAGGCGATTGATCTGGCGATCGACAAACAAGGTATTGTAGATAGCATTGCCGGCGGAGCGGGCATTGTTACACGTACATCTGTTACACCAGGCAACTTCGGTGCAGACCCGTCACTGTATAAAAAATCGTTGTACGATGCGGAGAAAGCAAAGCAACTCCTGAAAGAAGCTGGTTACGCTGAGGGGAAAGCAGAGATGACCATTTCGGTCTCTTCCCAGTACAAGGAACAGGCTGAAGTTGTTGCAGCGATGCTGGATCAGGCCGGATTCAAAATTAATCTGGACGTACTGGAGCCAAGTGCATTCAGCGAGCGTTACAGTTCCAAATCATTCAAAGAAATTTTCATGATTGGTATTGGTAATTCCCTGTTTGATGCTTCGAACAACTATAACCGTTATATGGTGGAAGAAGCCAAAGGGGAATCGGACTACAACAATCCGGAAGTGGAGAAGCTGCTGCAATCTGCACTTGTGAACATGAACCCAGAGTCTCGTGAAAAAGAATACCAGCAAGTACAGCAGATTTTTGCTGAAGAACGCCCGGCCGTATATTTGTATCAGATGGAAGGCGTGTACGGAACCAATGACAAAGTGAACTTTGCACCACGCAGTGATGAGATGTTCTACGCGGACGAGATTACACCTGCTGCAAAGTAAAATCAAGCTTATAACCACCTGTCATTGCATCAGTAAGTCGGAACGGCAGGGACTGAATGAACATGTTCCTGCCGTTCTTTTTTTGGGAATAGGAGGTGAGCCGGGAGTGGGCAAATACGTATTTAAATCCTTACTGCAGGTCATTCCGGTCCTGTTTATTGTGTCATTAATCGTATTTATTCTGGTTCGGGTAACGGGTGATCCTGTTGCTTTGATGTTACCTGAAACCGCTACGGCAGAAGACCGGGCTGTGTTAACGCAGGCATTGGGGCTGGATCAGCCTCTGTACACACAGTATGTGAAATTTTTGGGCAATGCGATACAGGGGGATTTCGGACAATCCTTCCGTTACGGGCAACCTGCACTGGAACTGGTGCTGGAGCGATTGCCAGCCAGTTTTGAACTGGCTGTAGCTGCAATGTTGTTTGCGATATTGATGGCAGTGCCTCTGGGAGTGATCTCGGCAGTGAAAAGGAATACGTTTACCGATCTGCTCATCTCAGGTATTTCGGTAATCGGGAAGGCAATGCCGAACTTCTGGATGGGTATTATGCTGATCCTGCTGTTCTCGGTTATACTGGGCGTTTTGCCCGTTTCGGGTCGGGGAGGGTTATCACATCTGATTCTGCCTGCATTTACGCTGGGTGTAGGACTTGCTGCACAGATGACAAGGCTGATCCGGTCCAGCATGCTCGAGATTCTGAATCAAGATTATATTCGTACGGCTCGCAGCAAAGGTCTCGGACGGATGACGGTAATTGCAAGACATGCGTTCCGCAACGGATTAATTCCGGTGGTGACGATCATGAGTCTTCAGTTCACCAGTCTGATCGGGGGTACCTTGATTACAGAAACGGTATTCTCTTGGCCCGGTTTGGGGCAACTGCTGGTTGTGGCCGTAAATACGCATGATATGGCGATTGTACAAGCAGCTGTGTTTGTGATTGCATTTATTGTGGTGGTTGTAAATATTCTAACGGACGTGTCTTACAGACTGCTGGACCCACGTATCAAATATGACTAGAAGGAGGTGCGATCGATGAGAGACGGCAGTGAACCATCTGTTCTGGTTACAGAACAGGATCACAACAGACAGCGCACGATTGCCGGAATTCAGTCCATCTGGCAACAGCTAATCATCAGCAAGACCGGTTTATTCGGTGCAGTGCTTGTATTGGTTGTTGTCCTGATTGCTATAGCCGCACCTCTGTTAACGAGTCATGATCCGGCACAAGTGAATCCGCTGAATCGTCTCAAACCCCCTGCATGGCTTGAAGGTGGAACGGCTGAGTACTGGCTGGGAACCGACAACCTCGGCAGAGATATGTGGAGCCGTATCGTGTATGGGGCACGCGTATCCTTGATTGTAGGGATGGGGGCGGTCATTGTCTCGGGTATTCTTGGAGCAATTCTGGGACTGATATCGGGATTCTACGGAAAATGGCTGGATGCCGTTATTATGCGTGTGGGCGATGCGTTTATGGCTATTCCGACGATACTTTTCATGCTTGTTGTCATGGCTATTGTTGGTCCGGGTATGACTACACTGATCTTGGTGATCGGTGTAACGAACTGGGTTCCATTCACCCGTGTAGTTCGAAGTGAAGTGCTCAGCATCAAAGAACGTGATTTCGTGTTTGCAGCTAGGTCTATCGGTGCCAAAAACGGACGTCTGATTATCAAACATATTTTGCCTAACGTAATATCGTCGTTTATTGTTATCTGCGGTATGAATGTAGGCACAACGATCATCATGGAAGCTTCGCTGAGTTTCCTGGGACTGGGGATCAAACCGCCGGATGTATCGTGGGGAGGCATGTTGAGCGATGGACGACAGTATGTAGCCACGAGCTGGTGGGTTGCGACATTTCCGGGTCTTGCGATTACGTTTACCGTGCTCGGTGTTATTTTCCTTGGTGATTGGTTACGGGATGTGCTTGATCCTCGCACGGAGTCAACTCAAAAATCATGACGGAAGGGAGATATGGATATGAAAAAAAGCCAGATTACACCGGAGGATCTTGTTCACTATCGCTGGATCAGTCAGCCGGTGGTCAGTGCAACCGGACAGGTTGCATACGTTGAACAGACAGTGGATCAGATGAAGAACGAATATAACACACAGATTCGAGGAATCTCGCTTGATGGTACAGAAGATGTAGCGCTGACGGATGGCACAAAAGATACCTCGCCAGCATGGTCACCGGACGGCAGCAAGTTGACGTTTATTCGCCAAGCTCAGGCTGGTAAAGGACTATGGTTCGTTCGGGCGGAAGGGGCGCAACCGGACATGCTCATATCTCCTGAACGTAAAATTGTGAGTTACGTCTGGTCACCCGATGGGAAATATATAGCGTTTACCAGTAAAGTAGAGCCTGATCCCACTCCGTTGAGTACTGTTCCATCCGGGACTGATCAGTCGGCGAAAGAGGTAAATGTGGGACCGTCCGCTCAGCAGGCACCTTCAGTGCGTGGCAAAGTCTATGAGCGTACTACGCCAAAAGCCGAGGGTGCAGGGTGGTGGGATGGTCAGTACAGTCATCTGTTTCTATACGAGATCAAGAGTGGACACATACAACAGATAACGTCCGGACTGTGGAATATTACTACACCAGTCTGGTCACCGGACAGCCTGAATCTTGCATTTATTTCTAAACAAGTACAGGAGGAAGGAGTCGATCCGGATTTACTTCATCACACGGACGTCTATATGGTCAGTGTTGAGTCGGGGACAGGAGAAGTCGAAGAACCTTTCAAAGTAACGGACTCCACTCTCCAGATCAGCCAGTTCTCTTTTACAGCTGATGGTAAGCAACTCATCCTGATTGCCAGTGATCGTGAACATGGAAGCGGGAGTCATCATCAGCTCTTTACCCTTCCAGTGCAGCGGGGGATACCCAGGCTATTCGCACCTGAATTAGATATGCAGATCGGCAATGCTGCGCTGGGAGATATGAAGTCGGCAAGTGCTTCTCCTTCGCCAATCATTAGTCGCTCATTTCCACATCAGGGAGTATTTGTTCTGGGAACGCATCATGGAAATGTGGATGTCTACCGGATTCGGACGGACGGCAGCTACGAAGTCATCACCCCTGCAGGCGAGAAAGATGTGTATCAATATACAATCTCAGTGGATGAGCAAACGTTGGTTGTAGCTGCTTTGACGGATAATCGTCCGGGAGAGCTGTACACCGTAGAGATGAGAAGCGGTAAAATGACTAGACTCACTCGTCGCAATGATGAATTTATGGCTAAACGGATTGTAAACGTGCCGACAAGAGTTGAATTCACTTCATCGGACGGCTGGTTGATTCAAGGCTGGCTAGCGATTCCCGATGTTATGCAAGACACAAATGCGGCTGAAACTAAGGTTGCTACATCCGAGTGGTCACCATCTGCATCTACAAGCCAAGGTTTAGATGCATCAGAGGCTCACCGTAAGCTGCCGTTAATACTACAGATTCATGGTGGTCCTCATGCGATGTATACCGGAACATTCAGTCATGAGATGCAGACAATTCTTGCCGAAGGTTATGCAGTATTATGGGTTAATCCCCGTGGCAGCATGGGATATGGACAGGGATTCGCAAGAGCTTGTCGTGGAGACTTCGCAGGCGGTGATTATCGGGATCTGATGGAAGCTGTGGATTATGTGCTGTCAACGTATTCGACCCTGGATGCATCCCGCTTGGGTGTTGCAGGCGGCAGTTACGGGGGTGTCATGACCAACTGGATTGTCGCTCACAACAATCGTTTCAAAGCTGCTGTGACGCAGCGCTGTATCTCTAACTGGCTATCCATGTACGGCACAAGTGACATCGGTATTTCTTATGTGGAGGGTGTGATTGGAGGCAATCCGGCGGAGCATGCTGCATATCTCTGGTCCCGTTCTCCACTCGCTCATGCGCACCACATCGAAACACCGCTGCTTATCATGCATGGCGAACATGATTATCGGACGCCGATTGCACAGGCAGAGGAGTTGTATACCACGCTGAAGCGTTATGGTAAAACAGCCAAGCTGATTCGTTACCCGGGCTCCAACCACTCCCTGCTCAAAAGTGGTAAACCTTCTCTTCGAGTAGACAGCTTCGCACAGGTAAATGCCTGGTTTAACGAGTATTTATAACTGATTAGACGAAGAACTAATTCGGGGAGATAACCTCTAATATAAACTTCTAACATAGAAGAAAGCCTCATATGAAAGAAGACGAAAACCGCGATTCATGCGGTTTTTTTTGTTATATACAGTAAAAGTTGAATTTGGCTTTCGGATGATATATATTTTAATTAAATGATAGTTAAGTCTATCAAAAATGATGGAGGCGATCATATGATGATCAAACAAACAATAGGCCATGTCCAAATATCGGATAATGTCATCTCCAAAATGGTCGGTAAAATAACGGGGGCTACCCGCGAGATTTCTTCCATGTCGGCTGGATTGGTTGAAAGTGTTAGCAAAATATGGAGTGGTCGAAGCCTGCAAAACGGCATTACGATTCGCAGAGTAGACAATAGCGTGGAGATCAACGTCAAAATTATCGTTCGTTATGGCAGTAAAGTACACGAAGTCTGTAGAGAGCTGCAACATAAGGTCATTGATCAGGTTGAACATCTTACAGGATTATCGATTCAAGCAGTGAACGTTTTTGTGGATGGTATGGCATCCGAACCTCATCCGTCCAAGCTTTAGAGCGCGATAACAAGAGACCAAAACAAGAAACCATAACAAGCGAATATAAAAAACAAAGATTGGGAGTGACACTTATGAGCCAAATATCCATTGTAAAAGCAAAGCCTCAAACCGCCGTTGGAGGAAAATTAACAGAGATGGCGCTGGACTATATGAAGTATTCTCTGGCTGGTTCCAGAGAACCCGCAGTTATAGATAACACATTTCAGAGGCTATGGAAGGCACGCAATAATCGTTTTAGTCACGAGTATGCTTATGAAGCGGTGCGGGAGGGGAAAACACTTGGTATGATCATGTGTTATCCGACGACGCTGATGAACAAGCTGGCATGGACGACGTTCTTACAGCTGTTGGATATACGTAAATGGAAGCTGATCGGATACAACATGCGGAACTGGAAAGAGTTTTATACGATGGTGACGTTAAAAGAGGCAGAGAATGATGAATATCATATCGGGATCATTGCGGCTTTACCCGAAAGCAGGGGGCTTGGGATCGGAACAGAGTTGATCGGACATGTGGAGAAGCAGGCCGTCCGGCAAGGATATTTCAAATCTTCGTTAACGGTCAGACAGGAGAATGTGGGTGCGATCAAGCTTTATGAACGTCTGGGATACAACAAGGTAGGAAAGATCGACAAACCAGCCGTATCTATGTACAGAATGTCAAAAGTACTTGTCTAATTCGGTCGTATCCATATGGTATAGTAGAAATAGATAGTTATTAAAATAGGTTATTGGTCAAAAATGACTGCGACGTTAGACGATACCAAACGAGGTGTAAGGAATGTATCAATATAAGGATCAGGAATATGAGGGTGTTCACTTTGAGGGACGTGATCTGCGTTACGGCGAGTTAATTCGTTGTGTGTTCAAGCGCTGCACGTTCATGAACGCTTCCATGGAAGAGATCGAAACGAGCCATTGCCGTTTCATTGAATGTGATTTCAAGGGAGCATTGATGAATGGATCCATGCACACGGAGTCTGCGTTTGAAAACTGCCTGTTTGGTGGTGCAAACTTGTTTGCCTCCAAGTTTACGGCCTGCAAAATGACGGGATCGGATTTCTCCGGTGCCCAGATGGATGGCATTACTCTTGTAAAAGGAGACTGGTCTTATACCAATCTGAGACATACGCGTCTCGGAAAACAGGATTTGCGTGGTATTCGATTTTTTGAAGCCGATCTAACCGAGTGTGATTTATCCAAAGCTGACCTGCGTGATTGTGATCTCACGAGAGTATCCATGAGCAAGGTGAAGCTACAGGGAGCTGATCTGCGGGGTGCCATTTTAGACGGAATTGATCTGAAATCTTTGGATTTAAAAGGGGTACGTATGGATCGTGAACAGGCCGTTCTGATTGCACGCTCCTTCGGAGCCAAGGTGGATTAGTTCGCTCGAATAATTTACGTTCTATTGGAATGGAATACAATTTTGGTTCCGAGGTGTCGTTTGTGATGAAAAATGAGAAGTTAACGTTCAAGCAAAATCGAATGTTTACCATTCTGGACGAAGCAACGAAGCTGCTTATAGAGAAGCCGAATGCGTCGATGAACGACATTGCTGAAGCTGCAAATATCGGAATTGCAACGTTACATCGCTATGTGGAGAGTCGTGAGCAACTGATGATTCATCTGGCTTTGCGTGCGATTGAGGTTGTTAACGAGACGTTGCAGCATGTGAAGCTTGATGAGGAGCGAGTCGAACAGTATATTCCGGAGCTGATTGAAGCGCTGATTCCACTGGGTGATAAGATATACTTTCTGGCTCATGATGCAACCGTCAATTATAACGCCGAGATTGAAGGAGCAGATCAGAAGCTGAGAGAACCGGTGCTACATGCCATTGGTGTGCTTCAGGAGAAAGGATTTTTCCGTTCGGATGTGAACAAAACATGGATTGTGGAGGTTCTGTATTCCATCGTCTTTCTGACATGGCAGCAAGTGATCAGTGGTAATATTGCCAGAAATGCGGCACCTGCGCTTGTAGTGGATACATTCTATCACGGTTTTGTTGCGAGATGATCTAAAAAGGAACATATCAACAGCAAGAATTTCTACGTTGTTACTTGAATGGATTGTTAAAAAAGTGAACAGCAAAAGCCGCAGAAGAAACTGCGGCTTTTTATTATTTCACCTATACCTATACTAAAGAACAATCCTTACAGTGCAATTTTTGCTTTTAACTGTTCGGATGCTGGCATCAAAGGCAGACGCAGCTGAGAAGAAGCGATAATGCCTTGCTGAGCAAGCAGATGTTTCAGCATAGCTGGAGCAGGCTCCTCAAATAGATGTTTAATAAACGGAACGAGCTGTGTGTAGAGACGATGAGAATCTTCTTTTTCACCCGCAACAAAACGGTTATATACTTCCAGGAAACGCTCTGGATTGATACTTGCCGATGCCATCATACCGCCAGCTGCACCTTTCGTTAACATATCGTAGAAGAATGTATCATCTCCGCACAAAATGGGCTTGGAGCCGCAACGTACCAGTTCGGTCATGAGGTCGAGGTTATTTGTACTATCTTTAAGGCCAATAACGCCATCGATGTTCATAATTTTCTTCATCATCTCTATGGAAACTCTAACCCCTGTACGGGCTGGAATTTCGTATACCATCACCGGGATGCCTACCCCGGCTGCCATGCGGAAGTGCTCATAAATGCCCTCTTCCGTTGGTCTGTTATAGTATGGAGTAACGACAAGAACAGCGTCAGCGCCGAGTGCTACGGCTTTCTTCGTTCTCGCTACCGTTGAAGCGGTGTCATTCGTTCCAGTTCCAACCATAATGGGTACGGACGAGTTAATGCTGCTCAGTGTTTCTTTCGCGGCTTTCACAAGCTGTTCCACTTCATCCCATGTCACGGTAGGTGATTCTCCTGTCGTACCATTAATCACCAAGCCATGAATACCGCTGTTTGCCATAACTTTGATGTAATTTTGGAACGAAGGAAGATCAAGTTCGCGCTCCTGGGTAAAAGGTGTGATTACAGGTATATAAATGCCTTGAATTTGTTGTTCGGTTAACATCGTATAACCCCCAAATGTATGTTGGAATTCCATTTCATTCACTTTACCATGGGAAAAGGTATCATAGTTAGCTATAATAGATGATGGGTGTTATCAATAATATTGATGATGTGAGGGAGTACATGATGGATTTAAACTATTTTCAAACCTTTCGCGAGGTTGCTTTGCGACAAAGCTTTACGAAAGCGGCCGAAGAACTTGGCTACGCACAGTCCAGTGTCACAACCCAGATTCAAAAGCTGGAGAAAATCTATCAGGTCAAGCTGTTTGAACGATTTAATAACAATAAAATTCGGCTGACTTCGGCCGGAGAAGAACTGTTCAAGCTTTCCGGACAGTTGCTAGAAATATTTGAACATTCGCAAGAGAAGCTGACCAAGCAGGGCGGGGGTTCACTTACCATCGCAACGATGGATTCGCTTGCGTCTTACTATCTGCCTGTGCCCATTCAGACCACACGGAAACAATATCCCGAGCTTGGGATTCGGCTGCAGACGGATCGAGAAGATCTGATTTTGCAAAAAGTAAGAGAAGGCGAAGCGGATGTCGGTCTTATTCTTGCGAATGCTTCACCCGAGTCGGGATTACAATGGATCACCATTCGGGAGGAGCCGCTGGTGCTCATCGTGAACTCGGATCATCCACTTACGGCTAGGTCCGAGGTTGCACTCCGTGATCTGGCGGACGAGGAATGGATCATGCCGGAGGATTCGTGCAATTACAGACAACTGCTGGAGAAGGTGCTCAGAACCAATGGAATCCCCTATAAAGTGGGATTGGAGCTTGGCAGCCCTGAAGCGATTAAACGTAGTATTATGGCTGGCCCAGGTATCTCGCTTTTGCCACGCATGATTGCCATGGATGAGATCCAGAGACAGAAGCTCACGGTGTTACCATTAGTTCATACGGACTTTACACTCGAAATTCAACTCGTTATTCATGCCCGGAAGTGGATCTCTCATGCGCTGCAGCAATTCATTACAAATCTCGGTGCGAAAGAATCCGATTGGCTGACAGCGAGAGTGGAAAGCTAATCTAGGAAAAGAATAGATATTACGGAGTAACTCTTGATAGGTCTGCCGCATGAGATGTGGAGCCCAATCAAGAGTTTTTTTGATGTATATCAAGATTCAGATCTTGATAGTGTTCAGAATTTAGGATTTAAAACTTCCAATAAATGATATAAATTTCTATTATATTCAAATTATCACCAAATTAAGACCAACTTTTTGGATGAAGGAGGCTAAAGGGGAAGCGTTAGTTATATCACTGCTTATGTCTATGTCCTGTACGTTTTCGTCTCATGATTATGCACTTTATTAGGAGGGATCTTATGCTTTACACGATTATTGTACCCGTCAATCAGGACTACAACATTCTGAACCTCTTTACTGATTCGCTGCTTCGGACCGTTAGTCCGTCAACTCAGATTATTTTCATCAACGATGGTTCCGGATCAGCGGTCTTCCAGCATCTGGACAGACTGAAACAAGACGTTAGAGAAGATGTAACGATTGAGATTCTTCAGCATGATTTTCCACTTGGCTGTGCTGTATCCATTAATCATGCTCTGAGTCGTGCTGAGGGAGAATATATCTTCTTCCTGGATTCTGACACTATTCTACAGCCAAATTGGCAATCCATGATGAAAGAAACGCTGGACACTGACATTACGATTGGCATGATCGGTGGGGTCCTGTTATATCCGCAGACTGGTGGTGTGCAGCATTGTGGTATCGCGTTTGCTGACACGATTGGACGACATTTGTTCCTGAACGCCTCCCCGGATGATATCCCGAAACAGACCTTCTCAGTGCAGCTTGTTGTGTTTGCAATGTTTGGTATGAAGCGGGAGGTGTATGAGACGATTGGCAATCTCGATGAGAAATTTTTCAACGGATATGAAGATTTTGATTATCAGATGCGTGCCAGAGCGGCGGGGTATGATACGGTCATTAACCCCAACATACAGGCATATCACTGGGAACGAAGCAGCGGCATTCATCGCAACTTCAACCGTAAGAACAATCTGGCACGATTCTGGAAAAAATGGGGCAGTCAGATCGAAGCTGACGTATGGCCCTTCGTATTCAGCCATCTAAAAGAACAGTTGCAACATCAACGCGAATATGAACATCTACCGATGATCGGCATCGATCTTGCTGAAGTGCGTAGTGACGCGGATACATTCTGGGCCAAGCTCGAAGAGACGGGAATTGCTCCACTTGCCGAAGTGCGTGACTACTCCAACCGTTTTAACTCCAATGGAGCGATCTGGTTGCCTCAAGTGTTAGGCAAGGAGCTGATTCATAGCGAAAACAGGTTGCTTTTCCTGGTGGACAACTTCGCCCGTTTGCTAGAGAACCGTTATTGGATTGAGATGAGACATGCCCACCGGGACAAAGATCTAATCATTGACCTGTACGGCAATGTGATTACGATGGATCGAATCTATGATGGATGCTGGCCGGGGACCAAAGTGCGATGAGTTAAGCGGCGACATACCACAATCAAGCAAAAGGGAGGCACCTCAAAATGAGCGATCAAAAGAACACGTTGGATCGTGCCGCAAGGTTTACCCAGAATCTGGAGTGGTTGGAAAAAGTCAAAAAGGTGATTCCAAGTGGATGCAGCACATTAGCCAAAGCTCCAGAGCGTTTGTTCCCTGGACACACCCCCGTCTGTTGTACGGAGGCACATCATTCCCGATTTACGGACATTGACGGTAATGAATGGCTGGATTGTGAGATGGCGATGGGTACAGTTCCTTGGGGTCATGCCAGACGTGAAATTCAGCTTACCGTGATTCATCAGTTGAAAAAAGGAACGGGCTTTTCGCTTCCAGCGGATATTGAACTGGAATGTGCCGAGTTAATTGTGGAACGGTTTGAGGGGCGTTATCCGTCCCTTCGTTTCACCAAAAGCGGCGCAGATGCGGTAAGTGGCGCGGTGCGGCTGGCCCGTGCGGGAAGCGGTAAAAGTAAGGTGATTGCAACGGCATATCATGGATGGCACGACTGGTCTGCGTACGGTTATTACGGTAGTCAGACGAAAGAACGTGGTATTCCGGTTGAGATTGAGCGTTCCACGGTCTGGATCAACAAGCCTTCCTATACACATATCCAGGAACAAATTTCTGCTCTGGAGGATATCGCTTGTATCGTCTTGTGCCCGAACGAGTGGAAGAAGGATGAACTTGAGAAGGTGGTAACGTTATGTCGTTCCTTGGAGATCATTATTATCTTCGACGAGGTCACTTCGGGAATACGAATGGGCAAGCAAGCAACTGCGGGCGAATATGGTATCTGGCCGGACTTGCTCTGCATTTCGAAGGGGATGGCCAATGGGCTTCCACTTGCAGCAGTATTGGGTCCAGAACACCTGATGTCTCTTGCTGGACAAGTTCGGTTTAGCAATGCTCATTCCAGTGAGACAACAGCCCTCGCGGCCGCTATTGCTTGTGAAAGGTTGATGAAAAAGGCAAAAGTGTGGCCGACATGGCGAGAACCTGCAACCCGGATCATGAAACAACTGGAATCCGAACTTGTACTATTAGGTCTTACCGAGCAGTTAGCTCTAAAAGGGACCTATGCAAGTTTTTACATTCACTCCATCGAAGAACACAACTTTCAGACCGACCCGTTCCGTGAATTTGTTGTGAAAAGAATGGCTCATTATGGCATCTTCACCAAAGGTTACTTTATCTTCTCCGATACCCACACACGGGAGGAATTGATCTGGGTGGAGGAGGCGCTACTTCAGATTTTGTCTGATTGGAAAGAGAACCAGAAGCATCTGAAATATGCCAATCTGGAATTTTCTGAACAATAAATTGAAATTACCTAATAAACCAGGAGGTTTTTCTATGAAAGCACTCGTATATCAGGATTTAAAACAGGTGGAACTGCAGGAGATTGAGGAGCCTGGCATTCAGAAGGCAAATCAGGTCAAAGTGAAAATCTACGGATCAGGTATCTGCGGCACGGATCTGAACATTGTCAAAGGTAAAGTACCTGCTAACAAAGGCACGGTTATCGGTCATGAAGGCGTAGGAACCGTTGTTGAGGTGGGAGAGGAAGTACGCGGCATTCATGTAGGAGACCGGGTTCTCGTTGACCCGACCCAATCCTGCGGTTACTGCTCTTATTGTCGTGAAGGTTTGTTCATCTACTGCGAGAATTTCGATGATTATCAGGTAGGGATGACCACACATGGGACTTTTGCCGAATATTTTGTCGGAGACGAAAAATATATCTATCCCATCCCGGATTCCATGAGCTGGGAAACGGCAATGATGATTGAACCCTTGGGTTGTGTGCTGCAAACTTTCATGAAAGCAGGCGTGAAGCCCAGTGATTCTGTGCTCGTACTTGGTTCAGGTGCCATTGGTTCACTGTGCCAGCTTGTGAGTAAACGATTGGCAAGACTCACAGTGGGTACGGAAATTGACCCTTACCGCAAACAATTTGCAGAAGGTATCGCGGATCATGTGTACTACCCACAGGATCTAACACTGGAGAAAGTATACGAAATCAACAATAACAAAAAGTTTGACATTATCGTGGATGCTGTCGGGAATCAGCTTCATGTCGGACTTGAGCTGATTGCCAAAGGCGGACGGATTATCCCCATGGGATATGACGACAGCTACGAAGTAACTTTTAAATCAACCCATGTCATTAACGATGGAATCAGTATCATTGGTGCAGTAGCTGTACACTCCATGATTAGCACAGCGCTGAAATTCGCACAGAGCATTCCTGAACTGGAGCAGATGGTAACGGCCAAAGAATATTTGACGGATTATGAGCAGGCATTCAATGGCACGATCGGTTATGACCTGCGTAGCGGTGAAAAGCTGCCAATGAATTCGGTGAAAACGGCTCTGATCCTGTAAGGTTGTGGAGATTCGCAGAGAGAAAGAAGGGATATGGAGTGAAGCTGCTTCGGGATTTGCCGAGAAATCCGCGGTATTCCATTTTACTTGAGCCGGTATGGGCCATTCCGGGAACGATTGTGTTGTTCTATGCCCCTTTGTATATGAAGGAAGCCGGCCTGTCCGACATTGAGATCGGTATCATTAATTCGGTGAATCTTTATTTTGCCTTCGTATTTCAGCTGTTCGCAGGGTCTGTGACCAACAAGTTGGGACGTAAACGAACGACGCTGATCTTTGACTTGCTTGCCTGGAGTGTACCGATGTTGATCTGGGCGTTTTCACAAAATTTCTGGCTGTTCCTTATTGCATATTTGCTCAATGCGACGTCAAAGTTTGTCACGGTGTCTTTCAATTGCCTGATCATCGAAGACGTAGAAGAACATAAACGATCCAAGGTGTTCGCCATTTTAAACATGATCATCACGGGTGCGGGAGTGCTCACGCCGATTGCAGGTGTTGTGATTGCGGACTTTGGCATTGTACCTACGCTGGCCAGCATTTATTTTGTGGGCGGTCTGTTGATGACAGCGATGTTTTTCATTCGCAATCGCTACACGGATGAGACCGAAGTTGGCAAAGAGCTCATGGGTATACACAGCAAGACCCGTGTACTTCGCAGCCTTGGCGATAGCCTGCGTCTGTTTGCACGATCTTTCTACAAGCGCAGATTGTTTCCTATTATTTTAATTACAGTGCTGTCTAATCTCGTGCTGCAATTGAACTTCTTTCAGGTTATTTACTTTAAGGAGCAGTTGCGCTTTGATGATCGTGTTATTTCATTTATTCCGGTCGTGACCGCTGTTACAGTCATGTTATTATATCTGGTTATTCTACCGCGCCTGAAGCGGAGGTCGGAAGAGAAGTATGTGAGCTTTTCCATTGTGCTCAGTACCGCGGGCGCCGTGTTATTTCTTCTGATACCGGCCGGGAATATGGTGATGCTGTTTCTCACCCTTACTGTGCTTGCAGCGGGAAACTTCATTCTGCAAACGTATCGCGATTCGTTGCTGATGAACCGACTGGGTACACATGAGAAGGCGGACATGTTCTCGGCTGTACAGACGGTAATGACGTTGACGGCAATCCCTTCCGGGTACTTGACCGGACTATTGTATCATTATAATCCGCTTCTTTTGTTCGGCGTCATTCTGGCATTATACATTGTGTTGATGATTATCATGTTGTTTTTACATGATCCACAGCAGCATCCCCAAGTGATAGAACCTTACAAAAATATGTAGAAGAAGGGCTTTTCTGTATATTAGCCGAATATATAAAGCGGGGAAAATACAGTTGAGTGCAGATATCCTTGGGAGGTTTGAATGATGAATGTAATGAGAATGGAAGCAAGAGAGCATCTGAGCTGGATGAATGAGCCGCACAATTGGTCATATACGGATCAAGGCGGGCTGATCGTAGAGGCGCAAGCAGAATCTGACTTTTTCCAAGACCCGGCAGGCAAGCATATTCGGGCGACAGCCCCGTTCCTGTCCTTGCCCGTATCAGGTGATTTTGAGATGACCACACAGCTGACGGTCGATATGAAACATCAATATGATTCAGGTTGTCTGATGGTCATGGTCGATGAGCGAAACTGGTGCAAACTATGTTTTGAATATGATGGTAAAGCGGCAACGATTGTGTCTGTAGTCACGCGTGAAGGATCATCCGATGATTGCAACTCCACCGAGGTTCCGGTATCTGATCCTTACCTGCGCATACGAAAAGTGGAGGGATGCCTGTCCTTCTTTTACTCCCCGGATGGGGAAGAATGGAAGTTGATTCGTTATTTCGGTATGCCGATGGATGGGGAGATTCGAGCCGGAGTTGTTGCACAGTCTCCAACGGGAACAGGTTGTACGTGCCACTTTTTATCCGTAAGCATGACCCAGCCGGACTTGACTGCACGCTTCTAACTCGTCTCTTCACCATTGGTGAAGGGGGTAAAGGGATGGTAAAAGCACTCATTTTTGATTTTGATGGATTAATTGTCGATACAGAGACGCCTTGGTACTATGCATTTCGCGACATCTATGCAGAACACGGGGTTGAACTGGAGCTGGAGCTTTGGTCGAAAAACGTGGGTACGTCTTTCCAAGAATTTCATCCCTATCAATATCTGGAGCAGGCACTGCAACGAAAAATCGATTACGAGCGTATGCAATTGCTCTCTGAACAGAAATACGAAGCATATTTGGGACAAGCGGTTATTCTTCCCGGAGTGCTTGAACTGCTTCAATTAGCCAGAGACCATGGAATTCAGCTGGCGGTTGCATCCAGTTCAACACGGGATTGGGTACACGGATATTTGCTGAAACTCGACTTGTTGCACTACTTTGATATCATTCATACGTCAGAGGATGTAAAAAGAGTGAAGCCAGACCCTGAACTGTATGTTCTGACCTTGCAAAGTCTTGGCGTCGAAGCCAGCGAAGCGATTGTATTCGAAGACTCGCCGAATGGGTTAAAGGCGGCAAATACCGCAGGTATCCGTTGTTATATCGTGCCAAACGAGGTTACGCGCAAGCTGCAATTTTCCAAGCATGAACGCCGGTTAACCTCGCTGGCCGAGATAAGTATGGAGCTCCTCTATTCTTGAAATTGCTTGCGTAGCTCGATAGGTGAGATTCCTTCGTATTTTTTAAATACAGAACCGAAGTAACTTGCACTGTTAAAACCGACAGCTCTGGCAATCTCATGTGCCGTTACATCTTTTTGCTGCACCAGCATTTCTTTTGCCTTGAGCAAGCGATATCGAACCAGGTATTCAAGCGGTGTCATATGAAACTCCTTCTTGAATATCCGGTTCAAATGCTGCTCGGTCACGTTCATCTTCTCGGCCAATATGGAGAGGGCAAGGTCTTGCTGATAGTTTTGTTTCATAAAAGCCACAAGTTCTGCCAGTCGCAATCGTGCTTCTGTGCGCTCATAAGTGCTATAACGTTCACCCTCAATAGTTAACCTGACTAAAAATGTATAGAGCAGCATAGAGCCATGCCAGATATAATCCTTGTGACGGGACTGCAGCGCCAGTGTGATCTCGCGTAAAAGGAGGCCAAGCATGCCATCCGGTTTGAAGGCGCGCAGCTCTCCGATCTGCAAGGAGTGCAGAAAACGCGGCAAAATATAGCCATTAAATGACAAACAATCGAACTGTAATGTAGTGTCAGAATTGTTATAACGATAGGGTACCTCCGGAAACATGATAAGAGCGGTTCCTTTGCGCACAGAAAACTCAAGGTTCTTTGCTGCAATTCTCCCTGTTCCTCCGATGCACTGTACAATGGTGTAATCCCGTGAATGGTCGCTCCAATCCATTAATTCATTAACGGTCAACCGGTTTTGCCCTGTAATCACGAGAGGCATATCGGGCTCCAGCAGATTTCCCATGTTAGGTTTCGGCATCGTTGAATTATTCCTCTTTTCGTTAAAAGGTCTTGTGCGCAGGTAACATGATGAGAGCATGAAAGAAACCTAAAAAGAATTATATTACATAATTGGGATTATTTTAAATTCGTTAACGTTTTTGAATGTTGGTTTTTCGAAAACCGTGTCTGTGTGACTCAGCTTGCCAACAGAATGTGAAAAAGGTTACGCTATGTGAATGAATGGACGAAGGAAAGGGATACTTGCATGAATAAAATCATCGTAGTCGGAGCGGGAATATTAGGTTCATCTACGGCTTATCATTTAGCAAAATCAGGAGCGGAAGTGCTGCTTATTGATCGGAAAGATGCAGGGCAGGCCACGGATGCGGCTGCTGGTATCATCTGTCCATGGTTGTCACAACGCCGGAATCAGGACTGGTATCAGCTTGCCAAGGCGGGCGCGCGTTATTACCCTCAGCTTATTGCTGAGTTAGAGCGGGATGGAGAAACCGAGACCGGATATGCGCAGACAGGCGCACTCAGCATTCATACAGATCTGGACAAGATTAACAAGATGGTGGAACGGGCCAAACTGCGTAGGGAAGATGCACCCGAGATTGGAAACATTATATGTCTGGATGAAAAAGAAACCCGTGAACGTTTTCCTTTACTTGGGGAAGGGTATTCATCTGTACATATCAGCGGCGCTGCCCGCGTGGATGGAAGAGCGCTGCGTGATGCGTTAATCCGCTCTGCACAGCGGCAAGGTGCTCGTGTGATTGAGGGAGAAGCCGAGCTTCTCTATGAGGGCGAACAAGTAACTGGCGTTAAGGTGCAATCGGAGCGATATGTAGCGGATCAGGTTGTGGTGTGTGCTGGTGCATGGGCGAATGAATTGCTGAAACCGCTGGGGATTCATTTTAAAGTCCATTATCAGAAGGCTCAGATTGTACATTTACGTGCTACTGATCAACAAAACACAGGGAGTTGGCCTGTAATTATGCCACCTTCAGATCAATACTTACTGGCGTTTGCAGATCAGAAGATGGTTATTGGCGCTACACATGAAAATGATGTTGAGGGATACGACACACGAATTACTGCCGGAGGTATGCAGGAAGTATTGAACAAAGGACTGGAGCTGGCACCTGACCTAGCAAACTGTACGATAGATGAGGTTCGTGTTGGTTTTCGCCCGTTCACGCCAGGTTTTCTACCGGTCATGGGACGGATTCCGGGATGGTCAGGTCTGATCACAGCCAACGGACTCGGTGCTTCGGGTTTGACCATGGGGCCTTATATCGGTAGTCAACTTGCGAGGTTGTCACTCGATATGGAAGCGGAAATCAACATCGAAGCGTATGATGTAAGTAAAGCGATTGAGATGAGTGTGGAATAAATAGCTGCGTAAAGAGGTGAGCACTTGACATATTCACAGCGTTTATCAGGCGGAGCAAGCCTGTCCGACATCATGTATTTGGAACAGCAGATCGCTCAAGTGAAAAAAGAACGGGATGCAGCTACTGAAGAGCTGAAGCGGTACGAACATGAGTGGATTCCGATTACATCTGACCTAAAAACTCATGTGGATTCGCTAACAACACGGCTTGAAGAACTGGAGACTGCCTTGGATGAGATGGTAGATTAGGGAATCTGAATACAAAGTAAGGGATGATTGAACATGAAATATGAAGCGGAACGAATTTATATCCGAGCTTGGACGAAAGAAGACGCTTCGCTGCTTCAGGAATTTCAGGTGGGTAACCGAGAGGCAATCGAGAGCATAACGGCGGGTGAACGAGATGAATCATTTTATAGTCTGGACGGACAGACTGGGTTAATTGAGAAATGGATTGAGCAAGCCAAAGAAGGAACCCGATATTCTTTCGGCATTTTTCTTCAAGATACAGATGAACTGGCGGGTGAAATTTCACTGTTTCGAATTGAACTGAATGGTGCAGAAAAATGGGTAATCGGTTACGCAACGGATCGGCTCCATCAAGGTAAAGGTTATATGAGCGAAGCGTTGAAACGAGTGCTTCATTTTGCCAAATATGAAACAAACATTGCGCAAGTGGAGGCGGGGGCTGCTCCAGACAACACAGGCTCCATACGTGTGCTTCTAAAAGCGGGTTTTCAGGAAAGCGGAACACATGATGTGCCTATTCGGGGATTGATGAAAAAACATATGATGTTTACAATATCCCTGAAGGACCTGGAGTAAGCGAAGGGCACCCGAATGAAATGACGAATGAACTCAATTAATGAAATGTCGTTATCAATCGATAACCGGATAACGACAAGTTTATCCCCAGAAGGAGAAACATATGGCTACTATATTAGTTGCAGACGATGATGCGAATATTCGTGAGCTTGTCTGTTTGTTTTTGCGAAATGACGGATTCGAAACCGTAGAGGCTGTAGACGGCCGTCAGGCGCTCACGCTGTACAAGGAACGCTCCATTGATCTGGTGGTGCTGGATATTATGATGCCGATTATGGACGGCTGGGCTTTGTGCAGAGAATTGAGACAAATGAACGCAGATCTGCCCTTACTGATGTTAACAGCAAGAGGTGAGACTTGGGAAAAGGTGAAAGGTTTCGAGCTGGGAACAGATGATTATTTAACAAAACCGTTTGATCCTCTGGAGTTAACTGTGCGTGTGAAGGCATTGCTGAAACGTTACAAGATTGGCTCCACCCACATGATTCAATTTGGGAACGTCACACTGGATCGTCAGAGTTACAAAGTTATTCTGGGAACAGAGGCGTTAACGTTGCCACTCAAGGAATTTGAATTATTATACAAGCTGGCCGGAACGCCAGGACAAGTCTATACGCGGGAGCAATTGATCGATCAGATCTGGGGGCTGGATTACACAGGGGATGATCGAACGGTTGATGTACATATCAAACGGTTGCGCGAACGTTTTGCGACGACTTCTGATTTTCAGATTGAAACGGTGCGTGGACTGGGGTATCGGTTAGAGGTCAAGCATGATTAAGTCTTTGTATATCCGGGTCGTTGTGACTTTTCTGGTTTCTGTAATTGCAGGGACCGTGATTGCGTTCCTCTTGTCCACCTGGATTTTTGAAGATCAGCTCAATGAGAATTCACATATCAATATACGGAACTTTGGTCAGGATGTTGTACAGATATACAAAACGCTACCGTTATCTGAAGCGGATGCATTCGTCAACAAAATGAAGCAACTCGATTTATACTATATTCGGATGTATGAGCCGTCAGGACAGTTCCAAACGTACGGAAAGGCGATCGATCATAACCCGATTTCAGTGACGAAAGAGCAGCTTCAGAAGGTACTCGAAGGAGCAGTAGTAGAGGCGACACCGAATGGTCTGGGCACAGTTCTGCTGGGATTGCCCGTCCGGACGAGCAACGGAACTCGGGCTATGTTTCTGGAAACCTTGTCACCGCCCGCTGCTGCTGCTGTGATCCAATGGGGTACGATCTTTGCCACCTCATCTCTGGCCGCCGGTAGTCTGATCATTTTGATTGCTTCCATGTATCTGGTAAGACCGATCAAAACATTGACTCAGGCAACCAAACGTATCGCAGCAGGTGATTTCAATGTAAAGCTGAATATCAAGCAATCTAGTGAACTGGGCACACTCGCTCGCAGTTTCGAAGATATGATGAAGGATCTGCAGCAGCTGGAGCAGATGAGAAGAGATTTTGTTGCCAATGTGTCACACGAGGTACAATCACCGCTTACTTCCATATCAGGGTATGCTCAAGCGTTGAAGAAGGTAGAGTTACCGGATCAGGAACGAGGACGGTATCTTGACATTATTATCTCAGAGGCGAAACGATTGTCTAAAATGAGTGATAGTCTGCTCAAGCTCAGTATGCTTGAGTCACAATCCCATCAGCTGCAACTCACTACTCGTGATCTCGATGAGCAGATCAGACGAGTTATTGTTGCATTACAGCCCCAATGGTCTGCTCGAAATATCCGGTTTGAGCTGGATTTACAGAAGGTGCAAGTCAAGGCAGATCATGATCAATTGAATCAGGTATGGACCAACATTATCAGCAATGGGATTAAGTTTTCAGAAGATAACGGTTTAATTCACGTCAGGATGGAACGGGATATCAGGCATGTAACCGTGCGGATATCGGATGATGGCATTGGTATTCCTGCCGAGGATCAAAAGCGCATATTTGAGCGCTTTTTTAAGGCCGATCGTTCTCATAGCCGCAAGTATGACGGCAGCGGAATGGGACTTGCGATCACCAAACAAATTGTTTCGTTACATCAAGGGGATATTAAGGTGGAAAGTAAAATAGATCAAGGAACGACGTTTATTATTACACTGCCCATCAGTTCCCCCACGGCAGGATAGCCCGTTCCTCTTGGTAAGACATTGATTAATGATTATGACATTCCCTATAGCTGTGTTCGTGTACAAGTTCGCTTGTATGGGAACGCAGCTTTTTTTGCTTAGTTCATATGGTGTTCATATAACCGTCACGGACAGTACATGTTCATTCATTAATATTTGGTTAAGCCAGGTCAATACATGTACATGGATCTAACACTCGATGAAGTGGGGCTATTAAAAAAGGTAGGGATCTAAATGAGATTATTTGAAATACTTTTAACGCTATCTTGTTTCACTCTGTTCATTAATTTATGGTTTGATAAAAGAAAGGCACACAAAACGGGTGTGGCTCTGGGCATGGTTAGCGGCGTTTTGTTCGTAGTTCAATTGTTGGCTGAGGGATACAGATGGCAGATGCTGTTGATCTATATCCTGACGGGCTTGCTTATAATCATCGTTCTATTCAAGCACGTGAAGAAGAGTATGACGATCAAAACAGGGAAGCTGTTGAAATACAGTGCAGCCTCGTTAATCATTATTTTAATGGCTTTATCTGTCTGTTTGATGGTGTACTTGCCTGTCTTTCATTTGCCTAAACCCGATGGACCAGAGAAAGTGGGCACTCAAACCTTTCATATGACGGATTCAAGCAGAGATGAGGTCCTCACTGAGGAGCAGGGTGATAAAAGGGAACTCATGATTCAGATTTGGTATCCTACTGAAAATAAAGATAACAACAAGCGTGAATTTCTTTTCCCTGAAGATAAAGAAATGTTCAAGGAGTATGTTCAGACATACTCTAATTCTTTAAACCTGCCTGACTTTGTGTTTGATTACTGGAAGTATAGTAAAACGAACTCATATAAAGATGTAGAAATATTGCCCTCAACAAGTCCTTATCCTGTAGTCCTGTTATCCCATGGCATGGGAACCAGCAGGGTTTTACATGCATCACAGGCCGAGAATCTGGCCAGTCATGGCTATATCGTGGTAACCATCGATCATACGTATAGTACTTTTGCTACGATTTTTCCAGATGCACGTGTAACCGATTATAGAACCAAGATGAAAACCATTGACGACCGTAGAAAAGTCGGGGAAATATGGACACAAGACGTGGAGTTTGTAATGGATCAGATAGAAAAGCTGAATTCAGGCGCAATCGAGAGTCAATTCCAAGGAAAGATAGATTTAAATCATATGGGCGCAATGGGTCATTCATTTGGGGGGGCTACCGCGTTTAATACCACATATTTAGATAAGAGAATTAAGGCCGGAA
The DNA here is from genome assembly GCF_052691815.1 of Paenibacillus sp. TSA_86.1. Lineage (NCBI taxonomy): Bacteria > Bacillati > Bacillota > Bacilli > Caryophanales > Paenibacillaceae > Paenibacillus > Paenibacillus sp. TSA_86.1. The sequence continues at coordinate 6,620 of NZ_JBQZGE010000018.1, read as the reverse complement.
TTAATATGGATGGCTCACTATACGAAGTGGAGAATCGAGACGTTATCAATAAGCCGTTTATGTTCATCAGATCAGGAGTTTTCAAGGCATGGTTGGAAGAGTTTAAAAACAATACAGATTCAGATAACGAAGTGATTAAACAACTTAATGATGAGCTGAACATTATGAAAAATGTAATCCATCATCGAGGCAATGTAATTTATGTAGAAGGAACCCAGCACTTCAATTTCACGGATCTTCAATTCTATTCACCGTTGATTAAACTGACGGGCATCACGGGAGATATCGATGGTAAAAGAGGCTCGCGGATCGTTGACCAATATGTACTTGATTTTTTCAACAAGCATTTGAAAGGAACGGGCGGAAACCTTGTTCAAGGTCCGAGTGATATGTATCCTGAGGTGAAATTCGTAGAACCGGGGGAGCTGTAATCAAGGCTGTGATGACTATAGATGAGGAGGAGATGTGAATGAAAATACAAGACAAAAAAAAGATCAACAAGGGCATGACACAGAGAGTAATCATGAAACGTACTTCAATCGCTGTGTTGAGTCTGGTGATGCTGTTGACACCATGGACGGTTATGGCTGCACCGGCTATCAATAAGAGCAGTGAACTGACGTATGAATCAACCAAGAAAACGGTGATGGAAAAGGCCAAGTTATTAACCGAAACATACGGGACAACAAGTGTGCAGTATGCTCTTATGGATCAGGGAGAGATTATAGTCTCTGGACAGACAGGCAAGAATGATCAGCATGGGAAAGTACCTCTTACAGCGGATACAATCTATGGCATAGGATCAACAAGTAAAATGTTCCTTACAGCTTCTGTTATGAAGCTTGTTGATGAAGGTAAGGTGAATCTGGATCTGCCAGTGACGAACTATATACCGGAATTTAAGATGAAAGATCTTCGCTACAAACAAATCACACCGCGCATGTTGTTGAATCATTCGGCTGGTCTCCTCGGCACTTCAAGTCACAATTCAACATTGTACGGGGATAATGATACTTACACACATGATACTTTCTTGGACCAATTAGCGACTCAGAATCTGAAGGCAGAGCCAGGGGCGTATTCGGTATATTCTAACGATGCATTTACATTGGCTGAACTTCTGGTCGAGAGAGTGAGTGGGTTGAGCTTCACGGCATATATACACCAATATTTTACAGGACCTCTGAACATGGATCATACCAAAACACCACAGGATGTGGTTAACACGGCAGAAATGGCGGCCATTTATTCTCCTTTGTCTGAGGTTCAGCTTCCACAAGAGAATTATAATATTATCGCTACCGGAGGCATATATTCCACCGCTAAGGATCTTGTGAAATTTTCACAAATTTTCACGGGTGAGGTCCAAGGGATTCTTTCCAACAAGTCGGTGAAAGCGATGGAGCAAGAAGAATACCAAAGAGGTATGTGGCCAGAAGAGAGTGAACATTCCATAGCTTACGGATTAGGGTGGGATAGTGTGGACTTGTTCCCATTCAGTGACTACGGCATCAAGGCTGTTACGAAGGGCGGGGATACCGTCTCTTATCATTCATCCCTGGTCGTACTTCCAGAGCATAATATGGCTGCAGCCGTTACTTCTTCAGGAGGTTCGAGCGCACTCGATCAATTGATAGCGAGCGAACTATTACTTAGCGCACTTGAGTCCAAAGATATCATTCAAGAACGCAAGCCGGTTAAATCGTTCGGTGTACCTGTGAAAGCAGATATGCCAAAAGCGATGTCTGAGTATGCAGGATTTTATGGAGGAAATAACGCCATATCGAAAGTGGATGTGAACCCTGCTGGAGAACTGTCAATTACTCCACAAATGGTTCCGAATAGTCCTTCGGATCAGTACATCTATACGTCGGATGGAACGTTTGTGAATAAAGAAGGCACCAAAAAATTAAAATTGGTTGAAGAGTCAAACGATCATGTCTACTTGTGGTCTCGATCCTATCTGTCTGTACCTGGGCTAGGACAACTGGCTTTCTCGGAATATTCGGCACAAAAGCTCGAAAACAATCCATTGTCCAAGGATATTCAGGCTGCATGGGATCAGCGCAATGGGCAGAGGTATTACTTGATGAATGAGAAATATACCTCAACGGCATACCTCCATGCTTCATCCATGATTCCATTGGATACAGTGAATGGAGTTCCCGGGTATATGATCAACCACAAGATTGTTGGAGCAGATCGTGCAGTGAACCAACTCCAGATTCCCGGTATGGCTGGCAGGGATGTGAGGGATATCTACTTTTCCAAGAAATACGGTATAGAGTATATTCATTTAACAGGTTATGAATACGCGAGTGAAGAGATTGTTCAAGCACTCTATGCAGGCAAGCAATCCAAGATAACGATTCAGCCGGATGCTAATGCCAGATGGTTTTCGGTACCAGCTGCAGCCAAAGGCAAATTAATGACAGTGAAGATGCCTGCACAAGGGGCCTTTGCCGTATATGACCAGACGGGTGTTTGTATTAATCACACTGTAATTAGTGGCAAGAATGAAGTAGTCTTACCCGAAAACGGGCGGATTGTATTTGCGGGTGAGGCGGGTTCTCGTTTTGAAGTTTCATTGAAAAAGTAAAGTGAAGTAAATCGTTCGATTATATTCATGATCCGATCGTAGTCTCAGAAAGAACACGCGAAAAGTCTTCTCGATGATATGAAGAAGGCTTTTTGGCTGTAGAAAAAAAGGAGAATAGGTTTACATGTTTTGGTAGACTGTATAGTATGATATACACTGTATAACTGAATATGAATATGGAGAGTGAGTGTGAATCGAAATGCTTCGTCGTTTTTTTTCGTATTATCGACCGTATAAAAAACTGTTTTTAATCGATTTTGGCTGTGCTGTATTCGCGGGGTTGCTGGAGTTGGCATTTCCGCTTGCGGTTAGTAAATTCATTAATGAGCTGCTGCCTGGACAGGACTGGCCACTTATTTTACTTGCATGTATCGTATTATTATCCATCTACGCACTGAATACGGTATTGAATTATGTCGTTACATACTGGGGGCATATGCTGGGGATTAACATTGAAACAAATATGCGGGAGAAAATGTTCGCCCACTTGCAGAAGCTTTCTTTCCGTTTCTTTGATAATCGCAAAACCGGGCATCTAATCGGTCATCTCACGAATGACCTTAACGATATTGGCGAAGTGGCTCACCATGGACCAGAGGATGTATTTATCGCTGTGATGACGCTGATTGGATCGTTCTGGCTGATGGCCAATATCAACCTGGAACTGGCTTTGCTAACGTTTATCATTATCCCGATTATGGCGTGGGTTATTATCATATTCGGTGGACGGATGACGAAGACATACCGGAGACTCTTCGGTGATGTGGGTAATTTCAATGCACGTATTGAAGATAACGTAGGTGGTATGCGTGTTGTTCAGTCTTTTGCCAATGAAGAGCATGAGAAAAAGCTATTCGCTGAAGATAATGCTAATTTCCGTCTAACCAAACTGCTCGCGTATAAAACGATGGCTAAAAGCATCTCGGTCAGTTATATGATGATGCGTCTGGTGACCGTGTTTGTGATGATTAGCGGAGCGTGGTTTTACATCGATGGCAGAATCAACATGGGCGATTTCATGGCGTTCCTGCTCTTGTCGAATATTTTCTTCCGCCCGATTGAGAAGATTAATGCCGTAATTGAGAGCTACCCAAAGGGGATTGCAGGTTTCAAACGTTATCTGGAGATCATTGACACCGAGCCTGAAATTGCAGATCGCAACGATGCGGTTGAACTGCGTGAGGTGAAGGGGGATATTCGCTTCGAAAATGTATCCTTTGGTTATGAATCCAGCCGGCGTATTCTGAATCAAATTAGTTTGTCAGTTCGTCCGGGGGAAACGGTAGCATTTGTCGGGCCTTCGGGTGCAGGGAAAACGACGATCTGCAGCCTGCTTCCGCGCTTTTATGAGGTAGAGGAAGGCCGAATCACAGTAGATGGCGTCGACATTCGTGATATTAAGCTGCAATCGCTACGCAAACATATTGGGATTGTACAGCAGGATGTATTTTTGTTCTCAGGCACGATTAAAGAAAACATTGCTTACGGCGACCTGACGGCAACCGAGGATCAGATCTGGGAGGCGGCCCGCCGTGCTTCATTGGAAGATTTGATTCTGAGCTTGCCGGACGGCATGGATACAATCATTGGAGAGCGTGGAGTCAAGCTGTCTGGAGGGCAAAAGCAACGGTTGTCCATCGCCCGCATGTTCCTCAAAAATCCGCCGATTCTAATTCTGGATGAAGCGACATCTGCCCTGGATACGGAAACGGAAGCACTCATTCAGCAATCTCTTGCCGAATTGTCTGTTGGCAGAACAACACTGGTAATTGCTCACCGACTGACTACGATTAAAAATGCGGATCGCATTATTGTGGTGAATACCGATGGTATTGCTGAACAAGGCAATCATGAAGAGTTGGTTGCTGCCGGAGGCATCTATAGCCGATTGCATCAAGTTCAACATAAGCACTCGTAGGATGCTTCGCCAGATTCATTTGAGGAATAGAGCCGCGCATTGCGCGGCTTTTTTGCGCCTAATCAAGCACAACGTGTATAGAAATGTCCTTTGTAATAGGCAGATTGATTTAATGGGAGGTGAGGTATGAATGGATTAGACCAGTTCTCCACTACGCCACATACAAGTTGTATTATATTGCTGACGGGTGTAGTTCCAAATAATATGGAAAAATAATGTTGACAATGTCCACAAACCTGAATATCATAATGTTGACATTGTCCACTAATAGGGAGGCTTCGCGATGAACTCTCAGCATATTCAACCGGAAGTTTTGACGGATATACGACGGTTTAACCGTTTCTATACGAATATACTCGGGGTGCTTGATAAGCATATTCTCGGGACAGGGTATTCTTTTGCCGAAGTACGGGTCATTATCGAGATTGGCATGCGCGGCGAAAGCATTGCAAACAATCTGGTCGACACACTCACGATTGATCGCAGCTATATGAGCCGCATTGTGAACAAGCTGACCAAGGAAGGGCTGCTCATTAAGGTGGATTCTACGGAAGACAGCAGGGTTAGCCTGATTCGTCTGACGGATAAAGGGCAGGTGTTGTTTGAAGAACTGAATGACCGATCCGATCAGCAGATTTTGAAATTAATGCAAAACCTGAGTGAAGAAGAGATTCATGAGGTCTATACCTCCATGATGAACATCCAAGAGAAGTTGAACAAGAAGGCAGGAGAGACGGCACGATGATACGATTTGAATGTGATTATAACGAAGGCGCGCATGAACGCATTCTTCAGCGATTAATAGAGACTAATATGGAGCAAACGAGTGGGTATGGCACAGATGCTCACTGTGAGCGTGCCCGTCTGTTAATTCGGCAGGCTTGCGGTAACGACGATGCGGATGTACATTTTCTCGTCGGAGGTACGCAGACCAATACAACGGTGATTGCTTCTATTCTCCGTCCACATCAAGGTGTCATTGCAGCGGTGTCCGGTCATATTGCTGTCCATGAGACGGGTGCGATTGAGGCGACAGGACATAAAGTTCTTACGGCTCCGAGTCTGGATGGCAAAATCACCGCTGCACAAGTTCAAGCGATCTATGATGCTCACAAGCAGGAATCGTCACCGGAGCACAGCGTACAGCCGGGCATGGTATACATATCTCAACCGACCGAATATGGCACGATGTACAGCAAAGCTGAACTTGAAGAGTTGTATGCGGTGAGCCGAGCGTGTGGTCTGCCATTTTTTATCGATGGAGCACGTCTGGGTTACGCTCTTGCATCCAGAGATTGTGATATGACGTTGGCAGATCTTGCGAGTCTGTGCGATGTGTTTTACATTGGCGGAACCAAGATCGGTGCATTGATGGGCGAAGCGGTGGTCATTTTGAATGACGCGTTGAAGCGGGACTTTCGTTATATTATGAAACAAAAAGGCGGCCTGCTGGCTAAGGGCAGATTGCTTGGTATACAGTTTGAAACGTTGTTTGAAGACGGTTTGTATCTGGATATTTCGCGTCATGCGGTTGATATGGCTTTGAGAATTCATGATACGCTTGTGTTGCACGGGGTGGAATTCCTGTATGCTTCACCAACGAATCAGCAGTTCCCAATTCTGTCGGATTCTTTATTGGAACAGCTGCGTGAACACTATACGTTTACATTCTGGGAAAAGGTAGATCACTCTCACAGCGCGGTTCGCTTCTGTACCAGTTGGGCGACTCTCCCGGAAAACGTGGATGCGCTGACGCGTGATATTCTGAATCTGTTACAAGGGAAACGGGTTCAAGTTGAAGATCAAGTTCAAGTTGAAGATCAAACCGAACACGCTGAGTCGGTTGTAGAGTTACAGACAGCGGCAATGGTGTAAGTGCTGGTGGAAGCGTGCCGATGGAAATGCAAGTGCAAACCCGAGGGAAAGCCCAAGTGCAAATGCAAGTGCAAACCCGAGTGAAAGTGCATTGCAGTCTTGTATGGATATTGGAATAGATGCTTAATAGTGAGGACCGGGTGTGTTTCCAAATGCTAACGATCATGACCTTTAAAGCCCCCTAATCCAATTGGACACTTTAACTCACCTCAGATACACTAAATGAAA
>NZ_JBQZGE010000017.1:0-123640 GCF_052691815.1 Paenibacillus sp. TSA_86.1 | reverse complement strand
GGCATGCCGCCAGCGTTCGTCCTGAGCCAGGATCAAACTCTCCAATAAAGATGAATTGATTCAGCGTCGTTAAACGCTGTCTAACTCATCGGGGTATTGAAAAGAGCGATAAGCTCATTTTGAATCTGACGAGATTAAAAATCTCTTTTTTGCTCCAGTCGATCCAAGCCAAGGCTTGTTTCATACTTTCGCGTTCATTCTGCAAGCAGAATGTTTACTCACTCGTTGTTCAGTTTTCAAAGATCAAACTTATTCCGCTACCAAAACCAGTTCGTTTCAGCAACTCTTATATATTATCATGTCCGAACCAACTTTGCAAGCTCTTTTTTCAAGTTTCTTTCGAAGCTTGTTTTCATTTGCTTGCCGCACCGTGTAATCTGTGTTTTCTTGGCCGGATTAATAATATATCATGTACGCTTTTAGAATGCAAGCTTTTTTATATCCACCTTTTAGAGCTCACTGCTACATGAACAATCAATGGTATATTAAATCGAATGCATCCATATTGTACGCGTTATTCAGAAATCTTATACCGTACCACTAAATAAACTCAACCAAAAGAGGAAGCCTAACTTCTAGCTAATGCACGTCAAAGATTACGACCAGATCACCTCCCCATCTCCCCCATCCGAGCACTCACATCAAAATACCCGACCTTATACCTCTCAGTCCATTAATGCATTATGTTATAAGTACTTCGACAACAGAGCATACAAATGTCGAGTGGATCACTTCAAATACCTTATCGTCCATTGCCATAGACAAGGTAGTCTGAATCATAATTTCATTAAAACGCTGGAGCAGTTCAAAAACCATCAAATTAATAACACAAATCAGTACGTCTGTTATTCCGTGCACATCCAAACACATATATAGAAGAAAAAATAAAAAGCGGAGCTCGATGTGCTATCGAAGCCCCGCTTTCTTCATATACAAACCGTTAATCACTCTCCGCCGATAAATACGTAACGGCATACAACGATAATCGCGAGCACCCACATCAGCCAGTGTACTTTCACTTTACGTTCAGTAACGAGATTGCTGAACACAGCCAAAATGACGTAGGATACGATCCCTGCAGAAATACCGTTTGCAATCCCGCCCGTAAATGGCATCAATACAATGGTAAGGAATGCCGGGAAAGCTTGCAGGAAATCATCCCACTCAATGCTTCGAACTTGGCTCATCATAAGTACCCCTACGATAATCAGTGCCGGAGCTGTAGCAGCAGAAGGAACAACCAAAGCAAGTGGGGCAATAAATAAAGCAAGAATGAACAGCAAACCTGTCGTTACCGAGGTTAAACCGGTACGTCCGCCAGCTTCAACACCTGAAGCACTTTCAACGTAAGCCGTAATCGTACTTGTACCCAGTGCCGCACCTGCGCTGACGCCAACTGCATCGACGAGCATTGCTTTACCAATCGTTTTCTCACCTTTGGCTTTATCCTTCATAATGCCCATACGCGTCGCCGTTCCAACCATCGTACCAAAGGTATCAAACAGTTCAACGAATGTGAAAATAAAGATGATTTCAAATAATCCCAGGCTTATAGCGCCTTTCAAATCGAGTTGTCCAACAGCAAGATCACTGAAGTTAGGCAACCAGCTTGCACTGGATAGGCCACTCAGATTGGTTACGCCCATCGGAATACCGATCAACGTTGTGGCTACGATACCAATCAGCAAAGCGCCTTTTACACGCATCACCATCAGGACTGCGATCAGCAGCAGACCAATCAAAGCAAGCAATGCATCATGGTGAGTTACAAAGTTTCCCAGAGACAAGTTAAAGCTGCTGCCTGGAATCGGCTGGCTCAAATCTGCATCCGGTGCAACATTCACGGTTACTGCTACCAGATTAGCTAGTTTGAAACCGATGATTGTAATGAATAAACCAATACCTACGGTTATTGCCATTTTAATGGATTGCGGAACCGCAACGAGCAACATTTGCCGAACCCGAGTCACGGTTAAAATAATGAACACGATACCTGAGAGGAATACAGCACCGAGCGCCGCCTGCCAGCTAATCGCACCATTTGAACTCAGAACTACGGTCATAAAGTATGCATTCAATCCCATACCCGGAGCGAGTGCGATCGGAACGTTTACGAACAACCCCATAATAATTGTCATTAATCCAGCACCAACGGCTGTGGCAAAAAATACTGCATTATCGGACATTCCTGCCCCATTTTGACCCAAGAACAATGTGTTTACAAAAAGAATGTACGCCATTGTCATAAAGGTGGTGAGACCCGCAACAATCTCCGTTCTAACATTTGTTCCGTTTTCTTTGAGTTTAAAGAAACGATCCATAATTCACTAACTCCTCCTTAGAGATGTTGAAGCTATATTGAAAAACGACAAAGTACCCTGAGAATTAAATTCCCCAGAGTTCAGCTTGACCAGAAGCAGGCACACGGCCCGTTGACCAAGAACAAAAAAAATTCTAATGTGCGCGGGTGATGTTCCACCGCAGTCATGTAGAATTCATGTGCTTAGCCTGCTCCTCTTCGTAGCCAGATCATTAGGGTGATCTCGTAGAGACTCCCGGGCCAATCCCCAGGATTATACGAATTAGTATGCGCTTTTTGTTTGTTTCCCATCACCCATTTTAGGAGGAGAGGGTCTATTTTGTCAATCACGAAAACGAATGTTCTAGTCATCTTTCTAATTCAACGTTCGTATTATTTAGTAAAAAGAACCAGTTTAGCGATTTCTAACCCAGTTAAGTGTGTAATTGATGCAGCAATTCATCAGAGGATATACCCTTCATCATCCCCAGTCCCTGAAGCCGGATCTGAAAAACAACTGAAACGAATCTAAAAATACAATTAAAAGATAAAGAGCCTACGCTCGCTTTGCTGTTATGAAAATGAAACAACATCACACCAGCACGGGGCTATGGGTTCGATACAATCTGGGGACACGGCTGGAAATCTGACATACCAGCTCATTGTTAATCGTCCCTGCCAGTCTGGACAAGGTATCCATTGCTATATTATTACCCCCGTCCTCTCCAACCAGAGTTACCACGTCCCCCTCGCGTACACCTTTGATCCGGGTCACATCAACCATCATCTGATCCATGCAGACCCTGCCCACAATCGTGGCAAATTGTCCCTGAATCAGAACACGGCTTCCTTTCCCTGACAAGGAACGCGGATAACCGTCCGCATAACCCGCGGCAACCGTAGCAAGCATCATATCCTGTTTCGCAACATAGGCTTGTCCATATCCAATTGCTTCCCCGGCTTTTACTTTTTTGACCATAGTAATTGAAGATTTAAGCTCCATTACAGGCTTTAAGGGTATTGTTCGTGCTACATCACCTGAGGGTATACCAAAGAGCATCACCCCCGGTCTTACGTAATCGTAGTTAAGTTCAGAATAATTCATAATGCCTGCACTGTTCTGCACATGTGCACGTCCGTAATCGTATCCCTTCAATTGCTGGAGACAAGTGTCAAATCGCCGTATCTGCCGTTTTGTAAAATCGACATCCACCATTTTCAAACCATCTGCGGCTGCAAGATGTGTAAACATCCCCCTCACGCGCAGACTTCTATACGCAAATACCTTCTCAATCTCTGCTATGTTGTTATGCGAAAACCCAATTCGGTTCATGCCCGTGTCCACTTTGATATGTACATCCATGTGAACAGGCTGACTCGCTGCATACTGACCTATCTTTTCCAAATAGGCCTCCGAGAAGACGGTCTGCGTTAGTTTAAATTGAAGCAATTGGTCAAAACGCTCCTCCGGTGTTCTGCCAAGAATTAAAATCTCCTCTACAGGATACTCAAGGTGGGTTCTAATTCGAATGGCTTCCTCAATCGTTGCTACTGCAAACGCCTGTATTCCGATCTTGCCTAGTGTTCCCGTAACTTCAAGCAGACCGTGCCCATATGCATCCGCTTTAACCACGGCCATTTGTCTAGTGCTTGAAGGCAGAGAAGCTTGAATAGCTCTTACGTTATGCTCCAGATGATCCAGATGAACAATCGCCCATGACCGATATTTCATATTAAGACCTCCCTCTCCCTTGTATTCATCTATTTGTGCAGCGAACAATCACTTTGTACCTGTTACGGAGACAGTTCTATCATCAGCAGATTTATCCTGAAAAACAGCCGCATACAGACGCCCTGTTTCAGAAAACCGTGCAGTTTTGGAGGGAGTGTCCATGACCACAGAGATCAGCCTCGTATCCCCTCTCTTCACAGTACCTGCAAAGCAATAACCCGCCTCTTCCGTATACCCTGTTTTTAGTCCATCCACCCCATTGAAGCTTACTTGATATTCATGCATTTCAGGCAGCATCCAATTCGTATTGGCAAAGGACTGTCCTTGAAACTGAAGCGTTGGCTGCTTCACAATATCCAGTAGCTCTGGAAACCGTTCGAGCAGCACTTGGGCGAGCAAAGCGACATCCCTAGCAGACATCATATTTGTATCGTTGGGACTACCTGTGGAATAGAATTGAGCCAGATCCTTGTTATTTAATCCCGTACTGTTGACAAAACGGGTATGCTCGAGATTAAAATGTCGGGCCATTTCGTTCATCCTTTTTACAAAAGCCTGTTCATCTCCCGACACAGCCTCGGCTAGCGCAATCGTTGCTCCATTCGCCGAATAAATAGCCATTGCCTCAAACAACTCCCGTACGGAGTATGCCTGCCCCGAAGCCAAGTAGACGGATGCTAGTCCCGGCTGGCTTGAAATCTTACTTGCATATGCACTGATTGTGACTTCCGAATCCCATTGAATGCCCCCGTTATCTATAGCTTCCAATACAAGCAACTCTGTCATCATTTTAGACATGCTCGCTGCCGGGAGTACACGATCAGACTGCTTCTCAATTAGAATCCCGCCGCTCTCTGCATCCATTAGAATCATGGACCCCGCCTGAATATCCAAATGTTTAAGCGTTGCTGCACTGAGTGCCATGTTTTTATCAGGTTGAGTGTGGCGTTGAACAGAGCTTGATTGAGCCCCCAGATTATCAGTCTTCAACCATTCCTGAATATTCAACCCGTTTTGAGCGAACTTAGGACTCACCGATATACCATAAACAACGCCCCCGATGGTAATCAGAAAGATTAACAGTACGATTATTTTCATGAACCCTTTTGAAGACTTCATCTGAGTTCCTCCTTATATTATTGAATGACCAGCTTATTAGACTTAATGTGAACATTAAAATACGAGATTGCTCCGCTCCCCAAAAAACATAAACCTGCCTTTCTCCCGTGCTCATCGCCCTTCCACATTCAACGCCAGCGTAATCAGCTGATCGATTAACTCGGTATATGAAATACCTGCTACGGCAAGCATTCTCGGATATCTGCTGTTTGCGGTAAAACCCGGAATCGTGTTCACCTCGTTAAATACAAGTTCACCCGTCGGGCGAACAAACAGATCTACACGCGCAAACCCTCGGCAGCCCATGGCTTGGTACAAATGCAGAGCCGTTTTTTTCACGTTATCGGATAAAGCCCGATCTATTCTTGCAGGCAGATGGATATGTGCGGTTGCCAAGGTGTACTTTTCGGTGTAGTCAAAAAAGCCCTGTGAAATCTCAATCTCATCCACTTCTCCCACGATAGGCTCAACGTTTCCCAGGACAGCACAGCCCACTTCAAAGCCATCAACATTCTCTTCAATAACAACTTTGCTATCATGGTAAAAAGCTTCCTGAATGCTCCGCTCTATTTCTTCCCAGTCCCCGGATTTGTTTATACCCATGGATGAACCCGCTCTGGCAGGCTTCACATATACAGGCAGCCCCAATTGTTCAATAGCAGGACGCAGGGCGACCAGATCAGTATGCGGATATACGGTTATCGAACGGGATGTCTGCACTCCTGCACTGCGAGCGATGATATGTGCCATCTCCTTGTCCATACATAACGCAGAAGAGAGGGTATCACATCCTACATACGGGATACCTGCCAGCTCCAGCAAACCTTGCAGCGTACCATCCTCTCCATTTTTGCCATGAAGAACGGGGAAAACCACATCCACTTTCGTGGAGAGTAACATCCCGTCTTGCTCTTGTACAATGCCTTGTACCTGGCGGCAAGGTGAAAGAAAAGCCGGAACACAATGTGCACTCCGTGACCAGGTATCCTTTCGAATGTGTTCCAGATCGCCTTGGTATCGCAGCCATTGCCCTTCCCGTGTAATGCCAATCAGAATCAGATTGTATTTATCCGTATCCGCGCTCTCCAGCACTGCACATGTGGATTGCAGGGATACTTCATATTCAGAGGAGCAACCTCCAAACAAGATCACCACGGTTAATTTAGTCATATCTTACAAACCTCCTATGTTGTCCGTTCTTGGGGACAATATCAGCTTATACAAAACTGTTTAAATAAAAAGAAGGTAAATCCTTAAATTTTTCTTTAGTTTTAAAAATGAAACTCAAAAACTCCCGTTGATTTGCGATTTAACGCAGATCAACAGGAGTGATGGGTTGATGATGACATCATGCTTTTCAAGCACAGCAAGCAGCTAAAATAATTTATATATTGAGCTTCCCCCACAAGTCCGGTTCGACTTTGGCTAGTTATTCTCTGGCAATTTCCGTAGTTCCCTTTTTGGAGCCAAGATTAGATCCCTTTTCAAACTGTTTATCCATCAAGATTAGCTTGTAGGACAAGACCCTATCCTGCATAAGTCAGTTACTCTTGTTTACAGACAGCAAAGAAACCTATTGCACACGGAATAGATTTCTTTGCTGTCTTTCTGAGTGTGCTGCGCAAGTTTGAGAGCTTAAATCCTGTCTTTAATTCGGGTCATAAAGTCATAAAAATACTCCCTTCTATTTGCTAAATTAAGCAGATAAAAGAGAGTATGCATCGTGTTCTTCGCAGCTTAATTGCTGCAGGTGTCCACGTACCGTCAATGCAGTTAACATCACAAACCCTGATGTATCAAGGATTGTGAATGATTAACCCTATTAATCATTCACAACCTATTCCCATTCGATCGTTGCAGGCGGTTTGGACGTTACGTCATAAACGATACGGTTTACGTTATCTACTTCGTTAACGATCCGTACAGAGATTTTCTCCAGCACATCCCAAGGAATACGTGCCCAGTCTGCAGTCATGCCATCGATGGATGTTACAGCACGGATACCTACCGTGTAGGAATACGTACGCGCGTCACCCATAACGCCAACACTCTTCATGTTAGGCAGGGCAGTGAAGTACTGCCAGATTTCGCGGTCAAGACCGGCTTTGGCGATTTCTTCACGCAGGATGTAGTCGGAGTCACGAACGATTTGCAGCTTCTCTTCCGTCACTTCACCAAGCACACGGATCGCAAGACCCGGACCAGGGAAAGGCTGACGGTGTACGATTTCGTCCGGCAGACCACATTCCGTACCGACTTTACGAACTTCGTCTTTGAACAGTGTGTTCAGCGGTTCGATCAACTTAAAGTTCATGTCTTCCGGCAGGCCGCCCACGTTGTGGTGGGATTTGATTGTCTGTGCTGTAGCTGTACCACTCTCTACGATGTCCGTGTACAGTGTACCTTGTGCCAAAAATGCGAAATCATCGAATTGCTTGGACTCTTCATCAAACACGTAAATAAACTCGTTACCGATAATTTTACGTTTTTGCTCCGGATCATCCACGCCAGCGAGCTTGGACATGAAACGTTCTTGTGCATCGATTTTGACAACCTTCATATCGAATTTGCCAACAAACGTCTCCATTACGCTCTCTGCTTCACCTTTACGCAACAGACCGTGGTCGATAAACATACATGTCAGTTGATCGCCAATCGCTTTGTGCAGCAAAGCTGCTACAACAGAAGAATCCACGCCACCGCTGAGTGCACACAGCACTTTGCCGTCGCCCACTTTTTCACGAATATCTCTAATCGTGTCATCGATGAATGTTTCCATCGTCCAGTTGCCTTCGCAGCCACAGATTTCGAACAGGAAGTTGCGAATCATGTCGTTACCACGAACGGAGTGACGTACTTCCGGGTGGAACTGAACTGCATAAAATTTGCGCTCGTCGTTGCTCATTGCAGCGATTGGCGCACTTTCCGTACCTGCATCCAGTTTGAAGCCCGGAGGCAATGTAACAACATGGTCGCCGTGACTCATCCATACTGTATGTTCACCTTCGATACCTTGAGCCAGTGCTGCACCTGCAGCAAACTCCAGATCTGCTTTACCGTACTCACGCTTCTCGGAACGTTCGACTTTACCTTCAAGCTGTTGAGCCATCAGCTGCATGCCATAACAGATTCCGAAGATGGGAAGTCCAAGATCATAAACACCCGGATCTACGTGCGGTGCATTCTCAGCATATACGCTGGAAGGCCCACCGGAGAATACAATACCTTTTGGCGCAATTTCAGCAATTTTCTCCGCTGGTGTGTTATACGGCAAAAGCTCGCTGTATACGCCAAGATCCCGGATTCTTCTGGCGATTAACTGGTTGTATTGGCCCCCGAAGTCAAGGACAACCACAATTTCATTTTGCTTATTCATTACCGTGCCTCCCTCAATTCAATGAAACTAATTATACGCAACGACAAAACCTACCGTCAAGGAAAGACGAAACTCCATTTTTCAGGCAAGTAACGGGAAGATGTGACATAAAGCGACAGTCGATGCTATTCCCTAAAGGCGAATCTACAGGATGAAATTTTGTTCAATATAGCAAGCACATATGATCCACCCTCATGTGTACTCTTATAATTGGATAAAAGAACGGATCTCATCCGCCATATGGACATATAACAAGCCATGGTAAAGCCATCAGTATAAGTGAGAGTGGTGATTCGGTATTAAAGTTGCAAAGCAAATATGCCAAGAGGCAGCACCAAAAACATCTCGACACGCTAACGATCACACCGGACCTTATTTCGCACGCTGAGCGGTGTTTGAAATTCTAACGATCCTCAGAAGCGCTATTTGGACTAAAACTCCCAAACTCCAGTGAAAACCACGTCATTTCAAGTAAATAAGGTTTCTGGTGATCGTTAGAATTTTAAAACGGCTAAAAAGGAGTAAATAACGTCGCTGGTGATCGTTAGAGATCGTGAAGTTTAATTTGGGCCCTACGAACTTTAAGAATTGAAATATCGTTTGCTCGTGAGAAAATATAAGAAGTAGGAGTAACCAACCTCATATGCTGACTGCAAACGAATTTAGCTGGAGGGTAATAGGCGAATTACTACTATGGGGTGAGTAGGATCTGTTGTAGTTAGTATAACTTTCAATCTACATACACCTTACAGAGGAGTTAGCTTAGATTGACACACATCCTCTTCCTAAAAGTCACTCCGTTGCAACTCGATAGAGTGTGGTGGTGTAAATTAAAAAATCTCGTTCACCCTTGGGCAAACGAGACGGGTCAGGAATTAGCGCCAGCGCCCTGGGGATTGTCGGGCCAGGCGAAGCGCCCGGCGCAGGAAGTCGAGACTGTCCGCGCGCAGCGGACGGTCTGGCCCGTACAGCAGCCGCTCCCAGTCGGCTGCAAAGCGCGCGATGTCCGCGCCGTCCGTGCCTGCGGCCACGGCGGGTGACGCTGCGTATTCCCGCAGCGTCATGCCCGGCGGCCGCGGGCCGTACCGGCGCGCAAGCGCGTGCCAGACCGGAGCGGCAGCCTGCAGCAGCCGCTCGCGGTCCGGGAAGCTGCTGCGCGGCCACGCCAGCAGCAGTCCAAGCCGCAGCGCGGGGCGAAGCCGCCGCGCGCAGACCCATGCAGCGGCGCAGAGCAGCGCCGCTGCCGCAAGTGCCGTCGCGGCCGGCCACGGCGCCGCGACAAGGGCACGGGCGTGCGCGGCCAGCCACGCGCCCGCACGAGCTAGCCCGCTGCCCGCATCCGGCAGCGGTGCTCCGTCGCCAGGCTGCGCCGCGGCGACCCCGGCGGCGCTGGCATCTGCAGCCTGCGCCGAACCAAACCCCGGCGTAGCCTCAAACGGCATCCAGCCCACGCCGGGAAAATAGACCTCCACCCAGGAATGAGCATCGCCCTGGGTGACAACAACACGCCCTGGGACTTGCCAGTCCGCCTGTCCTGGGGCGTAACCTTTTACCCAGCGTGCCGGTATACCCTCGGCACGCAGCAGCACAACCATGGCGGTGGAAAAATGATTACAGTACCCCGCCCGGGTCACGAATAGAAAATCATCCACAAAATCTGTACCGCGCGGCGGCATCCGGGTATCCAGCGAGTAACGGGCGTTTGCTTTCAGATAACTGCGCACAGCCTGTACAGCATCGTAGCGCGTTGCACTGGGTCGGATAATATCGGCAGCAAGATCTCTTACCCGCTCCGGCAGTGTGTCCGGAAGCTGTAAATCCTTTCTACGAATAGAGGCCGGATCGGCCGGACTGTTCCCGCCAGAATGATTATGTTCGCCAACGCCAAAGCTTCTCTCTCCATCCCCACTGATGCTCTTCCCATCCATCCCGACACTCTGTCGAAGCTGATCTGGTTTTATATTGGGCACCATCACATCTACGGTATAATTTCGGACAAGATCGTTCTTGTCCCTTCCCCCCGCAAGCCATAATGTGCCCGTATCTTCACTGGACAGCAACCGCTTTTCATTTTTGGTATTCATCCTATTTCCGTCCTGAAAAGATAAACTCACCGGTAGGCCGCCCGCGAACAGCGGGTTGGGTCCTCTCCACTCCCGCTCCATCGTAATAATCTGACGAACACGCTGCCAGTAGGGATGATCTTCCCATCCATCAGAACGCAGCAAGTCAGATAGATTCGCATAACGGAAGCGCTGCTCCGTATCACTCCAGGCACTACCGTTGTAATAAGAGCGGGTTTCCCCTCGCCAATACGTGGTGACAGCTGTGTTTGCTGTAAACACAGGTTCATTCCCCTGCACCAGGGGTGCTCCCATAGGCGCATCAACCGTACTGTATCCCGTCACGCTCAGGGAAGCCGGCATATTTCCTGACGGCGTATATCCTGCCCATTTGGCCAATCGTTCGACCGTATCCATAACAGAGAGTTGTCCGGCAGGTGATACTGCACTCATCCGCCCAGGAAGTGTAGATATCAACACTATACATACCGCTGTGCCTATGGACGCGACCATCCAAAGCAAATAGATCTTACTCCGTATCCGAGGAGAGCTACTCTTCTCGGATCGTGTCGCCTTTTGGCTAGTCCCTGAATCTACACCTTGGTTTGTACCTTCGTTTATACTTGGATTACCTTCGTAGTGTGTCCTCCCGTGATCCTGCTCGTTCCTCTCATGACCTGTTCCTTCTGAAAGGCGAAGAAGATGAAGCATGCCCTGAATGCACAGCAGCCAGCATACCGAACGCACCACGGAGCCATAAGCATCATAACCTACCAGGCTCTCCAGCAAAATCAGATATACTAATGTTCCCGTGCCAAACAGAGAAATACTGCGGCGAAGCAACACCAGATATTGCACCGAAGCCAGCAGCATGCTCCAGCCGCATAGCATGAACAAACCTCTCGTTTCCCTGCTCATCACACGAAAACGCCCTTTGTCGATCCATTCTCCCAGATCCACATTGAGCATGCCAGGGTAGGATATGCCCCATTCAATCGGATGACTGGCCCCGTACATCATGCATAACGCAGCATAGATCATAGGGATACGTAGCACGATGCCTGTAACCAAGCTGGTACGCAGCAAGCCAGCGGATAGAAGAACGGCTGAATAACCCGCCATAACAGCGGTAAATCGTTCACTGCCTACTTGACCATCCGAAGTCACAGGAAATATCCATTCCATGCACAATACGAGCAGCCCCGCTGTGATAAGCCATAAGTATAGGGCAGGAGCAGGTAGACTCCCGGACTGAGATAATGAAGAATTCACTTCTGAACTCCGTACCTTTGCCACCTGTCCAGCATAGACTGCAGATTCGGGCTGCCGTTTCATTTTATGCCCCCACATCAACAATCCCCGCCTTTCCGCCAGGCATAGCTCCAATGCTTGTACCAGACTCCAGACTGACAACCTGTACACCTTTGGATACAAGACGTTCAGTCCACTCTTGCGAACGATTGGCCTGCACCGCTGACGAATGCGATCCAGCCGATACTCCAGCACTTCCTTTTCCGCTCTCCACTGTTACAACAGTCTGCGTTAGATGTACGATGGCCTGGAAACCAAGTACAGACGCGTATTCGAGCCATACAACCAAACGCTCATCCAGCCGCCCGGTGAAGACCAATATACTTGAGCCATAAGGGAGGTGCTCCAGTCTGCCAACATCCAGCGACTCTCCATCGGATACCCGCTCTTGGTGTAATTGGGCATAGGCCAGCCGTTTTAATGCATAGGCCAGACCTTCGTCAGGGTTACCCTGACTTTTCTGGCTTTCATCAACATCACCCCTGCGTTTCGTCCGCACTTCATTCCATAACACTTCATCGAAAGGCATGTCCGGTTTACTTGCCAGCCCCTCTCCGCTCAACCAAAGCTGACAAGGCATCTGCACGCATGCTGCCTCACGAACCCAGCTAGCCGCGCCATGTACTGCGCGTTCAAACTCTTCCCGAGCCCGATTTTCAGCACCATGACTCGCATATCCTGAATGTTCTTCGTATACCATAATCGCCATAGAGGTATGTTGCTGCATTTCAGGAATCAGGGTGTGCAGCTTCCCGGTTCGGGCTGTACTTTTCCAATGAATCCGGTTAAACGAATCCCCCTGCCGGTATTCACGAACTTCTATACCAGGTGCACCCCGCAACTGATGCTGTACCTCCACGCCTTCGCCATGAGTTATCCACGCTTCTGGCCGGAACAATGTCTCAGCATTTCCGGTAGTTGCAGGCACAACAACAACCGGCTCCTCACCTTGAATGATCGTGCAGGCTCTATTCCACCCAAAAACGTCACCCCAGTATACTCGCCCTTCCTCCCACACATACACTCCTCGCGCAAGACCTGTTATCTCATACTGATAAGACCATCGTCTTTTTAAGCCTGGAAAGAGCAATTTGCGATGTACACCACCCGGAGTGTTGTCACATACCACGAGCCACAATAGCGGAAGCGGGCACCTCATCTGTAGTTCAATCCGAACACGCAACCTTTCTCCTACCTCAATCTGACCTTGCCGTATATGCCTGTTTATATGAATTTGAGAAGGACCAAACACACGCAGAAGTATTCCATGTATCACGATTAGCACGGATACAACCGCCAAGAACAATGCCGATTGTCCGCCATGCCAGAAATAGAAGCAACTCAGAAGAACGGCAATCGGCACTTGAACTATGCTTCCGCGCAGCTCTCTCATGCCCGCCGTCCCCTTCCCTGACCACTCATCTGCACAGGTACAGGTACGGATGACAACACTTCACGGATCACCTGCTCTTGCATCGCACTTCCGTCTACTCTGTTCATCAGTTTTAGCTGAATTCGGTGGGAGAGCACAGGAACAGCGAGTGATTGCACGTCATCTGGCACAACATAACTGCGCCCTTGCAAATAGGCATATGCCTGCACGGCTGTCATCCAGGCCAGCGTTCCCCGGGGACTGATACCCAGTCTTACGGCATCATGCGTTCTCGTAGCCACAGCGACAGCGACAAGGTATTGCTTGATCACGGCATCCACATGCACCTGTCTTACTTCTCGCTGCATGGCGACAACTTCCTCAGCCAGCATAATGGGACGCATGTGCTCCAGCATATCCTGGCTACGCTCACGGGAAAGTAATTCTACTTCCTGCTCCGGTTCGGGATACCCCAGTGTAATCCGCATCATGAAGCGATCCAACTGCGCTTCCGGCAAACGGTAGGTGCCTTCAAATTGCAACGGGTTCTGTGTCGCAAGCAGTAGAAAGGGTTTGGGCAACGTGTGAGTTATGCCATCTACGGTAACACTGCGCTCTTCCATCGCTTCCAGTAACGAAGACTGTGTCCGGGGAGAAGCCCGGTTGATTTCGTCTGCAAGTACAACATTGTTCATCAGCGGCCCTGGCCTGAAATTGAACTCTCCTGTAGCGGCATGATAGATCGATACGCCAGTCACATCAGCTGGCATCACATCGGGCGTACACTGAATGCGCCCCATCGCACAGTTTAACGACGAAGCTACCGTACGGATCAGCATCGTTTTCCCCGTACCCGGTACATCCTCCAGCAGAATATGTCCTTCACTGAGCATAGCTGCAATAATATATTGAATTTCCTGTTTCTTGCCGATGATCACATCGGCAATTCGATGGCTAAGTCTTTTCAACAGCTCGGTAGCATGATCATGCTCTATTCTCACTCTGGTCATTGGACTACACTCTCCTTCCTTACCTATGAATCCTGATTATCGTAATCTATGATTCATTGTTGCCCGGAAGTAGAGAGAATAGTCAGATGATCCGCCGTTTCTTTCAAATCATGCTATAAAAATGTCTATGCTCCATAGACGTCCAAGGCGGTTCTATGGTAAGTACCCACTCACTGTCCTTGGATTGAACCGTATATTGTTTCGCTCCGAGCTGCTGCATCAAATCGCCCACAGACACCCAAATTGTTCCCTCACGGCTCTCTATGGTCGCTTGCACCGTTCTCGCCTCCGGATCATGTAATCGTTTGGACGTTAACGTACCTACGCCCGGGTTGATCTTGACAATCCTGTCCTTCCACCAGGTGGTGGCCGTACCTGAAGCCTGATCCCAGCTTATGCTGCCTCCCAGCTTGTTCATATAACTGCGTAGCGGAACCAGCAATGTCTGATCCTTGAACTGATATTCATCCGAATTGAGCTCAACCGTCATGTATCCTAGCTCAATTTTAAGAGGTTTGGCCGCAATCCATTGCTCCGCGTTTTGGTTCACATGTTTAGCAACCCAGCTCGAGGCCGGAGACTGGCGAGATTTATATTTAGCAGCAGGTTTGACCTGGAATTGCACAGGTTTATCGGATGCCTGCATCACTTCAAACCGATACCCTTCCTGTTGATAGTATCGAATAATATCAGGCAGTGCTTTCACTGTCTCCGCATGTGCACCTCCGTCATGCATCAGCACGACGGCTGAGGATGTGCCCGCAGGCACATCTGTAGCATGTGCGGCAATTTCGCTAGAGGGTACATTTTTTCGCTTAGAATCACCGCTGTCTACATTCCAGTCCATGACAGCGTACCCTGCCTTTTTCAACAGGTCAAAATAAGTATGGTCAAAATGGCCGTATGTTCCACCAGGCGCTCTGACCAGTGCAGGACGGATGCCCACAATGTTGTTAATGATATCTTCCGTGCGTTTAAT
The DNA here is from genome assembly GCF_052691815.1 of Paenibacillus sp. TSA_86.1. Lineage (NCBI taxonomy): Bacteria > Bacillati > Bacillota > Bacilli > Caryophanales > Paenibacillaceae > Paenibacillus > Paenibacillus sp. TSA_86.1. Next base: position 108,379 of record NZ_JBQZGE010000017.1, on the reverse strand, counting down.
CTGCTGCCAGAACGTTTGGAAATCCCGGTATAGTTCTTTATAATCATGGTTATATGTATGATTGCCGATGGCATGACCTTCACTGGTTATCCGCTTGATCAATCCAGGCCTACGTTCCGCATGTTCTCCCAATACAAAAAAAGTAGCGGGAACCTTCGCACCACGTAAAATATCCAGTACTTCCGTTGTATGTTTGCCGGGCCCATCGTCAAAGCTCAAGTAGACAACTTTGTCCGATTTATTGCTTTGCGCCGACGCTGCAGCAGAAGGAACACCTGCTCCAAGTAGACCCGTAAGCAGCAACACGGCGAGCGAAAACCACATCGACAGACGCTGCCAAAACCGTATTCTCCCACAGGAATGAGATAAAGTTTGCTGCCCCTCAAGCTGTCCATTTCGTTGCATCATTTCGCGTGATCCCTGCGCCATTTGTGAATCAACCTCCAGCACTCTATTGAATTTGCTGATAGACTTCAGCAGATTTGTTAGAATTATATGGAGACAGATCGCAAAAAAGACGTCATTCCTCTACTATTTTGCAACATTTTTGATCGAGCCTGATATAGAATTTGATTCTTGATCTACAATTCGGTAGCATTAGGAAAACAAAGAACAAGTACGGGCAAACAGCTCTTCAAGCCCTGATTCATATGAAATCACCAGGAGTGTGAACCTATTGGAATTACTTCAGAAGGTCCAGGAGCTATTCGGGTCTTACGGATATAGTGTATTATTTTTCGGCTTGCTTCTGGAATTTATTGCGCTTCCCTTCCCAGGCGAAACGACGATGGCTTATGCCGGCTACTTGTCCTACAAAGGTCAGCTTGATTTCGGTATGCTCATCATTCTGGCGTTTCTGGGTACAACGATTGGCATGACCATTACGTATTTCATCGGAGCCAAAGCCGGACTGCCTTTTATTACAAAATACGGAAAATGGTTTTTGCTCAAACCGGACAAGCTGGACAAAACACAAAAATGGTTTGCCAAATACGGTTACGGCCTGATATTTATCGGATATTTCATCCCCGGTGTTCGCCATTTCACAGGATACTTCTCCGGTATTGCCGCCATTCCGTTTCGCAAGTTTGCTCTGTACGCTTATTCTGGAGCTTTGTTCTGGGTCGTGCTCTTCCTTGGGATCGGTAAGTTGTTTGGCCCTGGCTGGAGTGCCGTATTCACACTGGCCCATCAATATACGGCATACATTCTTGCCGCGGTTGTATTATTGGTGATCGCTGGCATCGTTTATCGTTACCGCAAAACCTTGTTCGCTCGTTCCCGTCGCAAGCCCCTCCCTGCTCGCCGGCGTCAGAAACAAAATGCGGACTAGTTATCAAGTCCATACTACCTTTAAAAATAGAGAAGCCGTATATATACGGCTTCTTTTTATTTGTTTTTATTGACATATGAAGATCGAATATCCTTTCATTCATATTTTTTTCATAAACTGAAACACTCCCGGTCATACTACTTGCAAATAAAGGATGCGTGAGGGAGGGAATCGGAATGGCTACAGATACGCAGGCGCAGGTCACACATGAAACGCATTCCATTCATCCGGATCTGGCTGAAAATATTGCCTATTGCAAAAAGATCATGGGGAATAGTAATGACTTGATGATTCGTCCATTGCAAAGCCTGCACAAATGGCCTTCGATGCTGTTATATATTGATGGGCTTGTCGATACGCAAGTCATCAATCAGGCTGTCCTTCATCCCTTGATGAAAGTTCGTAACTTGCCCGATTTCTCTGCGGACGATGAACACATAAGTTATCTCCAGAACGATGTTCTTACCGCCAGTGAAGTCATGTTCATCGATGATATGGATGCTGCGTTGAAAGCGATGCTGGGAGGCGAAGCTATCCTGTTGCTCGACGGATCCACTCGGGGACTCAAGATCGGTGCTGCTGGTTGGGAAGACCGTCCTGTAGGCGAACCTGTTTCCCAAACCGTGGTACGGGGGCCAATGGAAGGTTTTACGGAAAATTTGCGTACAAATACCGCACTGATTCGCAAACGGATTCGTGACCCTCACCTTTGGATTGAGGAGCGTGAGATTGGACGCGTCACCAAAACCAGAGTAGGTGTCGTATATCTGGAACATACGGTTAATGACGAGGTTGTTGATGAGCTTCGCAGGCGGCTGGGAGAAATTGATATCGACAGTATTCTGGAGAGCGGGTACATTGAGGAACTGATCCAGGACAAAACCACGACGATCTTTCCGACAGTCTACAACAGTGAACGTCCAGACACCGTCTGCGCCGCACTGCTTGAAGGGCGAGTAGCCATCATTATAGACGGCACACCGTTTGTATTGCTCGTACCCGCATTATTCATGCACTTTTTCCAATCACCTGAAGATTATTACCAACGTTCTGATATCAGTTCTCTTGTTCGTATGTTGCGATATTTATCTTTTCTGATCGCCATGCTGGCTCCATCCTTTTACATTGCTATCTCGACATTTCATCAAGAGATGCTTCCCACCACACTGTTGATCAGCCTGGCTGCACAGCGTGAAGGTGTGCCTTTTCCAGCCTTCATTGAAGCCGTTCTGATGGAATTAACTTATGAAATATTACGAGAAGCGGGGATCCGAATTCCGAGGACAGTCGGACAGGCCGTATCCATTGTAGGCACACTTGTTATCGGACAGGCCGCGGTAGAGGCTGGTGTTGTCTCTGCAGCGATGGTTATTATCGTTTCCATCACGGCGATCTCCAGCTATGTCATTCCGGAGAACGGATTATCTATTTCGGTTCGTATTTTGCGTTTTATTCTGATGATAGCGGCTGCAGCCTTTGGGTTCTACGGCATTCTGATTGCGCTGCTCATTACGCTAACTCATCTTTGCAGCTTACGCTCTTTTGGGATCTCGTACATGTCTCCCTTTGCCCCATTCATTCAGAATGATCTGAAAGATACGCTGTTTCGTGTTCCCTGGTCACGTATGAAAACTCGCCCATTATCCAACGGTACTCCGAACGTAACGAGACAGAAAAGTAAAAAAAACAAACGTTAGTAAAGGCAGGCGTTAAAGTTATGATGAAATGTCTACGCGTCATGCTATCCCTCATCGTTATACTGCCATTGCTGAGCGGGTGCTGGGATCGCCAGGAGCTGAATCAGCTCGGAATTATGCTTGGTCTTGGAGTAGACAGAGACGGCGACCTGATCAGGGTGAGTGCACAGGTGGTTGTTCCTCGTGAAGTCGCCAAAGGTCAGGGCGGTAATGGCACATCGGTTACCCAATTTCAAGCCAGCGCCCGTACGTTGCTCGAGGCCATTCAGAAACTTACTCAGACTAGTCCTCGCGCCATTTTCAAGGCACATATCCGGGTACTGGTTTTTGGAGAAGAATTTGCTAGGAAAAACGGCATATATGACGTCATTGAAGCCTTAATCAGAGAGCCAGACGTAAGACCCGATTACTACGTAATGGTGGCGCGAAAAAACACGGCTTCCAATATTCTGAATGTACTCACTCCGCTGGAAAATATTCCTGCAGAAAAACTGTTCAACGCACTCGATATTTCTGCTAAAAGCTGGGCTCCAACGACAACCGTGACCAGTGACAAACTGATGCAGTATATTCTCACACCCAGCATGTCCCCCGTTATTACTGGAATTGAGCTTGTTGGAGATCAAGGGATAAGTGGAGAGACCAAAAATGTCGAGAGTATCGAACCGCCAGCTACTCTTCAATTCAGTGGTCTCAGCGTGTTCCAGAAAGACAAGCTCATCGGCTGGCTTGATCAGGATAAGTCTAAAGGCTACAACTACATTCGCAATAACGTGAAATCAACGATTGGACCCACCAAATGTCCAAAAGGAGGTTATGTCACCCTGAAAACGCTACGCACCTCCACTGATCACAAAGTCAAAATGGTTCGGGGCGAACCCCAAATCCATCTGAAAGTCAATACGGTCTCCGTCATTGGTTCCGTCGACTGTGAGATGGAGATTGGTTCGATGGAAGCCATCAAGCAACTGGAACAACTGGCACAGGATCGGATTGTAGAACTGATGAAAAGTACGGTAAGTCTCGTGCGTAGCAAATATAAAGTGGACATCTTCGGTTTTGGGCAAGACATTTATCATAAGTACCCGAAAATTTACAAAAGAGAAGAAAAGAACTGGGATAAGTATTTTCAAAACTTAGACATCACATATGAGGCCAACGTACAGATCCGTCGTATAGGCACGTTAGACAATTCATTTAATAAAAAAGCCAAGGAGTGAGCATGCTTGCTGCTATCGATTGCAGTTGTCATTGTCGGGTGCCTGATGGGGGTGATTGATTTACCCAAGTTATGGAGAAAGAAGGAATGGAAAGAACTTACCGTCTATTCCTGTTTACTGCTGACAGGCACCTTTTTTGGTGTTGTCGCGGTGAATCTATGGGAGTTCCCAAGCCCGCTCTACATTATTATCTGGATTTACAAACCCGTGAATCAATTATTGGCTTTTATTACAGGAAGCTAGCCAAAAGGGAGTTGACAACATGCTGGAGCAAGGTCGGCTTGGCATTAGACAATTATGTATCTTGACCATTTTGATCATTGCCGGAGACATGATGATGATCTACCCTTCGGTTATCTCAACCTATTCGGGGCAAAACGCATGGCTTTATGCCTTAATCGGTGTTCCTCTTGGCATGGGACTGATGTATCTTTTCGTCAAACTTGCAGATACGTATCCGAATGAAAATCTAATTGGAGTTTTCCGCAAAATCCTTGGATTTTGGCCTGGCACGGTGTTATCCCTGTTCTACCTGATGTATTTTATTTTTAGCTCTGCAGCACAATCACGGGTCGTTGGTGATTTCATGACCAGCCAAATTTTTTTATATACGCCCATTCGGGCTGTACTTCTTATTTTTGTAATCCCCATCGGTTGGGCTCTGTATAACGGACTCGAAACCATCGGACGAAGCAGTGAAATACTCGTTCCGATCATTACTACTTTTATGTTTATTTTAGTCGTTTTTTTGTTGCCCGAGGTGCAATTAAACCAACTTGTACCCTTTACGGACACCACCTTCAGCCAGTTTACGCACGGGATTATGATCGGTTTTATCTATCCCGTTGGTGAATCCCTTCCCATTCTGATGATTCTTCCCTATGCAAGTCAACAAGCTCATCGTACCCGTGATCTTATGATATCTGCCGGATTTGGCAATCTGCTCATGGCTATTCTGGTGACAACCTCCATGCTGGTTATGGGTCTCTTTCTTACCCAGCATACGATCTTTGGTTCGTTTGTATTATCTCAAAAAATCAATATAGCCAATTTTTTCCAGAGAATTGAAGTGCTGATGGCTTCTTCTTGGCTGATATCTACCTACTTTAAAGCTACCGTTTATACGTATGCCTTTATTGTTGGTACCGCTGAGCTTTTTCGTCTCAAGACCTACCCATTTCTCATTTTGCCAAGCGTACTGATTGTATATGCGCTATCTAACATTTTGACACCCAATATGCCCTTTTTTAACACAACCGTCATTCCCTATTGGCTGGAGTGGGATTTAACTGTGAGCCTGATTATACCTGTCTTGCTGTTGATCATTCATCTAATTAAATCCAAAGCACCATTCAGAAAAGAGAAAGCGTGACGATAATCAAAGGAGGCTTCAGTGCATGCTCATCAAGGAGAGAATTACCGTACGGCAGTTTGCAGTCCTTGCCTTTTTGGGCATGATTGGAGATATGATGTTAATCTACCCGACATTAATTGCTTACGCTGGAAAACAGGATGCTTGGATCTGCTCCATTGTATCCCAAGGTATCGGCATGTCGATCTTATGGCTTTCCTATAAGCTGCATCAAACTCATCCCGGACTTACACTGATCGAAATTTGCTCCAAAACACTTGGTAATTGGATAGGTTCGGTTGTGGCCGTTTTTTACCTATTTTACTTTATGATAGGTTCGGCTATATGTATCCGTGAAGTCGGAGATTTTATGACAACCCAGGTTTATCTTCGTACCCCCATTCGGGCTATCATTCTTATTTTTATTATCGCCCTAGGTTGGTCAGTACTCAAAGGACTGGGTACGTTGGGTAAAATGGCAGAAATTCTGGCCCCCTTCGTCCTGATCAGCTTGATCATCTTGATTCTTTGTTTGCTGCCCAAAATGGAAGTATCGAACATCCAGCCTTTCTTCGATACGCCCTTGTTTTCATTTATAAGCGGAAGCGTTCGAGGGGCGACAGCTCCATATGGAGAACTCATTATCATTACCATGATTTATCCCTATATTTCGCACGGCGTGCATAAGCGGCGAGACTTGTTATTGGCCGCATTGCTTGCAGGAATTATGTTGACCTTCATTCTCCTTACCTCACTGCTAGTACTTGGCTCTGAACTGACAGAGCATAATATTTATGTATCGTATACTCTTGCACAAAAAATTAACATTGGCGGCTTCATTCAACGAATTGAAGCGATCTCTTCAACAGCTTGGCTCGTGTCTACCTACTTTAAAACCTCGCTGTACACATTGGGATTTATCCTTGGACTTGCACAACTATGTCGTCTCAAGTCCTACAAGCCGTTAATTCTGCCAACGATGCTTCTATTATTTGGCGTAGCCGTTGTACTTGCTCCTGATGTTCTGTTCTATACCAGTGGTATCATGTATGCTTGGATCGACTGGGACTTTACGATGGGCATTGTCTTACCTGCCCTCCTACTTCTGGTGTATCGCATCAGAAGCCGATGTAAACAACCTAATAAAGCAAATGCTCTTCCGCAAAAATAAAAAAGCTGCATCGGGATGGAATGGTATCCACAGATGCAGCCTTTTCATGTGAACCATGCTCGCTGTGAGCAAGGCTCGTTTTATTTTCACAGGATCGTAACCGATGGATTACAGCCCTTTTACCGTGTCCAGCGCCTCTTCAATGTGCCCTTTCACACGCACCTTCGTCCATTGTTTGATCAGCTTGCCCTCTTCATCCAGCAAAAAGGTGGAACGCACGATCCCCATATACTCCTTGCCGTACATCTTCTTTAACTGCCATGCGCCAAACTGCTCGGCAACCGTGTGTTCCTCATCCGATAACAGGATGAAAGGCAGTCCGTATTTAGCAATAAACTTGTCATGTTGCTTCATCGGATCGGTACTGATGCCCAGAATGACCGTATTCAGCCCCTGAAACTCCTCATGTCGGTCCCGAAAATCACAAGCTTGTTGCGTGCAAGACGAGGTCATATCTTTCGGGTAAAAGTAAATCAGAACTCGCTTACCGCGAAAATCAGACAGCTTCACAGACTCACCCGTGCTAGATGGCAGTTCAAAATCGGGAACTTGTATACCTTCTGTTAAAGTCATTTTCATGTCCTCCTTGGAATTTATGAACCCGCTCCCCGATACCTCTTCACACCAAAGTTCCACAAGGTAAGTCCAACCGTTGCAAAGACCAACCCCATGACCGGAGTCAGCAAAGCCATGCGATGCATCTCGGCCCGATCCAGGAAAAGTGCAGCAGGATAGATTCCCACAAAAGCAAACGGGATGATCCAGGTGAGCAACACCTGAATGGCTCTGTTATAGATCGTTACCGGGTAACGTCCGTATCCTTGAATATTGTACATCAGCGGCAGGATTCCTGTCGGTGCATCGGAATAAAAAGACAGTGAAGTTAATGTGGTATAGATGCCTGCATAGATCAGCACCGAACTGATCGCCAGAATAATTAATGCCGGGATATGCCACCATTCCAGTATCAGCCCCATCTCTGCGCCGCTGCTGATCATAATAATTAACCCGATGAATGAACCTACGAGAGCGGGCGGGTCTACATTTTCAAGCAAAATCTGAAACAGGTTGTGTGCAGGCCTTGTCAGAATGCGATCCATCTCACCTTTGACAATATAACGTTCGCTGAACCCCCACAAATTGATAAAACAGCTAAAGATGCCGTAAGGCACCATAAAGTACCCGTAAACAAACAACACTTCCGCCTCACTCCAGCCACCGAGGTTGTCCGTATGCCGGAATACAACAAAGATAAAGATCAGATTGGTTGCCTGAAAGAGCAGATCCGAGATGATCTCGACCCAGAAGTCGGCGCGGTACGTCAGACGTGTCTTCATGTAATTTTTCAGATATTCCCAGATTAGACCCATATAGTACATTCGCTTATCCCCCTTGCACGAACAGACGCTTGCGAGCCTGCCGCCAGATTAGCACCATGGGTATAAGTAGCAGGACAAACCAGAGCACCTGAATCCCGAGTACATTCCAGATGCCTGTGCCCTCTACTCTGCCAGTGAAGACCGAGCCGGGCAGATACGTGATCGCCTGAAACGGCAACACCTTCATGATCGCGGACAACCAGTCCGGGTACAGGCTGATCGGAATGATCAGACCCGAGAACAGATCGACTACGACACGTTTCATACGCATCATACCTTCGTTATTTTCCACAAAAAATGCGGCCAGTCCCGTAATAACATTAATCTGGGAATTAATGATGAAACTGAAGAACAACATGACGAGAAAACCAATCCATGCTGAAGGCGCGGTTGGCAGTTCAACCGGGAATAACAGGATGGCTATAATCATGCCTGGAATCATGAGCAGTAAGAAGCGGAAAATACCTTCGCCAAGCCCTTGCATCATTTTGACCATCACATAGTTAATCGGCCGGATAAACTGAATCGCGATGGAGCCATCCCGAATATCGGCGGCGATCTCCCGATCCAGATTGTTGAAATAAAATGCACGCGCCATCCACGAGACCGCAACATACGTTGTCATCTGCGCTGCCGTAAAACCGCCGATCTCTCCGCTACTTCCGTAAATAGCTTGCCATGTAAAGTAATACACGCCGATATTCAGCGTATATATCAAAATGCCGGAATAATAATTGACTCGATACGCCAGCATCGTCAGAAAACGAATGCGCATGAAATCGATAAATGCACTATTCATCTAAGATACACCTGCCGCTTCATTTCCTGCTGATACGATCTTGGGACGCTCGGCGGAACCGGACTGGTAGATGCTACGCACGATCTCATCCGTATTGATCTCAATAATCTGAATGTCCGTAATATCTGCCTGACCCACCACACGTGCCAGTACATCCGAAACGTTCAATTCTAACGGAATCCACACGGATGCCGATAACTCGTTCTCCACAGTCCATCTTACAGGCATCGCAGCTGTCCATTCATTCATCTGTACCAAGTTATGGCCTGTGCCAAACTTAAAGCGTACCTCCCGCTCTGTGCCCCACTGAGACTTGAGATGATCCAAACCGCCATCATAGATGATGCTTCCTGCATCCAGCATGATGACACGTGAACACAAAGCTTCAATATCTTGCAAGTCATGAGTTGTAAGCAAAATGGTTGTGCCATGTTGCTGATTCATGTCTTTCAGAAATTCGCGAATCTCCGACTTCACCACGATATCGAGGCCAATCGTTGGCTCATCCAGAAATAAAATGCCCGGATTGTGCAGCAAGGCTGCTACCAGTTCACAGCGCATTCGCTGACCGAGACTGAGCTTACGTACCGGACGACTTAAAAGCTCCTGTAATTGCAGACGCTCGACCAGCTCGTCCAGCCGTTTACGGAAGTCTTGTTCCCCCACACGATATACTTTGCGCAGGAGATGAAAAGATTCAATCACACCGATGTCCCACCATAGCTGACTACGCTGCCCAAAGACTACACCAATATTTTTGACAAACTTCTCCCGTTCCTGATACGGAACGTACCCACCTACTGATATATGCCCGGATGTAGGCACCAAAATGCCGGTCAACATCTTGATCGTTGTTGATTTGCCGGCACCGTTCTCTCCAATATATCCGCATATTTCGCCTTGCGGTATCTGAAATGAAATATCATTCACAGCCAATACTTCCTGGTATTGACGTTTGAACAGATCTTGAAACGCGCCCTTCAGCCCACCACGGCTTTTCTGGACATTAAACGACTTTCGCAAATCTTTGACATCAATCGCCAGCATGTTTATACCTCACTTGGATTTTGTTGAAATTGCTTGTAGCCCAAAAAGAAATTATAATAGTAACAGTCAAAATTCAGCAAGCTTTAAAAAATAGTCCGAAGCGGCCTCCTCTGCCTTGAGGTTCGGAGGGGAAGCGAACGGAAAGCTTCGACTTATACGCAAATTCAACGCAACTTTACATGTACTGAACTCGTTTATTTTTTATCTCAATTACAAAGGAGCGCTAGCATGACCAGAAAGACGAAGAGGACCCTATGGATCTCTCTTGCCGCCTTCGTGTTAATTGTTGGAGGGGCAACGGCCTATTATTTCGGTTCTATTCTTAATCAGTTGGATGGATTGCAGAAAAAAGGCGAGGATTCGCCATTTGCCAATATTCAAAATGTAGAGAAAGTGAATACACCTGACCCTCCCAAATGGGAAGGCACCGAGACCGTTAATATTTTGGTTATGGGTGTCGATGCGCGCGGTCTGAAAAAGGGTGAAGTTCCCCGTTCCGACAGCATGATGGTCGTATCACTTGACCCACTAACCAAAAAAATCAATCTTTTCTCCATTCTGCGTGACACTTACATTAATATCGACGGATATGGTAAAGATCGTATTAACACAGCCATTACCCATGGCCCGAATGTAGCGATGGAAGCCGCAAGTGATTTGCTCGGTATCCCTGTTCAATATTATGTGTATACCGATTTCCAAGGATTCATCAAATTGGTTGATGCAGTTGGCGGTGTAGACTTTGATGTCGAGAAGGACATGCATTATACAAGTAAAGCCGACAACAACGAGTACGATATTGATCTGAAAAAAGGATACCAGCATCTCGACGGCAAAACAGCCTTGATGTATGTTCGTTTCCGTCACGATGCCATGTCAGATTTCGCCCGTTCGGAACGTCAGCGGGAGCTGCTCAAAGCCGTGACTGCAAAGATGCAATCCACGACAACCATTGCCAAGCTGCCTTCCATTCTGGAAGAAGTCAGCCCGTTTGTGGATACCAATCTTACCCTTTCGGACATGTGGAAGCTGGGCGGACTTGGATATCAAAGCAGTATGAATGGCAGTGAGCAGGTTCCCCCAATGAATCTGTTGAAAGAAGAACGCACACCTGGCGGCGCGCAAGTCTTGTCGGTAACCAGTGAAGAAAAACTGAAACAGCATGTTCAGGACATCATTCACCCGCCAGCCAAGACGGAGGATCCCAAAGCCAAGGAAGATAAAACCGCTAGCGGTGATGAGAAAAACACACAGCAGCCGGCAGAGTAAGTGAGCCGGTAATAGCGATGATCCGATTCATTCTCAAAAGGGCAGCCTACATGCTGCCCTTTCGCTATGCCTGCACGCCAAAGTATGCGAAAATAATCATAGCATGTCATTGTTTTGCTCGTTTAAACTATTGGAATGACGAAAGGAAGTTATCTCATGAATACACGTACGAACTCTGAGTTGTTATATACAGAAGCGCTTGAGCATATTGTGGGCGGTGTAAACAGCCCTTCACGCTCATTCAAAGCAGTGGGCGGCGGGGCACCCGTTTTTATGAAAAAAGCGCAAGGTGCACACTTCTGGGATGTTGACGACAACAAATATATTGACTACCTCGCGGCATACGGCCCGATTGTGACTGGACATGCTCACCCTCATATTACCAAAGCCATTACGGAAGCTGCTGCGAATGGTGTTCTGTACGGTACACCGACGGAGCTTGAGATCCAACTTGCCAAGATGCTCAAAGAAGCTATCCCTTCCATGGACAAGGTTCGCTTTGTTAACTCAGGTACAGAATCTGTTATGACGACGATTCGGGTGGCACGCGCGTATACAAAACGGAACAAAATTGTGAAATTTGCCGGATGTTATCACGGCCACTCCGACCTCGTGCTGGTTGCTGCCGGTTCGGGCCCGTCTACGCTTGGCATTCCCGACAGTGCCGGTATCCCGACCAGTATCGCTCATGAAGTCATTACCGTTCCTTATAACGATCTGGGTGGTCTGAAAGATGCACTCGAACGCTGGGGTGATGACGTGGCTGCGGTGATGGTGGAGCCGATTGTTGGTAACTTCGGTATGGTTATGCCGGAGCCTGGGTTCCTCGAAGGCCTCTGTGCGATGACACGCGCGAACGGTTCACTCGTGATTTATGACGAGGTTATTACTGCGTTCCGCTTCCATTACGGATCTACGCAGACGTACGCCGGATTGAACAATCATGCAGAGATTGAACCAGACCTCACTGCACTTGGGAAAATCATTGGCGGCGGCTTGCCGATTGGCGCTTATGGCGGCCGTAAACATATCATGGAACAGGTTGCCCCACTCGGACCAGCATATCAGGCCGGAACAATGGCGGGTAACCCGGCATCCATCTCGGCGGGTATCGCTTGTCTTGAAGTGCTGCAAGGCACTGGTGTATATGAAGAAATGGAACGTCTCGCCATCGATCTGACCGCTGGTTTACAAGCTTCCGCTGACCGTCACGGCATTGATCTGACGATCAACCGGATTCGTGGTGCGTTCTCTACACATTTCTGCAACCATCCGGTGACAAATTATGATCACGCACAAGACACGGACGGTGAACGCTTCGCGTCCTTCTTCCGCCACATGCTGGATCGCGGCATCAATCTGGCTCCATCCAAATATGAAGCCTGGTTCCTGACCACCGCTCATACAGATGAAGACATTGCTGCTACTCTGGAAGCTGCAGAAGCTTCTTTTAAAGCGATGGCTCAGGAATAAGTAAGAGCAGAAGACTTCGAGTAGCGAAGGAGTAAGCATTGAGCTATTGGATAATGCATGGTGTATATGCAGAGCCCCCCGAGCAGCGCATGGAATTAGTGTAGAACTGTCGATTAGCACATAAAGAAGGAAACCTAGCCCTTTGGGCTAGGTTTTTTATGCTAGATGAAGGTGACTCCTTTATGGATGTGGATAGGAGGTATTCAACCTGATGAGCATGCCTTTCATCATATCCCTCCAAGCTGCCGAAATTCTAACGATCACAGGAAGCCTTATTTCCCGCTTTTTGATCGGTTTTGAAATCTAACGATCACAGAAGACGTTATTTTGCAAAATGGAGCCCAATTCTCCCCTCAAAGGGTCATTTTGGACAAAATAGCGTCGCTGGAGATCGTTAGAATATGGATTGGCTCAAAACAGGCCAAATAAGGTCTCTCAGGATCGTTAGAATTTCCCCACCTAAAATATTGAATAATGCAAGGCCGCAATCTCATTCAATCCGGCAAAATTTCGCCTTTACTACATCATCCTAATCATGTTTCGGAGTTGACTTCATTTCGGGTGCGATGATAGCCCCCGCCTAATAGTCACCTTTCGCAACATCGTTTAACATTCGAGATAGACCAGTCATCAATGGCTGGTCTATGTTCACGTTGCAGATCTGATCTGCAACTTCAAAATCTCCTCCCGAATGATCCGCATCCCTTCTTCAATACGCTGTTTCGGAACATTGGAAATGTTCAGTCGCAGCATCTGATCCGTATAGGCGCGGTAAGTCCCTTCGGGATAATACCGTTCAGTTGTATCCGTAATGATTCCGCGCTTCTGCAGGCGGGACAGTAAGGTACGAACAGGCATATCCCCTGGCAAAGGCAGAACTGTATGCTCCCCTCCGGTTCGTGGCGCAGCACAAAATGGTTCAAACTCAGTATGAGCCGCCAGTTGTTCATGAACTACTTCCATACGTGCTGCGTAGCGGCTACGAATGATTTTCCGATGATGGGCAAACATCCCGCTATGAATATACACTTCCAGTGCCGCTTGAGACAGCAGTGAGGTGTCGATGTCCAGCATTCTTTTCATTGTGCCGAAAGAGGCAATCAAGGCTATGGGAAGAACGGCTACACCCATACGAAGCCCAGGGAACAGGATCTTGGAATAACTTTTCAGATAAATCACCCGGTCATGCGTATCATAAGCCCACAAAGGATCTTGTCTTGCGCTGTCCTCCAAATCTGCCAGATAGTCATCCTCCACCAGATAGACATCATATCGCTGAGCAAGTCGAAGTAACCGTTTTTTCTCCTTGACCGTCATGGATGTTCCGATGGGATTATGAAACCGCGGCATGACGTAGAAAAACTTGATCTCTCCCTCTGCAAACTGACGTTCAACAGAATCCCAGTCCAGCCCTTCCCCTAGTGTTCTTCGTACACCTGCAACAGGGACATTCAGGCTTTCTAGTAAAGTAGGCATATTGTGATATGTCGGCAGTTCCACCATGACTGTAGTTTTTCCGCCGGGAAAAGGCATCAATGCCAGTGCCGCGAGCGCCTGTTGTACACCCGATGTGATGAAAAACTGCTCTGTCCGCGCGAAGACCTGATAATCGGCAAACTGTTTCTGTAAAAGCTCAATGAGCGAAGGCAATCCTTGCTGGGTTCCATATAAAAAAAGTTCATCCTGCTTCTGTTTCATCGCGAGCTCTACGCAATGCCGAAAATCGGCATAAGGGAACACCCTGGGATCAGGAGCGGCCGATGCAAAATCCAGCGGTTCCTCCCAATCCATATCCTGTATACCCAGACCATTCTGAACAGCGTAATAACCGGATTGGGGAACCGCGTACACCAAATGTCGCTGTTCCAGCGATTCATACGCACGAATCGCTGTGCTTACACTGCAGTGATACTGCTCCGCCACACGGCGAACGGCAGGAAGTCTGATTCCTTTCTCATCCCAGTGGCGGCTCCCCTGCTGTACCATCTGCTCTTGTATCCACTGTTGTAATGCATGAGCGATCACCTCATATTTTTTCATACCTTCCCCTCCCTTCCTTATGTTGTACCGGTACAATTCACGCTTTTGACTATTGTAGCACGAGATGAGCAGAAGTAATATTAAATCAAGCGAATGTATTCCACATCCTGTCAGGTTTAGATATAGGATCATCAGGAACATTCATCACGGCTACGACCACATCGGAGGGAATACAAATGAATAATACGTCCACACGTACTTATGCTTATATTGCAGCTGTGTTGTATGCAGCGATTATCGGTCTCTCTTTTTTATTTGTAAAAATGACCGTCACCATAGCAGATCCTATTGATGTGCTTGCACACCGGTTTGCTCTTTCACTGATTGTTGTCAGTATTCCAGTTCTATTCGGCTGGATCAAAATTAATCTTCGCCTCGCTGATCTGTGGCGGATTATCCCACTCGGATTGCTGTCCCCTGTCCTGTTCTTTGCCTTTCAGGCCTTTGGACTTGTCACCTCTAATTCGTCGGAGGCCGGCATTATTCAGGCTACTACACCAATATTCACGATGTTACTCGCCTCAATCTACCTGAAAGAGCGTTCATCCACGATGCAGAACATGTTTGTGCTTCTATCCGTTGCTGGCGTGATCTTTATCTTCATGATGAAAGGCAGCAGCATGTCACTGAGTAATTTCAAAGGAATCTTCTTACTGCTCTTGTCCGCTGCATGTTTCGCTGGTTATGGCGTGCTTGCAAGACCGCTGACCCGGAAATACAAACCATTGGAATTAACCTGGGTTACACTCTTGGTTGGTTGTGTTGTCTTTAACGTTGCTTCGCTCGGAATGCATGCTTTCAACGGTTCTATGGCAGACTACATCAAACCCCTTGGAGAACCTTCCTATCTGGGTGCACTGGCCTATCTGGCCATTCTTTCTACGATGTTCTCTACGCTACTTGCCAGTTATGCACTGACACATCTGGAAGCTTCGCGCATGAGTGTCTTCACCAACTTCTCCACACTCATCTCTATCGCAGGGGGAGCCTTGATTCTGCATGAACCGGTCTATGGCTATCATTATATCGGTGCGGTACTGATCATCATCGGAGTTTTAGGTACCAATATGAGCGGTCGCAGGCAGGGGCTAATTAAAAAAGAGCTGCCCAACTAAATAAATGTTCGCCCTGTATGAAGCTTCCCGAACACGTTAACACTGCTGAGGATACTCTACCCTGAAAAGGAGTTCCTCAGCATGAAGCGTACCCAACCTTCTTTTTTACAAGCTATGATGTTAATCATGTTATCCGTTGGCCTTATTAGCCATGTATTAATTATTCCTGCCCTTCTGAGTGCGGCGAAAAGAGATTCGTGGATTTCCGTGCTTTTATCAACCGGACCTCTGCTTGTCTTTGCATGTATGCTTGCCTTCGTCTCCCGCTTCCTACAGCATCAAAATATGCATGATTGGCTGTCTTCCCGTCTCGGTAAACCCGTAGGCTTGCTGCTGCGGGCGGGAAACAGTCTCTTTTTTCTATGCACAATCTACTTCACTCTGCGCGACACCACCACCTGGGCCAAAACGAACTATTTGACGGAAACGCCTGTTATTGCAACAACCATTGCACTTATGGCCTTATGTGCATATGCCGCCTTTAAAGGCATGCGTTCTCTTGCCTTCACCGCGGGATTGATTCTGCCCCTCGTTGTACTGCTCGGCTTCTATGTCGCTATCGTTAATTCCCAGTACAAAGATTACAGCCGGATGTTACCTGTGCTGGAGCATGGATGGTCGCCTGTATTTCATGGCATGGTGTACAGTCTTGCAGGCATGTTTGAATTGCTTTTCCTCTGGTACATCCAACCTCATCTCGCCAAACGTATAAAGCTATGGCAGTATCTAATGCTTGCCTTTATCATGGTTGGATTAACGACAGGCCCGCTCATTGGAGCGATCGTGGAATTCGACCCTTATGAAGCAGCCAGAATGAGATACCCTGCTTTTGAAGAATGGCGCATCGCCTCCTTGGGCAAATATATTGCGCAGACTGACTTCTTTTCTATCTATCAGTGGCTTGCAGGTTCTTTTACCCGGATCAGTCTGGCTATGTATATTGTGGTAGAGATTTGGAATATTAAAAGTGTCTCCAGAAGGAAGATCACCTGTGTTTCATTAGCTGTATTCTTTATTGTATCCATGCTGTATCCTCTGGACGATATGACTTTCACGAAGATTCTGGTTGATTACATCTTCCCTTTCAATCTCGTATATCTGAGCGGATTTGCGGCTCTGGCAACCCTGGTTGCCTGCATCCAATCACGCCATCAGAGGAGGAAACACCACCATGGAGAAACACCTGATTGATACCACTTCCTATGAAACTTTGCTCTCCTCCCTGAGAAAAAGCTTTGAATCCTGTGCCGATGTAGTGATCCAAACGTTCCCTGCCAAAGAGGAGACCCCTCGGTCTGTCATTCTGCTCTATTGCGACGGATTGGTGGATAGTAAACAGATCAATCAATTCATCATCCCACGGCTGGAACAACATACACTGATCATGGAAGAGACTGCGCCCAATGAGCTAGGTCTGACCCTGAAGCCCATAGAGGATGTCTCTGATCTGCAAAACATAAGCATGCTCCTGTTCAGTGGACAACTCCTGCTTGTTTTTGAAAATGGTGTACAAGCCTGTAGCCTCGATATCGCCAATATTCCAGGACGTACACCTGAAGAATCTGCCATCGAAACGTCCGTAAAAGGACCACGCGACGGGTTCACCGAAGAGCTGTCCACGAACATCGCCCTGGTTCGCAAACGTTTGAAAACGTCATCCATGTGTTATGAGAAAATAGTAAAAGGGGACCGGACACAGACAACGATCGGCCTCTTATATATCAGAGATATTATCAACCCCGAAATTTTGGAGACCGCTCGCAGTAATCTGAATCAGATTAACGTGGACGGCATCATGGGCACCTCTATCATGGAACGTGCAGTTATGGGAGGCGTGCGAAGCATCTTTCCGCTCACGGATAACTCCGAACGGCCGGATTATGTCGCGGACTCCTTAATTAACGGACGTTTTGCCGTAATCACGGATGGTTCACCTGTAGCCGTCATTGCACCCACAACACTGTTTAATCAGTTGAAATCGCCGGAGGACGAGAGCACTCCCTTTTTCATCGTGACCTTTGAACGCATATTACGGATTGCCGGACTGCTCATTGCCTGTTTTTTTCCGGCCTTCTACATCGGTCTGACCAGCTTTAATCTGGAACAGATTCCGCTGCCACTGCTCGCAACGATCGCAGGAACGCGAATGGGTTTGCCCATGCCGGTTACCCTTGAAGCATTTCTGATGATATTTATGTTTGAATTGTTTAATGAAGCCGGCCGTAGGCTGCCACGTGCATTGGGACAAACCGTAAGTGTGGTCGGTGGCTTAATTATCGGGGATGCGGCCATTCGTGCCGGAATTACGTCTCCCACTATTATTGTCACTGTAGCGATCTCCGTCATCTCCAGCTACATTCTGGTAAACACCGTTCTGGGGGGAGCCACATCCCAAGTCCGTATCGGAATGTTAATCGCTTCCTCGATCTTGGGGTTATTCGGATTTATGGTTGCCCTGTTTGCCCTGTTAGTTCATCTCGTATCTCTGGAGTGTTACGGTGTATTTTACCTCTCCCCCGTATCACCCTATATTCCGGGAGACTTCACACAGGCTGTATCGATGCCACCTTCCATGACACGCACCCAGCGCCCAGCCGTATTACGCACACAGGACTCTACCCGTCATAAGGAAAAACCTTGATGAGATGGGCTTGCGTAAGTAGCATACTTGCGGTTTGTGTCATGCTCCTGACAGGATGCTGGGATTCCAAGGAAGTACAGAGCATTAACTTTATTACAGCCATCGGCATCGATTACTCGGACAATCAATATACGACGTACGCCCAGTTAATCGATTTTTCAAGTATAGCGAAACAAGAAGGCCCCACGCCCAGGGAGGGCAGTCAAATCTGGATCGGGCGAGGTACTGGTACCACTTTGAGTATGGCCATCAACGATCTATATGAGACATCACAGCAGCAAACGTTGTGGACTCATGTGAAAGCAATTGTGTTATCCAAAAGTGCATTGGAAGCACGTCTTGAGGATATTTTTGATACGTTACTTCACTCCGGGCAGCTAAGATACACGCCATGGATCTATGGGACGGATCAGGACATGTCTACCCTGCTCTCTCCCTCGGCGATTCTGAACCAGTCCACTCAAACAATTGAGTTGTTTGAACCGATGAGACTGTACAGGCAGCATTCCGGATACGAGCCTATTCGCCTGCATCAATTGCTGGATTCTCTGAGAGAACCTTCATCGGTAGTGCTGCTACCTTCCGTTTCCACTAAAAATCAGACGTGGCATAACGGTGAAAAGACCCCGCCGCTGATTCGAATGGATGGATTTTACGTTGTGAGCAATGGCAAAAGTCAGGGGAAAGTGTCGGGGGCCGAAGCAGATGGCACACGTTATGTGAACTACGATCATGTGTACCAATATCCACTGTATGTCTATGGGAAGCATGGCGATGCTCCTGACCTTACCTTGAATCTTCACAAACCTAAAACGCGTATTAAAGCGAAAAAAAGCACCCACGGTATCACCTTTGATTTGGTCACTTCCGTAAAAGGTACCATCTCGGAGGATCACGGCTCTTATCGTTCTCCTCGTGTTATGGAGCAAGAAGCCAGTAAGCAGATAGAGGCTCAAATCCGTAGCACATTTGCCAAATCCCAAGCGCGCAATATTGATTCATATGGTCTTGTGGAGCATCTCTACCGGCATCATCCCGATTGGTGGAAAGAAGAGATTGCCCGGCGAGATAAATCGCTTGCCCGTTTTCAGCTCGGCAAAGTTGAAGTCAACGTGAACATTTTGAATGCCAGTACGTATAAATACGGGGAATAGAGCTATGGGAAAAAGACCTGTCATCCGCATCAAATCTGATGCCGGGTTACAGGTCTTTTGGTTCCAATGACTTTGATTACTGGGACATCGATTTTCACGTAGATCTAGACTTCTGTGATTGGGTATGCCATGACACTCATTAATGCCAGTTCCGGTTGTGTTGTGTCCAGACGACTATACTGAATGATGACAGGAACATTACTTGAAACCGTGATGGCATAGGGTACACCGGAAGGGATGCTTTCGTCCCCGACACTTAGCGATGCGGTACGGATATGTTTTGTTCTTTTAGCCGGGACTTCAGCTTGAATATGCTCCAGCGGATCGCGGTCTTCAAAATAAATCGTGATGTCTAGTGTTGCATCTTCACTGCCTGTATTCAATACACAGATGCTCTCATGGCTTTCCAACGAGCCTGAGCTATCCGGTGGGATGTAACCGTCTGGAATAACCCAGTACGTATGGCCATGGGTTGAAGGTTTTGGAAGATCGGTGTTGTCTTGCATGGGACACTCTCCTTAAGCTCATTGCGAAGGTGATGTGAGTTAAAACTCGTGGTGGCTCGCGGGCGGACGCTCGGTGCGCGGATCGGCTTTCGGGCCACTCATTGGTCCGGGATTTCTTCCTTTCCCCCTCCATGGGGGAAATCCCGTGCCAAACGCGGGCGCTTCGCTCCCTTTTTCCGATTCCGCCCCCCTCGCTGCCTCGCTCAACCTCTACTGCCTTTAAAAGCATGACCTTCGCTTCGCTGGGTCATTTTTTTGCGCTCGTTGCTTCGCTCAACTTACGTTTTATTTAGAAGCGTTTGTGTGGCTCGCCGTTCAACGCAAATACATCTGTAACGGCTGCAAGCGCAGCTCACCAATGGCTTTGGCCACCTGCTCTGCCAGGCGGCGTGCGCCTCGCTCCTGAAAATGTGTGTTATCTTCCATCCCTGTCGGGAAGTTGATATATTCGCCGGGCAGCACCCACATAAAATCATCTTTGGTGCCTTCTTCGCCCGCCTGTTCAAACAGCAGGCGGCTGCGCTCAGCCAGATCGATTAATGGCACCTCTTCATCTGCCGCAAGTTCGCGCACGGCAGTGATATAATCGCCGTGTGTATCGGTCAATGTGCCATCTTCCTCGAAATATCGGCGATGTACCGGTGTAATCAGCACCGGGCGAGCTTTTGCCTCGCGCGCGGTATCGACATACTTTTTCAAATGCTGCTTATAAGTGGTGAAAGGCTCCGTTCCCCGTTCTGGGTCAGGCTTCTCATCGTTATGTCCAAATTGAATAAACAGAAAGTCATGGGGCTTTATTCGCTGCCTTATTGCATCCAGGCGACCTTCATGAATAAAGCTACGGGAACTCCGGCCCGACTGCGCATGGTTATCCACCGCCACGTCATGTTTGAACTGTGCAGGCAGTAGCTGCCCCCAGCCACAATACGGGTATCCGCTCTCCGGCTGGTCCGTTACCGTTGAATCCCCGGCGAGAAACACAGTCATCGTTTGATCGGCCAGTGTAACCTCCAATACATTGATACGAGGAACTGGTCCCGAGAAGCTAAGGCGAAGCCGGCCTCCACGCACAATAACAGCAAATCTCACCTCTGCACATTGTCCAGCGACCGTACGGATTGCTGGTAACATCAGGCGACCTTCTCCCGCTTTGACATGAGTTACCGTATCGGCAAACGGATCTCCAGCCATCATAAGCACCTGATACGTCCCGTCCGGTACATCGAGCACAAACGACGCCTTGAGCGGGATACAGAAGCTCGAACGTAAGCGGACAGACATCGCTGTCTGCCCCTGCGGTGCACAAAACCCTTTTGCCAAATGCGACTGGGCTTCCTTCTCCTCATGCCGCTGCTTCTCATATACCAACGATCCTGACTCGAATCCGTAACCTCTGTGCTCATCATATATCGTTGCGGAGGAAACCGCCTTATAACCTTCTGCTTTTTCCAGACTTTCGTAACTTCCGTCTTTGCCCGTTTGCTTCTCTACTTTACCCATTCCTGAGTTCAAATTGGATTCTGTATCTGAAGATGGGCCAAAGTTAAACTTCCAGGAGGTCATGCTCTGTTTATCCTTTTGCATATCCGCAGAGTCCACTGCATGATCTCCCCCGCGTAATCCTTCCTTACCCTGTACTTCCTGCAATTTGTGTCCTCCTTACCCCTTCAAACCACTCGTGCTCATGCCTTGCACAATCTGTTTCTGGAAGATGAAGAATACGGCCACAACCGGCACCAGACTGACAATCGACATCGCGAACATCGCGCCCCAGTTGGAGGCAGATTCACTGTCCAGGAACATTTTGAGCGCCATCGATACGGTATACTTGTCAGGCGAGTTCAGATACAGCACCGGTCCGAGCAAGTCCTCCCATCTCCAGTAAAAGGAGAAGATTGCCGCTGTCGCCAGCGAAGATTTAATCAGGGGCATGATAATCTGGATATAAAGCCTGAACTTGTTACAGCCATCAATTGTTGCGGCCTCGTCCAGCTCTTTCGGAATCGTGCGAATAAACTGCACCATCAGGAAGATGAAAAACGGCATTCCGAAGAAGGTAGGTACAACAATCGGCAAAATCGTGTTGAGCCAGCCCAGCTTGGTAAATATGATATACTGCGGAACCAATACCACGTCATGCGGCAGCATCAGCGTAAGCATCATCAGCGAGAACCAGAAGGTACGTCCTTTGAAATTCAGTCTGGCAAAACCAAACGCGATCAGCGATGACGACAACACCGCTCCAATGGTAGAGATCACCACAATGACAAGTGAGTTGGTGATGTAATCCATAAACGGCCGTCCCGCTGTTCCTTTCCAGCCATCCGCATAGTTGGACCAGATCCATTCCGTAGGAAACAGACTTTCTGCCGTTACAAAAATCGTCCGACTTTCCTTAAACGAACTGAACAGCATCCACAGCACCGGGTAGAGCATCAGAAGGGCAAGTGCGGCAACGAACAGATGATAGATTGGCCATTTTACATTTCTCCACACCATCATTACTTCCCTCCTTCAGATTCATAAAATACCCAGAACTTGGATGTCAGGAACACAGCCGCCGTAAGCACACCAATCATGATCAACATCACCCAAGCCATGGCAGAAGCATAACCCATGTTGTTAAACATAAATGCCTGACGGAACAGATATAACGAGTACAGCATCGTACCGTCCATCGGGCCGCCCTCACCTTTGGAGATGATATAGGCAGGCACAAAGGTCATAAATGCACCGATCGTCTGCATGATCAGGTTAAACAGCACGATTGGACTGAGCAATGGCAGCGTGATGCTGAAAAACTTCCGAACGGGATTCGCGCCATCCACTCCTGCGGCCTCATACATCTCGGGAGAGATGTTTTTGAGTCCTGCCAGAAAGATCAGCATCGATGAACCGAACTGCCACACGGACAGGGAAATCAGCATAACAAGCGCCGCATCCGGATCGCCAAACCAACTTACCGGACCAATGCCAATGGCGGTCATCGCACTGTTAATGACACCTTCATTGCTGAACAGGTTACGCCACATAATCGATACGGCCACGCTACCGCCGATGATGGAGGGCAGATAGTACAACGTACGGTACGTTCCTACCATGCGAGAGCCCGTGTTCAGAATCATTGCGACAAAGAGGGCAAAAATCAGCCTTAACGGCACCCCGATAAATACATATAAAAACGTAACCTTAACCGAATTCCAGTATTTTGGATCATCAAAAAACATCTTGGTATAGTTGTCCATCCCGATCCATTTGGGAGAGGTGAACAGGTTATAACTCGTAAACGACATGTAGAGGGAAACGAACATCGGGATGAGCGTAAAACCAAGAAAACCAATAATAAATGGGCTGATAAAAGCATACCCCGTCAAGTTTCTGCGCAATGAAGAATACTGCCTCAAGTGGAACGTACCTCCTTCATGGATCAGCTTGCTACCACACTCTATGTTGCAGATGGGACGGGGAAAGGCCCTCGCATCAGCGAGCAGCCTCGTTCCCGACCATCCCTGCAAGCGGGACGAGCAAGCCATCATTCAATTATCATTTATTGTTTGCAAGCACGGACTCTGCATTTTTGCGGAAGGTCTGT
Source organism: Paenibacillus sp. TSA_86.1 (assembly GCF_052691815.1). NCBI lineage: Bacteria > Bacillati > Bacillota > Bacilli > Caryophanales > Paenibacillaceae > Paenibacillus > Paenibacillus sp. TSA_86.1. The sequence continues at coordinate 84,592 of NZ_JBQZGE010000017.1, read as the reverse complement.
GCTGCCTGTTCGGCCGTAATTTTGCCAAAGTTCAACTCTTCCACTACATCAGCCAGTGAGGAGATTACTTCAGGTGATCCGACCGGTGGTGGTGGACTCATTGGGGAAGCTTTCGGCTCCATCGATGCCACGAATTCAAATACCTGTTTCGTTGCGTCACTCAGTTCAGGAGCAATGGCCTCTTTAATTTTTCCGGAAATCGGCACACCGCGCTCCCCTTTGACCAGTTTGTTGGCCTCTTCATCGTTCACCCAGAAGTCAATGAACTTCGCCGCTTCTTCCTTCACCTTGGAGTTGGACGTTACACCCCAGTACATACTTGGCTGCATATAAAGTCCTTTCTCCATATCCGGTCCCGGCATCGGCGCAATCGCGAGTGGACGGTTAGCGACCTGTTGCAAAGCGACAAACTGATTCGACCATTGCCATACCCCGATGCCTTTTTCTTTGACCAGATCCGACTCTTCAATAATGCCTTTCGTTTGGTTAGCCACATCCGGCGAAGGTGCAGCCTTCTGCTCAATCATGCGTTGCATTAATCCGAAGAACTCTACGAACAGAGCATCGTCATCATATCCAAGCCCGGTTCCCTCCGGGTTGTAAAGCGATTTGCCTTTGGTACGCAGGAAATAGTGGAAGAAGATATCCGGAGCTACGCCGCCATCCAGATACAGCCCCTTCTCTGCTGCTTGTTTGCCAAGCGCTTCGTAGGATTCCCATGTCAGATTTTCCGGCATGGCATCTAGGCCAGCTTTCTTGAGCAGTGCCGGATCATATTGAAAACCAAGGACGTTAACCCCGGCGGGTACACCATACTGTTTGCCGTTAATTACACCTGTGCTGATGACGTTCTCAGCCACATCATCTACCTTGATCTGATTGCCCAGATACGGTGCGAGGTCTTCAAGCTGCCCGTTCTGTGCATATTGGCTGATGTAGGAAATATCCATCTGAATAATATCAGGCAGCTGGTTGGCTGCGGCTTGCGGGGCAAGCTTTTTCCAGTAGTCGTCAAAAGAAGCATATTCCACATCAATTTTGACGTTTGGATTTTTCGTTTTATACAGGTCGATGACCTTCTGTGTGTATTCATGCCTTGTATCCGAGCCCCACCATGCGATACGCAGATTTACCGAATCCCCCTTGCTCCCGGATCCCTGTTCGCTGCCTCCACCTGAGCTACACGCTGCTGTAAAAACAAGTAACGCAGCCATCATCAGGAATATTGCCTTTTTCACCATGCCAATCTCCCCTTTTTATGCTGATATGGTATTGTGAACGGGTTATCTCCATCTTGTTAACGATATACTGATAACGCTTTCACAAACTTGATATTGTCATTTTCGCAAAAGTACGATCCAAGTTGAATACACAAAACCGTCTTGTTGGTTCAAAAAACAGAGGAGGACATCCCTGACGCTGCAAGCGCCAGTTGTCCTCCTCTTGAGATATGTCATGGCATCGCATGATATGGATTGGTCATTGACAATGCACTGTTAGATGCCGAACCTGCGGAATTCGGTAGGTGTCATGCCGGTCCATTTTTTGAACACCTGACTGAAATATTGCGAGTTACCTCCAAAACCAAATAAATCAGCCAGCTCAAATACCTTCACATCCCCACCTCTACGGATATGTTCACACGCCCGTTCAATGCGTAGACGATTAACGTAATTGGAGAAATTTTCGCCAGTTACTTTTTTGAAAATTTTGCCGAGGTAGTCCGGATTCATATATAACATCTGATGCGCCACCCCACTCAGGGAAAGGTCAGCCTCACCATAGTGACGGTCCACGATGTCCATCATTTTCTCCACCGCCGATGATTGGCGACTAATATAATTTTTATAATAACCAGCGGTTAACCGAGCAGCACTGTCTGCCACAAACGTATTCAAATCAGGCAGCGTATCAAGATGTGTCAGTTCCGCCATCCGCTGCGTAAAATCGGTCGCCTCTTCCGGCGGGCACACTTGAATCATGGCAGAGTATAACTGCACCACATAAGCGCGTGTCACTTCAATATCCAGCTTCTGGTCGGCCAGCTGTTCGAACAGACGATGTACCTCAGCGGCAGCTTCCTCCGTATTGCCCGATTTAATTAACTGGCACAGCTGCTCGGCATCCCGCTCCACATTCACACCGTCACATTCCCCGGCCAGCACCACATCATTCTTGGTAATGAGTTTGCCCTCTCCAATGAAAAAGCGGTGATTCAAGTACTGCATCACCTCGCGGAACAACCGCCGGGACTGGGTCATATGATCGGCTTCACTGAGCGCAGCCGTCAGCTCTAATTTGTAGAGACGGGTAAAAGCTTGGCGAACCGCTTCAATTCTCTCCTGCAGCACATGCACATCGGATTGTTCTGCCAGCACAATCAAAAGCTTGCCTTCAATCGTGGTGCTTAACAGAACATCGGGAAGAAGGTCAGCAGCTATATTTTTAATCGCAAATAAATGGCTGTAATCATGCTCATCCACAATACGAAGCAACAGCAACCGGACACTGTTCTGTTGAAGCTCCAGATTGAATAAATCCTGATAATACGCCAGATCGACGGGGCCATACGTGCGATTGGTCATGAACTCCAGCAGAAATTGCTCCTTCACATGAGGGAGTACTCGCTGCAAACGCTGCTTGATCTCTCCCGCAACATGCTCTTTCACCTGCGCATCCTGACGCTCTTGCAACAACTCGACCAGAGCATCATGAATCTGATTCTCGTTACAGGGTTTCAGCAGATAATGCTTCACGCCATATTGCATCGCCTTGCGAGCATACTCAAACTCCTTGTAGCCGGATAACATGATAAAACGTAGTGACGGATAAGCCTCGGAAGCCTTTTCGATCAGACCCAGTCCATCCAACCCCGGCATGGAAATGTCAGTAATGATGATATCTGGTCTGGCACTTTCGATCTTCCCTAGAGCTTCCACTCCATTTCTGGCCGTGCCCACAAGCTCTGTCCCTGCCGCCGCCCAGTCAACTACCTGAGAAATCCCCTCCAGTATGACACGTTCATCATCTACGAGCATCACTTTGTACATCGTCATCGTCCTCTCTGATCCAAGGTATGCTGATCGATACTACAGTTCCTGATCCAGGCTTGCTGCTTATGCTCATGATGCCTTCGTCGCCAAAGGTCAGCCTGAGACGTTCCTGAATATTGGTAAGCCCTATGCCCTGTCCTCTGGTCTGAATCTGTCCTTCCTGCAAACGTTCCATGAATTCGGAGGTCATACCCGGCCCGTTATCCTCGACTTCAATCCGAATATGCTCGCCTTCTGCTCTGGCACGGATTCGTATCTGGCAAGGTTCGATGCTTGGTTCAAGCGCATAATGAATGGCATTCTCTACAAGTGGCTGTAATGTTAACTTGGGAATTCGGGCAGTTCCAACCTCAGGTGCGATAAGCATGTCAAAATCAAGTCTTTCCTCAAACCGGGTACGTTGAATCGTGACGTAACTGCGCACAATGTCCAACTCCCGTTCCAGCGTAATCCATTTCTCAGACATATTAACTGAGCTACGCAGCAGAAATCCAAGAGCCTCGACCATCTCGGAGATTTGATGCTGTTTCTGTACTTTAGCCATCCAGTTAATGGATTCAAGCGTGTTATATAAAAAGTGCGGATTGATCTGCGCCTGAAGCGCTTTCAATTCGGTCTCGCGAATGACGAGCTGTTTGGCATAATTCTCATCGATCAGCTCTCGAATCCGCTGTAACATCATCTTGAACGTTCGATGCAGCAGTCCGACTTCATTTTGCGGAGATACGGGGATGTTGCCAAGAGCCGCCTCTTCCAGTTTATCCAGATCCCCTTTTTCAATATTACGCATCTTCTTGATTAATTGAGCAATCGGATGGGTGATGCTGCGAGAGTATTTGGCTCCGATTACAAGTGCCACCAGAAAGATCATAATAAAAATGACCATGACCAGCTGTTTAACAAATTGAATCTGCTTGAACATCTGATTAAATGGGGTTGTATATAAATAATTCCAGTCCGTATAGGATGAGTGTGTGCGGGCAACAAAATACTTTCCCAGCTCTAACGTGGCGATTCCGTAGGGTTGGGTCCGCTTCAGCTCATCTGCAATTTCGGACTTGCTAATAGTGGACTCGGTCGGATAGATGACTTCCGTCCCATCAACGATAAGCAACTGGGAGTCTTCCGCTGGTTCCTGCATCTGATCCTGGACGATACGATCCAGCCGCACCCGGATAATCAAGGTGCCCAGCTTCTCCAGCGTAAATGCCCCGCCAGTGAATGACTTCACTTGCCTAACCGACAGCAGCCTCGCCTGTTGATCCCCACTTGCCAGCCATACGTTGGAACCCGCATTTTGCTCACCGAGCGCAATCAGTTCCTTTTGCTTCGCAGGCGAAATGCCTTCCCGATTGCCTGCCGCCATGACATTGTTATCGTTGTCGATGAAGATCATGGAGTACACGTATTTCTCGGAACCGGCGTAAGCGACAAGACGGTTTGTAATCTTTTTACGTAGACCATTCCGCTCGTATCCCGTTTCCGCCTTCTCCAATTGCAGCAGATACTGTTGCAGTGGCTCATCCGACATCACTTTGAAGGACAGGTTAGATAACTCGCGCAGTTTGTTCTCTATGCCGACGGACGACATGTTGAGCACTTGTGATGACTTTTCATAGATCTGACGATCATAAATATTCAACACGTACTGCATGACAGATACGTAAAAAGCAAAGCTGATCAACATCAAAAAGCCAATCAGCAACATCGTCTTGTGATGGATGGGGAGTTTCGTGAAAGCGTTTTTAATTTTATTCACTCGGGAGCGCTCCTTTGCTTGGCGAAGGGTTGCTGGATTAGAGGGATACCGGCCTACGATGAAGCTGATAAGGGTCTGAATTGGGTTGCATATGCCAGTTTACTTGTAAGTTATTTTCATATTTACACATCCATGGTCGGATGACAAGTCAAAAAAACCGCCGAGATAATAATTAGCGGTTTTACATATTAAATTCTATCTATTCTTTTTTTGGGTTGAAGTAATATCTATATTAATCTGCTTACTAATCGGGATACTTAATAGTGAACATATTCTTTGTTTATCACTTATATTGGTATCATACATATATAAATGATTAATCACCAATAATTTCAGAAGGCTTGTAGCAATTATATTGCCTTCTATACTTTCTTTTATCCGCTTAATATCATTGTATGGAAGTGCACGTAATTGATCCAATTTAATAGAAATTTCAATTAGTTTCACTGAGGTCATATTATGTTTCTCAGAAATTTGTTTATAAGTTAGATATAATTCTTTCGAACCTATAGATTCAGATATTTTTATAATAGTTTGAAAAGCTATAGTACAACAAAGATTAAAAAGCACCCTTCTCGATAACTTCTCGACTTCTGTTTTATTTGGATTTTTTTCTTCTTCTTGAATTATTCTTTCAATTTTCGCGGAAATACTGTGTACATTATTGTTTACAAGTGATAAAAATGAGTTCAAGGTGCGGAGGCCTATCATATAAGTTTCCTCAGCTAAATAAAGCTTTTCTGAAGCTTCTATAGAGCCATAGTAATTCCTAAGAATTTGACCCATAATTTCTATAGTTTTGAATGCTACATTAAGCTTTGCAACAACATCCATTACAGTTTCGTCTCTTCTCTCACCATCGGTGGTAGTGGCCATTTCTCTCTTGCTTCGTTCAATTTCATCTTTAGCCATTAATTTTTCTTCACGATGTTTTTTTACTTCAATGTTGTTGTATACAATTTTCGGTATTTCAACTGCAAGTTCATTAAGTAATGAAATATCTTTATCTAATTTTGTTGGTTCAAACTCATTAAAAATTTTCTTTGCTTGGTCATAAAGACTATTTAAGATAAATGGGTCTTTAGAAAGGTGAGTAAGAAACATTAATATATTAGCATACTCCTCTACTTGTAAGTTTGTACACATCTTAATGGTTATACTTCGGATCTTCTCATCGGTTATTTTCATAGACAGATACCTTGCTACGAAATAATAGTAGATGTAACTGTATTTAAATCTAAAAGAATTATTACTGTTTTCGATTATTCCTGATGACGTCAATTTACTAACTGTCTTTTCGAAATCATGGCTTAGATCATATTTTCGATTCAATAAAGTATTAAAATCGCTAAATTCTAATTTTGAAAATTCAACTATCTCGTTCTCATAAAAATAAAAAGCTAATTCTGCGATATACGTATAATATGCATCAATCTCTTTATTCTGCATATTTATATTAATAAACGATTGCGTGATTAACAATTCGTAGTAATATCCATATGCTGATTCTTTATTACTGTGTGGAAATCCACTTTCAGCAGTTTGAAGTAATATAAGCAAAAAGAATGGAAAAGATGGCACAAAATTATTGCCAATTACTGTGTTGATGTCAGCTAACATCCTATCTTGCTTTTCGATTATATCTTGATCTGACATGCTCATTTGTCCTATAGTGTTCCATTTCTCTACAAACTCTGCTCTTTTTACGTGACCAAATTGTAAAATCTCAAATTTTTCGAATTGCTCTATAGAGTTTTTATCAGGCTCTTCATCAAGTATTAAATTTGATAATTTAAGCATCTCATTACCAGTAATAATTATATTAGGATACACAGACGTCAGCCCATCAATTAAATCGATTAAATTTTTACTATTAAATCTATATTTCTCCAGTCCGTCAATTATTAAAAGCTTTCTTTTTTCTTCAACTTGTTTATATCTTTCCAATGCATCCTTAGAATATTGTAATGTAAAATTTTTATAAATGACCTTATTTACATCTGAAATAGAGGATCCTGTTATACTTTGAGCATCTAAATAAACAGGTATAAATCCTGATTGATAGTAATGGTGATATATAATTTTAGTTAAGGCTGACTTTCCCGATTTCTCAGCACCATATATTATTACTTTAAAATCATTTTTATAATCTTTAAGTTTAGATAAATTAATAATTTGCTCTATTTTATTTGGTTTATCATTATTCAGAATTTTTTTAGCGTCGGGAAATACATATATATCTTCTAAACTTACCTTCGTTTTACGCGGATGCTTTATATTAATGCCAGGATCATTTAATGATTCAGCAAAATTATCAGATAAAGTAAAGGTAGAGGCATTATGAGAAGAGCTTTTATCAAATTTTTTCCATTCAGTTTCGAAATTATTAGAATAATACTCTCCATTCCATGAATATCTTGAAAATTTTTGATATTTTTCAGCTAAGTTAAACAGAATAATATTAAATTCACTGATTTCGTCATTAAATGACTCTTGCAGAACCCCACCTTCCACATATTGAGTAATGCTCCCTTCGAAACTTTCCACTTTTTTCCCTGTGGCAACATGTTCATGACCAGTTAATACTATATCAGAATTTTTTTCCAAATGACTTGTTATGATTCTAGCATTCTCAGGCTGAAACCAATTCCTTGGATGATGTATCACAGTAATATTCAAATCTTCACTATTGTTTTTTATAACATCTTTATACATATCAATAGGAAATATTAGGCTTCCTGGCTTCTCATGTAGTTCAGATATCCATGATGAATTGAGACAATTAAACGCGACCGAATATCCTTGGAGATTAAAAGCGTATTTTGTAAACAAATAATTTGAATATATCTTATTACTGACTGGATCAAAACAACTAAGAAAATTAAAAAATTCTTTTTGAGGTTTGATCAATTCTTCAATCACATCTTTATCAATTTCTGCATTACCTTGCTGAATTAAAGTGATTTGACCATCTCGAACTCTAGTACTTAGTCCAAAATCACAATCATGATTACCTGGAATAATGATGAAATGTACATCAATTTCCTTTATTGAATTGATCTGAGCCTTTATATCTTCGTAAATTTCCATTGCAATTATGTATTCTTCTTGTTTACCTGAAAAAGCACTATCTCCTGTTATTGCGATAAATAGGCATTCGAGCTCAAATAAATATTCTTTAATCGCAGGTATTATCGCCTTATATTTAGAAATGATGCTATTACTACTAACTTTTATATGAATATCGCTGAGTTGAAGTATTCCGATTCTCATTTTATCACCTTCCACATCATATAATAATAAGAGGGAAATCCTGAACCATTCTTTTCAAAAATCCTTAACAGTAGAGATAATTTGACACATCATGCTAATTTTCCTCCCTTATTTACAAATTTTAAGCAATGCTCCGTGGAGCATTGCTTAAAATAATCATTACGGATTAACAAATACCGTTCTGAGCTTCGCGATATATTGCACGTCAAAACCAAGACCTTCGGCAACCATAGCTACCGGTACATAGGTTTTAGCTTCCTTGCCTACTTTGTTCAAGAAGGCCGGGGTATCCACTGCAACGGATGCGCCGTTCACTTTCACGGCATTCGCTCCAATCTTCACAGCTACTGTGCGGTCACCGTAAGTAATGGTTGCAGTTGACGTTTTGTTGTCCCATACTGTTTTGGCACCAACCGCATTCACAATGTCCTGGATCGCGACGAAGTTTTTGCCGTTACGAATAACGGGTTTATACGGTGTGTTCAGCGTCTTGCCACTTACGATGATGTTCATCGGTTGGCCCGCATCGGGTGCAGTCAGTTTCGTGTAATCGCCCCAGATGGTTTTTGCAAACTCTTCAGCAATAGCAGCATATCCGAGCTGATTCGGGTGAAAATCACGGTTTTTGATCATATGTGTCATCGTGCCCTCACCGCCAACAAAGTCTTTGGCTACATGAGCGACTTTTACATCTGCACCCTGAGCTGTGAACTGAGCAGCAATGCCATCAATCGTTTGTGTGAATCCTTGGGAAGCCTGCATCAGCTTGGCATACAGCTCTTTGCCTGCTACTTCTGGCATCGGCTGATACTGGTCAGCAATAACAATTCGGGCAGTTGGATTAATCGCATGAATATCATTAATGATAGCAGTAACATTGGTTGTATACGTGGACAGCAGTTCCTTCACTTTCTCTTGCAGCTCTTGGTCGCTCATGGTGTTCGCTGTACCTAGAAGCTCCGAGACATCATTGCCGCCAATCGTCATCGCAACGAGATTAGCCTGTGCAATACTCTCACGGATCGCAGCCGTATTAGCTCCGATCTGTCCTGCTCTTGGATCAGGCAGACTTGGTTGAATGGCTTCCGAAGTCAGCGTCTTGCCTTCCTTGATCGCATCGGTAAAGTTCTTCAAACCGCCGGTTTTAAGTCCAGCGATGCCGAAGTTATCCACCTGCGTACGTCCATGGAGCAAGCCCTGTTCCTGCAAACGCTCCACGTAACCGTAAGGCAACGTAGTCATTTTTGGCTCATACCCTACGGTGATAGAATCGCCCAATGTGACAACTCGGAACTCTTTCGTTACCGCAGTAGCATCTTTCTTGGTTGCTGTAAGCGATGCTTCGTTGGAAGCCGCAGGTAACACGCCCGTTTTGGCATCGGCAGCATGTGCCGGGAATGCGGACGATGTGAATAGCAACATACCCGCCAGCATGCTGGCGCTCAGTCCTGCCGCGGTGTTTTTCCAAATACGTTTACGCTTCATTCTTGTGAACACTCCTTTAGTTAAACCAGCATTTACACGATTATATAGTACATCCATCATTCCGATGACATATGCTTGTGTATCTCTATTCTATCACTTCCGTAATAGCTTTGTCCTCTTGCCTCTATGTGCACACAAAATAACAGACTCCCCTTGTCAGGAAGCCTGTTATTTATAAAACCTGTCTCCGTTAATGAGCGTAATTCTAAGGATTGTAGGTCTAGGAATGATGGCATGTCTCTTGATGATCGTAAGTGCCACGCAGGTTATGTTTCGCTGTCTGTACCTTGATTCGTCACTCGATCTTGATCTGCACGCTGACTTGTCGTTGCTTCGCCATTTGCCTTCGTTTTCTGCCCGGCAGCACGATCCAGATACCGGTCATATCGATCATCCAGTTCACGGGCCATGGTACGATACTTTAACGTTTCCTCCACAATCGGGTCTCGTTCTGTCTGAATGCGCACCTCGTACTTCGGAGGAATGAGCTGACGCTGACGCTCTTCAACATCGCCAGACGCTTCCATGTCTCCTTCCGTCAGCATATCGCTCAGCCGTCGTTCCAGTTCTTTGGATTCATCCATCGTAATTCGCTCCTTTGATAAGTGGTGTATGCTGCAATCAGATTATTCCAGTCCGGTAGCCTTGGCTTCTTTAAGTACACCCGTCAATGCGTCATGAATCTTGCCATTGCTGGCAACGATGTGGTTCACGGCTAGCGTATATGACGTTCCGAGCGTATCGGTCACCTTACCGCCAGATTCCGCAACCAGCAGCGCACCTGCAGCAATATCCCAAGGTTTGAGACCCACTTCCGTGTAAGCACTCAGTCGACCAGCAGCCACGTAAGCGAGATGAATTGCAGCTGAACCGCCTGCACGCAGATTGCGTACTTGCGGAGCAAGGGCTTGAACAGCAGCCATATTGAGTGGCAGCGCAAATGTTGTATCTGCCGGGAAGCCCACCGCGACAAGGCTCTGTGCCAGCGTCTCTTCACCCGATACCGTCATCCGGTTTCCGTGCACGTAGGCTCCTTTACCTTTTTCCGCAACAAATAATTCATCCCGCGAAGGGTCGTAGATGACACCCACGATTACTTCGCCCTTATGCGCCAGTGCAATGGACACCGAATAGAATGGGAATCCGTGCACAAAGTTCGTCGTTCCATCCACCGGATCAACAATCCAGAGGTACTCTTCCTCTGCTGCCTCTTTCAGCGCTTTTGCTGAAGCCTCAGGCCCCGGTTCGACTCCTTCTTCACCCAGAATAGCGTGGTCTGGAAAATGGGTCAGTATCAGGCGGCGAATCATCTGCTCTGCACCTTTATCCACTTCGGTAACCAGATCTTGAGGAGAATACTTCGTTCCGAGTTCACTTACCGTGCCCAGACGGCTCTTGATCCACTCGCCCGCCTTGGACGCAGCATTAATGGCAACGGCAGTATAGCTTTTGCTTGTCACGACATAAGGTACCTTTTCCTTTTCACTCAAAGCGTTCACTCTACTTTCTATATCAATCTACGAAAAAGTTAAAAATACTTGTTAGAAGTATACGTCCGAGCGTCCGTAAAGTTTCTTGCTGTCCAAGCCCCTTTTGGCTTCACGGATGGATGCGAACGGTAGACTCGTCCACCCATTCCACACCCTCATCCTGATAAAAGGCCAGTTTCTGCATCAGCTGCACCAGAGCTTCATCCTTGCGTTTCGCCTCGATCATCACATCGAGGGTCGGTGTGAGCGGGGCAATATGACGCAGAAAATCGAGTATGGGCTCAACCTCCACTCCATCCGCATGACCGCGAAGGTCCTTTTCACTTTTAGGGCTGGATACATGAATTTTGGGGGCTAAAGGTCTGTCCGGCAGTGCATCCGCCTGCGCGAGCGGTGACTCCCAGGTCTTCAGAATATCCGGCCAAAGCTCCCATGGCTGCTCGCCTTCGTTGTTCACCCATTGGTGATGGATATCCAGCACCATCGGTAAACCGAGGTTCTGACACACCGCCAGCGTTTCGGGCGAATTGAAGGTTTTATCATCATTTTCAAGCGTCAGTCGCTCCTGAATATCCCGATCCAGCTTCAGAAAATTTTCTTCAAAACGCCGTGCAGCCGAAGGCTTGTCCCCGTATGCACCACCAATATGAATATTATTCTTCGCTGTCGCATTCAGACCCATCGCATCCAGCATACGAACATGATGACGCAGATCCTTCATCGAGTTGCGCAGCACCTCTTCGCGAGGAGTACTCAAGACAGTAAAGTGATCCGGATGAAAGGATACACGCATCTGATTTTCCTTCACGAAATCGCCAATCGCTTCAAAGTCCGGCTTCAGCGCCGGAAACGGGTCCCAGTCACTCAGATCCTGATGGGTTGCCAGTGGAATTAATTTTGAAGAAAAGCGATATACATGAATATGGCTACCTTTATTATGCCGAAGTAAACGTAATGTATTGTGCAGGTTCTCGGCTGCAATGCGTTCCAGCTTGCGAATGGCCGCTTCCCTGTCGTCGATTTTGTTAAAACTGGCCATCGTCATGGTCTTGGAAGGCGAAGCATTCTCCACCAGCACCGACATTGCCACGTAACCGAAACGTACAAGCATGAATTTCTTCCTCTCTGTTTAGGACGGACAGACTGCACGGCTGAAGGTAGCCCGCGGAGATAGCCGACATGATATATAACCAAGTTTTACCCTAAACAAGGGAGCATAATCGTATGATTGCAAATCCAGTCAATCGCTCTCTTACAGAAGCTAGACCTTATGAGGCTCTATGGTCGCCCTCCATTGGCAGACGCTAACCCTCAGCCTGTTCCCCAAAAAACATCTCATCGGCAAGTGCTGTCTGAATCCGTGATTCTTCCTCATTCAGCTTGCGGATCAGTTGCATTTCCACTTCCGTCACTTCCTGGTTCTGAAAATTGATCTCCGCAATGGAAGCCACAATCTTCACAATCGCCACGGCTACGTTATCCGGGGTGTAAGCAATGACTTTTTGCCCGGTAGGGAACACCCGGAAGCCTTGTTTGACCATTTTGCCGCGACCGTATTCCAGCAGTTCGAAGAGCTCCTGCTCGCTTTTGAATTTACATACGGAATTAAACTCTGTCTGAAATCCCATGCACATTCCTCCCAATCTCCTGATATCGGAACCCTTACTCGAACATTCGGATCGTCTTAGACTATGCCTGAACGCCGTTCTCGTAATTCAGTGCCTGCTTGCGGTTATACCGCTCCAGTCCCAGTTCAATCATGCGATCGAGCAATTCGGCATACGATACACCTGTTTCGCGCCACAAAAGCGGGTACATGCTGTATGGTGTGAAACCTGGCATCGTGTTCACTTCATTAATTAGTAACGCTCCATCCGATTTGCGGATGAAAAAATCTGCACGCGAGATACCGTTACCTTCAATGGCGCGGAATGCCTGTAAAGCCGCTTCACGGATGCGATCTGCCGCTTCTGTGTCCAGTGGTGCAGGAATCAGCATCTGGGACTGGCCGTCGATGTATTTGGCTGCATAATCATAATACTCACCTGAGGATACAATCTCGCCCGGAACCGATGCCATCGGTTCATCATTGCCAAGAACACTAACCTCGACTTCACGCGCTTCCACAAACTCCTCAATCACAACTTTGGTATCGTACCGGAGTGCAAACTCGATCGCTGTTTTCAGTTCATCGCGGTTACGCGCTTTGGAAATACCTACGCTAGAGCCAAGATTAGCCGGTTTGATGAAACACGGGTAACCGAGCTGATCTTCGACCTGTACGATCATTTCGTGTTCAGTCTGTTTCCATTGTGTCACGTTAAAATAAGTAAAGGCACACTGATCAATTCCGGCTTGAGCGAATAACTTCTTCATGACTACTTTGTCCATGCCGCCTGCTGATGCCAGCACGCCTGCACCCACATAAGGCATATCCGCCATCTCAAACATCCCTTGGATCGTGCCATCTTCACCAAACGTACCATGCAACAACGGGAACATAATGTCGAGTGCTTCCGCCCCGCCGTACAGACGTGCGAACAATGCATTCAGCGCTTCCTGTGTGCCGCCCGCAGATCTTTCCAGCTTCAAATCTTCGATGCGTGCAAAGGGTGCATGCATCACCGCTCCTTTTTTCCACGTCCCCTGTTTGGAGATATAAAAAGGAACCAGTTCATACTTTTCATAGTCAAATGCATTTGTTACAGCAAACGCCGTTTGCAGCGATACTTCATGCTCGCCCGATTTTCCGCCGTATACGACGCCTACTTTTAATTTATCCATACTCATGCATAACCTCCGATTATCTGTACCTGATGCTGTCTGCGCAGCCGTTTCAAACACTTGCCTGCTGCTTCCGGTCTCTGTTCTTATTTTACACGGAACCGGCTGTCTGCGTCACCGCATCCCGCAAATCTTTCCTTCTTAGAACTCATCTGCAATATGAAAAAGCCGGTAAACCGTCCGTTCTGTCCAAGCATACGAATCCCGGTAATCCCAGAAACGATGACGACTGCTCACCGTATGTGCGTTTACAAGCGGCATGCCTCCCGCATCAAAAGCGGTGACTACCGTGCTGTGCTGGAATCGGCCATCCCCGTCCCAGTCATAGAAAATAACATCGCCCAGCATAAGTTGCTCCGGGCGATCCAACTCGGTGGCTATCAGCCCCCAGCTGCTGCCGGAAAGATACCTTGCCAGACTGTTGGAGACAGCCCAGCTGTAACTCCACATTTCCATGCCATTCACATACCCTTTATACCACCAGCCCGCTTCTCTTCTACCAGTATAGTGGATGGGTGCTTCCCCTGCAAAGAGACATTGGGACACATAATTCGTGCAATCCACATCGAATTCTTCAAATGCCGGATTGCCTGCGTTCCACCACCGATCTGCGTAGGCGACAGCCAGATCCCGACGATAGGTTTGCCGTCTGGCACTTCTGCCCTGCCCCAATACTTCCCGGTTGAGCAGTGGCCTGTTTACCGCCTGTACAAAATCGGCTTGCTGATACGGGCGTCCTTCGCCCGCCGGACGGCGTTCCGGCACTTCCCGTTCCACACGCGCGATGCTCCACCGCCCATTTTCGCATAAGAAAGTTAATCGTTCCCGTTCGATCCGATCTTCCCGATGGGTGATGCCGCTCTTCTCATAGAACAGCCTGCTGTAAAGCTGCACTTCCACGACCGCTTCGTCCGATCCATCAATGAGTGTGCGTACAAGCTTGGCGCTGGTCTCGCTGCGAAGAGGCACGGCGCGCCGTCTGCGGTACCATTCATCCAGCCTTGCCATGCGTTCTCCCCGTTCCACTACAAATTCAGGATCGGTTACGATTCGTTCACTCGTCTGCGGACGGTAATCGATCTCACAGCGATTGTACTGGTTGACGTACGTATACAAGGCACTCTTCCATTCGCGTTCCAAGCTTGTGTCCCCCTTTGGTATGAGTTCAGTCTGCTCCTACTATTCATATGAAGGGAACCTTGTTTGTATGTACACAGCTCAGATGAGACACCTAATCTGTGACCTGAAAAGATCAAATTCGTCCACACTCATACCAGAATGTAGTAAACGCCTTCATCCGTTCAAACGCTAGCTTGAACAGGCAAAAAGCCCTTTACGTACGGATGTGAAAACGGTATACTTAAAACTAAAGTTATGATTATGAAATTATGTTTCACCTGATGAAACTACTAAACAAGAACACGGAACGGTGAAGGCCTGTTCTTCATTAGACATGAACGTTTTCTTCATCTCACCGACACATTTTAAGGAGGTACATGTATGTCAGCCAAGAACCATTACTCCGCCGCTCGTTCGCTTGAGGTTGGAGGCAAGTCTTACCGCTACTACAGTCTCGATGCTCTTCAGGAAGGCGGCCACGGTGACCTTTCCAGGCTCCCCTTCTCGATTAAAGTGCTGCTTGAAGCAGCGATTCGTCAATTCGACGGACGTGCTATCACGGAAGAACACGTGAAACAACTGACCGGCTGGGCAGATAGCCGTGATAACAATAAGGAAATTCCTTTTATCCCTGCGCGGATCGTATTGCAAGATTTCACGGGTGTACCAGTTGTTGTAGACCTTGCAGCCATGCGCGATACTGTGAAAAAAGCAGGCGGCGATCCGAAACAGATCAACCCGCTCGTTCCCGTTGATCTCGTTATTGACCACTCCGTTATGGTCGATGCATTCGGAACCAGTGATGCACTGGATTACAACATCAAAGTGGAGTTCGAGCGTAACGAAGAGCGTTATCGCTTCCTTCGCTGGGCACAAACGGCATTCAATAACTTCCGTGCTGTTCCACCATCCACAGGGATCGTTCACCAGGTTAACCTGGAGTACCTTGCTTCCGTGGCTGCAACCAAAACGGTTGATGGCGAAACGGTTGTATTCCCGGATTCCCTCGTAGGTACCGACTCTCACACCACCATGATCAATGGTCTCGGTGTTGTCGGCTGGGGTGTAGGTGGTATCGAGGCCGAAGCAGGTATGCTTGGTCAACCGCTTTATTTTGTAACACCAGACGTTATCGGTTTCAAATTGACAGGCAGCCTGAGCGAAGGTGCAACAGCAACTGACCTCGCGCTCACCGTTACTCAAATGCTTCGTAAAAAAGGTGTTGTCGGCAAATTCGTTGAGTTCTATGGACCAGGCCTTGCCAACATCGGTCTTGCTGACCGTGCAACTGTTGCCAACATGGCACCGGAATACGGCGCAACAATCGGTTTCTTCCCGGTAGACAGCGAAACATTGAACTACCTGCGCAGCACCGGACGTTCCGATGAGCAAGTAGAACTGGTTGAAGCTTATTACAAAGCTCAAGGCATGTTCCGCACTTCCAGCACCGTTGATCCGGAATTCACGGATGTAATCGAACTGGATCTCGGCTCTGTTGTACCAAGTCTTGCAGGACCTAAACGTCCACAAGACCGTATCGAGCTGACTCAAATGAAAGAAAGCTTCAACAGCATCATCCGTACACCTGTCGACAAAGGCGGATATGGACTGAGCGATGAGAAGATTGAACAAAAAGTGCCTGTGAAGCACCCTGACGGTTCCACAACTGAAATGAAAGCTGGAGCTGTAGTCATTGCGGCGATCACGAGCTGTACGAATACATCTAACCCTAGCGTTATGGTCGGCGCAGGTTTGCTTGCGAAAAAAGCAGTTGAACTGGGTCTGACTAAACCAGCATATGTGAAAAGCAGCTTGACTCCAGGTTCCCTCGTCGTTACCGAGTATCTGGAAAAAGCAGGCCTGATCCCGTATCTCGACAAACTCGGATTCAACGTTGCCGGTTACGGCTGTGCAACTTGTATCGGTAACTCCGGCCCACTGCCGGATGAAGTGAGCGAAGCAATCTCTGCCAACGATATGACTGTAGCGGCTGTACTGTCCGGTAACCGTAACTTCGAAGGCCGTGTACACGCACAAGTAAAAGCGAACTACTTGGCTTCTCCACCACTCGTTGTTGCATACGCACTCGCAGGTACAGTAGATATCGACTTCGAAACCGATCCAATCGGTCACGATCAAAATAATCAACCTGTATTCCTGAAAGACCTCTGGCCTAGCTCGGAAGAGATCAAGGATGCTATTGCAAGCTCCCTGAATGCTCAGATGTTCCGCAACAAATATGAGAATGTATTTACTGCCAATGAGCGCTGGAACAACATCGCTGTACCGGAAGGCGAACTGTATGAGTGGGATCCAAACTCCACATACATCCAGAACCCGCCGTTCTTCCAGGAGCTTGGCGATAAGCTGAACGATATTGCTGACATCCGCTCTGCACGCGTAATGGCGTTACTGGGTGACTCCGTAACAACGGATCACATCTCACCAGCAGGTAACATTGCTCCGTCCAGTCCAGCCGGATTGTACCTGAAAGAGCATGGCGTAGAGCGCAAAGACTTCAACTCCTACGGTTCACGCCGGGGTAATCATGAAGTCATGATGCGCGGTACTTTCGCCAACATCCGTATTCGTAACCAGGTAGCTCCAGGAACCGAAGGCGGTATTACGAAATACTTGCCAACGGACGAAGAGATGTCCATCTATGATGCTTCCATGAAGTATCAGGATGAAGGACAGAACCTGATCGTTATCGCAGGTAAAGAATATGGTACAGGAAGCTCCCGTGACTGGGCAGCCAAAGGAACGTTCTTGCTCGGCGTCAAAGCCGTTATCGCAGAAAGTTTCGAGCGTATCCACCGCAGTAACTTGGTAGGTATGGGCGTTATGCCATTGCAATTCCAGGAAGGTCACGGCTGGTCCAGCCTTGGCCTGAACGGACGTGAGACGTTTGACATCACGGGTCTGAGCAACGATGTGAAACCAGGTCAAGAATTGAAAGTAACCGTAACTCGTGAAGACGGTACACAGTTCGACTTCCCTGTTATCGCTCGTCTGGACAGCATGGTTGATGTGGATTACTATCACAACGGTGGTATCCTGCAAACGGTACTGCGTCAAATGATGAAAAAAGCGTAACCCCCTTAATCTTTCATGGGATAAAATGATATAGCAAAACCCCGCTTCATGTGCAGCCTGCACGATGAAGCGGGGCTTTTGATTTTTGATTTATTGAGTTGGGAACTCAGCTTGAGTTGAGTTGGGACCCCGATCTACTCAAAAATCGATCCTGATTCCCACGTCTGAATCATCTGGTGGTGCAGGAATACGATAGATTCCCCTACATTTCAACTTTTCCACGTTGATCCAATCCATAAAGTCATCCCCGCCATAACTACGAGTATACGCCCCATATTCCAGTTCACCATCGAAATTAATGGATTCCACATATTCCGTAAACGGATGTTTACCTTCAATGCTTTGCAGAAAATCAGAAAATTCATTTCTCCACGCTTCGATCTGCTCTGCATATTCGTCAGGGACATAATAATAGAAACCGTCAGGGGTATAATACGAAATTTTCATAATCATCCGATCTACCTCCTAGATTTTCAAAATAGCCATGCCTTCCTTCAGCTGTTCAGAAACAGCCGTATAAAACTCCATGCTATCTGCAAGCTCGCGTTCTGTTTTATGTACCAGGTAATATGAATACTTCTGCATCAACTCATGCTCGTTCAACTCAATGGGCAGGTGAATGATCTCATAATAATCTGTGTTCTCTGAGTTGGCATAATAACGATAACCTCTTTCGCATCGGCCAACATTCATTACCGTTTTGATAACTAATAATTCATCGCGCGTGAAGCTGCGAATCTGTGTGGACCTTTTCTCTTCCAACTCTCGCACGACATGTTGTTCTTCTTGTCTATGCGTGGCGTCTGCGATCTCACTTTCGATAGCGATCAGCGCTCTCATTCTTCCGGCAAGCTGTTCAGCTAACAAAATCAATTCAAGCCCCTCCTCCTAGTGTAGTGAACATATAGGTATTGGCGAACATCGCCTTTTCTTTAAGATACAGAATTAGCATTTCATCGGTGTCTCTCAACTAAGAAACTATTAAACAGTATCGCAAAAGTGTCCGCTTAAAACAACTCGAATAAATGCTCTAAAGTGTAATCCATATAAGATTCCCGTTGGTTAACGAGACGAGATTGCATCCGTAGCAGGGGAAAACTTAAATCCGGGAATGGATGAAAAAGAAGCCCTGATGGCTAGCCAAGATTCTAACGATCACGAGAAGCCTTATTTCGTCCCAAAATAGCCTTTTGAAATTCTAACGATCCGTAGGGACGCTATTGAAGTAAATCCTCCCCGATTTATCCCGATTTCAGCTAAAATTGAGGAAATAACGTCTCTGGTGATCGTTAGAATTTCTAACCCGGCTAAATCAGCCAAATAAGCTCTGTCATGATCGTTAGCGCCGCGAGAGGGACAGAAACAATGGTGACTACAGGCCCCTTTACTATTCCCCTAGTTACTTTCCTAGTGATTCTCATACTCTTCCCGTCGTTATTTCAAATACTGCTCGCCTAGTTATTCGTTGCCACTCGTGAGTTACCTCCCGATAGCAACCTGTTCAGGACCAGCAACATGGTATACAGCAGGTATCCGATCATTCCACCAAATGTATTCAGCATAAGATCATCTACATCAAAGATACCTATACCCGTGAGCAGCTGTGTCCCTTCGTATCCCAGACTAAGCAGGAAGGATAGAATAAGCACATGAATTCCGGTGAAAAAATTATGGCCTAACAGACCCGTAATCAATACGCCGAGCGGCACAAATGCAAGGATATTGCCCACCAGATGAATGGCTGTTCCGGATCGGTGATGAACGGAGAGACTGTACCAATCTCGTTTGATCTCCTGAAATGGCGTCAGATTTACGGTTCGTGTATGAATCAGATCGGGTTGACGTAACAGCTCCGTTAATCTGTCCCAGACCAGTCCTATATCCACGGGACCTCCTTTGAATAAAATCAACTTGGTCAGCAGATAAAGATAAATCAGGAATATAGAAATCCATACAACTCGAAGCGGATTAGACTTCTTCTCACAATTCTTCTCATGATGTTTAGTCGCATGATCGGTCAAATGGCTCATCTGCCGTTTGCCCTGCATATGGCGATCACTCCGATCACGGTGCTCATGCTCACGTTGCTTAAGCTGCTCGCTTGGCTTATTCTGTCTCATGCTGTCTTTCCCTCCCCGATCAGGCCGCGAAGCCGTATATCAACCAGACTGTAACCTGTTTTGTTAATCCCCCGGTCGATGGCGTCCCCTTTTAAACCGATTCGTATGTATCCCATATATATCAAGCCTTCGGTAGTCAGATGCACCAATCCTTTTGGCAACCGTTTAGCGCTCACGCTCACTAGCGTTTCTTAACCGTAACAATAACGCCCTCCATATTGTCTCCTGAGATATCATATGAATCTTTCTCTGGCAAATATATCTTTGTATCCTTCAACACGTGATAATAATGGATGTGGTACGTCTCGCCATCAAGATCAACGGTCACGTCTTTTTTTTCCTTTAACATCTCCAGATACTCTTCCAAAACCATATGATTCTTCGCCATCACTGCACTGTGAGGCATACCCACATATCTAAAATGCCAGGGTTCATACTGAATACCGGTCACTTTCACTTTATCTTTCGGATATCGCAAAATAAAACCGTATCTCCACGCGTTCTTCTCCAGCCATGCCCCCTCAGGAGCTTCGCTCATCGAGGCCAGGCTTGACCCCACGTCTAAGGATAATCCCAGATTGTGCTCGCTGTAGCCCGCAGGCAAAGCGTAGTCAGAACCCTTTTGCCGATACAGCTCGTCCTGCTTCTCAAAATCTCTGTACCCGCTGCTCATCAGGAAATAACGTACATCGTCTTCGGCTGCTGCTTCAACCATCTCCTGGAATCTCTCTGCCACCTCACGGGATAACATCAATCTGTGATCCAGTAGTCCATAACCACGAAGCAAGTCTTCCTCATCAGCTACATGTACAATATCAGAGCGAACACCTTCCTGGTGAATTGGATGCTCGGAATTGACCAAAACGAGATTACCTTTATGTATTCGTTGTTTCGTGTCCTGGCTTGCCACTTCTCGGTACCCCGCATACTTCTCATCCGTGTCCAAAATAACAATCGGCATCTCCTTGTTCCCCGACAAAGCTGCCGGTGATTGCGTCAGGGTATACCCGATCAGGATGATGCATATTAGAAAGCCCCACTTTTTCATGATTGTTCCTCCTTCCTCTCATGATTCAAGGATAGACAAAACAATTTAAAGAAAACGCAGGGCAATTTTTAAGTTTTTCTTAAGTTTCACGAGAAACCTGCTGGAAAACAGGTAGACGAACCTCAAACATCGTACGTACCACATCGCTTGCTACCGATATTACACCCTCATGCTGCTCCACGATGTTACGTGCGATAAACAGTCCAAGACCGGTACCTCCCTCTTGTATTGTCCGTGCCCGATCCCCGGTGTAATACATGTCGAAGATGTGCGGCAGATCATCGGGATGAATGTGCCCCCCATAGTTGATAACCTGAATGACCACTTGATTGCCATCCCGGAATCCGTTAATGTCCACATACATACCGTCCTTACCATGCCGCGCAGCATTAATCAGCAGATTCTCGAACACACGGGCGAGCAGCTCCCCGTCTCCTGATACGGTAAGATCATTATCGATCTTGAGACGGGTGAGCAAATGATTCTTTTCAAAAACAGGATAAAGCTCCTCGTTCATCTGTTTCAACAGCTCGCTCAGGTCCAGCTGCGTCTTGCGCACAGGCAGCCTGCCGTGGTTCATCCGTGTAATCTCAAACAGATCATCAATCAGCTTCTCCAGCCTCTGGGACTTGGTAAACGCGATTGCTGTGAAATGACGTGCCTGTTCTTCTGTCAGTTGTTCATCCTTCATTAGCAAATCCAGATAGCCCAGCACGGAGGTTAGCGGTGTACGCAGATCATGAGCAAGGTTTACGATGAGCTGGTCTTTGCTGTTCTCGGCAAAATCCCCTCGTTCCATTGCCTCTCGCAGCTTCTGGCTGGCCAGATTCACACTCTCCGCAATGGAACCCAATTCATCCTTGGACGAAATCTGAACGCGATGCTGAAAGTCTCCATTCGCCAAGTGATTAATACCCGCGGAAATCTCTTTGAAATACGTAACATAAGGTCTCGTAAACAAGTAGAAAAATAAAATCGCGAGCGGGATAAACAGGATCATAAAGACATAAATATCCCCGATGCTTCTCATGATACTCCGATATTCCGCCAGTGGATCTTCCATCCGCACACCTGAGTAATACATCTGCAACAGCCTGTAGACGATAAATGTTACGCCGCCAGAAGACAGCATGCTCAGACCGAGCAGCATAATCATCGTTGTGCGAAAGCTTCTGCGTTTAGTCATTGAACGTGTACCCCACGCCCCAGATGGTTTTGATGAACTTGTTCTTGTCCACATCTTCTCCGAGCTTCTTGCGCAGTGTCCGAATATGTACCATAACGGTGTTGCCACTTTCGAAATAAGCTTCTCCCCATACCTTTTCAAAAATACTTTCTGCGCTAAAGACCTGTTTCGGATTACTCGCGAGCAGCACTAAAATATCAAATTCCTTCGGTGTTAACTCCAGCGGTTTACCATAAAGCGTCACGCTGTGCTGCTCTGGTGCAATGACAAGTCCGCCCTTTTCCAGAATCGAGCGCTGAACCCCCGCTGTGGACTGACTGAATTGCAAAGAACGGCGCAGTTGAGAATTCACACGGGCCACAAGCTCCATCGGATTAAACGGTTTGGTCATATAATCATCGGCACCCATCACAAGCCCCGTGATTTTATCCATGTCCGAGGTTTTGGCGCTCAGGAAAATAATTGGAAAATGATGCTGCTCCCGTATTTTGCGGGTCACTTCATACCCGTCCATACCCGGCATCATAATGTCCAGTACGGCTAAATCAATAGCATGTGTCTGGATCGCCTGCAGTGCTGACTGTCCGTCAGATGCCTTGACGGTATGATAGCCTTCTTTTTGTAAATGTAAAGCAACCAGATCTGCGATCTCTACTTCATCGTCCGCAATCAGAATCGTAATTCGCTTCATTGCTTATTTCACTCCTATATGGGATGCTGGGCAATATAATACATATGAATCTAACAGATAAGTCCGGGTTTAACAATTGAAAGCAATGTTATATTAGTAGAACAAAAATTTTACACAGCCCACTCCGATGACAGAATAACCTTCCGATCGCTGTTATCCCCAGATTTTTTGCTTCCCTTCTCTATAGGGAAAATCCGGTGATAAGCATATGCTTCCGAAGCAGCTTTCTTTCAGAATGCTCTCAGCGAGCGCTTCGCTTCTCCGGGTTTTTTCTGTTCTCTCCGTTCAAGTGTAAAAGAAATTGCTCATTTATATAAACACAAATAAAAAAAAGGAAGAGATCGCTATGAAACTGGAGCGTTTGTTAGCCATTGTAGTACTGCTCATTAACCGCAGGCGATTACAGGCGAAAGACCTGGCAGATATGTTTGAGGTATCGATCCGTACGATCTATCGGGATATCGACACATTGGGGCAAGCCGGGATTCCGGTCGTGACCTATCAGGGAGCAAGCGGCGGCATCGGGCTAGCAGAAGGTTACCGCCTGGATCGCAATCTGTTAACCGACAAGGATCTCGTTGCCATCGTCACCGCGCTGCGCAGCATATCCACCTCGCATACAAATACTGCGCGTGAGTTATTGGTAGAGAAGCTCAGCAGTATTGTGCCGGAAGCCAAAAACGAAGATTTTCAAGCCAGCACCCATCGATTCATCGTGGATTATTCAACGTGGACACACCCTGAAGCTCTGCAAAACAAATTAAACGTTATTGATCAGGGGATCGATCAGCTTCAATGCATTTATTTTGCCTATTGCAGCGCCGAAGGTATACAGACCTATCGTACGGTTGAACCACACACGCTTGTGCTGAAGAGACACGCGTGGTATCTGTATGCCTTCTGCCATGAACGAAATGAATTCCGTATGTTCAAGCTCGTTCGGATGAAAGAAGTCTTTCTTGCCGCAGAGCACTTTGAACGAAAATCCATCAACCTTCAAGACCGGCCATGGCAACAGGAATGGAGCCAGCCAGACAACAAGCTTGGGATTACCCTGAGATTCCATGCCCGTGCCCGTCATCTCGCGGAAGAATGGTTCGGTATTGAAAATGTATTGCCTGACGGCAACGGGTATTATATCAGCCAGATCGCTTTCCCGGAAGATAACTGGCTATATGGCTTTATTCTCGGCTTTGGCGCGGACGTGGAGGTATTGGAACCTCTGCATATTCGGGACAATGTGTGCCGTATGGCAGAGCAAATTGTGCAAAATTATAAAACCTCAGCTCAAACCTGACAGACAGCTGTCCAGTTCCTCCCCGTATACTTCAACTATGTTCAGGTTGAAGTTGTACATATAACCGAGGAGGAATGAATGATGAACGTTACCGTATGTCAAAGCTGTGGTATGCCACTCACAAGCGCCGATCAATTTGGTACAGAAATGGATGGCAGCACCACCCGGGAATACTGCATTTATTGTTACAAGGATGGCAAGTTTGAGCAGCCGGGCATCTCGCTTGAAGGTATGACCGAGATGTGCACCGCCATTCTCAAGGAAGAAGGCATGGATGAGGAATCGGCTCGCTCGATGCTGCGCAACCAACTACCCTTTTTGAAACGCTGGCGCAATGAAGGAAATGAACGGAGCGGTGAGGACGGGGCTACTGTGTTAGATAACACTTTGGCAGGAAAAATAAGAGCAGACGAGCAATCATCTCTGTCAG
The DNA here is from genome assembly GCF_052691815.1 of Paenibacillus sp. TSA_86.1. NCBI lineage: Bacteria > Bacillati > Bacillota > Bacilli > Caryophanales > Paenibacillaceae > Paenibacillus > Paenibacillus sp. TSA_86.1. The sequence continues at coordinate 59,761 of NZ_JBQZGE010000017.1, read as the reverse complement.
ATGCGTCTAATCCAGCGAAAAATGCTCCGTTTTCCAGCGAGCCTGCTCGCTATGTTACCCTTCCGGGCAAACGCCTAGCCGGACTGTCCGCACGTACAACCAATGCGATTGAGATGAGCGGCCAAGGCAGCATCGGCGCGTTATGGGGTCGTTATTTTGCCTCCGAACATATTCCGGCTACTGAAGCTGCACGCTACGGCTGTTACACGGATTACGCGGATGGCATTGCCGGTGAATATACCATTTTGATCGGGCATGAAGTCGGCGAGGGAGAACAACTACCTGAAGGTTTCGACGAGGTTCAGTTACCGCCTGCTACCTATGCAGTGTTTACTTCGAGAACCGGACCGATGGTTGAAGTAGTCAGCGAAGTGTGGGGAGCGGTGTGGGCGTGGAACCATCAGAGTGACCGCACATTTACGGGAGATTTTGAGTTTTACGATGAGCGGAGTTTAGACCCGGAACATACACAGGTGGATGTATATATTGCGGTAAAAGAACGCAGGTAATAGAAGTAATAGTAACGGATACCCCCATTCAAAAAGGAATTTAAAGAGAGAATCAAATGAGGAAACCTGTAGCTGCCAAGTGGTCTTGGCAGCTTTTTTGACATTTTTCGATCCATATCCCCCGACCATAGAACCAAGTTAGTTAGCTTATACCATACCTAGTCACTTGGACATATGTCTTAGAGGCAAGCACCATTGACTTCCCTGAAATTAGGACCATTCACTTAACAACCGATACCATGCTCCCATACCTCGCCTCTCATATCAGGTTCTTTGTTCCTGAATTTCCCTAAAACCGTTTACATCTTCTGAATACCGGGTAAAATCACTACATCCGAGTCGGAATAACAATTGAATTTCCGCTTCTTCATGTAACAAGTCATATGTACCTATATGTGTACAAGGCGAATTCATTTGAATGTCACCAACAAAACAAATGTTGAAAATACATACAAACGAACGATGCATGTCCATCATGCATGTAAGGAGGAACCAAGATGATCCGCATGCCTATTCAGCAAATGATCCCGTATCACCACCAATATCCACGCAACACGGAGACCAATGCACCTAAAAAGGAAAATGAGAACACTCAAGGCCTATCCTTCCATGAAATTTTACAGCAAAAAATGGCGAAAAAGAACGTATCCATGAACATAAGATAACGCTTTACATCTCTGCGGCTGCTCCCTATACTACGTGTAAAAGATGACATTTCAGGCGCGACGTTTCTTACCGATGGTTCACACTTATGGTGTGATCCAGACGCGTCTTGTAGTCACTCTACATAAAGGGGATTGCTTATGAGCACCATTGCCTGTTTCCACGCGCATTACTCCAATATCAGGTTGATTGAACAAGCACTGACTTCTTATAATATCGAACTGGTTCACTATGTAGACCCCGGTCTTGATCGGCTCAAGCATGATGAGGATTTCAATAGTGCGCTTGTTCGGGAAAAAGTAAATCAGACACTGCAATGGATGAGCCGCTGTCACGCTGACGCTATTCTTGTGACATGCACCTTGTTCGCAGCCGTGCTGGAACAAATACAACCGTTACCGATTAGGGTAACGGGTATTGACGATTCACTGCTCGCGATGATGGTAAAACATCCGAAGCGGTATTTGCTCGCGTTTACCAATCCCGCCACAGTAGAGCCTACGATGACTCGATATCATGACTATATGGATCAACACTTGGTAGGAAGGGACAAGCCTGAGTTAGAATCTGTGTTGCTTCCTGGTCTATTCGATATGATTATGCGAGGTGACCAAGAAGGCTATAACGTCGCGTTAAAAGAAGCATTGCAGCAGCTTGCTCTTGAATGCAAGGATACTTGTCTTGTCGCAGCTCAGCTCTCCATGGCTCCTGCCGCTGAGCAGGCATCTGCCAATGCAGGTATGACCATTTATACGCCGCTTTCATTATTAGGCGCGAACCTGGAGCGGGATATCGGCATCACGAAGAAAGTATAATTAACTCGGAAGCACACTCGTTGCATGGTAAAACCAACAGTGATCTAATCACCATAGCTAAACGTATGTAGAATTTTATTTCGGAGGGAACGAAAACATGAAAAATCTCACGGTTGAACCAGGTCAATCTATCGGGGATATCCGGCTGGGCATGACACAGAATGAAGTTGAACAGACGGAGGCTTTCAGCTTTGATCCCAATGTGGAGTACGATGCCCAAGGCAGAGCACATTTTATTGAGTTTTATGAAAGTGATGAGTTTAAATGTATGCTGGGAGAACTCGATCTGCTAGGCACCGAAGCCGACGTTCTTGTTCCTCAGTTGGATGCCATTGCACCATATGACCGCGAAGATCCCGAGCTTGGTTGCAGTTACCAGTTCGATCAGATCGGTTTGATTCTATGGCGTCCTGTGCCCATGAGCCGAGAGGATATGCAGGAGCCGTGGTTCCTGGAGATGCCACCCGAAAATCAACAGGATGAAATGAAACATCTCTGCTTCTCAACGGCAGCCGTGTATGCAAAAGGATATTATGAGTAACCAAGTTGCGGTTCATTTTTATGGTTACGTGATACGGTTACGTGATACGGTTATGAGATAGTTACATGAAATCGTAAAATCCTATGAGGATCGAGGATGCATAGATCAAGAATTCATACAACCGTAGAGGATATATACAATCGAACAATGATCGCAGGAGGATCAGATACTCCCTTCTTACCGCTAACGATCTGAGAGAACGCTATTTACTTCATTTCAGCACCATTGAAATTCTAACGATCCTGAGAAACCTTATTTTAGGTTTTTAGCAGCGAATTGCCTCTTTTTTGGCTAATTTCAGCGAAATAACGTCGCTGGAGATCGTTAGAATTTTTTTCGCGCCAAAAACGTTAAAATAAGGTTTGTGGAGATCGTTAGATTTTAGATCATTCTCTGTGCAGATGCGAGAACCGCCTGACCCCTTAATATAAAATATGAGGTGATCAGAACATGAAATTTCTATATGTCCTTATCTTGTTCATAATAGGTATGGGATGTTCAGCTTTCCTGCATGCAGGTAATCTAAGACTGTCCGATGGCTTATTGTTTGTAATCGCTGGTATCTTGTATCGTATGTGGAACAAAATTGATAGGGAATAAAATTTGATTAAATTCAAATCGCACCACCAAGCCGGAGAAGTGTATAGATATAACCTTTTAAAAGGAGAACTCCGGTGATAACGGCGAAGCTTATGCTTCCGATGCAGCTTTCTTTCAGAAGCTTTTAGCTCCGCTTCTTCAGGCTTCTTCAGGCTTTTTCTACTTTATTACCGTGCCCGATACTCCGCCGCTTTCGACAGCATCCCAGCGGCGACCGCTTCCTCATCATTCAGGCCGCGATCTGCGGCAAAGGCACGAATATCCTGCGTAATGCGCATGCTGCAGAACTTCGGCCCGCACATTGAGCAGAAATGTGCCTCCTTCGCCCCTTCTGCGGGTAGCGTCTCATCGTGGTAGGATAGTGCCCGTTCCGGGTCGAGGGACAGGTTAAACTGATCCCGCCAGCGGAATTCGAAGCGTGCCTTCGACAGCGCATCATCCCGGCGCTGGGCGCGTGGGTGGCCTTTGGCCAAATCAGCCGCATGAGCGGCTATTTTATAAGCGATAACCCCTTCACGCACATCATCCTTGTTCGGAAGCCCCAGATGCTCCTTCGGCGTGACATAACAGAGCATGGACGTACCAAACCAGCCAATCATCGCCGCCCCAATCGCAGACGTAATATGATCGTATCCCGGTGCAATGTCCGTGGTCAGCGGCCCAAGGGTATAGAACGGCGCTTCCTGGCAGATTTCCATCTGCAAATCCACATTCTCTTTGATCTTGTGCATCGGCACATGCCCCGGCCCTTCAATCATCACCTGTACATCATGCTTCCACGCAATCTGCGTTAATTCTCCGAGCGTTGCCAGCTCCGCCATCTGTGCCTCGTCATTGGCATCGTAGATGCTGCCTGGGCGCAGTCCGTCCCCAAGAGAGAAAGCCACATCATACCTTTTCATAATCTCGCAGATTTCTTCAAAATGAGTGTACAAAAAGTTCTCCTGATGATGTGCCAGGCACCATGCCGCCATAATCGACCCGCCCCGTGAAACGATGCCCGTCATCCGTTTCGCCGTCATTGGAATATATCGCAGCAATACGCCGGCATGAATCGTAAAATAATCCACACCCTGCTCCGCTTGTTCAATCAGCGTATCCCGGTACAACTCCCAGGTGAGCGCCTCAGCCTCTCCATTCACCTTTTCTAATGCCTGATAGAGGGGCACCGTGCCAATCGGCACAGGGGAGTTACGGATGATCCATTCCCGTGTCGTATGAATATTCTTGCCTGTCGAGAGATCCATCACCGTATCCGATCCCCAGCGCACAGCCCAGGTCATCTTCTCCACTTCCTCTTCGATGGAGGAAGATACAGCGGAATTGCCAATATTAGCATTGATCTTCACGTGAAAATGACGACCAATCAACATCGGCTCACTCTCCGGGTGATTGATGTTGGAGGGAAGAATTGCCCTGCCGCTCGCCAGCTCCTGCCGCACGAATTCCGGCTCCACGCCTTCACGAATAGCGGCGTACTCCATCTCTGGCGTAATCAAGCCCTGCCGTGCATAGTGCATCTGTGTGACACAGCGTCCAGCCTGTGCACGCAGCGGCTGCCCCCGAAGGCCGGGGTATTCCTCTGCCCCGGCTCTTCGGCCTCCGGGCTTCAAGCCGTTATCCTCCGGCTTGATTGCCCGGCCCTCATACGCTTCCACGTCACCGCGCTCCATGATCCAGTGCGTGCGAAGCGCAGGTAAACCGGCCCGAATGTCCATCTGGAATTCGGGATCGGTCATCGGGCCGCTCGTATCGTAGACACGCAGCGGCTCATTATGCTCCACCCCTTGGGGAGTATTGGTGTCATGAAGGGCAATTTCACGCTCCGGTACAGCGATGTCCGGTCGTGAGCCCTGAATGTAGACTTTACGGCTGCCCGGGAAGGGTTGAACCCTTCCAGCCGCTCCGGTTTCTTTTTCCACCGGATGACCCTCGCTCCCCAATTCTTCGATTCCATTCTGTTGCCCCGTTTGCTTATGTGTACTCATGTCTCCTGTTTCCTCCTCTGTAATCTTCTCTTGCGTTATGTCTCCACCAATGCGTCAGTTTCAACGACCACCACACCTGCCCGGAAACATTCAGAGCACAGAAGTACAGCAGGATTGTTCCTGCCCACGCAGCCAAACAGATCCAGGAGACAAATTTTTATGTACAGTCAGCGAGAGAAGCGAGATCACTTCACCTGGAAGTCCAGGCATGTATGTCGCAATGGTTATGCTGTCACCGCGATAGTGAAACACAACAAGTGAATCTCTGCCAGGCACTGTAAATAAAAAAAGCCGGTTCCGAAGGAACCGACTGATGTCCATCACCATACACGCAACAAGGGCCATCTGCTGCCAAACAGCATCTATCCCAGGTTAACGTCTGTGGTGCTTGTGGTCATATGGCCGATTACTTCCCTACGCTGGTATGATCCAGATCAGGTGCAAAGGGTCCGGAATCTCATGCGATTCCGTCTCAGTCCGGACAATTCGGACTCCCCCAGTAACGTAAACGTATTACGGCAATTCAGCCGCTGTTCAACTTAAAAATATGACATTCAACCGGCCCCGATGGGCCGTCCATTACAGAGTAGCTTAATCTGGTTATAAATACAACCTTAATATTCCAGATCATCAATTCCTTTTGTGCAAAACTTCAAGCATGAGCCTGGCCTTACGACAACATAAGTCCCATCTGCGCGGCCGCTTCTTTCAATACAGGAGCGTACTCATGCAATGTGTCTTGCGAGAGCCTGCTGACAGGCCCCGACACAGACAGCGCTGCCGCGATATTGCCTCTGCGATCCATAATCGGTACGGACACCGCAGCAGCTCCCGGCTCGCGTTCCTCATAACTGGTTGCATAACCGCTTCCTCTGATGTCCTCCATCTGTGCCAAATATACTGCTGGATCAATAAATACGGGCCATTCCGAGCCGTTCATCAGCTCCTCCCGATCCTCTTCAGATGCAAAGGCCATCAACACTTTGCTGGAAGCTCCTACGGAAAGCGGCAGTCTGACACCTACTGGCGCAACCCGGCGAATCGCCTGATCACTCTGCACCGCCTGAATCCGAATCCGCTCGCTGCCGTCACGGAGATAGAGACTTACCGTCTCGCCCAACCGATCCCGGAGCCGTTCCATCGCGGGCAATAGCAAAATCGCAGGATCATCACTACGTGACATGTGCGCAGACAGTTCCCAGATGCGAATGCCAAGCCGGTACTTCTCGGTTGCTGCGTCGCGTATCACGAACCCCCGATCCTCCAGTGTTGCCATCAATCGATGCACCGTACTTTTGTGTAAACCGATCTGACTGGCAATTTCGGTGAGTCCAAGATCACTGCGTGTGGTAAAACATAATAATATATCCAGCGCCCGTTCTACAGCCCGGACGGTTAACTTGCGGTCTTCCATGGCATGGTGCCCTCCTCATGTTTCATCACATGAAACTTGGTTACATAAATTATATGAGAAACGGTCTCATCTGTAAACCAAAAAGAACCTTTTTGAAGGTAATGCGCAATCTAGAAAGTGGACCAGGATATGCATTTTGCACTTCGTAACCCCCTGTAATTTACACACTATGGAAAAGTTACCTCTACATCTTAAGAACTATATAACAATTGCGTAACAAATGCCTTCATTTGATTGACTTTGACTATATGGGGACATACGATAAAGACAGGAACCCTTTCGTTTATAACAACACAAAGTGTGACTTTAGAATCACGCTGTCATCGTCATGAATATGGCTTGAACAGATATAACATTCTATTTTTCACATCGTTAAAATCTTGGCCAAATGTATCTTTAACCGAAACTCAAAGGAGGGGCGTGCATGTATCCGACATCCCAGAGCGAAGCCCCGCTGCATACCAAAGTGTCCGATCTGCCCTCTTCATTGTCACCCAGGCTGATTCGGTTCAAGCATATTATCGTAGCGTTGCTGCTCTCCGTTGTATTTTTCTTATTGTTTTGTTTTATTGCCTTACACGGTTATATTGCATGGGTACTCTCCAATCCTACGGTCGCGCCAGTGTTCTCCAACCCGATGCAAGCCAAAAATATGAAATACGAAGACATCACATTCCCTGCGGCAGATGGCAGTCGCACGATGCAAGGCTGGTATATTCCAGCGAATACCGATGCAGGTAAAACCATTATCTTCAGTCACGGCTATGGAGCCAATCGCGAGGAAACCTGGGTACCCATGTATGACCTCGCTCATTACGCGCACCAACTCGGGTTTAATGTGGTGATGTTCGATTATGGCTTTGCCTCTCAGGTGAACCGGGCGGTAGCTACTGGAGGTAAAGCGGAGTCACAGCAACTACTGGGAGCCATTCAGTATGCGAAGCAGCGGGGTGCACAGGAGCTTGTTGTCTGGGGATTCTCCATGGGAGCCGGAACGGCTCTACAGACTGGACTGCTGACCAACGAAGTGGATGCCATGATTCTGGATAGCACGTTTCTGCTGGAGCCGGATACGCTGTATCACAACATTCATAATCAGATCAATCTGCCGCGTCAGCCTACGCTGGAGATTATGAAGTTACTCTTCCCGATCTTGAATGGTACCGGCTTACAGCAAATTCCGTATCAGGAAGTGAAGAAAAAAGACTATCCATTCCCGATCTTCTTCATTCATGGCACAGAGGATGAGAAAGCACCTTACCCGATTGCTGAGCAGCTTGCCGCCAATCAGACCAATCCTTATTCAGAAGAATGGATTGTACCGGACGCACATCATGAACTGATCTTCCGGGAGCATCCAAAAGAATATTTACGCCGCGTCTCGACCTTCCTTAGTCATGTGACGAAGACAAGCAACGAGGGTGTGCAACCAAACCAGTAGTAACGTAGTCATTCAGGAATATACGTTTTCAATAATCAAAATGATATCTAACATTAGATGACCTTAGAGCCCTCCGGGGCTCTTTTTTTATACACATAGGACAATACGCTGCAAGAATACACTGTTGAGACAGAGTAAAGATAATTGAACGAAGACTGAGGGAAAACAAACGGAAAGATTGGAGGTATAACGGATATGAACTGCGATGGATACGGCCATCTGCTGCCTCTGCGGACGCTGGAAGAAATCCGTTTCTGGAAAGAGCAAGAGAAAGAACATACACTCCTTATTCGTGCACTGGTTCCTGAACTGGAGCCTGCTTACGTTAAGCTGCTGGAGGAATGGGAAGCGGCTTTTGCGAACAGTGAGCAAGTGGCGAATCAACTGTTAAAGCAATTGTTGCCAGCAACCCAGCCACCTGCCCCCTATATGATGCGATGTATCGACCAACTCGTCTCCACAGCACAGCAGCAGTCCAGAGAGTTTATTCAACAGCTTTATATCATGTTGGAGCAAAGTGCAGCGGTGCGTGCGGTTCCTTTGGCCCAGACCATCATTTTGCACATCATCCGTGAATCGGAGTATTTCCTTGGGGTATTGGAAACGTTGAGTCAGCCTGGCATTTGGCGGGAAGCAGAACCAGCACCATCGACACTACTGGAAAATGCACTGCACAGTATTAGCTCCAAAATCGCTCAGGACAGTCGCTTCGAAGCAACAGAAGCGTCTGCCTCTTTTACCGGAAAAACCAATGCAGCTCCTGCTTCTTCTTCCGCACAGGTACAATCTGTCTCACTCCAGCCTTCGACGGACGGGGCGGCTCCTTCTGAAACTTTGCCTGCTTCTGCCCCGGTAAGAGAAAAGCCGGTTCCGATTGGCGGGCACACGCTGCCTCCCCTTCCCTACGCATATAATGCGCTGGAGCCGCATATTGACGAATTGACGATGCGCATCCATCATGACAAGCACCACCAGTCCTATGTGGACGGATTGAATGTGGCGGAGAAAAAACTGGCCGAATCCCGCAAAAAGAATAATTTCGAACTTATCAAGCACTGGGAGCGCGAACTTGCCTTTAATGGAGCAGGACATTATCTGCATACCATCTTCTGGACAATTATGAACCCAGCTGGCGGTGGCAAGCCAACCGGCATGCTAGCAGAGCAGATCAAACGTGATTTCGGCAGCTATGAAGCGTTCAAAAACCAATTTACCGAGGCAGCTAACAAGGTGGAGGGCAGCGGCTGGGCGATGCTGGTCTGGAGTCCACGAGCGCACCGTTTGGAAATTTTGCAGGCCGAAAAACATCAGAACTTGTCCCAATCGGATATCGTTCCACTCCTGCCGCTGGACGTATGGGAGCATGCTTACTATCTCAAACATCAGAACGAACGCAAAAAGTACATTGAAGACTGGTGGAATGTCGTCTACTGGCCTGCTGTCGCAGAGCGTTACGAAACCGCGCGCAAGCTGTTATGGCCGCCTTATTAGAGTAGCAAATATAAAAAAAAGAGATATCTCCAGTCATAGACTGAAAGATATCTCTTTGAAACATGTGCCCTTATCGCCATGAGGGCCGATCATTTGTCCAAATAACTTTACTTATTCTCACTAACAACATATGCTCATCGTTATTCTTTAATGGATGCGGCTTGAATTGCTTGGTAAGCCCAGTGGGTATCAGGCACATCCGACCAGGATTTTAACACCGTTGCTGCAGGCTGAAGACCAATCAATTTGTTGATCATGGTCACGGCTTCAGCACGTGATACCAGTTTATCAGGACGGAAGGTACCGTCCGTGTATCCCGTAAGAACTCCTGCTGCATTCAGTCGAGCGATCGCTTTCTGTGCCCAGTGTTGCTTCACATCCGTGAATGCAGTTGTCGCTTCAGATGCCGCTGCCTGTTCACTATTCAGCAAATGCTGTAATACGCCCGCCATCTCTGCTCGTGTCATCCCTTGTCCCGGTTTGAAACTACCGTCTGTATAACCTGTGAAGTAACCCGCTTTGACAGCAGCGGAGATACTATCATGAGCCCAGTGCCCAGATTTAACATCCGTAAATGATGCTTCGCTCTTAACCTCCACAGTGCCTGTTACACGCGTAATGAGTGCCGCCATCTCGGCACGTGTTACGAACCACTCCGGTTGGAAGCGACCATCTACATATCCGCGAATATAAGGTTTTGCTTTTGCCGTATCATCAGCCCAGTCTTTGACCCGTACCACGGAGAACGTACTGAATTGTTCCACTTTAATCTCAATGCCTTGTTGGTTGTTATTTTTGTTTAGTGTTACCACTTTACCGTGTACCAGCTCTTTCGTTCCGTTGCTGTGTTCGATATACACGCCAAGATCGGCAGGGTTCACACCTGCAAGCTGTTTGCTGTCCACTGGCAGGACAAGCGTTACTGGACGGCTTTGCAGATTCGTTTCAATCGTCATTGGACGCCCCAGCACCTGAATGTCTTTCGTGCCTGCGAATTGAGTAATCATCTCGTTAGCCAGCAACCTTTGTTCAATAGCCTGACGTGTATCCTGTTTCTTTACAGGCACGAGACGGAAATATACATCATCTGTTCTGTCCTTCATCGATGTAGCTGGAATGGTTACTTTTACGTTTGGATTGGAAATAACCAAATCGATGCCTTGCTCTGTGAACAAGTTTGCTGATTCCCGCGCCAGTTTTACATCCCACTGGGAGACTTCATCTTTCGCATCCGGAATCAGCACAACAGCGGTACGTGATCCCGTTCTCTTGAGCTGATCAATCACGGACTGCGCTTTGCTCTGGTTCAATCCAAGCTCATCTTTTACTGTACCATCTGATCCACGGGTCCGGCTGATCTCCAGAGAGTCAATGGTGGAAGCTTGCTCACCACTCGCCACATCCACTTTAATGATCTCCTTCTGTGGAGCTGGTGCTGATGAGGATGGTGATGGTGATGGAGAAGGCGACACAATCACTTCACCCCCACTATTGTCTTGTGATTGCGGTGTTACCGAGGTGGACACTTTAAACTCTGACAGTAGTGCGTTTTTAGAAGATCGAACAGCAAAGACATAAGGAAGACCACTTGTTAGATTTGAAACGGTATACTGCAATGCATTCATCGGCCCTGCTACTTTAATCCAACTTTCAGGATCTTGTGGCGCTGTGCTGCCCTGATACATATATAGGACATACCCGTCTACCTCGGGTACACTATTCCAGTTTAACTGAACTTGTCCGTTAATAGCCTGCGGAGTAAGCGTCGCAGGTGCAGCAGGTAGGCCAGGAGTGATTACGTTAGAAACGACATAATCGGATACCTCGTATTCCGGTCCTGTTTGAAATATCGATTTAACTGCAAAAATATAAGTTTTTCCATTAACCAAGTCTGGAACTTCGTTATCATCTAACAAAATATTGGTTATTTCAATCCAGTCGCCTGGGTTTGCAGGAGCCGCAGAACCTTCATACTTATAGACGTGGTATACACGATCTGACTGCTCTATCCAGCTCAGTTGCACTTTATCATTCACTAACGTTGCTTTTACTTTATCGGGAGTTAGCAAAGTTTGAAAACCTGCCGCTTCAAGTAAATTGACAGGAGAACCCTCTCCTTGTTCTTCCATTATAACTAATGAATAATCGGTTTCCGGGGTCAAATTAGTAAGAACAATCGTCTTGTCAACCCCAGGATGAACCTCAAAAAACGTATGATTTGAGATTGCATTGGTCTTGTATTCTTCTAAGCTGGGGTTAGAAATATCCGGTAAAGATGTTGTTTGCAGATCATAATATATTGTAGCTGTATGATCTAATCTTATAGTAATTTTAGCTGATGTAGGTGAAAGCAAATAAGGAGGTAACACTTCAAATCCTGAATCTGCTCTCACCACCTTCGTCCCCCATGTCGAGAACGGTAAAGCCAACATCAAGATCATGGCTATACAAATCTTTGTTAACCTACTGAATCCCCTATTGACCTTTCTATTTCCCATTTTACTGGCCTGCATATCTTTGATCTCCCTTCACAAAGAAATTCGTCTGTATTCATGAAGGCATCATATCAAAATATTCTGAACCGATTCTGAACAACATATGACATAATTCACGTTTTATCGATGTTATCCGACATTTAAAAGAAAAGAATACAAAAAAAAGCGAATCTCTCCTTAGAGATCCGCTTCAACATTCATTTCATATTACACTTCATACATAACATAGCTATGTTATGAAGCACAGCCCTCGCACGCCACATAGTTGTCGCCAACCTGTTTGCTGATAGCGATCAGATCGCCGAGTTTGATATCGGATTCCTCTGTGAACTCCAAATCGGCAATACGTGCTACAATCAGGGCCGCAGCCTCTTCTTTACTGGTTGCCATTTGGCTAAATTCCGATTTTTCACCTGTCGAAACGACTTCATACAGGTATGTATATCGCAATGTTTCCACTCTAATCCTCTCCTTCCGAAATCACATCATACCATCTCTGATGCCCAATTCCAAGCCTATAGAAAAAGAACTTAATCGTACCGCATTTTCATCTGCTCTGCCGTCAGCAACACTTCATCCATACCCACAGAAAGCACCCGCTCTGTCTGTGAATGCGGATATCTCCTGCGCAGTGTACGCACCAGTGATGCAGTATAGGCCGCAGTGGATGGCACACCTGCCAGCTCCTGCAAACTTGCCGTGGTTCCAGGTTTTACCTCGGGATATCCCCCGGCTGCTCCGCCCGATGCTTCTTGATAGAATCGGCGCACATCTGCAGCAAGCCTGTCTCCCTGGCCTTCTACAATGATAAATGCCGTAATAATGTAAGCTTTAGCCTGCCGCCGCTGAGCAATACCGCAAAATTTCAATCCACCCACGCTGACATCATAATCCCCGGGGCAGAATGCGCCCTGTACTTCTCCAGTTTCTGCGAGAGTTGACCAAGGAATTAACGACTCGGCAATAATAGAAGCCATCTCGCGAAAATCATCATGAATATTAATCGCATGGCCCGGATTAGGCAGGATCAGCGAGACATTCACCACTCCCGGATTCAACGGAACAGCGGCTCCACCCGAAGGCCGTACACATACGGCTGTACCCTCACCTCTAATGCGTTCCATCGCTTCAACTGCGAGTGGCAGCCTTCGGTCACGCAGCCCGGCAACAAAGGCATCAGGATGCCGCCATATATGAGCAACAGGCAGATGACCGGCTCCCACGCGTCTGCACATCACTTCTTCCCATGCAAATGCATCAAGCACACTGCGACCATGGCGCATAAGCGGTGTCTCCCAAATCTGCAAGCGCAGCGATGAGTCCTTGTCAGCGGATATCGTCTTTTTTTCAGTCAAATTACTCTCTTCTGGCTTAGGCAACGGATTGGATTGGGAAGGAGTACTCATCGTTCATAACCTCCGACTATCGATTCATATGTAGTTTTAGCCCATGCGACGATACAAAAAAACGCCCTATATAAATAAGCCGATTCCCTAAGGAACTCGGCTTATTTATCCTTTACTCTTTCACCAAAGACAGAAACTCTGCACGCTGTGCAGGGTTATCACGGAAAGAACCGCGTACGGCTGAAGTTACCGTCTTGCTGCCCGGTTTCTTCACGCCGCGGGAGCACATGCACAAATGTTCACCTTCAACGACCACCATCACACCATACGGTCCGACGGCTTCCGTCAGGATATCAGCAATCTGTGATGTAATGCGCTCTTGCACTTGAAGACGGCGCGTTACCGCTTCAACGAGACGTGCCATTTTACTTAGTCCCACAATTTTCCCGCTTGGTACATATCCAATATGTACTTTACCAAAAAACGGTGCCATATGGTGCTCGCACTGACTGTAGTACACGATATCTTTCACGATCACCAGCTCTTCGTGATTCTCGTCAAAGGTGACACCCAGCACGTCACGGGGATCCACTTCATATCCGCCAAAAATCTCTTCGTACATCCGGGTTACACGCGCAGGCGTGTCCAAAAGCCCCTCACGCGTGCTATCTTCTCCAATCAATTTGAGAATCTGTTCGACATGATACTCGATCTTCTCCCGATTGTCGGAAACTTTGGAATTCAAATAATCTTTAACGCCAGCCACTGCCAAGCGCCTCCTTTCGAACCACAACCTGTAAGCGGTTTAATCACCCACAGTTGTTATTATTTTCGACGGCCCGTGTTTTTACGCGCAGGATGTTGAGTCGGCTGAGGCATTTTTGCGCCTGGTTGCTGGTTCTTCATCATCTGCTGGGCACGCTGCATTTGCTTGCCATTCAGGTTGTAACCCATTTGCTTCGCCATTTTCTGTAGCATATCAGGGTTGCTTTGCATTTTCTCAAGCTGTTTACGCAAGTAGAACACCCCGATGAAAAATCCACCGACCAGACCCACAATCAATGTAATAATCGGTATTACAATCTCCATCTCTTAGACACCTCTGTATGCAATCTAAAAAACCTGATGATCTGTGCTATTCCACATCATGATTTATGCAAATTGATACCCATGATGTATACATAACACCGACCGGATTTCCTGAGAGTTATCATAGCATTTCCGCACGTCCTGAGCAAACGCATTTTCCAGTTCTATGGCTTAATTCATTACACCTTCAATGAAGACTGTGTTCTGTGTAGCCAAATCGATCTCAATAACATCCAGAGAATAACGCGTGCTGCCGCGAGCCACCCGAATGACCGGTCTTCCCGGCAAGCCGCGATGCTGGCGTACAATGACTCCGGTTTCTTTGGTGGACAGCCGAACAGCAGTCCCGTTGGGATATACGGATACACTTTTATTAAACTCAATCAAGATATCGCGATCCAGCTTGGTTCCGGACATCGCCATCATCTCCTCACACGCTTCATGCGGAAGCATGCTGCTACCAGACAAACCATTGATAAGATTATCATAGATGTTAGCTGCACTAACTATTTTGGCAAATAAATGGATATCCTTCCCCTTAATACCTCTAGGTGTACCACTGCCATCTTCATGTTCATGATGCTGCAGTGCAGTGTGCGCAACCAGCAGACTGAACTCCCGTTTGTTCTTGATTACTTCAAAGCCGCGCCATGTGTGATGTAGCTTTGAAGTAGGAACCGTGCCAGGAGGCTCGCCTACTTTTCCAATATCATGTAACAGGGCGCCTACAGCGAGATCCTTGAGCTGATTGTAGTTGAGTCCCATATTTAACCCAATCACCGAAGACAACAAACAAACATTCATCGCATGAACATATTGTGCATTGTCCTGGGTACGGATATCGGTTAACTGTACCAGCATTTCACGCCCGTTCAGTACGTCATTCAACAATTTGTCTATACTCAGCGCGACTTTCTTCGGACTCCAGTCTTTGCCGGATCGTACCGCTTCGAGTGTAACGCTCATCTCGTTGATAATGGCTCGTTTCGTGGCTTCATCCAGAATATCTTCTGTATCCACATCTTTATACGCTTCATCCTGGATGTACAGCGTGGTTACCCCGATACGCTTCAGCGTATTGACCATAAACACGGTGAGCTGGACTCCGGCAGACAGCAATACTGTACCATTACTGGAGTATACCGTCTTGCCCAGAATCTCCCCCGCCTCCACGCTTTCCACGTTTACATACTTCATGAACGTCCCCCGCTCTTACGATTGCTGCTCCAATGCGAGCAATTGCTCCTTGGTTTGCAGACCGCCTACGTAACCTACCAGGGTGCCATCTTTACCGCTCATACGATGACAGGGAATAATAATCGGGATCGGGTTCTTGCTAATGGCATCCAAAACTGCGCGTACAGCCTTGGGCCTGCCGATCTTTTCCGCAACCTGTTGGTGGGTTAAGGCTTCTCCATAAGATATATCGGACAGAACCTGCCAAACTTGTAGCTGGAATGCAGTTCCATACTGCTCAAGTTGCAAGTCGAAGGTCTTTCTTTCCCCTGCAAAATACTGCTGTAGCTGTTCCGCAGCTTCGCTGAGCTTCTCTTCATTTTTCTCATATCGGTACTCACCGACCCAAGTGCGCGCCCATTGCTGCAGATGAGCCTCCCGTACATGAAAAGCACCAAAATCAATATGACACAGGCCCTCATCCGTTGCACATAAGGTAAGCGTACCAATCGGTGTCAGCACCTCATCATAATACACAGGCTTTCCGTGAAGCCCCGTTACTGCGGAAGGCTTCCATGCGGCAGCTTCCGGCTTGGTAGAAGGAACAGAAGGCGTTCCCTCTTCTTCCCCGGTACCCTCGTTTTCACTCTTACGAACGTTCGCAGTCCACTTTGGATCTTGTCCAAATTCTGTATCACTTGCCTGAGCTAAAAAATCTTTTTGTGTATATTGCACGGCTGGTGATGCCACCTGTTCTTGTTCCTTCGCTAGCGCTTGTTGCTTCATATTCCGTTGCTCAGCCTGCGGCTGATCGGGTAAGGTCTCGGAGGATAACAATCTCTCCTCGGCTTTCTGCAGCATACTTAGCACGTTCCCATCTTGTTCGATCGCGGCAGCTTCCCCAATAGCTCTCATGGCGTCTTCTCCTCCAATTCTGCTCAGCGCCCAGGCAGCGGTTCCCCGCAGTTCCGGACGCGGATCACGCTTCAGTACCTGCGTTAGTTTCGGTACAGCGCTTTTGTCTTTGAAATTGCCCAGTGCAATGACCGCATTACGCTGAATTGGCTTTTTGCCCCGCCACGCGGCGGAACTTTGACCGAAACGTTCTTTGAATTCACGGTTGCCAATATCCAGCAGCGGCAGCAGCAAAGGCTTCACAACCTCCGGATCGGGATGAAACTCGGGATGATGATCCCAATTTTTGCCCCGATTCTTCGGACATACAATCTGACACGTATCACAACCGTACAGTCGGTTTCCTATTTTCAGCATAAACTCTTCATCCAGAAACCCTTTGGTTTGGGTTAAAAAAGAAATACAGCGCTGCGCGTTCAATTGGCCGGGGCCAACCAGCGCACCTGTAGGACAAGCATCGATACATTTCGTACATTCACCGCAATCCTCGGTCACGGGAGTGTCCGGCGGGAAAGGAATATTCGTCACCAGCTCGCCGAGGAAAATCCATGAACCAAATTTTGGCGAGATAATGGCGCAGTTTTTGGCACTAAAACCGATCCCTGCACGCTGCGAGACAGCACGGTCCACAAGCGCGCCTGTGTCCACCATGCTTTCAATCATCGCTCCCGGTACACGTTCACGGATGAAGTCCATCAGCTTATCCATCGCCGCTCGAAGCACCTGGTGGTAGTCCTGCCCCCAAGCCGAACGGGCGAAAATGCCTCGGTACGCACCAGGCTCCGATTTTGGCGGATTCACCATTTTGGATGGGTAGGCCACGGCGATGGCGATCAGGGAAGCAGGTGTGCCATCCTGGAGCGCAGGATGCACTCTTTTTTCAATATCCGGCTCTTCAAATCCTGACGCATACCCTTTATCCCGAGATTGCTCCAGCAACGATTTAAGCGATACAAAGGGATCCGCTGAAGCAAATCCAATATCATCTATGCCCAGTTCGGGGCCTGCTGCCTTGATCTCTTGCTTTAACGTCTCCCATACGGAGGCGCCCTGTGCTGACCCAGTCCGTACGCTGGTCATGTTCTCTTCCCTCTCTTCTGCACGGCACGTAATTGTAAACAATGAACGCCCGTCTCACTTAAGAGATCAGGCGTTTAGCTATAACGATATAAGTGTTGCATTGAATAGAATTCACAGCCTACGTGCCTGTATAGTTAAACGCAAATTGCGCTCTGAAGTTGTTGTAAACCATCATTTTACAGCTTTTTCATCTCCGAGAATGGCCAAAAAATAAACTCGGCCCTACCCACAATTTCGCTGGAAGTAATACTTCCGAACATTCGGCTGTCCTTGCTTTTGCCCTCATGACGATTATCTCCCATGACGAAAAAATGATCCGGCTCTAGCATTATCGGCCCAAAATCAGGATCTTGCACTTCAATGTCCGTATAATTCTCTGTCTGCTGCACACCGTTCACATATAGATGATGGTCTCTGACCTCAATCGTATCTCCGGGAAGTCCAACAATTCGTTTCACCAGATAATCCTTCTTGGTTGCATTTTCACTTGGATCACGTAGCACAATCACATCGGATCGGGTTGGCTCTCCAAAATGATACACCATTTTGTTCACAAACAGACGATCGTGCTCCGCCAGCGTTGGCTGCATAGACTGCCCTTTGACCATCGACAGATTAAATACAAACAGGTTCACCAGCATCATGATTACAAAAGCAACCACAATAGTCTTCACCCAGTCCCACAACTCGGCTGTCCAAGATTTTCCCGCTTGCTTAGGACCTGGCTTCGGATTTTGCTCCTCAAAAGTCGAATGCTCCATAGAAGGCATATTAGAATTCAAAGGGACACCTCATTTATCAGTTTGTAGATTCAACGTGTAACTATCGGTCATACTTCTTTCAGTCTACTCTATTTGAAAGAACGAAACAATTGGAGATGCCCACCAGCATGCGTATAAATGCCTTCTTTACGAATACACGCTTTGTGTAAAAAAGAAAAACAGGATTCATATCAGCCACTGACTCCTCATACAAATAGAAAGGCATATCGTTCACGCCATGATGCGTGAACAGATATGCCTGATATGAAATGAAAATCTCTTTATTTCTTTGTCTGAACTACATCGAATTCATCTGCACCGATTAAGCCTTGGACAAAATACTAAGTTGCTGAAAAGCACTCATAATCTTACTGGCACCATACCCCATTGCTTCATACAAAGGCATTGCTGCTTTGTTGTGCTCATCACCGGCCACCCAAATCTGGCTGACTTTGCGCTGCTGGAACCGCTGTTCCATAGCCTCGACAAGTGTTTTGCCGACACCGCGGCGACGATAGTCTGGATGGACCGCAATACGATAGATGCATCCCTGGTTTTGATCAATCGTACCAATCAAAGCGCCGACGAGGTCTCCCTCTTCTTCCGCAACCATGATCAGGTCAGAATCCCATGACAATTGACGGGCAAACGGGCCCATCGTGTTCTCATAACACTCTTCCGATAGTGCAACCTGGAGAAGCTCTGTCATCTGGCTTGCATCACTCAACTGAAAGGAACGAACGTGCATGTTATAAATCTCCCTTTTCGTTAGCTTAAGATGAGGTTTTACAAAAAAGGGGGTCCCCTTTTACCAAAAACCCGATGTTCATATAATGACAAAAAACGAGAAAATACCTCTTCTCCGTCAATTAAACCATACTTTTCTCCATAAAACACGCATTTTCTTCTGAAAGCGCTTTATTGTAACCGTTTACATTGGTTATGTTTTAATTTTAACGATTATTTCCGTCAAAATCTCATAATTTTATTCATAATGGGTAAAATATGTTTGTTATCTCTGGCCTGGCTTTTGATTAACGGTTCGGGGGACTTAATAAACAAAAATGTTGATTAATTGTCCCGAATGCGGTTTAATAATAATGGCAAGGGTATTATTACATATGTACCTAAAACAACAAATCCCAAAATCTCAGGAGGTATTTCACTATGGCTTTTCAATTACCAGCACTTCCTTACGCTAACGATGCACTGGAACCACATATCGATGCACAAACGATGGAAATCCACCACGATCGCCATCACAACACTTACGTAACTAACTTGAACGCAGCTCTGGAAAGCGCTCCTGAACTGCAAGACAAAAGCTTGGAAGATCTGATCGCTAACCTGGACAGCGTACCAGAAAGCATCCGTACAGCGGTTCGTAACAACGGCGGCGGACATGCTAACCACAGCTTGTTCTGGGAAATCATCGGACCTAACGGCGGCGGCGCACCTACAGGTGACATCGCAGCAGCAATCGATAGCGAACTGGGCGGCTTTGACAAGTTCAAAGAAGATTTCGCTAAAGCAGCAACAACTCGTTTCGGTTCCGGCTGGGCATGGCTCGTGGTAGGCAAAGATGGCAAATTGTCCATCACTAGCACGCCTAACCAAGACAGCCCACTCTTCGAAGGTCTGACTCCAGTTCTGGGTCTGGACGTATGGGAGCACGCTTACTACCTGAAATATCAAAATAAACGTCCTGATTACATCGGTGCATTCTGGAATGTAATCAACTGGGATGAAGTTAACAAACGTTACGCTGCAGCAAAATAAGACTGCGGTTAGAATTAAAGAGCCTGAGTCGATCCTTGTGATCGATTCAGGCTCTTTTTTATGGGCGTGGTAGGTAGGCGTTATGGTACGTGTAGGCCTGTAAGCCATACCGCAGAGTGGATGGGAGATTAATCTCAATGCTCACTCAGGATTGCCAAGCGGCACCTAGGCATACCTCAACGCTAGCGAGCCGTGATCGGGGAGTCCCGGGGATGACCTCGATGCTGGCAGGCCGTGCCACGCGTTCATCAGGACTTATCTCAATGCTGGCTGGACATGCCATGCGTTCATCGGGACTTAACTCAATGCTGGCAGGCCATGCTACGCGTTCATCGGGCTGCAAAATTCTAACGATCACCAGAAGCGCTATTTCCGCTTTTTTCAGCCTATCTAAATTCTAACGATCTCCAGAGACGCTATTTGTCTATTTTCGATAAATTATTGCTCCAAATGGACGTTTTCGAGGAAAATAGCGTCTCTCATGATCGTTAGAATTTTGCAGCCCCCATTTTTCGCAAAATAAGGTTCCTGGCGATCGTTAGAAGTAACTCGCGCTGGTTGAATGTTTGTCTCTGCTTCCTCCCGCCGCTTGCAGCCCCCAACGTGTGATGCACCACTTCATAATAAAACTATACGTGCTCTAGATTACTGAAGCTTTTGTCAAACATGCGCTTATTTACAATCTTGGCTATTTTGGGCTTATTCTCATACTTTGCACAGGCGTCTAACCTCACATTCTGCAAACACAGACACTTTATTGGCTACTTTCAACACCAAGGCTCGCTTGGAAACCTCACTGGTTAATCGAAAACCACGACGGGTTCATACACTCTATTGTTACTGGCACTTCACAACTCCGTACACACTTCATCCATTACCTCTACACCGTAACTCCACTCACATATCTCATTGCTACTCGCAGAACATAACTCAAAAAAATAATTGCCCACGCGCTAGCGGTCACCTTTTTAACACTAAAATTCGTTAATTACTTAGTTACCTCATCATAAGCTCCAGCAAAATAGTTGCGGAGCAACTTGAGAAAGACGTTAGGGAACGCGAGTTTCTCCATATCTTCCAGGCCGATCCATTGATAAGTGAGGCCGTCGCCTTTACCTGTCAGGGCTTCCTGCGCCGCATTAGCGGTGATGGGTGCTGACAGCGGCTCGCTATGTTCACTGAGCGAGCCCAAAGGATTTGTGAGATGGGTCATGCCCGGCTCTGACCCATCTGCATTTACAGATGTGCGTTCTCTGGATGCAGCATCTGCCTCCGTATTGACGTGATCAGCGGATGCAGATGACTCTGCAGCAGAGGCTGATCCCGTCAGTGATGCCGCCTGTGCATCGTAGGCGGCTCTTGCTTCCGCGGCGATCAGCGGAAGCTCACTGCCCAGGTCCTGCTCGGTGCACTTGTACACCTGCAGGCTCCAAACAATGTGGCTGAACACATGCTCCGCATGGGTAGCCAGCCCTTCCGGGCGGGCAGCGAAGCCTTCCGCCCACAGACTGCCGGCCAGCAAAGCCATGGCCGGCTCATCCGCCAGCGGCGCTGCCGCCTTGCCCGCTGCGGCAGGCGCCGCCAGCACATGCGGCAGCTCCCACATCCGGGCCAGCAGGCCTGTATCCGGGCGCTGGCGCACAAGCACACGGCCGCGATGAACACCGCGGCCTTCCACCAGGGCAACCAGCCGCTGCTCAGGGCGCGGCGGCTTGGCTTTGGTCTTGACCGGCAGCGTAAGCTCCCTTCCGGCAATTCTGCCGGAACATTGCTCCATCACCGGGCAAGTCAAGCAGTGCGGCGCTTTGGGTGTACACACCAGCGCACCAAGTTCCATCAACGCCTGATTGAAATCACGCGCTCTCCCTTCCGGAATGAGCTCACCCGCGAGCTCTTCCATCAGCACCCGGGTGCTGCCCTTCATAATGTCCTCATCAATGAGGAAATATCGGGACAGTACCCGCATCACATTGCCGTCTACCGCTGGCTGCGGCTGGTTGAAGGCAATGCTGAGAATGGCTCCGGCTGTATACGGGCCGACCCCTTTTAACGCAAAGACGCTCTGCTTGTCCTGTGGCATCTCTCCAGCATGCAGCTCCATAACCTGTCTTGCTGCCGCCTGAAGATTACGTGCTCGTGAATAATATCCGAGCCCTTCCCAGTTTTTCAGCACCTCTTCCTCCGGTGCTTCGGCCAGAGCCTGCACGGTCGGAAAATTCCCGATAAAACGATTAAAATACGGAATGACCGTATCTACCCGCGTCTGTTGCAACATAATTTCGGATACCCATGTAAAATACGGATTGTTGTGGCGACGCCACGGCAAATCCCGACGGTTGATCATATACCAATCCAGCAGATTCACGCTGAAATGTCGTTTCTGTTCTTGTAAACCCATACGTTCTTCCTTTCCTGTATCCATGATTCTCAGTTATGTTAGCCGTCTGACTCTCACTCACTTGCTCTTGCTCTATTCCCTGTTCGTTCGCCAACCATCTTATATATCTAGCCTATTCGCTTCATGTACTTGCTCCACAATTGCAAATGCTGCCGCCAACTCTGTCTGATGGGTAATGCTCAGATGAATCTCATATTGTATATTATACGGCAGCTGCAGACGCTCCCAAGCCTGACTGGACAAAGAAGCAACCGGGCGGCCGGAAGGATCGGGCAGTACTTCAATATCTGTAAAACTCATGACAGCACCGATCCCGCAACCAAATGCTTTGGATACGGCTTCCTTGGCCGCAAAACGTCCCGATACAAATTCAGTCATCCGTTTCCCGCGACGGGCCGCGATCTCACGTTCAGCTGGAGTTAATATACGCTTCATAAACGCCTCTGCATGGCGACCAGACAGCAACCTGCGCATACGTTCAATCTCTAATACATCATTGCCAATGCCATATATCATTACGATTCACCCGCTTAATCTTTTAGGCTATAAAAGATATTCCATTCTCAACGTTCCACAACTTTCCGAACACGTATTCTATTGTAGCAGGAGGCGTTCATGGATGCGAGCATCCACTATCGGCATTTCCAATTTTGCTAAAATTTTAATGAAACACACCTCTATCAACTTGGCGCAACCGTTCCAGCTCAACCCAATCCAACATACACATGTTGATTGAAAACAACAAAAAAGAGCCACCGCTCTAAGCAGTGACCCCTTTTCAAACCAGAGACCCTTTCGAAACTCTCTCATACATCTTCATAACCATGCTACCGAATTAAATACCAGGAATCGCATTGCGTTTGTGATGTGTCCGTGTGTAAAAGGCCTCCAAACGCTCTTGCGCAGCCGGGTCAATCTGTTTGCCTTCAAGGTAATCACTGTTCGCCTCGTACGAGATGCCCAGCTCGTCCTCATCCGTTTGACCTTCCCAGAGTCCGGCAGAAGGAGCTTTGTCCAAAATGGATTGCGGCACTTTCAGGTAAGCAGCCAGCTGACGCACCTGACGTTTGTTCAGCGTGCTCAGTGGTGTGATATCCACAGCCCCGTCGCCCCATTTGGTGTAAAAGCCTGTAATCGCTTCGGATGCATGATCCGTACCCACTACCAGCAGGTTTTCTTCAAAAGAAAGTGCATATTGCATCACCATACGCGTTCTTGCTTTTACATTCCCCTTGCCTTGGTGAGTCATATGGCGCGGACTGCCGAGGGATTTGAAGCCTTGCTCTACTTCCAGCGCAATTTCATTCACGGCCTCTTCAATGTTCGTTTCTACCACATGTTTGAGATCATATGCCTTGGCTACAGCGTAGCTATCCTGAATATCCGCTTGCTCTCCATAAGGCTGGAACACACCCAGCGTTTTGTACTCTTGATTGTTTTCTGCAGTCAGCTCGTCCGTTGCTTGTTTGCAAAGGGCTGTAGCCACTGCACTGTCAATACCGCCGCTAATTGCGATCAGCAGTCCTTTGGTACCGGAGTTTTTTACGTACGTTTTCAGAAAGTCCACACGCTTGCGTACTTCCTCGGCTTCGTTAATACTTGGTTTAACCTTCAATTCAGCGATGATCTGTTGTTGCAAACTCATCGTCAATACACCCCGTTTCTACAAAGATAGGATTTTGATGCCCCATTTGAAAGGTATTTTGATACTTAGCTTGAAAGGTATTTTGATGCTTAGCTTGAAAGATATTTTCTTGCAAGCTTGAAACGTTCGAATGGTTCAATAACCTGATCTGTCCAAAATGAAACGCCCCGGCATCGGTCATCCGAAGTGCGGGGCGTTCTATGGAGCGAATTAACGGCAGTAACGTTCAAATGCACTTGTCAGGTCAGCCGCGATTTCCTCTGCAGAACGATCTTCCACTTGGTGACGCTCGATAAAGTGAACAAGTTCTCCGTCTTTCAATAACGCGATGGACGGTGAGGATGGAGGATATGGCGCAAAGAATTCACGTGCTTTCGCAGTAGCTTCCTTGTCTTGACCCGCAAATACCGTATAGAGGTGATCTGGTGTTAGATCGTTCTGAAGCGCCTGAGCAACCCCAGGACGACATTGGCCAGCTGCACATCCGCAGACCGAGTTGATGACAACCAGTGCTGTTCCTTTGGCATCCGGCAAGCTTGCTTCAACCTCTTCCGGTGTGCGCAGCTCCTGGATTCCCAGACGAGTCAGCTCATCCCGCATCGGCTGAACCATATCTCTCATGTATTGATCAAATGACATCGACATTCAGTTTCACTCCTTATAATGGTTGTTCTATGATCTCGATTGAAAATATTGAGGACAATAGCTATGCACAAACGAATGCGTCCATATCGAAAAAAATGGATACACGCCTGTGCTATTCCTATTATACATCCCCATGCAATGAAAGCAAGGTTCAGACAACACCTGCGGAACAGCTTTCTCTCTCTTATTATGGCTGCACGTCTGGCAAAATATGCTGACGTTCTATCGCTGGAAGGCGACTTTGAATGTCGTTCCTTGACCTTCTTCCGATTCGACCGTAATTGTGCCGTTATGTCGCTCAACAATACTCAGGCACATCGATAGTCCAAGCCCGGTACCTTTTGCTTTGGTTGTATAAAAAGGCTCAAACAGCTTTTCCTGCTTCACCGGAGGGATACCAGGCCCCGTATCGTGTACACACAACTCCACCTTGTCATCCAATATCCGGGTTTCCAAGGTAAGCACACCTTTTTCAGTCATGGCTTCCATTCCGTTACGAGCAAGATTAAGTACAACCTGTTTGATTTCTTTGGAATTCAGATGCAGTTTCGGCACATTATGAGCCAGCATAAGCTCGATGCTCTGACCACGAAGATTGGCATCTGCCCAGAGCAACGGACTCAGTTCATGAATGATATCATGCAATTGCGATTCTTCTTTCTCCGCAATACGATTCTGAGCCAAAGACAGAAAATCATTGATGATGCTATTGGCTCTGTCGAGCTCCTCCATAACGATCCGGTAATAATGATCGAGGGATTCCGGGCTCTTTTCCTGCATTAACTGAAGAAATCCACGTACTACAGCCATCGGATTACGCACCTCATGTGTAATACTCGCCGCCATCTGCCCCACCAGGCTCAAACGATCCACATTATCCAGTTCACTGCGCAGCATCTCAAGCTCGGTAACATCCTGAATGATGATCATCACTCCTGAAATTTCCTTTGAGCCTTTCGCCGAATACGTATAGATTGGCACCGTACGGGATAGAAATACATGCGAGCCGTATCGTACTGTCAGCACATTCACTTCACCATGCATAACTGCCTGATGAATGCCATGCTCCATTTTCTCCGCCTGTTCCTGCTCTACAAATTGACTCGCGTGCTGCCCAATCAGATTATGAACCGATGTGCAAGGCAGCTGTTCTTTGGCCGTTTGCTTCATCAGTTCGTTCACAAACACAACTTTCCCTTCGACATCCACCGTAGCTATGGAAAGAGGAACCGCATTCAGAATTTGATGCAGCTTCTCCGTTTCGGTCAGATAATGGTGATGCACCTCGGAAAGATGTTGCTCCATTCCACGATAGTGTTTCATCCGCTCCAGCCACAACTGGCTTAGAGTTCCTGCAACCAGTCCACCTGCAACATATCCAAATGCCGTCAAAATCAGATAAACCCTGGCATAAGTCGTATCCGGATAGACGGAAATCACCCATAATAGACTTGAAACAACCAACTCAGCGGTGATTAGAGCGGTGATTAGAGCGATGATTACACCCATTTTGCGGGAATATGTATTGTGCTTGAATCGTTTGGCAGACAACCATACAATAGGATAGAGAAGAATACCCGTATGAAAGAGAAATCCGTATAGATTATAGGGATGTGCCAAGAGAAAATAGAAGAGAATATGTAATACGGACAAGGCCGCGCCTATGTGTACTTTACAATATAGAATGGCAAGTGTAAGCGGGATAATGCTCAAAGATATAGAATCAGTCCCCGGACCTTCAGATAACGCAAAAAGCAGGCAGAGCAGCATGCTGAGTATACTTGTTGCTGCAAAACTGAAATTCACCTTACCTGCATGATCCATTCGAATGATCTGTTGTTTGGAGAGTCCCAGATACAATAAGGGAATCAGGAATACTGCCGATCCGGCCAGCAGTACTTGTAAAAGAATGTCCTTTAACGCAACCACAACGTCATCTCCTCCTCTGCCTGCACATTCCCTCATTAATTCTGATTAAAACATAGGCGACAGTTTATTACAATATATCGCTTAAGGCTACAAAATAGAACACCTGATAACCCTTCTGATATCAGAAAAGGGCACAAGAAGACAATGTCTATAAAAAACAGACAAAATCAATCAAAAAAGAAGGTAATCATTAATGTATGACGTTATTGTAATAGGCGGCGGATCCGCAGGTCTGATGGCTTGTGTGGCAGCTGCTGAGCACGGAGCATCTGTGCTGCTGCTGGATAAGGGAGATCAATTGGGCCGCAAACTGGGCATCTCCGGCGGAGGTCGCTGCAATGTAACAAACGCAAAAGAAACCGATGAACTGATTCGCCATATTCCGGGTAACGGGCGTTTTTTATACAGCTCGTTTCAAAATTTGGATAATCAGGGCATCATGCGTTTTTTTGAAAATCTCGGCATTGCCTTGAAAGAAGAAGACAATGGCAGAATGTTCCCTGTCACCGATAAAGCCAAAACAGTTGTTGATGCGCTGGTGGGTAAAATTGTCTCCCTTGGCGTGGAGATCCGTACCAAAGAACCCGTCAAAGAACTTGTCCAGAACGGTCAACAGGTGCAAGGTGTTAAGCTGGCCTCGGGCAAAATCATTCATGGTCGCTCCGTCATTATCGCAACGGGTGGCAAATCCGTGCCACAAACCGGTTCCACTGGTGACGGATATCCATGGGCTGAGGGAGCTGGTCATACCATCACAGAGCTGTATCCAACGGAGGTGCCTATCGTATCTGGAGAGAGCTGGATTCAGTCCAAAGAGCTGCAGGGTCTGTCTCTGCGTGACATTGCACTGTCTGTGCTCGATGCCAAAGGTAAAACGGTCATCTCCCACCGGGGAGACATGCTCTTCACCCATTTTGGCGTATCCGGCCCGGTTGCACTGCGTTGCAGTCAGTTTATTCGTAAGGTTCAGATGAAGTCCGGGAGTACACAAGTCACGATGAGCATCGACCTCTTCCCTGACCTTAGCCCGGCTGCGCTGGAAGCACAGGTCAAGCAAGGACTGGAGCAAGAGTCGCGCAAGGCTGTGAAAAATATTTTGAAAACATGGGTGCCTGAGCGTCTGATTCCCCTATTGATGAAACGTGCCGAGATTGGGGACGACCTCACATTCCACCATTTTCCGAAAGGTATGTTAAGTCACCTGTGCGAGCTAATGAAGTCCTTCACTTTCCGCGCAGACGGCACAAGATCCCTAAAGGAAGCCTTTGTAACCGGAGGCGGAGTTCACTTAAAGGAGATATACCCTAAAACGATGGAATCCAAGCTGTTGCCTGGACTATTCTTTTGCGGCGAGGTGCTCGACATTCACGGTTACACTGGCGGTTATAATATTACTGCTGCCTTCTCCACAGGATACACTGCCGGCATGAATGCTGCTGAGTACAGACATGTTAATGCGTAGGTAATTAGACGTTTGGCGTTTGGCACTTAGTGCTTGGTGCTTGGTGCTTGGTGCTTGGTGCTTGGCGTTTGGGGTTTGACGCCCCTGGTCAGGGGCAAGTGCCTGTTGCAACGCGATGCGGACGTGCGGGATCAGGGGCTAGTGCGCGGAATGAGCGAAGTATGTGTAGGTGAACACTGTTGTGTTGAAGGATTGCTTGCCATTTGTCCGGTATGGGTGTTGTATGCGTGTTGCATACGTGGCTTTAATGTGCGCATCAATATATTGCCTGGTGCCGGAGTTGTGGCCCGGTTCGGTGTGATGCCGGTTGTTGGCGAGTCGCTTTAAACATGGTTCAAGCGCTAACGATCACCACGAACCTTATTTCATGGAAATTATTCATTTTTAAATTCTAACGATCACCAGGAACGCTATTTGGCGAAAAACCGATCTTTTCAAGGTAAAATGATTCATTTGTGTCAAAATAACGTCTCTGGTGATCGTTACATTTCGAAACACCCTCAAATGGAGCAAATAGCGTTCCCTGTGATCGTTAGAAAATACTCAGATACAGCGCTAGCCAAATGGGACACTCATTAACCTGCATCATAGGCGTGCGCCAAAAAAGGCACCCACATGTCATCATCCATGACCAGACGGGTGCCTTTCCTTTGCTTAATACTTTTTACAACTCCAAGGTAAGTTCCAGATGAACACTGCCGTTTACTGCTACAGGTACGAGGGCGTGTACTCGTGTGGGCAGTTTTCCCTTAAGCGTTGACAGTTCTTTCTTATGCCTTGACGCTGCCGGAGAATCCATCCGCGGAGTCATCGTAGACCGGATCATCGCTATAGTTATATTCATGTTTGCTCTGATTTACGCCCTGATCTGCACCTTGATCTACGCTCTGGCCGACATTCATCGTCTGGTTTCCACCGCGTGCGTAGCCCTCGTTCCAGTCCTCGTTGACGAGGTGTGCGGGAATAGATACATTTTGAAACAGATCCAGTTCATCCACCGAAGAGGCAAACACGGCGCTTCCTCCATGCGCTTGCACAATCTCAACCGCGGATTGCGGATCTTGGCGATCCGTCGGGATATATAGTTCAAGTGGTGCAGATTGATATGGCTTATAGCCTAATTCCTCCAAAGTTGCTTTTGCCACATGCAGTGCCGAAGGATCAGAGAAATGCACTTGAAGCTCACCGTTATCCATCATGCTCAACTTCTCCTCGCTATAAATATTTCTATCCCCAGTCCGTGAAACCCATTAGACATCAAGACATCCATAAGTTAAAACATACATATACAGGACACCCATGAAACTCATGAAAGTCATGACTCCCATGCCACTTATGACTCATGTCACTCATGAGATTCATGGGATTCATGGGATTCACAAAACCTTTCTTCTATAGCATGGGCAGGAAACATATGTGATATGCGTCCCGGGAAGAAAAATCCTTTCAAGCATGTTTATGTAAAATCATGCACGGGTCTGTCTGATCCAGCCTGCAACGGACACTACAGCATAACCAAATGCTACCGTGCATGCAGCAGTCAGAAAACCGACTATCCAACCCAGCCAAAACACTCCCATGACATATCCCATCAGCGCAACGAGTGGAAGCAGTAACATACGCACCATGATGGAGCCTGCCTCATGAAGCGCAGCAGAATCATACGTGACAAGCTGTACATACTCCGACGTAGCCAATCCATCCCAAGCACGGTATAACATCACGGTCAGCATAATCACCAGTAAACCACACACGATGACATTGACCGGAAACGGCGGCAAGGCTACCGCTACGATAGACAACCCACCCAGTTGAAGAATCAATTTCAACGTCTCGGAATTGCGAAAAAAAGTTTTGAAAGCAATCTCTGCCGTCCGATTCGGAATGGAGCGTTTACGAAATAATTTGCGAGATTTGCGAAAAATGATCGTACGTGTCTGCGGAGACTTTGGTTTCTTCACAGCCTGGCTCAACATCAGTGCAGTTAACCGTAGCCTGCTTCGCAGACCCTCCCGCACATCTCCCTCAAACGTGCCCTTCATATGCAGTCTCATCTGTATCAATGTAATGAGTAACAGCAGAACGGCTGCAATACTCAGCGTGATTCTCCACGTATACGAGTCCCCAAGAAGCCAAGCAGATGTGCGAATTGTTGCCCACCCCATAGCGATCACAAGCGGGATCATTGAAAGCCAGCGCCGCCACCCTGTATATCGAACTTTAACCATATGTATAACAATGACTTGAAGTGACGCCGCAGTTGCGAGCCAGATACTTGTCAGCACGATCTGTAATAGAGACATGTCATACACACGAACGAGCAGCGGTGCAACGAGCGCGGTAATAAGTATCATTTTTCCGAGTTGTAATAGGGTCACCCGCACAAGCCCTCGCATCATCAGTGTTTGCATCCACACCCTTCTGGATTTCAGGAACAATACATCCGCTTCTTCGATAAAAAGCAAAACTCCACCCGTCAGGATGATTAATTCGATAATCCCCGTTAGTACAGGGAATGATATGCCGCCGCTTGCCCATGCTGGCAACGCTTTTGTCCACAGACTGGCGTAGTAGCCGATAAAATATAACATTCCTGGAACCAGCAGATACAACCATACCGTCCAGTCCACCACAAGCCTAAAATTACGCCACTGTTCCCGAACATGCTCTTTCTGCCTTCTTTGGTATAAAAGATGCGGGGTATAACGTTTGGGTTCTACCATTCCTTCAGTTCTCTCCTTTCTTCAGTCCAATGTCAGCGTATCAAAACAATCAAATAAAGACGCTTCCGGCATTCCCGCCGTAGCACGAATTTCATCCAACGTTCCTTCCGCAGCCGATCGGCCAGAAGCAATCAGAATGAAGCGGTCGCAGATCCGTTCGGCCGTATCCAGCACGTGGGTAGACATTAACACACCTGCCCCGCGGCGGCGCTCATCATCAAGTAACTTAAGGAAATCCTTCGTTGCGCGCGGGTCTAAACCGATAAATGGCTCGTCCACAATATAGATATCCGGTGAGGAGAGAAATCCGATCATAAGCATCATTTTCTGACGCATGCCTTTCGAGAAACTGGCTGGGAGATCATTGCGGACATGATCCATGCCAAATCGGACTAGAAGCTCATCCGCTCTCGCCACAAATACTGCTTCTTCTATTTCATATGCTGCAGCAGCCAGATCAAGATGCTCCCACAAGGTCATGTACTCGTAAAAAACAGGCTGTTCGGGAATGTAGGCATAACGCCCTTCCCCGCCAATGGTTACATCATAATCGGCATGCTCCAGGAGGCCGAGCAATGTCTTAATGGTTGTACTTTTACCCGCACCATTAGGGCCGATAATGCCTACCAGTTCTCCCGGTGCGACGTGCATCTGAATGTTCCGAATCGTAGACTGTCCTGGCGCGTAACCTGCTTCGCGAATATGTACGTTCAGGATGGAATCGGGTAGAGCTTTTTCTTCCTGCGATATGTGCTGCATGGCTTAACACTCCTGTTCTTATCCTTTTTTACATAATGAACTATTTATATTGTAAATGAGTTTTGAGTATCATGTTTGATCAAATTGAGTAAAAGTGGTTAATTCATTTTTTGACTTATAATAAAATGTTATTACATACTTATATCCTTATATACATATTTCCATCTTTATATTAATACATTTACAGTTTGGGTATCACTCGATAACATTCGTTCATACTACTTAATGCAGAGGAAGTCTATCAAATGTTCAAGCTGAATTGAAAAACAGCAACGTAAGATTAGAAGTAAATAGGTTTTAATCTCATAAAAAGAAGCAGGGGTTCCGGAGCCCCTGCTTCTTCATGTTACAGTGAAAAATTCATATTATCGATTGCTCTCCACCATGGTTATCGTATCGCTTTCTGCATCCGCATTAGCGTTCAGACCCAGATCGAGCATGCCACGGCTTTCGCTGGCATAGCTGCTGCTTGCGGTGCGCTCACGGTCGTTCCCGTTACTGTTGCGTTCGGATTGAGCCATGGTTGCACTCTCTCCTTCCGCTTTCGCGTTCAGACCCAGATCCAGCATGCCACGGCTTTCGCTCGCATAACTGCTGCTTGCGGTGCGCTCACGGTCGTTCCCGTTACTGTTGCGTTCGGATTGAGCCATGGTTGCACTCTCTCCTTCCGCTTTCGCGTTCAGACCCAGATCGAGCTTGCCACGGCTTTCGCTGGCATAACTGCTGCTTGCGGTGCGCTCACGGTCGTTCACGTTACTGTTGCGTTCGGATTGAGCCCACGTTGCACTCTTTCCTTCCGCTTTCGCGTTCAGACCCAGATCCAGCATGCCACGGCTTTCGCTCGCATAGCTGCTGTTTGCGGTGCGCTCACGGTCGTTACCGTTACTGTTGCGTTCGGATTGAGCCCACGTTGCACTCTTTCCTTCCGCTTTCGCGTTCAGACCCAGATCCAGCATGCCACGGCTTTCGCTCGCATAACTGCTGCTCGCGGTGCGCTCACGGTCGTTCACGTTACTGTTGCGTTCGGATTGAGCCATGGTTGCACTCTCTCCTTCCGCTTTCGCGTTCAGACCCAGATCGAGTTTACCGCGGCCTTCACTGGCATAGCTACTGTTCGTGTTGCTGTTGCGAGCCTGACCGTTTCGTGAATACTCGTTCATCGTTGCTGCTTCTCCCGACACATTGGCATTCAGACCGAGACCTAGTCTGCCAGAGCTACTGTGCTCACTTGTAACGTCCGAAGATTGGTTATTGTAACGGTTCATGTTCTTGGCGGATACACCGGCATTAAGTCCCAGATCCAGGTTTAATGCTCCGGTTGCACTGGAGGAACCACCATAGCTGCCAGTATTCCCGTAACCAGCGTCACGTTGTCCTGATAACAATGATCCCAGTTCCAGACGCAGACCTGCATTCAGATCCAAATTACCGCTGCTGTTGCTGTTGTAGCTATCCGCATAGGTTGCCTGCGAAGCCCCCAGCAATCCAGCTACCAGCGTACCCGACAATACCGACAATTTTACCCAACGATTCACTTTTTTCATGATAATATACACTCCTTCTCAATTTTGGTTGAATTAACGCCATTGTTGTTTATGAGAAAGAGGTATATTTCGGCGGCTGACCTGGTGGTGCTTGTGACCACTGGCTGAAACCATCCAAACGTTCCATGTCAAAAGCAAAATCATAACCTGGCATCACCGGACTTGTTATCGCCAAAGGCAGTGCTACGGCCGGAACGGATGCTCCGCCTCCTGTCACACCGGATGAACCGGAGCTTGTACCTGTAGAGGTACTCGTTGAAGTAGGAGCTATTGCCGTAACAGACCAGTTTGCCGGTCGTTCTGTCCGTGGTTGCCATGGTGCAGAGGCTTTATCCTGCTTTTCAAGTGATGCCTGATCCGCATTCAGATTCCCCTGACCTTGGTTCTCGGCTGTTGATTTACCCAAGGACGCATCCATCTGCAGCCATTTATGATCCAGTAAAGATACGTTGGAATTCGTCTCCTCAGCACGTTGGTTGAGACCCTCCTGCTTCACAGGTACACCCTGAGAAACAACGGGCTCTTTTACTGCGTCTGGAGTGATCTCACGATCCATCACCTGACCTGTAACCTGTACTTCATCCCGCTTTGTTTCCGATTCGCTTAGCTTATCCTGAGACTTCTCATCCTTAGGTGCTTGCACAGCATCAGGCTGATTTGAAGTATTTGCGGACCGCCCCGGTTTCACAACCGGAAGTTCGACTTTACCAGGATCAATTTCCGCGTTTACACCCGCAACAGGTACGCTCGCTTTCACTGTTGGAAGCCGCACCTTGCCTTCGTTTAGGTTCACACCTGATGCCCTGACATCTACCGATGTAACTTCAGGCACATCAACTTTCACGGAAGGCAGTTCAACCTTGCCTTGCCGCAAGTCTGCTCGTACAGCAGATGTCTCTGCTTTGATGACTTCAGGAACCTCCGCTTGAATCCCCGGCAAGGAAACTGTTCCCTCCTGAAGATTCACCTGACTGCCGGACACATCTGCTCGAATGACAGGCGTATCAGCTTGTACAGAAGGTAGTTCCACCGTTCCTTGTTTCGCATCGATACCAATCTTCGATGTTCCTGCCGATCCAAGCGGTGTATCGACCTTAAGCTCAGATACACTTAGCTTGCCAGTAGATGTATTCGTTTGGATCGAGGGAACTTCTACATCAAGCAGTGGTGTGGATGCCGATATGGATGGAGTCAGATCAAGACTGCCATCTGCATCACGTGAGAACAGGTTCAGTGACAATCCGCTGGACGGTTTGTTTGAACCCGCCTGATTCTGAGCATCATCTGCATATACGTGCGATGAACCGATGCCCATAACCAAGGTTCCGGCCAGAATGGCTAACGGAATGCTTGCCAGACGAGTGATCGATCTGGGTAATTTCACTTTTAAGTTCAAGTTGCTTCACCCCCTTTCCGCGCTAGCGTTGGTGGGACAAGGCATATGAGTTTTCCCCTAGGAATAATTAGAATACAGGGATTTCTGCCTGTTCCTCATTAAACATGAAGGCGTTTCCTCAAACGATTTTTCCGTAAAAACATTTTAAATTTAAATTAATTTACACCTTCATACCCAGCTATTACTTCTCTAAACGTTCTTACGACACCTCTCCGGTTGCCACAGACTGTGCCGGAATAACTGCTTCCCCATCTCTGTTCTTACCTCTTGCTTTCAACAGATACAGTAAACCCAACAGTGTCAGCAAAACGCCTGAACTTACAAACGCAGGAACAACACCAAATGAAGTCACTAGTAACCCGCCTGCCACAGGGCCGAGAATGTTGCTCGTTGTCATCACACTGCCTACGGTACCAAATACCCTGCCTGTCATCGGCTCAGGGGTCTGTTCTTGCAGTAGAATCTGAAAAGGCACGACTGCAAAACCAATGCCCACACCTGCCAAGGCAAACAGCGAAATAAGAAGCAGCTGTGCGCCTAGTCCTGCTGAAGGCCATACGACAACAACTAACCCAGCGGTCCCGATCACGAGACCTGTTACAGCGGTACCCAGCCCCATTTTTAACCCGTGGCTCGCTGTTTTCCATTTCCGGACACTCATCGCCGCGATTAACGTTCCGACACCACTTGCCGCAACACACCATCCAAGCAGATCACCCGAAATGCCGGGAAGTTGTCTGAATAAGATGACAGTCTGTGAATCGGCAAATTGCAGAAACAAAATCGCAGCTGCCAGCAAAAGAAGTGACGTTCCTACGCGAGGAAGGGAAGAAAGCATGCGGATACCCTCAAGTGTTTCCTTCCAAAAGGATTGTTTTACGCGAATCGATCCTGCTGTCTCTTCCTCTACTCCTGTTACGTCAGAATCTGCCCGTTGGATCACCCGATGTCCGGGAATCCACAATAAAATAATGCCAGAGATCAGAAATGATGCCGCATCCAGCACAAAACACCACGTGATTCCGAACCCGGCTACAAGTAATCCGCCCAGTGCCGGACCGATAATTTTGGACATCTGTTCAATCACCGAACTAATGGACACCGCTTGGGCAAGCTGGTGATGTGGCACAATTTCTTTCAACTTGCCGTTCTTCGCAGGTGAGAACATGACATCAAATAGAGATTTGAGAATAAGCAACACATAAACATGCCAAATCTGACCGGCAAAAATAAATGCACCCACGATAATAATTCGGGCAGCATCGCTGTAATCATCATCCACTTTCGGTTCAGGCGATCTGCCAGAGCACCGGCAAAGGGGCCCGTAAACAGTACCGGCAATGCCGCAGACAACATCACAAAAGTAACCTCCCATGGCGTAGCATTCCAACGAAGCCCTACCAATGTGAAAATGGCCAACAGGTGCAGCCAGTCCCCCAAGTTGGATATGGCCTGAGATACCATCAATGTCATGAATGCACGATTTTGTTTCAGTGCACCCTGTCCCTCTACTATGGAATTCGTCATCCCGCTCCTCC
The DNA here is from genome assembly GCF_052691815.1 of Paenibacillus sp. TSA_86.1. Classification (NCBI taxonomy): domain Bacteria; kingdom Bacillati; phylum Bacillota; class Bacilli; order Caryophanales; family Paenibacillaceae; genus Paenibacillus; species Paenibacillus sp. TSA_86.1. Next base: position 23,619 of record NZ_JBQZGE010000017.1, on the reverse strand, counting down.
TCCATCATTTTCCGAATGTTTAATATGATAATGATTATATAAAAGAGTCCCTGGCAGAACCTCCTGCCCGAGACGGAGATGGAAAACACCCACAGGAGTATTTTTGCTTTTTCTCCATTCCAGTTCTCTAATCCATTTGGATGCTTGATTAAGAATATGTATTATAAATTGTGGAAATTGATCAAATTTTAAATGCTAAAAATGCAAATCTTGTGACATATCGCATGTTTTTCACCAAAATAGAGGTCTACAATGAACATATGGCGATCCACTAATTCGTCAATTGATATAACGATCCAACTCGTATAAGTTGATCTGATCTTTACCAAGAGAGCTAGCAAAGAGAAACTTTCAATCACGTCAACTTATATAAATACACTGAAAGGCGGGATCAGCATGCTGGAATTACAAGAGATCGGGACAGAACGTTCACTTCATCTGTACCGCACCCTGGCTCATACGTTCAAAAGTGTGAATGAACACGCTGTATCTGGAAGTAAAGTACATGGTTTTAACCCGACTGCCTACGGAGTGCTCGAAGTCTTATATATGAAAGGAGCACAGCCGATCCAGCAGGTAGGGGCCCAATTGCTTCTGCAGAGCGGCAATGTCACTTATGTCATTGATAAGCTGGAGGAAAAAGGACTACTCTGCCGCAAACATTGTCCACAGGACAGACGTATCATTTTTGTTGAACTGACCGAAATAGGTCAGCGTACGATGGATGATATCTATCCGGGTTATGCAGTCAAGATTGATCGTGCGGTTAGTGGTCTGAGTGAAGAGGATAAGGAACTGCTTTCCGAACTGCTGGGCAGACTGGCACATGGTGCAGAAAGTCTGTCAGCGAGCAGCTAGAATTGGAATAAACCGTAATATAAAAAGACCAGATTAGCCTCTAATTAAGGCTTATCCGGTCTTTATTTTTTATTGATTTTCAGCCAGTGAGTCCCTGCCCGCAAAACATATTGCCAGCCCAGAAAGATCAAGGTGATGATAAACATCTGGCGAATGGCCCCCATGTACAGAAACGTATTCCCCCGAAACACAAAGACAGAGAACAGAACACCGCTGAATCCTGCTAACAAAACATAACCAATCATTACCGATACAACTGGATGCATTCTCCCTCTAGCTCGTTGCACCACAGATATAGACACCGCATCCGTCAAGAGTGACAGTGGAAGAATAAGAAAAATGACAATAGCCAGATAAATCAGCACGGTAATAAGTAATGAATACCAGAGCGGAGAATAGTACGTATTATCCATTCGCTCGTCTACAGGTACATATTTAACGAGAACGGTGATGACAGAGATTGAAATACAGGCCAGCAAGGCTGACAAGATTCGGACAGAAGGGGAAACAGGCCGCAGGACAACTAGCTTTAATTTGCTCAATTCACATCCTCCTCCTTTTTCCAGTCCATCATACCAAACCCATTGAAATATAAAAAGCAGCTGAATTCAGCTGCTTTTTTAGGACATAGCGATGATGTTCTATCCGTGCATTCCATTACTATGCCTTTCATTCTTTCCTCTACCCTGCCGCTCAGTTACTTCTGCATGGCTTCCACTTGTGGCGGAGCATCTGCATCCTCGGGAACGATTAGTCGTTTGCGCAAAGCTAGTGTAGTGACCCACGAAACAATAGCAATCACAAACATAATAACAAACAAGGAGTGCAGACTGCCTTCCAGCACACTGCGCAGTAGCGCCCACTTCTCGTCCGATAAAGCTGCATCCGTATGCGGTGCAAGCAGTTCGTTTAGATCCTTCTCCGAAATACCTGACGCCGCCAAATTTTGTTCACTCGACAGTGCCGAGATGCGGAAGTTCAGCCAGGTTCCAAATGCTGCTGCACCGATCGTCTGGCCGAGTGTACGCATGAACGTATGTAGTGCCGTTGAAGAACCACGCTCTTTATACCCCACAGAGGACTGGGCAATGATGGTGAAGATCGTAAAGGCAAAACCGAACCCGAGCCCATAAATAAAGGTCAAAATGAACAGCACGACCTGCGGAGAAGTCCCGCCAACCAAGAATAGCCCGCCCGAACCAACCGCGATTCCGGTAAGTCCAATTAATGTGGTCAACCGTGAACCGATCTTGAGCAGCAGCCGGCCAGCCAGCACGCTACCGATCAACCAACCAACGGACATCGGTGCGAGCAATAACCCGGACTCCGTTGCATTGCCTCCGCGAACCCCCTGCACCCAGAGCGGCAGATAGCTGGTTAAGCCGATCATCAATGTACTGGTCAGCAGGCCGGCGATATTCGCCACCCGGATGTCCCGGATACGGAACAGATGAAGTGGAACCATCGGGGCCTGAGCTTTTTTTTCCACCACAAAAAACAAAATGATAAACAGCACAGCAACGACGCTCAGTGCCACAATCAATGGAGAACTCCATGCGTAATACTGCCCACCCGCCGATAAAACAAAGAGCAAAGCGGTAATACCAATGGTGAAGGTCAACGCTCCCATATAATCAATTTTGGCCGTGCGTGGGGAAATGTCTTCCTTCAAATAACGGAAAACGAACCACATCGCGAGCAAACCAAACGGCACATTAAACCCGAAAATCCACTGCCAACCGAGGTTGTCCACGAAATAACCACCGAGCAGCGGGCCGACGAGAGACGAGATGCCCCATACCGAGCTGATCCAGCCCTGGATTTTGCCACGTTCCTCAATACGGTAAATGTCCCCGATAATCGTAAAGGTAACCGGCACGACAGCACCTGCCCCAATCCCCTGAATGGCACGGTAAATGATCAACTGCTCCATATTCTGCGAAAGACAGCATAAGAGTGATCCCAGCAAAAATAAAGCACAGCCAATAAGGAAGACCGGTTTACGTCCATACAAGTCACTGATTTTGCCAAAAATCGGCGTACTGACTGCCATCGTGAGCAGATACGCCGTAAAAATCCAACTCAGCAGCTGCACGCTCCCCAGTTCGCTGACAATCGTCGGGCCAGCCGGACCGATTACGGTACCCTCAATCGCGGACAGAAACGTTGCCAGCAGCAAACCAGCGAGAATAAAACTGCGCTTCAAACCTCCTGATGTATTCACACAAACCCTTCTCTCTTTTTTCTCTTTAACCATTAGAAGATATTATTTACATGCCTACTACGAGCCAGAACAATCTTTCGATCGTTGTTACCCCCAGATTTTTTTGATCTTATTTTGTTTAAAAGGGGGAAATCCGGTGGTAAGCCTATGCTTTCGATGTAGCTTTCGTGCCGAAAGCTTTTAGACGAACGCTTCGCTTCTCCAGCTTTGTTCTGTCTCTCCGTTAATATGTAAATAAAAAAAACCTCAAATGATAAACTTCCTTTCCACTACCTTCTCTTATTGCGAAGAAACTCATCATATAATAGCGAGTACATGACCATGTCCTTGTATCCGGTAGACGTATGCTGCACCTGGCGTAGCAGACCCTCACGTGTGAAGCCCTGACTTGTCAGGAACGTGCCCGAAGCTGCATTGCGCGGGTCAACAAGTGCTTCAATCCGGTTCAATCCCATCGTCTCATAACCAAAGGGTAGCAGCGCCGTGAATGCCTCGGACATATATCCGTAACGCCAGTACTCACGGCCCAGCTCATATCCGATCTCCCCGCGAAACGCACCTTCCAGCTGCCAGGTGTTGAAACCGCAGCTTCCGATAAGTTTGCCGATAGCCTTTAGTTCAATGCCCCACCGAATGGCATCCTCTTCCCCCGCCATATGGTTCAGCAGCCCGATCATATCTGCCGCCTCGCTTGTCCCAATCATGGGCGCAAGATTCATATACCGTGTAACCTCCCGGTCGGACCAGTGTACGAACATCTGGGCAGCATCCTTGCGGCGCATTTTGCGTAAACGTAGCCGCGGTGTCTCCATTTCCGGGATTCTTCCTTTACATTTATACATCAACTGACACTCCGATCCGATCCTTCTCTTGCAGACCATAAGATTCATTAGCCATCTAACCATAACCTGCACCAATTGGCAACCGTTCACTCTTCCGATCATATCAAAAAACCGGGCGCATTCGCTCCCGGCCTTGATGTAACTATGAATCCACCAGCACAGGTTGTCCTGTTTTATGCCGAGGGTTATTCCTTTTTTTGCTCAGCTTCTCGCAAAGCCGAATCTCCTACATCCTTAAGCCGGAGATGCTTTCTTACCTCCAGCAAGTAATTCCTCGCTGACTCGTCCAAGCACAGCAACAATTTCCTTATACTCCTCAATGCCTGTCCCGGTCAGACTCCACTGGTCTCCATGGGCAGTCAGGAAGTTCTCTTGCGTCAGGTGTTCAAGCTCCTGCTTGATCTCACGTTCACCCACGCGATATCCTCGTTCTTCTAACATAGGCAGCGCATCGCTTACGGTTAGATCCTCATTTTGGGCAAAATATAGAAGATGAATTCGTACAAATAGGTTCTGTACTTCTGCATGCATAAGCTAAGCTCCTTCCAGGGTTGTAGCCCTTCTTGGTTGCTAAGTAATTACCCCGCGAAAGTACCAGAGAAACAGGCGCCTGATTCGAGTACTGCCATCTCTTTCCAAAATCATTCTGCTTGACTAACCGCATCTACTGCACTATCTTGAAAATAAGTACCATTTTTGCTCGGGAGGGTGATCCACCATGTTTCAAGCTGTTTCCTACGAAGGAACACGAAACGAGCAGCACACCGCCGTCCTGGGACAGTTAAGTGCCCTGATTCGCGATGAACCTAGTGCGATTGCCAATCTGGCTAACGCTGCTGCGCTGCTCAATGTATTTCTAACCGATACCAACTGGGTCGGATTCTATCTGTATGATGGCAAAGAATTGGTCCTCGGACCGTTCCAAGGGTTGCCTGCCTGTATCCGAATTCCTCTTGGACGCGGAGTATGCGGCACCTCTGCTGCGGAGAGACGCACACTCGTTGTTGATGATGTGCATGCTTTCCCAGGCCATATCGCCTGTGATGCTGCATCCAATAGTGAAATCGTTGTTCCGATTATCAAAGACGGACAATTATACGGAGTGCTGGATATCGACAGCCCGATCAAAAACCGGTTTGACGACGAAGATCGCATCTTCCTGGAAAAAGCAGTAAGCCTGCTCACTGAGCAGCTGTAAGCCGTTTGATTCATTTTCAATTCATTCGAACAAGAGAATTCTTGTCCTCTCACCCTATGATGGCGAGAACGATATGTGTTAACAAAAAGCGCAGCCCTCTCGGAGGTCTGCGCTTTTTGTTGCTATGTTCACACCGATGTTCTTGCCCGCCCATGTTACTTTATGCATCTAGGATAGATCCTGTGCCGCTTTGATCATCATTCCCTCCCGCAGGAACTCAGCGAGTTTTGGATGATAACCATCATACATGTTACGAAAATCGCGGTGCTCAACGTACAGATTGGCCAAATCTCGATAAATCTCAGCCGTAGGTGTGTAATATCCTTTGATCCATTCGAGATGTCTTCCGATAATCTGTTGTACAGCCTGGCTGTCCGGCTTGAGACCAAGCTCCAGTGCCTGTTTCAAATCCAGATGGATGCGATCGATTTTAGCCTGTGAGTCCAGAAAATCTTCCTTGGATTTCAATTCAATTTTCTCAGCCTTCAGGTCACGTTTCACACGATCATCAAGCGAGTGCTGTGTATAACCTGCTTCTGGAAGCCGGGCATGACCTAAGTTGTGTCCAAAACCATAGTATAGTTCATGCTCATCCATCGCCCGTTCCCCTTGGAGATAGGAGACGGTTCGATCTAACGTCTGGATCAGACCGTGCAGGCGAAGAGCCTCCTCCAGAATCCGGATACGGTGTTGCTGCATCACACGTACCATTTCCAGAGGATCCTCCTTGAGTATAGAGCCGATCTCTTCCTCCGGCACACCTGCTTCCTTGCAGAACAGAATTTGCTGAAGTTTAAGCAGCTCCTTTTTTTCATAATAGATATCTTCATCCAGTCCACGAAAAGCAGGAGACAGCAGCCCCAGCTCCGCATAATGACTTAACTCGTTCAAGCTCACACCTGACATTCCGGATACATCTGTCATGGAATACGCCATATGATATCACCTCCTGCCTGACCCGCGTGCTCTGTGAGTTCACCCGCTGCCTGCATGTTGTTTTGCTATATCTTAAAAACCGAAATGTAAAACTTTAATCCTGCCTGGTACTTGAAAAACCTTTTCTTACTGGATGTTTGAAATGCCTTCATTCGTCTTGGAATCGCGCTTAGCAAACGTATCGTCCTTACTTAAGAAACGGACCCCGCTGTTAAAATATGCGTGTACCCAGACTCTATGAAGATCAACGGGATTAGACACATGCTTTGCAGTATGTTACCTAATTAATACCCTCCTCACTCAATGTGAACCTGTAGTCATTGAAGAAAAATAATGTATTTTTTTAGACAGCTCTCCGCTTGTTGTAATCGTTTTTGATATTTTTTTTAATTATTTTTTTAGGTAATGTTTTTGTTTATTTTGTGGTTGTTTTTTTGATAATTGTTTATACCTCAAAAAAATCCTGCACCCATGACACAGGTACAGGATTTCCAATGACTTGATAGCTATCGGTTATATTCCTAACGATAAATTCGATTAATTTTTGTTAAACATGACGAACTTTAGTTCGGTCATTTCTTCCGTTGCATACTTCACACCTTCACGCCCGATGCCACTTTGCTTCACACCGCCATACGGCATATGATCCACCCGGAATGTTGGGATATCATTGATCATCACACCGCCCGCTTCAATCTCATCCACGGCCCGAAGTGCCGTTTGTATGTCACTCGTGAACACTCCGGCCTGAAGTCCATACATGGAGTCGTTGACATGCTGGATACCCTCGTCTACGGAACCCACCGAGTTAATCACAACAATCGGTGCAAACACTTCCTGACAGGATACCTTGGCATCACGTGGCACGTTCACAAGCACCGTTGGACGCAGCACGCCCCCTTCGGCCTTACCACCTGCTGCAACCGTTGCTCCCGCCTGTTTCGCCTCATCGATCCATTCCAACGTACGTTGTACATCCTTAGCAGTAATGAGTGCAGACACCACCGTATCCTCGTTCAGCGGATCACCGATCACAACCTGTTCAGCTGCTTCGGCAAAGCGCTTGATAAACTGCTCGGCAATCGCCCGATGCACATAAATACGCTGCAATGAAATACAGACCTGTCCCTGATAGGTGAACGCCCCTGTGACACAACGCGGAATAACCTTGTCCAGATCGGCATCTTGATCTACAATAACAGCTGCATTGGAACCCAGCTCCAGCGTAACTCGTTTCAATCCAGCATTGCTGCGGATGTTTGTTCCTACGGCCGGGCTACCTGTGAATGTGATATATGCCACATCAGGATGCCCTACAAGCACATCACCAATCGTTTTGCCTTCACCGCTAACAACGTTCAGCGCTCCATCTGGCAGTCCCGCCTCTTGGAGCAGGTTTGCGATGTAATAGGCTGACAACGGTGTCTGCTCTGCAGGTTTAAGCACGATCGTATTCCCGGCAGCCAGGGCGGGTCCAACCTTATGTGCAACCAGATTCATGGGAAAATTAAACGGCGTAATCGCGCCAATGACTCCAAGTGGCTGCCTCATCGTATAGCCTATTCGACCTTCACCGCCTTTGGCGGCATCCATCGGAACCGTTTCTCCGGTAAGCCGTTTCGCTTCTTCGGCAGCAAACCGATAGGTCTCGATCGTACGATCAATCTCAGCTCTTGCTGCAGTGATCGGCTTGGCCGCCTCCAATGCGACGATGCGCGCAGCCTCTTCTTTGCGTTCCTCCAGCATGGCAGACAGCTTGTACAGTAAATCTGCACGCTGATGTGCTGGCATCTGGCGCATCGATTTACTTGCCTTCACAGCTGCAGCAATGGCAACCTCGGTTTCCTCTGCCGAAGCGGAGGCTACTTCTGCCAACGATTCCCCCGAATAAGGTGCCTGAAGTGTTGTATATTTTACCGATTCGGTGTATTTGCCGCCGATAAACAAATGTTGTTTTTTCATAAACTTACATCCTCCGTTCCTTCACTCTTTGGATTCCTCACATTCTCACGATTTGTCATCAAACGTATCCTTTGCTAATCACCACTTGCAAGTAAGTAACTATCTTAGATAACCCTACTCTAGTTATACACTATTTGGCGTTCATCCACCCAGTTGACAGAATGATAGAAGTTACTCGGGTGTAACCTGTAACGTTCACGTATATCGCACATCTTGCTCCATGAGATATAACTCTCAATATGAAGGTAGTTGGTGAACCACAGGACTGGCATGAGGTGACACTCCTGAGCTCTAACGATCACCAGGAACCTTATTTAGCCTGATTGGAGGCGAATAGAATTCTAACGATCACCACAAACCTTATTTCACTCCAAAACACGATAATTAACCATTTTTCACACCGAAAGAACAAAATAGCGTCTCTACGGATCGTTAGAATTTTAAAATGGCATTTTTCCGCAAAATAAGCTCTCCTGAGATCGTTAGAATTCTGGCAGCTTTATTTTACCGTCAAAACCGGACATTCGGCATGCTTCAGCACTCCGTGACTAACACTGCCGACTACAATCTCAGCCAGCAATTTTTTCCCGCCGGTACCTATCGTAATCAAGTCAACTTGCTGTTCGCGTGCAATGCGACAGATTTCTGTTACTGGATCACCTGCGACCAGCATCGTCTCATAGGACACCCCGCGACTAGCCAATTGCTCGATTATCGGCTCGATCATGTGCTTCCCTTCTTCAGCAATGCGTTCCTCCAAATCAACTCCAAGCGCGAGCTCGTTAATCGAGATGGATGGATTCACGTGCACGATGGTCAGACTTACAGGATGTTTCATCTGTTCAGCCAGCATCAGAGCCTGTTCCAAGGCCTTTTTCGTATGATCTGATTCATCTACAGCGACCAATATTCGTTTTAGCATATCCATTCCTCCAGTCTGTTGATCAGCACCAAATATTGTTTATTTACCTGTTTGTTTGTTTATCTGTTCTGTTTATCCATACTGTTGTCCGTTCTCTTCTGTTTATTTGTTTGTTAAGGCCTGCATACGTCAAATATCCGTAATAACAGTTCATAGATGCGAGCGGCAAAAATGAATAGAGTCTATCCCACAATGTTTATTCACGAGCGCTAAATCGCAATATATCCACTAACCATTAGTGAGCATTGATGATCAATAATGAGCTGTGATTGATCATCATTAATGAGCTGTGATCGAAGCATCAATATCCCGCAGGTGACGTCGGCGCATCAGCAATACAACCACACCAATCAACACCATCAGCGCACCGAAATAAAACGGCGTTTCTGGCAAAAACCATTCAGACAGTTTACCTGCAAGCCACGGTGCTAGCGCGCCACCCATAAACCGCACAAAACTATATGCCGCAGATGCTACAGAACGTTCCACTGGCGCTGCTTCCATCACAGCTGTTGTAATCAACGTATTGTTTATTCCAAGGAAAATACCTGCCACGATAACCGCAACAATCACCGTAGTCGATGATCCCATCACCGTACCAACAGCCATAACCAGCAAGTCCAGCGCAAACAACGTGAGCATGACACTCATAGATGGCACGGAGCCAAACCGGCGCTGCAGCTTCGGTGCCACAAAGACGGACGTAATCGCCAGCATCAATCCCCATCCGAAGAAGACATAACCGAGGCCGTGTTCGTCCAGTTTCATGACATAAGGTGAATAAGCCATCAAAGTAAAGAATCCAAAGTTATATAAAAACGCGGTAATCGCCAACGTTTTCAATGAAGGGTAACCGAGCGCTTTGAATGGATCGGACAACGTGCTGCGCGTTTTCGGTTTTGCCATTTTGGGTAGCATAAACATAATGCTGATAAAAGCAATCGCCATCAGAGCGGCTACCCCGTAAAACGGGCCGCGCCAAGAGATGGAACCCAGTTCCCCGCCAAGCAGCGGACCAACGGCAATCCCAAGACCTAATGCTGCTTCGTATAAAATAATAGCCTTGGCTGTCCCCGAAGTGGACAAGCCAACAATGGCTGACAACGCGGTGGCGATGAACAAGGCGTTTCCAAGTCCCCAGCCCCCGCGATAACCGACCAGCGCTCCGACCGTGTCGGATGTACCGCCAAGGAACGAAAAGACAATAATCAGCACGATACCGCTGAGCAGCGTCCATTTCACACCGATACGGCTGGACACTACACCTGTGATCAGCATGGCGATCCCCGTTACCGCGTTATAGCTGGTAAACAGCAAGGACACTTGGCTTTTGGACGCGTGAAGTTGATCCGCAATGGCCGGCAAGATCGGGTCTACCAGGCCGAGTCCCATAAACGAGATGATACACGCGAAGGCTACAGCCCAGACCGCTCGTGGCTGGGACAGCAGACCTCCACGGGATAACGGCAATTCGTCAGGTAGCGATGGTTCTCTTTTCATAGGTCATTCCTCCGATGTCGAATGTTATGTTGGTTTTTTATTTTTTCAAAACGTTGAAAATTTTCAGAATAATCGTTCCTATTTTCAATAAATAGGACAGAAAAAACAGCACAAGCACACCGGAGTTTCCAGTGTATGTACTAATAAAGAACACAGTCGTAGTTAATCCATTAGTCGTCTTCATTCTCGTTGTTCTGTTCGGCGCGACTTCTCAATGTCTCTAAGCCTGTCTTAACACGCCCGCGCAGCTCCTCCAGCTCCTGTTGCACAGCGTGAATACTCTGAAGCTTCTGCTCCAGCAGCTGCAATTGACCTTCCAATGTGGCTTCCATTCGAATAAGCTTATCCATCCGTTCCTTCACCTCGGTCGTCTGCTGGTAGTCAAAACGCTGCTCGTTCAGCGCATCTGCCGTGGCAACATAGGCATGCAGTTCCTGTAATGAGAAACCAAGTACCTCTTTTGCTCGAACTACTTTTTTCAAATAATCAATGTCGTCCTGTGAATACAGCCTCGTTCCGCCGTCTGTCCGCTGAGGTGAAGGCATCACACCAATCTCTTCATAATATCGAATGGTACGTTTCGTCAGTCCGCAGGCTTTGGCGACATCATCAATTTTGTATAGACTCATTTGCCTCACCTCTTCTATATGTCTTTATTTTTATGTACATAATTATATATAAAATTAACATTAACGTCAACGTTAGATTTTAGTTTGGATTTATCTTTTAGAACGAAAAATTAATAGAAATGATTCATCGCTTGAACCATTTACAGCCTTGAACCATTACAACCTCAAAACAAAAGCTGAATATGAAGACAAAAAAGACCCGCTTACGCGGATCTCCATGTGATTCTACACGTCACTACGGACGTTGCTTGCCTTGAATTATGTTATTTCCCCTGCTTGTCCTGCTCCTGCTGTGTCCGCTGCAGCTGCTTCAGACGCCCTTCGACCCGGGTAAACAGCCTGATGGTATAGAAAACAACAGCGATCAGACTCAGCACCAACGCGCGTACATCCGTAAGCCAGAACCCGATGACGCCAAAGGCGGTGATAACAAAACCAAACTGCATCATCAATGCCGAACTGTACCGCTGCGCTTCTTCCCATAACCTTGGGTCGCTCATCGCCCGTGGCGTCCGGTACCCATATATTCCGTTAATTTGTTTTGGCGGCTTCTTATACACCATCAATCCCAAAATGAAATAACACACTCCACATATAATGCCCAACAATGCTCCTGCCAAAATGCTCGCTCCTTCTCTTCTCTTTAGCTTTCAGACCCACTACTCATCAGCCATAAAAATAGTAAAACGGCTCTACGTATATACGCAGAGCCGTGCTGTTCGTTTCAGCAATTTAAACGTCCTTAATTCGTAGAACCCGCATCGCGTTCAGTACCGCGAGGACCGTCACTCCCACATCGGAGAAAACCGCTTCCCACATGGTGGCGATCCCGAATACACCGAGCAGCAGGAAGATGGCTTTGACGCCCAATGCAAATCCGATGTTCTGCCAGACGATGCGGCGTGTTCGCTTGGCAATACGGATGGCACTGGCGATTCTAGATGGCTCATCCGTCATGATGACCACATCCGCTGCTTCAATCGCCGCGTCCGATCCAAGACCGCCCATCGCTACACCGACATCGGCACGTGCCAGAACAGGAGTATCGTTAATGCCGTCACCGACAAAAATCATCTTTTCCTTCGGCAATTTGGCCGCTTCCAGTTGCTCCAGTCGTTCGACTTTGTCCTGCGGCAGCAGCTCGGCATGAACCTCATCCACGCCAAGCTGGCGTGCAACCGCTTCGCCCACCGCTTTGGCATCACCGGTCAGCATCACTGTTTTGCGAATGCCCAGCTTTTGAAGTGCCTGTATCGCTGACGCTGCATCTTCCTTCACTTCGTCCGCAATAATCAGATGTCCGACATACTTGCCAGCTTCGGCAATATGCACGACCGTTCCCACCGTTTGCGGCTTCGTATACATAATCCCTGCCTGCTCCATCAACTTCGCGTTGCCTGCGAGCACTTCATGGCCGTTCACATTAACTTTGATTCCGTGTCCAGCTACCTCGTCATAGCCATCCACACCTTGCGAGGGAATATCTTTTCCCCAAGCTGCGCGAATCGATTCAGCAATCGGATGATTGGAGTTTGCTTCGGCAATCGCCGCCAGCTTTATTACTTCTTCTTCTGTACGTGCGCCATCGGGGTGAACAGATGTGACTTTGAAAACACCTTTGGTTAGTGTACCCGTTTTATCAAAAACCACCACTTTAACATCATTCAGAGCCTCCAGATAATTACTTCCTTTGACCAGAATGCCGTTTCGCGAAGCCGCACCAATACCACCGAAGAAACCAAGCGGAATCGATACAACCAGCGCACAAGGGCATGAAATGACGAGAAACACCAGTGCGCGATAGATCCAGTCCGCAAACGTTGCACCGTTAAGTAACAACGGAGGAACGAAAGCAATGAGCGCAGCGAGAATGACAACAACAGGTGTATAATACCGGGCAAATTTGCTGATAAAATGTTCCGTTTTCGCCTTGCGGCTGCTGGCATTCTGCACCATGTCGAGAATTTTGGATACCGTGGATTCACCAAAGGTTTTGGTGACCTCAATCGTTAACATGCCGTTTTTGTTCACAAAACCGCTAAGCACATCACTTCCGGTCTCCAACTCCCGTGGAACGGATTCCCCTGTCAGAGCTGATGTGTCAACCATGGAGCGGCCTGCCTTCACAATACCGTCCAGAGGTACCCGTTCACCAGCCTTGACCACGATACGGTCACCAATGCGAACCTCTTCCGGGGAGACACGCCGGGTCTCTTCCCCTGCACCTGTGAGTATATTCGCATAGTCCGGGCGAATATCCATCAGGGACTGAATCGACTTGCGTGAGCGGTTGACCGCCATGCCCTGGAACAGCTCTCCCAGCTGATAGAACAGCATAACCGCAACACCTTCCGGATACTCTCCGATGGCAAATGCACCAAGTGTTGCAACTGTCATCAGGAAGTATTCATCAAATACCTGGCCGCGGATGACGTTTTTGAATGCCTGTAGCACGATATCGCCGCCCGCGATGATGTAAGCAACCACATAGAGGGCAAGCTGTGCCCACCCATCCAGCGGTGACCAGATCGCTGTGGCAAGCAGCACAGAGCCAGCCGCAAGGCGGGCAAGCAGTATCTTCGTCTGCCCTGCACCATGTTCATGCGAATGGCCTGCATGAGCGTCACCGCTCTCTGCGTGGCTGTGGTCATGTCCATGATCATGCCCGTGATCGTGAGCATGGTCATGTGAATGTGCATGACTCTGATGTTGGTGCTGATGTCTGCCAGCTCCATTCGTCACGTCTGTGTGAACATGACTGCTATGAGCATGTACGTGTCCATCTGTATGCTGATGATCATGATGCTGGTGGTTTCCTGAATTAGCGTGTTCCGCCCCTTGCCCTGCCTCGCCATTAACGTTAGAACCGCTTCCTGATTGCTTCTGGCTGAAGTTGCCTTGGCGTTTCTCCGAAATACGAATATGTGGCTCCAGCCGCAGCACCTTACGCTTTGCTTCCTCCACCACTTGCTCATCCATATCGGATGTGGTGTACATGGATAATGTTTTGGTGACAAAATTGACGGAGCATTCATGAATGCCCTTAATTTTACTCACACCATTTTCAATCTTAAGTGCACAGTTCGCACAATCCAGTCCATCGAGCAGCAGTTCCCTTTTCACCTGTTCCTGTCCGGTTCCCATGTGAATTCTCCCCTTTGCAGTCCGAAAAAAGTAGTTCTTTCATTTCTGTTAATCGTATTTATTATAATACATGAGCAATCATTCATATGTTCAATTAACCCTATTATATGCATGCCCATACCGGAGTGTCAACACGAGGTGTTGATTTTGGATACAGAATATGCAGGGCGTGTCTGAAAACGCTGAAGGAAGCAGATTTTGCCGAATTTTCGTTCCAAGCCAGGAAGTTTACCGCAGGCGTGCCGGGGCACGTCAAGGGAAAGTGACGCAGAAGGGGGCGAAAAGGCGGTAAAAGATGCACTTCAGTCGGTTTCAAGACACGCCCTATTAGTAATCATTTCGCTTTAAGCGTTTTTTGGATATAATAGAGCTATCAGTTGTTAAACATAGGCGGTGATAGGAATGGAACAACCGGTTAAAGCTCCACATGATTGCGATGAAGCCTGCTCAGGTACGGAAGCCGATGTACAAACCATTCGCACCTCACTTATAGATCGGGACACCTCTTCCGAGATGGCGGATTGGTTCAAAGCATTTAGTGATCCCACACGTCTACGTATTATTGATGCGCTGTTACAGAAAGAATTATGTGTGCACGATCTTACGGTGTTGCTCGACATGGGTCAGTCAGCCATCTCCCATCAGCTGCGCTCACTCCGCAACATGCGGATTGTAAAGCGGCGCAAGGAAGGCAAGACGGTGTATTATTCTTTGGATGATGCTCACATTGAGCAGATTTTCCTGCAAACGCTCCAGCATATCAAACACGGCTAGGCTGCTGCCAGCCGGTTTAAATCAACAGAACCCCCGTCTCTCGGCATCAAGCCGATGGACGGGGGTTCTGTTGTGTAAGGGAACCGTTTTAACTGAATATTTATAATCGTGCTAACCTTGATTAATTACAACAAATTGTTTTTGTTTGGATCGTACAGACCCGATTTGTCCTTGAACATATTGAAAATATGGGACACCACCACTTTAAGTACAGCGTACCCCGGAACCGCGAGCAGAATACCGACTACCCCGAACAAGTTCCCAGAAGTCAGAATGACAAAGATGATGGTGATCGGATGAATTTTGAGTGTTTTACCCATAATCTGCGGCGAGATGAGCTTACCTTCAATCAACTGCACAATCGTCCACACGGCAATCATTTTCAGCAACATCACTGGCGAAGTTACCAGAGCTACGATCAAAGCTGGAGTAATGGCAATCGCTGGACCCAGATAAGGAACTACACTCGTGAAGGAAGCAATGATTGCAAGAATCAGGGCATAATCCAAACCGATGACCATGTATCCGATATAAAGCAGCACACCGATACAGAAGCTGACGATAATCTGTCCACGGATAAATGAACTGATCTGGTGGTTGATATCATGCAATACATGCATTGCACCGGTACGGCTTTTGATTGGCAAAAAGGACAAAATCTTGTCCGGCAGTTTCTTGCCGTCTTTCAGCAGATAGAACAAGATGAACGGCACGGTTACGATGGATAACACCGTCTCCGTAAATGCACCAAGGAATCCGCCAAGCTTCGTCCAGGTCGAGTTGAGGATCTCGGTTGCTTTCGTGGAAATCGTGCCCCACCAATCCTGCCAGTTCATGTTGATGGTCTCCTGCACCTGGCTGAACAGCTTGTTGCCTGTCAATTCCTCGAATTGTTCTCTTACGTTTTCACTGTAAGTAGGGAAATTGGCGATCAGCCCCATAATCTGATTACGCAGCACAGGAATAACGGCCAGCACTACAATGGTCAAAATGCCGCCAATCGCGAGATAGAGAATCAGAATCCCCCAGCCTCGCTTGATTTTCCATCGTTCCATCACATCCACAAGTGGATTGAGCAGGTAATAAAGTATACCCGACAGAATAATGGGCAGAACAATCGTTTTGATTAACACCGCCAGCGGGTGGAACACGAAGGATACCTTGGTCAGCACCATAATGTTCAGTCCAACCAGTAGCAGAATTAACAGGAACAGCACAAACTTGTTGTTTAGAAAAAAACGTTTGAATCGCTCAGGCCAAACGCGGGGTTGCTCAGGTTGCTCCATAGGCTTGTCGTCCTCTCTTATGTATCTTTCTTGCATTTTAATCGCTTTTCTTGCCTGACGGGTACAATCGACTTGTACAAGCCAACATATGTATAATACTCCCGATTTATACGTATGAGCGGTTTGACCGTTTCAAATTCGCCAAGTAAAGTCATTTTACCCCAAAACGAACAACCTGCCCCACAACAACCGATTGAAAATTTTCCCATGAAAAAAACGGCCCGTCTCCTTCTGGAGACGAACCGTCATTCTGCTATCCGATGCTATTCGCATTCTGCTGCCAATTAAGAACTTATATGTTTCCCGCCAGCTGCGCGATCAATTCATACGAATGGAGGCGTGCTTGATGATCATAGATCATCGACGTAATAATGAGTTCATCCGCCTGGGTCTGGCGAATAAAGGATTCGAGCTGTCCGCGCACCTTCTCCGGCGAACCATTTACCGCTGCTTTTAACGTCTGAGCTACGGCGGCTTGTTCGCGGTCCGTCCACTTGCCATCCATCACGGCCGGCGGCTGTACCAGTCCTGTTGTCCCGCGGATAATGTTCAGGAACTGCTGTTGCATCGTTGTTCCAAGCCAGGCGGCCTCTTCGTCCGTATCAGCTACCACGGCGTTCACCCCTACGATCACATAAGGCTCCTTCAGACTCTCCGATGGTTGGAAGCTGTTGCGGTAGGTATCCAAAGCGATACGTGTATAATCGGGTGAGAAGTGGCTGGCAAAAGCAAACGGCAATCCCAGCTGGCCTGCCAGACGTGCACTGAAATCACTGGAGCCCAGCAGATAAATCGGAATGTTCAGCCCTTCGCCGGGTACAGCCCGCACCGGTGCATGATAAGACGTTGCCGATGCATCAAAGTATGCCCGCAGCTCGGACAGCAGCTCTGGGAAATCTTCTCCACTGTTCATATCCTTGCGCAGTGCAACGGATGTACGACGGTCACTACCTGGAGCCCGGCCTAACCCCAGATCAATGCGCCCTGGATATAAGGATTCAAGCGTACCGAACTGCTCTGCAATCACAAGCGGTGCATGGTTCGGCAGCATAATGCCACCTGAGCCTACACGAATGGTCTTGGTTCCGCCCGCAAGGTGACCAATCACAACCGAAGTTGCAGATGAGGCGATGCCTGGCATGTTATGATGCTCAGCTACCCAGTAGCGATGATATCCCCAGCGCTCGGCATGTTGTGCCAGCTCCAGACTGTTGCGAAGGGCATTCGCAGGGGTTGATCCCACCACGACGGGTGCAAGGTCAAGCACCGAAAGTTTGACGTCTTGGATATGTTCTTTATGTTGATTTTCATTATTCATTACATTCATGCTCCTCAATGATTATATTTTTGTATATCCAGATATATAGATATAAATAAACGAAAGTGGACTTAGCAACTGACCAATAAATCATGTGTTCCGTAGACAAATTCTTTCCATACATGTGTCCATGTTCCGAAAAACAACTCAAGTCAACGTGTACACAACAGATGTCCTTGCAACATATAGCCGTTCACGTCCGGACGGAATCTCCTGCTTGCTGCATTTTGCATCCTGGCTTCCGTTCCGGCATCCGGCTTACAACTCATGCTGTACGTACTCGGCAAAAGCCTGTATCGTCTCTTCATTGCGGCGATAGTACGTCCATTGTCCTCTGCGCTCCGATAACAGCAACCCTGCCTTGAGCATCGTCAACAAATAACTGGAAATGACAGACTGTGCCAGTCCAGCCTTCAGTTGAATCGTGCCCACACAGATACCATTCTTGCCGCCATCGGGATGATGGGATAGCTCAAGTGGTGAGAAGTGTTGCTCCGGGTTTTTCAGCCACAGCAGGATCTGTCTGCGTGTCTCATTGGATAATGCTTTGAAAATGAGTATAGGTTCCATGGGTCGATTATACCCCCTTTCTATCCTTTTGCCAAACCCCATAAACTAACAAACCGACTCATCATGAGTCGGCTTGGCAGTTCACATCTGATCCATCACATGTTAGAAGCGTGTTGTTACCGTCTGTTTCACTTCATCCAGCATCGCTTCATATGCAGCAGCATCCAGATATCCAATACCACCGAAGAGCAGATGACCTACAGGCTGAGTATTTAGTTTATCCAGTGTGTAATTCGTTCGATAGACTGGCGTGATTTCTCCCGATGAGGCTCCTCTGCACGGTAACCAAAGGCTGCCATCACCGACACATCCCATGCACCGTCCTCAAGCAGTCCGGCTTCCTCCAAAATACGATGCACCTCTGCATAGTTGAACCCCTCAATCGGACACGAATCAATACCAATCTGAGCCGCTGCAGTCATCATATTGCCAAGGGCAATATACGTCTGTTTCGATGCCCAGTCAAGTAACGTTTTCTCATTTTGAAGGAAGCCTTGATTGTTCTGAAAATTACCGTAAGCTGCACTTGTCAGCTCAAAAACATCGTCAGGCATATTCTGAACCTCTTTCAGCATGTACTCTGCATAAGGAGAGTTGTAGCTTGCATCTGTCCGAGCCAATATCACGATAAAATGACTGGCTGTAGCCAGCTGCCGCTTTGCACCGGACGAAACTTCGGAAAGACGCTGGCGGAATTCCGGATTTTGCACAATCAGAAACTTCCATGGCTCAAACCCGATAGAACTTGGGGACAAACGGCCTGTTTCGAGTATGAACGCAAAGTCCTCTTCCGTAATTTTACGTGATGCATCAAATAGCTTCGTGGCATGACGGAACTGAAATGCCTGCAAAATCTCTTCTTTTTTCTTCGTCTTTACAGTAAAGTCCAATCTCTCCACGTCCTTTGTTATATATATGATGTGAATCCGCATATCAATGGAATTCGTGTGCTGTTAATAGCCTAGGTATCAGTTTAGATGTTATATTCCAAATTGAAAAGTACGCACCTTATTGTACCTTGGTTCCTTAAAGTAAGTCTAATTTCCACCATACATACCACTACTAATCTCCCTGGTAATCATAGTTACTCGCCCATCTTCTTTATATTGGACCTCGAAAACATCTCGATCCGAATCACGTTTAAATGTAACTGATCCCAGCTGTCCAGCATTCCTGTGCAACTTGTAGTCTTCTAAGTCAACATTGAAGAAATTCTTCACAAAGGGTCCAACCTTCTCTCGGAGAAGATTCTCATCTATATTTAATAATTGATCTTGGTAAGCCTCCATCTCTTCTGTGCTGCTTATTTGAGGTTCCCCATAATTATTTGAATCTCCTACCAAATATCTCGATCCGTTTTTTGCTTCTGTCATTTTCACAAAATAATTATCATTAAAAGAGAAAAAAGTTGAAACTTCACCAATTTCATCATCTTTAATTCGATTAGTACCTTCTAGGTTAAAGTTAGCTTTACCTGAGAACACCTCAATCGCCCTTTTCGCCTTTGCCACCTCATCTTGGGATATCTGATCTGGTCTTAACTCACCTGTAATGGATATCGCTTGATCCTGCCGCCAGATAATCTCTCCGTAACTATCACCCTCGCGTAAATCTGCTACAGTATAGCTCGTTGGCTCCGTTTTCCCTTGTTGCATCCCCACGGATCTTCTGACTTTCACAGGTTGAAGTGTCGGTATCATGCCCATGCCCTCCAGAAGTGAAGGAATCTGTCGTGTATATCGATGTTCCAGCCTACTTGGCTGCATCTCGGTCTTCATCTGCACTTCACGTAGATTACCCGTCTTGGCGTCCAGCCAGATTTGGGCGTAATCTGCTCCTGTCTCCTGACCTGCTTCGACGTATATTCTGCCAGACACAGGCAGATCCTGTACTTTGGTAATACGTAGCTGTTTGCCCAGATCATCTCTCATCGTTATCGCAACATTCTTTTTCATCTGATCCGTCAGGATATCCACATTCAGGTGATCGGTGAACAATAATGCTGAAGCTGGATTAATCTGTTCCATCAACGATTTGGCAAATTGCCCGTCATCCCAGCTCCACAGGAACATTCCTCCTGCGATAACCAATGCACTCATCCCTGCAACAAGGAAACCTCTACGATTTTTTCTAAGACGTTGATGTCTTGGTGAGACTTGGGCTTCCCCTTCCTTACTACTTGCCGTTCTCATCCACTCCACCTGCTGCAGCACCCTACGCTTGTGGTCTTCAGTAAAAGGAGACGCCGTAAACGGCCCTTTACGGATTTCCTTTTCCCACTGATCATCCTCACGTTTCATTCACTACTCTCCTCCCACTGCTTCCGCACCTTATCCTTAGCTCGGGATAACCGTGATTTTACGGTTCCTTGGCTAATTCGCAGCATCTCTGCGATCTCCACCGTTGTAAGCTCATACCTCAGATGCAGTAAAAGAATTTCCCGAAACTTCTCCGGCAGCGCCAGAACAATATCCCAGATTTCATGTACATGTGCTTTACGCATGACTTCCATCTCGGCAGATGGATGGGCTGATTCTTTTCTCATTATCTGTCTTGGTTCTGATCGATTCTGCTCTGAATCCAACGGTAACGCTTCTCCCCATAGGCTGCTTCGAAAAAACCTCGACTTTCGGTATGTAAATGTTGTGTTTCTCGTGATCGTCAAAAGCCATGTCTTAAGTGTGCACTCTCCTCGATAGGTTGCAATTCCCGAGTATACCCGGACAAACACTTCCTGTGACAAATCATCCGCCTGCTCCGCATTTTTAGTCAAAAAATAAGCATAATTCCACACATCATTGCCGTAATCGTCCATCAGGCTGGCAAGTGTGTCATTGTCGATAGTCTGGGCCTCTGCCAGAAACAAATAGTCCAACTGATGTTCACCTCACTTAATAGGACTAAACCAGATGCCAGTTGGTTCCCTAATGTGTACATTATTTCTTATATTTTAACAAAATAAAGAAACAGCATGTTCAACACACTGAACACGCCGATCTTCATGGCTTATTTTCATTCAGAGAGACCCATAATTATGCTTTCGTTGCAGCTATCATCAGAAACATCGGTCTTCGATTCTCGTCGGACATATCTGGAACTTGCTCCATCATCTCCAAAGATGGTTTGGATTCTGCTACATGCTCAATAACAAATCCTGCACGAATCAATTCATTCAGATGTGTAGCCATTGTCCGATGATACTTCACTACATCATGATTCAAGAAATTAGCGATCCGCTCTCCCTGTTCATGGTAACGATCCACAGGCCAATGCAACTTCTCCCCTTGCGTACCATAATCTGCACGAGCGGTAAATATCGGGTGTTCAACAGATAAGATGAATGCCCCACCCGCGGCTAGACAATGATTGATCTTAACATACACGGCATGCAA
Organism: Paenibacillus sp. TSA_86.1; assembly: GCF_052691815.1. Taxonomy (NCBI): domain Bacteria; kingdom Bacillati; phylum Bacillota; class Bacilli; order Caryophanales; family Paenibacillaceae; genus Paenibacillus; species Paenibacillus sp. TSA_86.1. Next base: position 2,064 of record NZ_JBQZGE010000017.1, on the reverse strand, counting down.
ATGCTCGATGTAATGCAAAGCAAGAGAACTGACAACTACATCAAACTGGTTTTGTTCAAAATGGATATCTTCGATAGCCATCTGCTCGTACTTAATCTGTGAGTCATTCGTCAGCTCACGCGCACGTTGTAGCATATTCTCAGATAAGTCTACACCGATGACCGAACTCGCTTGTTGTTCGCGTGCATACCGGCAATGCCAACCAAAGCCGCATCCCAAGTCAAGTACACGCTTATCCTTCAGATCAGGTAATAAGGTTTGTAGTTCATGCCATTCTCCAGCTGCATCCAACCCTCCAACGGAGCGATCCATCTTGCTATAATTCTGAAAGAATGTATCCTCATCATACTTGTTTTGTCTCATTTGCCTTACCTCCCTGCTTAAATCCTCTCTCATACTCTATCAAATTAATATCAAATAAACAGTGTGAATTTCAGAAAAGTTGCCAATTGAATTGTACTCATGTTATTATACAGAACGAACGTTCAGTATAATATATTTCAGTAAGCATTATAATTTTACAAACGGAGGTCATTATGAGTACGAATTGGACGCATCCACTTGAGAGGCAAACGGTAGGCAAAGCTTTTATCAGCTATCTGGTGCCTTCAGTCCTGGGGATGCTGGTCATTGCATTGAACTTTATTATCGACGGCATCATGGTCGGGCACAAACTTGGGTCAACCGCCATGGCTGGAATCGGCATCGCTTCTCCTGTATACACCTTGTTTGTCGCGATGTCTTTGTGGATCGGCATGGGCGGAGCTACGTTATACTCTAATCATATGGGCAGAAAAGATCATCAGAAGGCCAAAGAAGTGTTCACCAAATCCATTATTCTCATTGCGCTGGCTACGGTGGTTATTGGTTACACGGCCTTTACATTCAAAGATAAACTCGTATATGCACTGGGTGCAAATGCTGACACGTTTCCCTTCGCGGCCGACTATATGAATATCATGTTACTTTTCGGGTTTGTTTTTACGATCGAAAATGCATTATCCGTGTTTGTTCGCAACGATGGAGGTCCAAACACCTCAATGTATGCCCAGATTACCTTTGCTGTGGCCAACATTGTAATCAACTATATTACGTTATATGTACTGGAGTGGGGAGTACGCGGGGTTGCACTGGGCACCATTGTATCAGCGGCTCTGGCATTGCTCGTTCTGTTCAGTCACTTTTTCAAAAAATCAAATAATCTTACATTCACAAGGTTCACATGGAGTACCAAATTGCTAGGCATGATTGCCCTCATTGGCTTTCCCAGTTTCCTGGCTGAACTCGGTATGTCCGTCTTTTCGGTTTCACACAACATCTCTATGGAACGGATTGGAGGTACGGATGGTGTTGCCTCGTTTACGGTTTTAAATTATATCCACGGGGTTGTCTTAATGGCATTCCTTGGTCTAGCTTCTGCTGCACAGCCTCTGATCAGTTATTATCATGGCGCACAGCGATCAAAACGAGTTCAAGAGACCATTCGCATTGCCGTAAAAACAGCCTTAACTTGCGGGGTGGTTCTGCTTCTCGTCGTTCAAGTCGGAGCCCCATATTTTGTACAAATCTTTGGTAACTTCAGCAGTAGTGTAACGGATCGTGCCGTATACGGACTGCGGATCTTCACTATCGCCTATGTATTTATGGGAATAAACTTTGTCATGAGTACGTACTTCCAGTCCATAGGTAATGCCAAAATGGCCATCTGGATCACAGCCGCACGCGAGATGATTATTATGCTTGCTCTGATTGCAGTCCTGCCTTCATTCTTTGATGTAACGGGTGTATGGCTGGCTGTGCCCTTATCCGAAATGCTTGTGCTGATTACGATAGCACTCTATTATCGAAAACGCTCCATGGCCGAGCGGGGCAGCCTGTTACAAGCAGATCAAACATCATCGAGATTTAAACAAGCAAAATAAATGTATTATGGATTGCCCTGTATGTTGAACTAATAAATTAAATCTAACCCTAGCCTTGTCCTTGATGAATTAGGCTGGGGTTAGTCTGTTGTACAGATGTATGAACAATCCTATCCACAATAGTACGGACATGAGTATGGGT
>NZ_JBQZGE010000016.1:0-131695 GCF_052691815.1 Paenibacillus sp. TSA_86.1 | reverse complement strand
GAAATTTACGGACAAATCCGTCGCGTAAGTGTCTACTTTCTTGACATAGGTCCATTGTTTCTTCAAAAAAGAACTTTACGTCGGGTAGCTAATCAGGTGTTGTGCGTCAACTATCTTAGTTGATCGGCATTGCTTATTCGCTAATCGTTTTACGTATTAATCCACTGATCCAGCAATCGGAACGTCTCCGAAGCCGTGAACACGGTAATGTCTTGATCTTCAGGTGTATGAATGGATTGTTGTAATAATTGCATAAACTCGCTCCATCTGGTGCGTGTCTCCGTGCCGTATGCGTTGAAATATTGCAGTCCGTGATCCGCTTCTATAGGTAAAAATTGCGACAAACGTTTGGTCATAATCTGACCGCCATTGGTCGAACCTTCGATAACGTACGTATATCCAAAAAGACCTGCAGGTGTGGAGATATCCGGTAACTCCTTGTTATTGCACCGTGGAATTTGCCTGATTTGCTCCTCACTTGCGCCAAGAGTCATTAAATCCTGTTCTAATAAACCAGCCTTGCCTCTTACACCGATATCCAATCCTGTTTCTGCCCAAAAAGGCAGCGTTACCGCTTGATCCTCCAGCGGCTTCAGGAAACCGTAGAATTTCTCCAAATACGCTCTATATTGTTCAATCGTTATGGTCGAATCCATAATCGCTTTCGCATAGGGGTTCTGCTCTACTTGTCTATGATAATGTGCTGTCTCCGTCTTCAAACGTTCCATAATATTTAAGGCAGTCATGTAGTTGTCCCCTTTCGTATAGTGACATAATCCCGTATCAGAGTAGTGTCCAAATCTATATTAATTATATAAAATTTTTAATTGATTCAAAAAATACTCTATGTAAGTATACTTTTTCTCGTACTAGAAAACTACATGAATTCAATGGGCTTATCAGGTTGTGTACACCTTCGTTGTTAGGGTAACTTAGGGGTATGTAAGGAAGTATCGTGTGTATAGCTGGTTTTTAGTATTAAAGATGATACACTAACACTATATCCTTATTTTGGGGGAATGAACCTGATGGAAATGAAAGATATGACAGAACCAAAGGAACTTACTGTACAAGAGATCATGCTTCACCTCACAAAGGAAATCACTTTGCCGGACAATACTGTGGATCAACTGATCACGGGTTCACCGGATCAAGTTGTATCCGGAATTGTCGTTGCTTTTATGCCCACACAACATGTCATTGAACAAGCTATTCAGCTAGGAGCCAATCTGATTATCGCCCATGAATCCCCGTTTTATAATCATCACAGTGCTACCGATTGGCTGGAGAACGACTCCGTTTATACGTATAAAAGAAACTTGATTGATCAAGCAGGCATTGCTATCTTTCGCTGTCATGATATTATTCACCGTTTCGAGCCGGACGGCATTACCGATGGGCTCATCCAGGAACTCGGGTGGACCACTTACCTGAGCCAGCGTACAACTGAATCGGATCTCGTAACATTTACAGAAGGAATCACAGTGCTTGCAATTGCTCAGCAATTGAAGAGTTGTCTAGGGATCGACTATGTTCGCATTGCGGGTAATCCTGAAATCGTCTGCAGACGCGCTGCGGTTCTGGTCGGCTTTCGCGGAAACGGACACGTCACAATCCCCCTGCTTCAGAACGAACAAGTCGATATAATTATCGCAGGCGAAGGGTTTGAATGGGAAACGCCAGAGTATATTCGTGATGCTGTGCAGCAAGGTAGATCCAAGGCACTCATTATGGTTGGACATGCCGAAAGTGAGGCACCCGGAATGAGAATTTTAGCAGAAAACCTGGACAAGTCTATCCCAGGGGTCAAAGTTACTTTTGTGAAGGAAGAGCCTGTGTTTAAGGTGTTATAGGTGTTCACCGCTAACGATCATCAGAGAACGTTTTTCTTCGATTTTGCCGCAAAACCAGCGTTTTGAACCTGTTTCCGGTGGAATATCCTCCCTGGTGATCGTTAAAAAATTCAGGAGACGATAATGCCTTAAATAAGGCTTCTCGTGATCGTTACCATTTCAGTCCATGTGTCCAAGCTACTCCATCTTGTCCACCATATATATGAATTGCTATGCCTTCTACCTATATTTCCCCATTTGAATGTCTGCCTTCCTGCTCTCTAACACCTCTTCCGCGTATCATTCTACCGATCTCATTTGCACATCTTTCTTCCCTTGCTTGCTTCAATCTCCCCTATTCGCATCTTTCATCTATCGACACCTGTGTGACAACACCGTTTCAACTAACCAATTTTTTTATTTCAGCTGTTGTATCCTCATACTTCTCACCCTTTCCTGGATTTTACCGGGGCTTTAGTGTACGCTAAATGCTGTAAATTTCAGACTCAGGACATTTGTCCTTGGCGAGTGTAACTCATTTATCATTTAATAGAAGTCAAAGACATGTATTGAAGGAGCGTACGAAGAAAGATGAGAGGAATTATTTTTGCCCTGTTGGGCGGAGCCTGCATTACGCTGCAAGGGGTTGCTAACACCCGAATTAGTACAGATATGGGCACGTGGCAAGCCGCCACGATTACCCAATTGACGGGATTTATACTCGCGGCGATCATTCTGCTGTTTACGCGTGACGCCAATCTTCAGGGAATGAAACAAGTCAAACCGATGTATCTTGCCGGAGGCGCATTTGGTGCCGTTATTATTTTCAGCGAAGTCTCCGCGATTCAGCAGATTGGCGTGACCTTTACGATCTCGGCTCTGCTGATTGCACAACTGTTTCTGACCTTTTTAATCGACAGTAACGGTTGGTTTGGCGTGATCAAACAAAAAATGAAACTGCCACAATTTTTGGGCATTGCTCTGATGATCGCCGGTGTCATCATTATGAAGCTGTAGTTTTCATTGTAGCTACATACCGCATGTAAACTGTGTCAGACACACAAACTTTTAGTTTTTCCAAACCAAAAACAACAGAATTAACGCAGAGGTGAGAACCGCATGGAAGAGATTCATCATCCGCAGCAAATCATGGACTATTTGAAACAGTATCAATTGGAGGCGGTTTTTCACGAGCACCTGCGTCCACATATGACTATATGTCAATTCGAAAAATGTGAGCTGATCTGCCGAGAAGGCGAGGCTTCCGAATACTTATATGTCCTGGTAGAGGGCAAAATTAAAATTTTCACCACTTCCCCACAAGACAAAACTCTCGTGCTCTGTTTCAAAACACCGCTTGAAGTGGTGGGAGACATCGAGTATGTGCGTGAAAGTAACATCGTGAACACTGTTCAGGCGGTGTCTCCTGTTGTGATGCTACGCATTCATTATCGGTGGCTCACGGAGCTTGCCAGTGATTACGCACCTTTACTGCAATTTTTGCTAAAAATTATCTCACACAAGTTTTACATCGATTCAAACTTTTCTAATTTTAATCTGATGTATCCGGTGGAGATTCGTTTAGCCAGTTATTTGCTTTCCATCTCAACGGATGAAGGCAACACTGTATTGCACGAGGAACTTGACGCCTTCAACCTGACGGATATCGCCAATCTGATCGGCACCAGTTATCGCCATTTGAATCGGGTCATCCAGAAGTTATGTGCGGACGGTTATATTGAACGGCATCAGGGATTAATCCGGATTAAAAATCGGGCAGGCCTGCGGAACATCGCCGGGCACAACATTTATGAATAAGGAGTTAGGATACGCATGATCATCACAGGTATTTTGCTTGCTCTCCTGGCCGGTTCACTGGTCAGTCTGCAAACGATATTTAATAGTAAAGTCAATGAACGCACCGGTTCATGGTCTACGACAACACTGGTGCTGTTTACCGGATTTATCGCTTCTTTTCTGATTTCTATACTGGTTGAAGGTAAAAATACATTTAGCTTGGAGCACATGCAATCCTGGTACTGGCTGAGCGGTGCGATTGGCGTGGGTGTAGTCTTCTGTCTCGTTCAAGGCATGAAGTTGCTCGGTCCAACCTATGCGATTTCCATCGTGTTAACCTCTCAGTTAAGCTTCGCTTTACTTTTTGATGCTATGGGCTGGCTCGGCCTGGAGAAAATTCCGTTCTCATGGAATCAACTCATTGGTGTACTTGTTATTGTAGGTGGCATTATACTATTCAAGTTTGGCGGACTGCAGAAAGAAACATCCGATTCATCGGATAAGTCAGCTCACACTGTAGCAAGCAAGTCTTAAATATAGCAAAAAAGAGTGTCTCCCAATCGGACTGGATTGGATAGACACTCTTTTTCAATTCATACATTGTAGAGCATAAGTAAATAAGTTAAGTATATTGCTCGAAAAGATGGGTAACCCAATCAAAATATCAAAAGGAGTTAGTCGCAGTCATTAGCTCGCTTACACAAACTCCACGTTGTGATACACTTGCTGCACATCTTTCAGGTCTTCGAGCGCGTCAATCAGCTTCTCGAACTGAACTTGCGCATCCGCAGGCAGTTCAATATGGTTTTGCGCCAGCATCGTCAGCTCGGCTACCGTGAACTCGGTAACACCCGCAGCTTTGAATGCTTCTTGTACGACGTGGAATTGATCCGGTTCTGCGTATACGATAACCGCTTCATCTTCACTTTTTGTATGGAACTTTGTACGTTTATCATATCAAATTAGGAGTGGTTTACTATAGCAAATTACATGTTTATCCTTTATGGATGCACCGCGGTAACCATTGTCAGAATAAACTTGCTGTGCATTTTGAAAATTGTATCTAGCGGTACTATTTTACTTAGAAGGAGTACCTATCAGATATCAACCTAGCCTTTGCATTCATGTGGACATAATCCAATCATATTTACTCATAATACATAAAATTTTACTCTTTCAGCTCGGATGAGTTACTAACACATCACAATTCATTGCTATCTGATGTATAAATAAAAGGCAGAACGGTAGGTCGATGACTCATGAAGGATAAAAAGGATACAATATAAAGAAAAGTTTAATTGATGTTGTTGGGATATTAGATCCTGTAGCTGATGATAAAACTCTTGATCAGCTTAGAGAAGCATCTATAATTTCTTTTAAGAAAATTATTAAAAAATTAAATAATCATGAGGGCTAGATAATTATAAAAAGAAACATACCCAAATTTCTTTTTACTCTTGATTATGATTTTTTCAGAGCAAAATCTATCAATAAATCTATGAATTTAATTTATAAGGATTAGCCTACCTTTTGACAACCTTCAACGTCTTAACTTCTTGTTGATTTCGATCAGTTCAATTAACTGGTTTATCGTAAGCGGTTCACTCACATGTCGGTGCACCATTTTATGACAATTAGAACACAATACTGCTATATCCTCTTTCGGATCAACATAGTGCTCCACTCCATGACTTGAAAGCGAATTGAGATGATGAATCTCAATAAATCCTTTTCCATGACTACCGTAATGTTCTTCGAAATTAAACCCGCACCCCATACAAGTCGTTCCGTGATATAGAATTGCAGCTTTTCTAACCTTGTCATTCCTCTCATACTTATTAACAACTGAGTGCTTCTTACCGCCTTCTTCATAAAGAATAATTTCATCTTCTATAATAGAATAAGCTGTATCAGCTTTAATAAACTGTTCTAGAACGGTTTCTTTGGGCTCATATATCCACCCGGAACCTTGCAATGTCTTTTCTGATACTTTATATCCATACGAATCTGCTAACACAATCAACTTTTCTAGGTAATTCTCATAATTTTCAAGCGGCACAGGGTCAAAGTAAGTTCTTAAAATTTGTTGAGTCTGACCTCCATAGCCACTCCCACTATAATTCTCATGAGTGGTATTATAGTATCCAATGAATTTACTTGGTGCAAAAATATCAAGTCTTGGATGGTAGTACCAATGACTATATTTTGCGAATCGTTTGCTTGCTTCGCTTTTTAGATTTAGACCTCTATTAAATTCAACCATGTTGCACTCAATATACTCCCATTTCCACTGTTCAATAGGCAAGAGCTCTCATACCTTTCCAAATTGTTTGCGAATTGTTTAAGTAAAGTGGCATTCGTATCATTCCTTAGAACTATTACTCAAAAACCTTCCAATTAGGAAGTGCATAGAATTTTTCAAATTTACTGATTGTAACATTGCTTATTGAGGCATGTAACTCAGTATTAAATTTATACATAGTTATATTGGACTCATACCTCTTAATTATATCAACAACCTCATTATTTTTTATTGATGATGATTCACTTAAAACGAAAGGTAGAACAAATGGCACTAATCCCCTATTTATATATTCGATTGCAATTTCTACAAGATTACTTGTAAGTAGAATTATATTATTAAACATTATTCTCCACTTAGTATAAATTGTTTGATTAACAAACAACCCCTGAACACTGGATATGCTCTTAGAATTATAAACAGCAGGAATAAACAATGTTTGTTCACCCATTATATTCTGAAAATCATATCCATAAACTACTGTGTTACCATGTTTAATCTTTGTATACGTGACCCAATGTAAATCTAAGAATTTTTGAAGAAGCTCCACGAATTCCATACTTGACTGAACATTTTTTATTCTCATACATTTTATAATATCTTTTTCTTTTCCAGACATATTAATCTCTTCTAAATTTCTATGACGGAAAAGTAATTCCCATTTTTCTTGATTTAGACTCTTTAAGGTGTTCTGAGGATTCTTTTGTGATATCCATAGCTTCTGAAAATCTACTAAGTCACCACCAAGAGCTGTACACAAAGTTGTGAAATCCTCTATTGATTGACATATTCTTTCGAATAACTCAATATAAATTCTTGATATTACAACATTTTTTTGTTTTTGTGTATATTTGGAATATGGTTCTTCAACTCCTTTTATTATTTTTTCTAGCATCAAACTATGTTCCTGTAGCATGAAAGTACGTGCATTAATATTAAATGCTTTGTAGCTTTCTAACATGGTGAGAGCACCTTTTAGGTCTTCGTTCATAAATTCGGGTATTTGTTCATTCATACTATGTACCATCCATTTCTTTGAAGTATTCAAGCATACTTATCTTTTGATTTTGTGATCTTTACAATTAGTAAATAACAAAGTTTAAATTTCCACTCGAAATTAACACTGAATATTTCCTAATACATAATTTTTTTCACTTTACACGTCAGCATTATGAATCTATTAAAACATCCTCTCTGAACCTAACACTCTTTAACATTAAGTATTTTGACGCTGATTATTATCTCAGATATTCCCTTTCGTAAATATGAATTATGATAAAAAAAGTATATGAATCTTAATAAAATCAAATTGAGGGGTGCAACGTGACTGACAAAAGACCTAATCAAGGCTGAAAAACATAAGTAAGTCTTTTTAACTTTTGCAGATGGAACAAACTGCATAGGTGAAATTACGCTTACCAATGATAGAAGCCGTTTGAAAATTAAGAATCTTCAGGAAACTTTATGGATTTCTTTAAATCGAATAATTCATTACTCTCTTACTAGTTCTGCTACATTTAACCATTAGAATAGTGTGAATTAATTAAGTATCTTTACTTCTCATCAAATCAAATTACATATAAAGAAACTCAATAAAACAAAGCTATCTATAACTTAAAATGTTACGGATAGCTTTGTTTTAGATTTTTTATATGTCACTCCCATACACGGATTTTTCCATCTTTAGTGAGAACAGCAATAAAAGATTTATCTTTATTTACTACCACTGTTTTCAACTCCCCCTCAATTGAAAACAAGTCATTATTAAATATATTTAACGTTAGGTCGATAATTTCAAATTCCTTTACTTTAGAATAAAAGTCCGCTTTTTTATATCCTATATAATAATAATTACTAACAATATTATGTTTACTATACATTTGATTTTCGTTTAATTTTAGTTGAGGATACTTTTTACTTTTATCGTTTACATCAAAAATTTGTACATATTCTCCCTTAATTGTTAGAAGCAAATCAGAATTAAGTATAAAACAAATATTTTTATCTTGGATAGAAACTTCTTTCAGATACTCAAAGCTTCTATTGAATACTAAAAAGCGATTATAGTTAAAAACGAAAATTTCTTCAGCGCTTTCACAAAAGAACGGGTATTGCCCTCGTTCAAAAAAACCTTTTTTGAACTTAAACATTTTCTCTGTATTTTCATTCTCTGATAATGCTACAAACATCAATTCAACTTTATGATAAAAAATTATATAGTCACCAGAATCAGGGAAATAAGCCAATACGCCCTCATCAAGTTTTTGTGTATATATTATCTCTCCTAAGAAATTAAATAGATAGTAAACGTACTGTTCTTTTACTATTTCAACAGCAAGTACAGTTTCTTTTATACTACTATACCCTACAATTAGAAGCTCATCACTTTCACTTTTTAAATTAATAGTCTGCAACTTCTCTCTATCTTCTATACGCCACTTACTTAAATTATTATTATTATCAAATAATATCAAATGCCTTTCATCTTTCGTCAAAAAAATCCAAGAATAATTTTCTTCCATGCTATGTTCAAACTTATTTGTATGATTTGTGGTATAATTTCGAGGGAAGGCTATCTCCTTTTTTTCTATTTTCAAACTCAGTTTTTCAACATTTAAATTCTCATTAATTATAGAAAACCTAATATTCACAAAACATTTTTTATCATTAACTAATTTAAAAATAACTTCTGCTTCACTTCTGTCTAGCTTCAATACATAAGATTCTCTCAGTAAACCAATTTTAGAAAATAGAACCCAATTAAACCATTCAATCTTTAAATGAAAGAAGTTCTCCATTAACATATGTGGTACAACTTCAACTACTTTAGCAGCTAATAAATCTAAACCAACATACTTGACTACACTTCCCATAAAGTGTCTATGATCTAAATATGTCCCCCTGAAGGCCTCTTCCAATGATTCAATTTGTTGAATTCCCCCTCTAGTTAAATTAGCTTGTGGTACATTTTTTAGTGAAATATTAGTGTTATTAAATGATGCACTTTTCAATTTTAGCAAAAAACGCCCCTCTATTGAAGATTTCATACAAGGTACTTGTTTGTAATAACCCTCTTCCATATCTTTCACAATCATTGAATACAGTTGTGTAATATCTACGTTATCATTCTGCTCATTTAACTCCTTTATGTACGAGTCTAGGTTCATTAAAAAAGCATGCGTAAAAAATCCATTACTGTTATCTTCAAGGCTATATGCATTCTCATCATTTGCTGCTGTGATTATTATTCTTCCTTTACCTCTAATGACCAGTTCCTTACTAATAACATTATCTATTGAATTGTTGCTACCACTTCTTGTTAAGTAACCACTTTTACAACAATCAACTAACACTAGTATTGCTTTTGCTGGAGATTCTTCAATCCATTCTGTTAACGTGCTCATAGAAATCTTATTAAATTCAGAATCGTCATTTGTTGAATCCAATGCTAAGAGGTAACCCTTTTGATTATAAACTTCCCCATGACCAGCCCAATAAAGTATAAGGGTATCCTGTGAACTACAATTCTTCAAAAAATATTCTAATTCCAATTTCAAGAAATTAGATTTCGCTTCTTCTCCAGTAACCTCTTTTATATTCATGTCTTCAAAGTGCTTATTTAAAGTTTCACTCATACATTTAACATCATATTCTACACTCATTAAATCTTTAAAATGATCATAATTATTTACACCAATTATTAGAGCCTTAATCATTTAAAATTTATCCCCCTAAGATAAAAACTAATTAAAGTAGCCCCATTATATCATCGATTCTGTAAATGAATGAAGTATTTATTAATCTATCTTATTTTGATCATAAGAAATTAATTTATTTCATTTAACAATTGTGAAAAATTGTAATTCTCAGCATTTTGACTTATAATATTAAGATTAATCAGTAACAATGAGATGATCCAAATCAGCGATTTTATATAATTTTAATCTTAACAACTCAAATGCAATAACTTTTATTTTCGACATAAGTTCATTTTCTCAAAAGACTCGTGAACAACTCAGATTCAAAAATTATTTTGTATCTTCTGCTGTCAAAGAGGAAAAATTACACCTTAAGCTTGACCCTAATAACATATAAAAAAGAAGAGTTAAGGAAAAAAATAAATTTTATAGAAAAAGAGATTTTAATAAATCAGAAAGTTTTTATAAGAACTTTAGGTTCTTTCATCCATTTCAAACCTAATACTGGATTTCGTTTTTCAGCAACATACCCTTCCTCCACAATGAAGTTAAAGAATGAACGAATATTTTTTTGTATTCCATTAATATATGATTCTGATAATCCTTTCATTTTTAAGTTCATAAGGTATGCTTTGATGTGAGAGGTGTTAATTTCTTCTACTTCAGTAACTGAAAATTCATTACATAAGTAATTTAGAAACCCCCGATTGTTGTTTCTATACCCTTTTATAGTATGGAAACTCTTTGTAGACATCTTCAAACAACATAAAAAACTCACTCCTCATATGGATAATTCCCATACAAAAAGTGAGTTAAATACAATACAGAATAGGAAAACGTACATCATCACAAAAATCACTTGGAGATAGCATATATACCCTAGCTAAGTGACAAAATTGATGATTGCTTCAGTCGCTTGACCACCTACACAAACTCCACGTTATGATACACTTGCTGCACATCTTCCAAGTCTTCAAGCGCGTCGATCAGCTTCTCGAATTGAACTTGGGCATCCGCAGGCAGTTCAATGTGGTTTTGCGCCAGCATCGTCAGCTCGGCTACCGTGAACTCGGTAACACCCGCAGCTTTGAATGCTTCTTGTACAGCGTGGAATTGATCTGGTTCTGCGTATACGATAACCGCTTCATCTTCATCCACGATATCGCGCACGTCTACATCCGCTTCCAGCATAATCTCCAGCACTTCATCCGCATTTTTTCCTTCAACGCCAATCACTGCTGTAGGATCAAACATGTAAGCAACGGAACCACTCACACCCATGTTGCCTCCGTTTTTGTTAAACGCAGAACGCACTTCGGGCGCTGTCCGGTTTACATTATTCGTGAGCGCATCCACGATAACCATCGCTCCGTTTGGTCCGAAACCTTCGTAACGCAGTTCTTCATAGTTCTCATCGCCGCTGCCCTTTGCTTTTTCCATCGCACGGTCAATGATCGCTTTAGGTACATTATACGTTTTGGCACGTTCCAAAACGACCTTGAGGGCACGGTTCGCTTCCGGATCTGGTTCGCCCTTCTTCGCTGCTACATAGATCTCAACGCCGAATTTGGCGTAGACCCGACTTGTGTTTGCGTCTTTTGAAGCTTTCTTTTCCTTAATATTATTCCACTTACGACCCATATCGTTTCCGCTCACTTTCAACATGTAATCTGCTTTCTACTTTGTCATTATATCTTGTTGTGTCTAGTTCAACAAGTTCATCGCCTCAAACGGATCTGCACCCAAGAAACAAAAAGCACTCCCTCAAGGAATGCTTCTCGGTTAAGAGGCAAGTTAAGCGTGGAACTGTCTTCCGTCCAACACTTCAGGTACATAACCCGCACGGATCACGAAATCTCCGAAATGTTCGCCCTCATTGCGCTCTTTGGCATATTGATTAATCATCGGTGTCAGTGTGTCGAGAATCTCGTTTTCTCCGATATTTTCGCGGTACAGTTTGTTCAGACGATGGCCTGTAAAGCTGCCGCCAAGATAGAAATTATATTTGCCTGGTGCTTTCCCGATAAAAGCAATCTCTGCCAGCATCGGTCTCGCGCACCCATTCGGGCAACCTGTCATGCGAATGACAATCTCTTCATCTCTCAGACCTGCTTCATCCAGCACAGGCTCGAGTTTATCGATTAAGGATGGCAGATATCGCTCGGATTCAGCCATAGCAAGACCACAGGTCGGGAGTGCAACACAAGCCATGGAACTCCTGCGAAGTGCTGAATAGTGAGCACCATCTGTCAGATTGTATTGCTGCATCAACGCTTCGATCTTTTTCTTTTTCTGACTGCTGATGTTACCGATAATCAGATTTTGGTTTGCCGTCAGACGGAAATCTCCAGTGTGTATTTTGGCAATTTCACGTAACCCCGTCATGAGCGGATAACCATCTACATCTTTTACACGTCCATTCTGAATAAACAGCGTGTAGTGCCATTTGCCATTACTGCCCTTCACCCAGCCATAACGATCTCCGTTATGGTCAAAATGATATGGCCGCGCTGCTTCCAGACTCCATCCAAGACGGCTCGTTAACTCATCAACAAACCATTCCAACCCGCGATCATCAATTGTATATTTGAAACGTGCATGTTTACGAACCGCACGATCTCCGTAGTCACGCTGAATCATAACTGTCTTCTCTGCAACATCAATCATCTGCTCCGGCGTGCAGAAGCCAATAACCTTGGACACCTGAGGGTACGTCTTCGAATCCCCGTGAGACATCCCCATACCTCCGCCAACGGACACGTTGAAACCTTGCAATTTACCGTTCTCTACAATCGCGATTAAACCGAGATCCTGTGAAAATACATCTACATCGTTGGATGGAGGTACCGCGATACCAATTTTGAACTTACGCGGCAAGTACACCTTGCCATAGATCGGTTCTACTTCTTCATCCGAATCCTGGGAGTCAATCACTTTCTCCCCATCGAGCCACAGCTCATGGTAAGCACGCGTGCGCGGGTCCAGATGATTACTCACCTGACATGCCCACTCATACACTTCAGCATGAACATCAGACTGATTCGGATTAGGGTTGCACATCACGTTACGGTTAACGTCTCCACATGCGGCCAGGGTACTGAGCAAAGAGTCGTTGACCTCACGAATCGTATTTTTAAGATCCCATTTCAGTACCCCGTGCAGTTGAAACGATTGGCGAGTCGTCAGACGGATCGTCTGATTCGCATATTTATGAGCAACACGATCCATCATGAGCCACTGCTCCGGCGTTACGATACCACCGGAAGCACGCACGCGCAGCATGAACTGGTATGCAGGCTCCAGCTTGGATTTGTTGCGCTCGTTGCGCAGGTCCCGGTCATCCTGCATGTAGCTGCCATGATGTTTCATCAGACGGTTGTCGTCTTCAGGAATCGCACCGGTAATCCGATCAGCCAGTGTCTCCGTGAGACTTCCGCGCAAATAATTGCTCTTGATCTTTATATCTTCCACATCGCTGTTGGTACGCTGCGGATTCAGTAAGTTATTATAAGCCATGCCGCTTTCTCCTCTCGTCTCTGCGGAATATAACCCTTCGGCTCAGCCTCAGATTAATACACATCCCGCTGATAACGTTTCTCCTGTTGCAACCGTGTCATGTATTCCGCAGCCTGCTCAGGCGACAAGCCGCCTTCCTGCTGTAAAATGGTAATCAGCGCCGCATGAACATCATGAGCCATTTTTTTCTCATCGCCACAGATATACACACTCGCTCCCTCCTGGAGCCATTGGTACAATTCCTTGCTATGTTCCAGCATACGGTGCTGTACATATACTTTTTGTTCCGTATCACGGGAGAAGGCAACATCCATCTTGGTAAGCACGCCATCTTTGAGCCAACGCTGCCACTCGGTCTGGTAAAGGAAGTCTGTAGAGAAATGCTGATCTCCATAGAACAGCCACGTTTTTCCTTCTGCACCCGTTTCTTCTCTTTCGCCAAGGAAGGAACGGAATGGAGCTACCCCTGTTCCAGGTCCAACCATAATGATCGGTGTGTCCGGATTTTCAGGTAATTTGAAGTTCGGATTATGCTGGATATATACCGGCAAGGTGTCACCTGACTCGATTCGTTCAGCGAGATGCACCGAGCATACGCCGTAACGTTCTCTTCCACGTGCTTCATAACGCACAGTGCGAACCGTTAGATGAACCTCATCCGGGAAGGACTTGGAACTGCTCGCAATGGAATACAGACGTGCCGGTATCTTACGAAGAACCGCCAGAAATTGTGCAGCTGGAATACCTTTCAGCGCATAATCCTGAACCACATCGAGAAGATCGCAGGTGTTCATGACTTTACGGAATTCAGAATCATTGGCTATCAGTGCCGCTAACTCGCTTGCTGGACTCAGCTTGGCAAGTTGCTCCGCCACCGGCTTGGTTACAGATGTAATTTCATAATGACGCAGTAATGCTTCATGGACAGATACCTGATCTCCATTCTTGTTCACCGTAACACGTTCGTCTGCATTCCACCCCATAGCTGCAATCAATTCATCTACGAGACGAGGGTGATTCTCCGGAAAAACACCGAGACTGTCGCCTGGTTCATAATCCAGATTGGAGCCTTCCAAAGAAAGTTCAATATGGCGTGTCTCGCGATCGGATCCTCGGCCATTCAGGTTGAGATTTTCAAGGACCTCTGCCTTGAACGGATTCGTGCGATTAAATTCAGATTCACCACTGCTTACCGCAGCTGTAATCGCTTCGCTAGTTACCGAACCGGCCACCGCTGGTGTGCTGCTAAGCGAAGCAAGTACATCATTCATCCACGCTGCGGCTGGCTCATCAAAATCTACATCACAGTCCACCCGCGGAACCAGCGTTGTGCCGCCCAGTTCCTGCAGTCGTTTGTCAAAATCTTTGCCTGTCTGGCAAAAGAATTCATAAGAAGTATCTCCCAGCGCCAGTACGGAATAACGAAGTCCGTCCAGCTTTGGAGCGCGTTTACTATTCAGGAACTCATGAAAAGGAATCGCATTATCCGGCGGTTCGCCTTCTCCATGTGTGCTGACTACAATCAGGAGATTTTCAATTTTCTTCAGTCCGTTCGGTTTGAAATCTCCCATGGATGACAAGGTCACCTGAAGCCCCTGTTCTTCCAGCTTCTTGCCGAGTTTTTTCGACAGTCCAATTGAATTGCCTGTCTGCGAACCGTAAAGTACCGTAACCTCACGGGAAAGAGCTGGAGCACTAACCGGTGCAGCCGCCGTATTGATTTCAGCTTGCCCAACCAGATTGATCTGTGATGTTGCTGTGCCGGCTTGAAAAGCTGCAATATATCCACCTAGCCAGAGTCTTTGTCCGTCCGTCAATGTAGGAATAAGTCGATTGAGCAATTCTACTTGCTCTTGATTAAAAGGACTATTTGTCACTTGAAGTTCCACCATCTGCCACCTCACGCATTGCTTCAATTTTAATTCCTACTAAAATGATCATATTAATTTCTTCTCTTTAGAACCTAACACACCGGGTGTTGAGGGTCAATTTCAATGATTTTATACCATTTATCAGTTTCTCTGATAAAGGAACAAAACGTGCAAATGTTCGATCTACACTTTATCAGCAGCCATCGACAATGAACAGCAAAAAAAGCTTGCTTTGACCTGAAGTCAGGTTAGAGCAAGCAGTGCCTTTACAGAGTATCTTAAACTGTTTGTGGGTTCGATTTTCATCATCACCAATGTTTTGAACCAATGTCTCACAAGTAGATGTTGGGTTATTTGATTTATCACAAATACAGCATAAATATTGAGATTTAACAGATTGACAGTTTGATCTGTAATTTTATGCAATATGTTTGACCAATGGTAAATTAAGTTATATAGTGTTATATAATGGAATAAAAGAAGGAGGTCAAGCATGTCTAGTAAATTATACTATCATGGCGAACTAGACTCTGCGGTTAAACTTCTTAGAATGGCATATGGATTCGATAACTGGCATGAAGTCCTTAGATTATCTGAGGATTTATATGAAGATTCGTTGCAAGCTTATAATATGCAAATTATATCAGCAGATACCATCTTACATACAAAAAGAACTATAATTTATTATATAGGTTACGCATTATTGATGCAGGGAATTGCGTACCAAAAACTTTATGAATTTGACAAGTCAAGGGAGTGTATTCTTAAATATGGAGATTTTGGCTGGGTTGTTAACCCTGATGATGAAGCCCAATCGGAGATTGAGTTTTATGCCAATACATCAAAACTCAATCTCATAGTGTTGGATTTATTAGAGGGTATAAATGATAACATAGGTAAATACATCTCTTTTATACAAGAGAATCGTGAAGAAACCACTGCTGGATTACTAACATTATTAGAAGCTAACCGCATTAATGATTTACAGGTTAGTGACTACCAGCATATGTTTGAAGAACATGCTAGTGAGAGGGTAAGAAAATCTATACGACAAGAAGACATGCCAGCATATTTAAAGTACATGTACGAGTACGCACTATATAAGATTAGAACGTCTGATCAGGAGACTGCAATTCATAATATACTGGAGTGTTTAGCAATATCGTCTAAAATTAGTAACGATAAGTCCATTAAATATGTCTCTTTGTTTGAGAAGCTAAGAGACTACGCTACATTATCTCAGATAGATAAGTACAAAAATATACTAGAGGGGATATGAATGAATATGAAACACAGAGTTATAAATCTATTGCTGTTGACTATTATTTTTTCAGATCCGATTATTCAAATTTTAAACCATGGAACAGGACATTAAAGCCGCTAAAATAGCGGCTTTTTTATTTCCCAACCCGAAATATTTGCACGTTGTACATTGACATAAAGTTCCCTGCCAAAATGACACAAAGTTCTCTGCTTTCATCTAACGATGCAAAAAGCCAAAATTAGATGTTGGCAGAATAGTTGTATATAGGTTATTTTTTATTTCCTGGATCACCGCCGGAATTACCACCCGGATCAGGTTTCTCAACAGGCTTTGCAATCATGATCCAGCTGATCATCGGATCCTGTGATGCCGTATTACGCACCGTTATATCCAGCTTGCCGTTGGACACTTCTATACTTTTATGAGCTCGAACACTCGCAGGTGTAAACGTGACTGCACCTGTATTCGTACCGTTTATAAGGAAATCCGCTCGGCGTGAAGTATTGGTCCACGGATCATTGAATCCCGCATACACGTCATATTTACCGTTTGGCACATCAAAGCTATAGGTCAGATCCTTGCCTTTGGGAGAGTTGCTGACATTACCACCATTCAGGTAGCGCACCGTCGAGAAAATATCTCCACCGTTCGAACCGGAAGGCAAGGCATCGGCACTGACATATCCCCATGAATGCCCTTCCCCCGGAGCATACATCTGATCTATAATTCCAGAATGCAAAAGCGTGTCTTTCATATACTCACTCATTAGCTTGTAATCTGACGTCTCATAACCTCCGCTATTCACAAAATATAAGGTGTTCTCTGGAATGACGTATACACGAACCGCCTGTGTCTTATTGTTAAATTCAGGTGTCGTGATCTGTAACGTAAGAGGCCCTGGCTTCGCAAAATCTTCTTTTGTCATCGCCCGATGATTAATCGTCCAAATAGCTGGTGTTGCCACCAAATTGCTACCTTCACGCACCTTCACTGTGGACGGCAGGACGGGTACCTCTCCAAGCTTCACGGTTTCTGGCAACTTATCTGCGATATCTACCTTGCCCATCGAGTTAAGTAAACCAGGTGTCCAGCTGGTATACCACTTGATGGCAATGTCTGAACCTATGCCAAACTCAATTGGCAAAAATACATACTTGGCTCCATCATTCGCAAAGGTTCCTCCGTTCCAAGTGTCTCCCACATAAATAAACTTGCCCTTTTCCGGGTCAACCGGGATGACCGAAGTCGTCTGTGTGCCAAACGCCTTGCCAGGATCAGGATCACTCGGCAACGTGCGCACAAACGGATTCGTCATCGCCGACCAAGGTCCAAAGATATGATCCGCAACCGTGACCTTATTTTCGTTGGGAGCCCAGCCCGAAGCACCTGAGGTTAACATATAATACTTCCCTTGGTACTTGAACATCGCTGGTGCCTCTCGTTGTCCACCGGGGAATACCCGGACATAGTCTACACCGTACTCGGCTTGATACGTCGTATCCCGAACCGGATTGCCTTTATCATCTTTGCGCCCTTCCTTATGCCAGCCTGTGACGTCACTGTAATCCTCAGTCAGTTTGGAAATGTACAATGTCAGATTTTCCTCACTGGAATAAATGAGATAACCGGTGCCATCATCATCTTTGAACAATGTCATATCACGAGCCATGCCCCGATCATTCGGGAAGTAATCTTTCTCCCCTTCAGGGGCGAGATCCATGCGGTAACTTTTCTGATATACAAAAGGTCCAGTCGGTGAGTCACTGATGGCATATCCAGCCTTTGCTTTACCGTAATTCGCATTGTCGTTATAGGGATCTTTATCTCCATCCATATGTGCCCACATCACATATTTCTTCGTTTTATCATTGTAAATGACCTTCGGGCGCTCGATGATCCGTCCTTTGCGAATATCTGCCCAGATGTCCACACGATCCTCGCGTCCAGCATACAATTCTTTAATGAGCGGGTTCGTATCAAAATCATCCATCGATTGCAGCATCGTAAGCGCCATGCCTTCGTCAGTCCAATTCATCAGATCTTTGGAGGCGTACACGCGTACCCCCACAGCGGGCCAGCCGCCTGTATGGTACTCTCCGTACCAATAATACTGTTCTGTCTTTTCATCGTAAAAGAACCCCGCGCCATGGGCATCAATTGGCTTCCCGTTCTGATCCGGCCATAACTGCCCTGGCGTAAAACTCGTGCGAACCGTGGATACACCCAGCGGTGCAGACACAGGTGTATCCTTCCCACCTACTTTGGCTTGAATGGTGTAGAAGTAACCGGTGCCCATCGTTAAACCTCCATCAGTCAACGTCGTTGCACTCCCTGTATAGACTGGCTGGTATGTGCCCGCAGCACTCGTTGCCCTCGATACGGTGTAAGAAACGTCAGATGCATTAGATCCAGGCAGTGCATTCCACTGCAAAGAGACCGACTTATCCGTTACAGCAGCAATGGTAAATCCGGAAGGAGAGTCCGTTGCATACGTTTGGGACTCTACCTCACGATAGGCCGATTCGCCAGCAGCATTATACGCGGTCACGCGATAAATGTAGCCTTTGCCCGCCTCAAGACCCTGATCAGTGAACGTTAACGTCTTACCGTCGTATACCTGTTCATATACCTGTGTTCCTTGCTCGGCGCGAACAATACGATAAGCACTTGCCTTATTCACAGCACTCCAGGTCAATTGCACGCTTGTAGGTGACAATGCCGATGCCTTGAGATCACCCGGAGACTGCGGAGCCTCGGCAGCGGTTTTAACTTCGATTGGAGCAGACCACTGCGACTCGGTTAACCCTCCATAGTCATAAGCAAGTCTGTAGTGATAAGGCGTATCCGAGCTTAACCCTTTGTCGACATAACTTGTTGATGTCACCTGATTTACAAGCGAGTAACCTCCTTCCTGCGTGTTCGAGCGATACAACCGATACCCCGATGCCCCTTCAATCTCAGACCAATGTAAAGAAACGGATGATGCCGTCTCTCCATCACTTGTCAGCACCGTTTCGTTCACTCGCGGCGGCTCCGCAATCATTACATCATCAATATGTACGGTCTGCCACTTGTTTCGAATGCCAACTGTGCCTGTTGTAATCGACATATCGTTCAGATCAAAAACCACACGATCCATTCCATTTTCGACGATGTAACCACGAATGGAGGTGCCTGAAAGCGCCACTTTAAGTGTATACCACGTATTTTTACTAAACGTATAATCCACTGACTTGAGCGTGGTATCTGTACCATTTACTTTTTTGCTAAAAACCAGTTTATTACTGGGCTCATGCATTTGAAAATAATAGTAGTTGTTCTTGTCTTGAAAACGTGGCAAAATGCCGGGAAACCCTTCACCTGCCCCTGTATAAAAACGCATTGACACCGTCTTATCCGCTATGGAATCTCCAGTCATAATGAAGCCTTCATCGGTACCATTTTGAAAAAGAACCTTGTTAGATGCATCCTGGGGATCTGATACTACTTGCCAATTGCCAGAGATGACCTGCCATTCAGGCGAAGAGGTATAGTCTCCATCGGAAAAATCGTCTTGTACCCACAATCCAGGAGTAACAGGTTCATCTGCATGAACCCTGTTCGGGTACATCAAAGGCCCTGAAGATAATACCATGGCTGCAGATAACATAATCACAATCGGTTTTCTGAATTTATCCAATATCGATTCGCTCCTTTGCTTTAGAAAATAGACGCTAATGAAACCGGTTTCATTCAAGCTCAAAAAAAGACCCATTTTCTCTGCCAAGTGCAATATCGAACGTTACAAAGCAGTAACGTATCTTTCTTGCCATGCCATAAAACAGGTTTCCCAGCTCCAGTATGTAACCGCTTTCTAAAACTAGAATATCGTTTGCCTTTCCTACTGTCAACCATCCTTTTGTCCTATTTCCCCCTTCCCGCTGATATGACAAAAAACGCGTATTCCACCTGCGATCTGCAAGTAAAATACGCGTCTTCACCTTTATCAGGAACCGGGATATGGTTACCGGTTGTTCAAAACAACCTGCTCTTTTAGAATACTTTTGTCGTCCAGGATTCGCAGTTCCATGTGTCTGTAACGACATCACGATAAAATTCAGGTTCGTGCGAGATTAGCAGAATGCTGCCTTTGTACGCTTGAAGCGCACGTTTCAGCTCATCCTTCGCATCCACGTCCAAATGGTTCGTCGGCTCATCGAGCACCAGCAGGTTGGTTTCATTATTGATCAGCTTGCAGAGACGGACTTTCGCTTTCTCGCCACCGCTGAGAACTGCAACCTTGCTCTCGATATGTTTGGTGGTAAGTCCACACTTCGCCAGGGCCGCACGCACTTCAAACTGGGTATAGGAAGGGAACTCCTGCCAGATTTCTTCAATACATGTATTGTAATTGGCATCCTTCATCTCTTGTTGGAAGTATCCGATCTCCAGATGTTCTCCTCGCTGGACATTGCCTTCCAAAGGCTGAATTTCACCCAAAATGCTACGCATCAGGGTAGTTTTACCGATACCGTTTGCACCGACCAGAGCAATTTTCTGACCACGCTCCATCCGAAGATCAAGCGGTCTGGACAATGGTTCATTATATCCAATGACCAGGCCTTTGGTTTCAAAAATAAGCTTGCCCGACGTTCTTGCATCACGGAAGTTGAACTGTGGCTTCGGTTTATCCTTAGCGAGTTCGATCACGTCCATCTTGTCGAGCTTTTTCTGTCTGGACATCGCCATGTTGCGTGTTGCCACGCTGGCTTTGTTACGCGCTACGAAGTCTTTCAGATCTGCAATCTCTTGCTGCTGACGCTTGTACGCCGATTCCAGTTGTTGCTTCTTCATCTCGTAAACTTCCTGGAAGTGGTTGTAATCGCCCACATAACGTGTTAGATCCTGATTTTCCATGTGGTAAATAAGGTTGATTACGCTATTTAGGAACGGAATATCGTGTGAGATGAGAATAAATGCATTTTCATATTCCTGCAGATAACGTTTCAGCCACTCAATATGCTGTTCATCCAAATAGTTCGTCGGCTCGTCGAGGAGAAGAATATCCGGTTTTTCCAGCAACAGTTTGGCGAGCAATACTTTCGTGCGTTGTCCACCGCTCAGGTCGTTAACGTCCTTGTCCAGACCGATGTCGGTCAAACCCAAACCACGCGCGGTTTCGTCCACTTTGGCATCGATCATGTAAAAGTCCTGGTTCGTCAGTGTATCCTGAATGGTACCTACATCCTCCAGTAACTGCTCCAGTTCCTCTGGCGTAACGTCGCCCATCTTGCCGTACATGTCGTTCATTTCCTGTTCCATGTCAAACAGGTATTGGAATGCACTGCGCAGCACATCGCGAATCGACTGTCCTTTGCTCAGCACCGCATGTTGGTCTAAATAACCTACACGCATACGCTTCGACCATTCCACTTTGCCCTCATCCGGCTGAAGTTTACCTGTAATGATATTCATGAAGGTGGATTTACCTTCTCCATTCGCCCCGATCAGCCCAATGTGCTCACCCTTAAGCAGGCGGAATGAAACGTTGTTAAAGATAGCACGGTCACCAAAACCGTGACTTAATTTTTCTACATTTAATATGCTCATTCATGACACCTTTTCTATATAGACTTCATTCTTTGTATATTATAAGCGTTATCTCCCGCACAACTCAACGCCCTATTTCAAAATTGATCCTAAAAATGATGTTCCATTTGCCTTATCCCGGCGTATGCGGTAAAATTTTGCCTTAAACGAAGTACGACCATATTATAGAACGGAGCTCTCAGCGAGAGCATCAGGTGAATGTCATGATTGAAGTAAAACAGTCCAGATTGGGTGACGGTGGTGAGTTTAATCGCGGGGTATTTGCTACAGTGGATATCGCCAAAGGTCAATTGATCCATCAGGCACCCGTTGTGCCTTATCCGAATGAAGATCACGAACATATTGAAAAAACGATTCTGGAAGATTACGTCTTCGAATACGGAGCCAATCATACCGCGATTCTTCTTGGATATGGCAGTCTGATTAATCACTCCTATGAACCGAACGCCACGTATGATATTAACTTCGAAAATCACACCTTTGATTTCTACGCCTATAAAGACATCAAAGCTGGCGAAGAAATCCTTATCAACTATAACGGTGAGGAAGAAAATATGGACCCGCTATGGTTCCTGGATGATTACGAAGAACGTATGCGTGAAATGCAAGACAAGGAAGAACAACTAGAGGCCGAGCACACTCAGGAATCTGAAAAGAAGTGACCAGATCAGTACAGAGGCAAATTTATTTTAGAATGTAACACAGCGCCACCTCTAACCGTTCATCGAGCCAACTTATGAAAAGAACGAGCTTGAGCATTCTCTGCAAGAATACAATATTTCACTAGCTGCCTCTTGAGCATTCGTTGAGTGTAACACGATAAACATTAAGGCCATCTAATGTTGATATTTGACCATTAAGAAAACCGCCTTTTGAAAAGGCGGTTTATTACAATCGTGTCCCGTTAGCGCAATCTTACTCTGTTGAATTTCGTGTTCCTCGATATAAAGCGGCGTCAAAGAAGGCGGATCGTACCTTATCGCGATTTTAAACGCCAAAATGGTGCCGATAGCTATAGCCCCATAGCCGAAACGAAATAATGAGCCTAATCCGACAATGCCCGCATGATGTTGGATTTCGCCTCTGCCGCAATCGTTTCATTCCCGTCATCGACCGCTTGCATTAAGATCAGTATGGGTATGTATACCGCGATCAGCCGCGCCAGCAGCTTCGTTTCCTCGTCCACTCCTCCGTACGTTTCGAAAAACATCCCGCGAGCGTAAGGTGGTAAAAAGCTATAAGCAATGCTCAAATCGCAAGCCGGATGACCTACGCTCAGATCACCCCAATCAATGATGCCGGAAACAATCCCGTTCTCATCCACAAGCATATTTTTGAAATGAAGATCTCCATGTAGCAGTGTATTCACCGCCTCGACACGGTCCTTTTGCAGCCTGCTAATATACGCTTCGATCACACCAAACTCATCCGGCGTCAAGTGTTCAACCACCTTCGACAGAAAGCCCTCCAATTTCACTTTGCGCGATGCGATGTCCGTCAAGTTTCGATGATCTTGCTGAACTCCGCACTTCAGCGCCGCCTGCACCGGAAACTCATGCAATCTCCGCAAAAATTTCGCCAGCGTCTCTGCCGATAAAGCCCGGCACTCTTCCGTCAAACCGATTGGGAAATCTCCTGGCATGTGGGCATAGCCGAGAAATGGTGCCGGGTATTCGTCACTTGCTTCGCCATAAAACAACGGTTTCGGATAGGGGATGGTCATATATGCCTCCAGCTTCGGCAGCAGTTCCCCTTCCATACGAATCGAGCCAACTGCAATCGTTCTTCTTGGAAACCGGAACACGTACTCGTCACCGATGAGAAAAACCGTATTGTCCCAGCCCCATCCTAATCGCTTCACTTCCTTCGATGACAGCTGAGGAAATTGTCTGCCGATCAGCGTCCGCGCCTGCTCTTCGTTAACCTCCCACTCCGCATCCCATACATTCGTTCCTCCCATAAATTGTATGCCGCCTCGTTTCTTAGGTTATTTAGATGTTTACATTCCCTGAAAATTACGAATAACTTCCCGTTAGCTTAACAAGAATAAGCAGAAAAATGAAGTTTGGTATTCGTACCATGTTTGGCGACACGATTTACTGACGTTTAACCTCTCCAGTGCGTGTTCTTACAACGTACTTTCCAACCATTATCGCCCAACGTTTCAGCAAGACATTTAAAAGAAGCAACTTTTCTATATATGATAGCTGCTTCTTTTGAATTTCAGATATTTTCATATGCAATATGATTTAATTTTCAGCCTGCGACTCATATCTTGGATTCACTTTATATGCACTGATTCCCTTATAGAGTCTATTTCTGTTATACTCACGCGTCTAATCGTTAATCGGTGGATCGGTATGCAAGTCTTCGTCCGGTGCTGTATAGGCCCATCTTGTAAAAGCAACCTCAAATCCTGCCCGTTTGGGCGAGCAAAGGAACGGCCCTGCCTGCTTCTCCGCAGGATAAGCAAATCTGGCTACCCGGATAGTACGCCATGGATGTTCGTCCGTACGTGCACGAATGACAACGGATTCCTGATGGTATGATGCACGAATGGTAACAATTCGACCTCCCCATTCAGGCACGGGTGACAGCGACCAATCCGAGAATTGATCTGTGACAACAGCACCCACATGCACAATACCATCGTTGACTTCCACCCCGGCTTTAATCCACTGATGCTCTCCATGCCACAACATAAGTCCCGCCTGATCATATAATTCTGTAAAAGAACTTAGATCAAACGAAACTTCAACAGCCTCCCCACTATTCCACGGTGCAAGCAATGCATGCCCATTCCGATGGCAGAAGCCATAGAACGTCTCTTCCCAAAAATCACTGCCCTCATGCGCCTCTACAATCAATCTCTCCCCGTCATGTTGAGTATGGGCAGGCTCGGTTGTCCATTTGCCTTCGTTAATCTGAACAAAGTTCGATGACATCGTCAATTTCATCCTTTCTTCAATAATGAATTTATATTTCGTTTATTTCCTATTCGACATTTCCTGTAGATTTACCTCGTGTGATTTATTTTTCGACAAGGTGGTATAATGGCATAAGAAGCACAGTGAATCTTTTTTCATTTAGAACGAACTTATATAAAAAGGAGTGCAGACCATGCATATTCAAATTACAGATCTGGCAGCAAAACGTTTAACGGAAAGTCTGAATGACCAACCCGGGTATTTCAAAGTATTTTATGACATGGAAGGCTGCGGATGTAATGGCGTTGTCGTTATGCTGATCGTGGATGAACCAGCCACACTGGATGAGCAGATTGAAACGAATCTTGTTCCCTTCTACGTTGACCCTAAGCACCAGCTTAATCTGGAATCCAGCATGAAACTGAATGCACAAGACAACTATCCTGCCTTTACGCTCAGCAGTGACTCCGGGGTAATTAGCAGTAACCTTCGCCTTCGTGATGCACGCGCTGCCGCTGTGGGGACCCCTGGTGCTATTAATGCATGTACGCTGTAATGAACAGCAGGTAAGCAGAGCATCCTTATGCTTGGATGAAAGCATCACCCTCGGAAAAAGGCATGTTTGTTTTCAGGATGCAGACTCATCTAACCACTCCCAATCCAAAGGCTACTGCCTGCTGTATCTACACAAAGGTTTTCCTAGCTTACTCTAGCACTTCATGCTTGGCTCGAATTCTAACGATCATGAGGAACCTTATTTCGCCCAAAATCGATGGATTGGAATTCTAACGATCACCAGTAACGTTATTTGTTCAGAAAACAGCCTTTGAGGCTGAAAAACGGACTATTTTTCCAAAATAAGCTCTCTGGTGATCGTTACAATTCCAAAACGCGAAAAAAGCGGCAAATAACGTCTCTGGTGATCGTTAGATTTTTTTGCATATGTCCGCACTACTGTTTTCACCATTCACGCTCGCTAATCATTCATCATCTTCTCTGTATATCGTCCCGAACTGAACTCTGCTCTCCAGTTTTTCGTTCTCACTTTCCAACTCACTCTGATCCTCACTTTATCCCTCCCGACTTCATGCCTTCGGACAGCACATCATGAACAAAAAAGAGATTCTAGCAAACTTTGTTTACAAGTCGGAAACATTTGGAGAACCTCTGGATATAATCCTCCAGTATACTTGGTTTATAGATTAATATATTCCAAGGAGGAACTCCCATCATGTCATCATTTACGCGCAAATCCATCATATCGACACTTCTAATTGGCTCAGTGCTTGCAGGCACGGCGTTTACTACACTTCCAATCAACCAAATGTTCAATCCGGTTGCTTCGGCTGCAAGCTCAAGCTTCTCCCAATTTTTGCATGATAACGCGCCAAGCCGCACCATTACGACCAGTAGCAAAGGAGTTGCCACCGTAACGAATCTTTCCAGCACCGTTGTGCTTGTGAATAAAAAAAGAAACCTGCCATCCACCTATGCACCGAAGGATCTGGTTGTTCCTAATATTCCATTCAGCTTCTCCGGCTCCAGTCCGAAAAAGCAAATGCGCAAAGTTGCTGCAGCGGCCATTGAGAAATTATTTGCTGCAGCCCAAAAAGACGGTATCGATATCAAAGCCGTTTCCGGCTATCGTTCTTACGCTACGCAAAAATCAATCTTTGACCGCAATGCCAGCGTTAAAGGCGAAGCTGTCGCCAACAAAACGAGCGCCCGCCCAGGGCAGAGCGAGCACCAAACCGGTCTAGCCATGGATATTTCCAGCGCTTCGGCCGGATATGATCTGCAGCAAAGCTTCGGCAACACCAAAGAAGGCAAATGGCTCAAAGCCAATGCCCACAAATACGGATTTATCATCCGGTACGGCAAGAATCAAGAAAAACTGACCGGGTACTCTTATGAACCGTGGCATGTCCGGTATGTCGGAGTTTATATCGCTGGGGAGATTACTAGCCAAAAACTCACACTCGAGCAATATCTGGAACGAGCAAAATAAACATTTAACTTTATATTTCTATAACCCTGTTCTGCTTATGCGGATTACTATGCTTGTGGGGCGCATACGCATAATATTCTGTTCACACTTGATGTTCAATCCAACTTTTCGGCAAAAATAAACCCGGAGAACGGGGCAAAGATGCCCCTTCTCCAATGAAGTGTATGATCCACGCCACTCGCAACATGCTTATTACAGCTATTCTGCCAATACATTCTGGCGAGATGCCGTGCAGGCAAGCGTGGCCCAGGGATCAAGGCACTAGAAGCGAAACTTCAAACGTTTCAAACTCCGACAATACGCCGGAACAAGGGTGGCAACCGTTTCACGCCTTCCGTTCCCGCCCATGAGCTTGCGCCTGCCAGCAAATCATTATGGCACAGATAAAGGGCCACATTGTACACCAGATAACCCAGTATGAGTTCCACTACCACAAACTTTTTCAGGGTAGAGGATTTGACGACATACACCCGGAACTCATGATGGTGCAGCCTTGCTGATTTTAATCTGTGGATGAACGATATCATGACTCACCTCTGCTGTTTTCTACTAGCGTATGGCGAGTACATCTTGTCTTATTCAAAAATAATACTTACATAAAGTAATTAAGTATGTTATATTCACTTTACAAGCAAGCAAATTATACATAAGTGAGGTAAACAACATGAGCGAATTAAACGAATTAATTAAAAACCGCAGATCAGCTGTTACTTTTGAAGAAGGAATTGCAATTTCGGAATCGGAACTACAGGATATGTTTGCTTTGAACAAATTCGCGCCATCCGCATTTAACCTGCAACACACTCACTATCTTGTATTGACCGATGAAGCTCAGAAAGAAAAAGTGTATGAAGCTTCGCAGCAATATAAAGTGAAAACAGCTTCTGCGGTCATCGTGGTATTAGGTGATGTTAACGCTCATCATCATATTCGTACGATTAACGAAGGACTGCTTAATCTGGGGGCACTGACACCGTTCCAATACGAACAGGAGTCCCAAAGTGTTATTGAATTTTATGAAACTCGTGGCAGATTCTTTCAACGTGAGGATGCCATCCGTAACGCCAGCTTGTCAGCGATGCAATTCATGCTGATTGCTCAAGATCGCGGCTGGGACACTTGTCCGATGATTGGCTTTGATGCCGAGGAACTGCAGCAGAGCTTGGGCATTCCAGATCACTACGTACCTGCAATGATGATTACGATTGGCAAAAAGAACGAATCTAAACAGCGCCCGCGTGGATACCGCAAGCCCATTCATGAATATGTCAGCTTTAATAAAATGAACGCTGAATAAACCAAATCGTATCTACATCAACTCATAACTATCAGTTAGACTATACGGCAACATGATCATTATTCTATCAGCTACAATCTATCTGGTTTATCTTTTGATTTAAAACTGATCATGCAATTTTTTCTCCATCGCCATCTTTTCTGTAATGAGATATTTAAAAAGCCACGAAATCGTGGCTTTTTATTTTTGTAACTTTATAATGCACTATTCACTTCAATACGTTTCGTAAATCAACTCATTCGAGATCTGAAGACCGCTATCAAATTCGGCATAGATGTAGAGCTGTCCGGCTGGCGTATCTCCGGCATCAAATCCCAGTTTTAAGCTGCCGTCTGCTTGAAATTCTGCATCCGCCAGCACCAATGTGCTTGTATCCTCATCGGGATGAGCTTTGCCAATGATATGAAGCGCCCGTTCCCGCAGAACAGGCCATTCTTCCCATACAGCTTCGAAGGAAGCAGACAACGCATCCATACCGGCCTTCGTTGAAATTTGTGCGGTCACTCGCAGTTCTCTTCCTTCGTCTTGCATATTCAAATAATAAACGGTCGTTTCATTATCATATTGAAATGTACCCATACCCGGTACTTCATGATCCGGTTCAACGATCAGATTATCGCCATACTGAATTCGCTCCAGCTTGGAGTTATGGCTTATATCGAGCGATTTCAGTTTATTTTCAGAACAATATAGCTCTACTAACTCCAAATTATGAATCAGTTGCAACTCACGGATATGATTATGGAAACAACGCACACTTTCAAGCCGTTGATTGGAACGGAGGTTCAAATTTTTCAGATGGTTATGATGACAGCGAAGCTCAATTAAAGCGGGACATCCTGCAACATCAAGCTCGGTGAGATCATTGTTCGCACAATCCAGATGTATTAGCTGATCGTTATTTGTGGTATCCAGTGAGAAAAGTGTATTGTAGCTGCAAGCCAGTCTCTCTAATGGTTTAAGATGACTTACGTTCAGCTCAGAAAGCAGGTTCCAATGACACTCAACTGACTTAAGTTTCTGATTCCGCGAGAAATCCAGTTTACGTAATCGATTAAAGCTGCAATCCAATGTTTCCAGCTCTGTATTGGAGTGAAGAAGCAACTCAACCATTTGATTTTCTCTGCATAACAATGTTTCCAATTTAAGATTATGTTCAACATTGAGACTGGTCAACGCATTATATGAGCAATCGAGCAACTTAAGCTCCGTAAAATATTCTATCCCTTGAAGGTTTTTCATACCGACTTTGGGAAGCTCTAATATTTCGATTCCACTTACATCTTGTGCATGAATATAACCTCGCTGATCACAATAATTCACTAATATGTATTGCTTGAAATGTTCATCCGTGAAGGCATTTGTGATATCCATTCCATCCATGCTCATCTTCGAATCTCCTCCCTATCTACTTTGTATACGTTCACTATTTAAATGTCATTTCGTTCCTATTCTAAGAGTTCCATGAGAGGTTTTCAATGCTACCAGACTATCATTTCTGTGGTGAGTCCCCTACTGAATCAATGTTTTAGCAAGTTTCCCAAATAACACTATGTATTTTTTTATAACATGTTAGCTTTTCTGAAATAGAAAAGTGACTCCCATGGAAGTCACTTTTCTCTACTTACAACTGTTATTTATTTGATTCAGACCTGGAACGCCCAGTTTCCTTTACGGAATACCGGCTCTACCGTGCCATCCTGCAACTCCCCATCGATATCCAGCTCCGCGGAACCAATCATGAAATCAACATGCGTGAGACTTACATTACATTCATGTTTCAGCAGTTCTTCATTCGACATCGTTGTGCCATCCTTCATATTGAACGGATATGCACTTCCAACAGCCAGATGGCAGGATGCGTTCTCATCAATACCCGTATTGTAGAAAATACGGTTCAGGTTCGAAATTGGGGAATTATGCGGCACCAGCGCGACTTCTCCCAAATAACGGGCCCCTTCATCTGTAGCAAAAAGATTCTTCAGGTGCTCTTCGCCAGAAGCCGCTGTGTAAGCAACAACCTGACCATCCTTGAACGTAATTCGCATCTGATCAACAAGCTGCCCGTTCAGGTTCAGCGGCATCGTGCTGCTAACATAACCGTTAGCACCGCTGCGCTTTGGCATCGTGAATACCTCTTCTGTTGGCATGTTTGCTACAGTGTAGACACCTTGTTTGTTTTCACTGCCTCCTCCGCCCCAAATATGGTTGCCCACCAGTTCAATTTTCAGATCCGTACCTGGTGCACGATAGTGCAGGCTCTTGTAATTTTTCTCATTCAGCAGATCACTCATCTTGTTCAACGTCTGGATATGCTCTTTCCAGTTCTGTACGGCATCTCCGCCGTCTACACGATTCATCTTGAAGATGGTATCCCACATCACGTTGATGCGATCTTCCTCAGGAATATCGGCAAATACTTTATTCGCCCATGCCTTCGTAGGTGCTTTGATCAGACACCAGCTGATCTCATGGTTACGTGTATATTTGGAGTATCCTTTGCGCGCTTCTGCTGCTGCCTTCGTAGCACGGGACACTTTGCTCGCTTCGATTCCGTTGTACAGATCCGGATCAGGTACTTTGATCGTCAGCGTTGCCCCACCAGCTTCGGCGAACCGTTCCATCATGTCACCTTTCCACGCCGGATAATAGTCAAAGCTGTCGTCCGAACCTTGCTCAAAACGACTGCGTGTAATTTTATCGTCCTCGAAATCAACTTGTACATAATTGGCTCCGGCTGCGTATGCTTTTTGGACGATCAGACGGGTGAATTCCAGTGTTTCAATGGGTGCTGTCACCAGCAGATCCTGTCCCTTCTGAATGTTCACACCAACCTTGACCACCAGTTCAGCATATTGTTCCAATGAGGTTGCAAAAGACTGATCAAACGAACTCATGTTAAATTCACTCCCGCTTCGGTTAAGATTCAAATTCTTGTATGTTATAACATCATCTTCAAAGATGTTTTTTCATCATTTCGCCTATACATTACGCTATGCATACTCCGCAAACTAACCGTTACGTTTTTCCTGCTCACGTAATTCGATCCGGCGAATTTTACCGGAGTTAGTCTTCGGCAGATCTGTCACAAACTCAATTTTGCGCGGGTATTTATAAGGTGCCGTCCATTCCTTCACATGTCTTTGCAGCTCATGCGCGAGTTCCGTGGAAGCCAGTGCTTCATCTCTCAGCACAACAAACGCTTTGACAACATTGCCGCGAATTTCATCCGGACTTGCAACGACAGCACATTCTTTCACGCTTGCATGTTTCATGAGCGCTTCCTCTACTTCAAACGGCCCAATCGTGTATCCCGAGCTGATGATGATATCATCACTGCGGCCTTCAAACCAGAAGTAACCTTCTTCATCTTTGCTTGCCCGGTCGCCTGTAACAAAATACTCTCCGCGCTGGTTCGCTTCCTTGCGACCCTCGTCCTCATAATAAGCACGGAACAGCGCCGGCATGTCCTTATGCACAGCAATATCTCCCACCTCGCCCGCAGGCAGAGGTTGTCCATCTTCGCCGATGATTTCAATCAATCCAGGGGTAATCGACTGACCCATGGAACCGATCCGCACGGGCGCATCCTTCAGACTGCCAATTAACAGCGTGCTTTCCGTCTGGCCGTAACCATCCCGTATCGTAAGATCGAAATGGCGCTGGAAGATCTCAATCACTTCCTGATTGAGCGGTTCGCCCGCTGATACAGCACTGCGCAGATGGGATAAGTCATAATGTCCCAGATCATCCGTTTTCGCCATCAGACGGTATTCGGTTGGCGTACAGCAGAGCACGTTAATCTGATGCTCCTGCATCAATTCCAGATAACGTCTAGGCTTGAATGAGCCGTTGTATACCAAACCTGTTGCCCCTCTTCCGAGTACCGACAGGAACGGACTCCAGATCCATTTTTGCCATCCAGGCGCAGCTGTTGCCCATACCGTATCTGATGGTTGAACATCCAACCATAACGACGATGCGATTCGCAGATGCGCGTAACCCCAGCCGTGGCTATGCATAACCCCCTTCGGATTTCCCGTTGTACCAGAGGTATACGCCAAAATCGCCATCTCATCACGGTGCGTCTGAACAGCAGCCATCTCATCCGGCTGGTT
This sequence comes from Paenibacillus sp. TSA_86.1, assembly GCF_052691815.1. Taxonomy (NCBI): domain Bacteria; kingdom Bacillati; phylum Bacillota; class Bacilli; order Caryophanales; family Paenibacillaceae; genus Paenibacillus; species Paenibacillus sp. TSA_86.1. The sequence continues at coordinate 99,476 of NZ_JBQZGE010000016.1, read as the reverse complement.
CTGCATCAACTCGTGTACATTAACCCAACCTTCTCCAGGAACAGTATGATCACCATTAGGTGATGCAACGATACGGTGGGCAAGTGTCGGCAGATCAGAATCCATTTTTTCCACTTCCGTTGTTGTTTCAGACCATACAATGACCGCTCGCGCCGATGAATGCCGCAGACGATATTCCAGATCTTTTGCTCGTAACATCTCGGAAGATGGAATGACGGCAATACCGAGTTTCAGACATGCAATGTAGATCACATAGGCAATAATCCGGCGTGGTACCATGACCAGCACCCGATCTCCTTTAACAAGTCCAAGCTCACGCAGACCTCCGGCCAGACGGTTAGCCTGCTTTAACAGGTCACCGTACGTAATCTCTTCTACTTCTTGTTGATCGCTGAGCCATCTAAGTGCAATCCGGTCTGGCGGGTGATTCTCCATCTCGGATGTCAGGTTATAGGTTTCAGGCGAAATCCACTGTTCAAAATTCAAATGGAGCCTCTCCTTTATCATTCAAATATATAGCTTCTTTAATATTATACATTAAATCCTAAGACCAGGTACTATGAACAGCAACCTTTTTATTATAAAAGCGAGACCTACCTCATTCAATCCCTGATTATTTAGAGGCCAATTATCTCTGGAAGCCATGTATGCTGAAGGTGTCAATTCATCACTCTCAATTACAATCGCCGTCAAACCCGTCGCTGTTGTAGGTTCATGCCATTCTCCATGATGCATCCCCTTTTATTGCTCATCTAAAAACCTAATAACGAATCATTCCAGTATAAACCTTATACCATGCGCTATGCCAGTTCTCCCCATTCGTGCAACAAAAAAAGTACCTCTCCTCTATTAGAGAAAAGGTACTCATTGTAACATATTCCGCATTCAGAGCACTTACTTACCAAGGATAATTTCCGATACCATCCAAAATGGACTCCATCTCACTCAGCTCTGCAGCTGTGAGTTCTGGTGCGTTGAGCGCAGCAACATTCTCTTCAATCTGGGATACGCGACTGGCTCCAATTAATGCAGACGTAACGCGGTTACCGCGTAGTACCCAGTTAAGTGCGAGCTGGGAGATTGTCTGTCCTCTCCGCTCTGCTACTGCCTGCAACCCTTCGAATTTAGCAATACGTTCGTCGGTGTATGACTCTTTTTTCAGTGTTCCGGTTGGATTCGCTCGTTCTCCCTTGATCTTGTCCACGTATTTGTTCGTCAACTGACCGCGGCCGAGCGGGCAAAAGGCGATGGAACCTACACCTTGCTCATCCAGCACATCTTGCAGGCCATCTTCGATCCAACGGTTTAACATCGAGTAATTCGGCTGATGAACGAGGCAAGGTGTTCCGAGACGGCGCAGAATCGTTACCGCTTCTTGTGTCTGCTGTGTATTATAGTTGGATAGGCCCACATAAAGCGCCTTTCCTTGCCTTACGATGTGATCAAGCGCTGTCATCGTTTCTTCCAGTGGCGTTTCCGGATCTGGGCGATGATGATAGAAAATGTCCACATAATCCAGTCCCATACGGCGCAGGCTCTGGTCAAGACTGGCAATCAAATTTTTACGGGAACCCCATTCACCGTAAGGGCCACTCCACATGTGGTATCCTGCCTTTGACGAGATCAGCAGCTCATCCCTGTAGGGGCGCAGATGTTTATGATAGATCGAACCAAAATTCTCTTCGGCTGATCCCGGAGGCGGGCCATAGTTATTTGCAAGATCAAAATGGGTAATCCCAAGATCAAACGCACGCAAAATCATTTCTTCCTGAACATCGAGCGTGCGATTACTGCCAAAATTCTGCCATAATCCGAGTGCAATCTGAGGTAGTTTAATGCCCGATTTACCAGAGCGTACATAGTTCATGTCGTCATATCGTTGTTCATTTGCAATATAAGGCATCGTTATTCACTCTTTTCTGTAAGGTTGGTCAAGGTCGTTGCTACCCCTTTATCTTAGTCATTTTCCAACAAGAACGATATGGCTTATCACTACATTGATATAGAAAAATGATCGGTATATAACCATAATTGTTTTATTTCAAATGACAAAACAGTCGTTAAATATGTTAAAATGCAAGAACCAACCACCTTACAACAGGAGTGAACGCTTTGATTACGTATATGTTCAAAAACAGTCATTTCCAGGAGCTTCAGCTCCTTCATTATGGTATGGAAGCCTGTACACCTGGACACCATTTTGGCCCAGCGATGAGAGACTACTATAAAATTCACTATGTACTGAATGGCAAGGGCACGTTTGAAGTTTCAGGAAAGACGTATCATCTGCACAAAGGTCAGGGCTTCCTCATCGTGCCTCACTCCGTAGTGCATTATAAGGCTGACCTGGATGATCCTTGGGAGTATAGCTGGGTGGCATTCCAAGGCTCGCAGAGCTCTTCCTTTCTACAACAAGCCTGTATATCCGAGCAACACCCTATCTTCGATCTTGGTAATGAAGACGATGAGATGCGCTCCTGTCTGCACCGAATGATTCATTCTCGTACAACACATAAAGGCTGGGAGATTAGCATGACAGGATGGCTGTATCAGTTTTTTGCGATTCTCGTTGATCATGCCCACGATGAGAACTTGCAGCCTACGGATGATTTTGGCAAGGAAACTTATGTGACACAGGTGATCGATTTCATTGAGATGAACTACGCCAACGCCATCACGGTACAGTCCATTGCCTCCCATATCGGATTACAGCGAAGTTATCTGTGCTCACTCTTCAAAGATCAGATCGGGAGCAGCATCCAATCTTACCTTGTCCATTATCGTATGCGCAGAGCAGCCGAGCTGACGCTTAACCTTAACCTGAGCATCGGAGATATTGCACGTTCTGTCGGATATAATGATCAGCTTCTGTTCTCCAAAATGTTCAAAAAGGTCATGGGCGACGCCCCCACCTATTATCGCAGACAAAAAACAGCACCTTCGATGTAAATATCTACAGAAAGGTGCTGCTTGAATGAAATATAAACGAGCTGCTTCGCATTAAATCCTTGTCAGAAGTACGTTACCCGCATACGCTACCTGCATTAAATTATGCCTATCCGTTTTCAGGCATGGCAATGCCAATAACTTGCACTTTAACTTCTTTTACGATTACGCCTGCCATCTGTTCCACCGCTTGCTGAACATTATGCTGCAGATCCTGGCAAACCTCATGCATCTTGCGCCCATACTGTACATTAATGCGCAATTGAATCGATGCTTCATCATTTTGAATATGAACGTCTATTCCTTTTTGCAGACTTTTGCCGCTAATACTTTTGGCAAGGCCTTCCGTCAGCCCGACTGACATGGACGACACACCCGGTGTGGTTTGTGCAGCCATGCCTACAATTTTGGATACGACATCATTGGAAATATGGATGGTTCCTAACTGAACCGCTGGAGGTGCAATATATTCCGCTGCCGGTACATTGTTTTCAATCATTTCAGACATAAGTTCCTCTCCTTATGATCTTTATTTTTGATGTTCTAAGTATGGGTGTTATCCCTTCTATTCTACCATGGTTTGCGAACAGTTACATTTCTGCTATCTGAGCAGGTCAGCAAAAGCGGTCAGGCATTCTGCCACTTCTCTTGGAAGAACATCTGATAGATTGGAACCAGCAATATTTTCACAATCATATACACTGTGATAATAATTAGATATTAACCGAAATTAAGGCCCGTGCAATACTGAATCGGAGAATGATTTGATTTACCTAAAAAAGAAAAGCCCTGGCCTCCCGGCCAAGGCTGATAAAAAGGAGTGAAATGGGTTTGGTGCACTGCTAATTTACACAACAACGGAGAGGACAGAAAAGACCTGAAGAAGCGAAGCGCTCGCCTTGATCACCGGATTTTCCCCTTTGGAAAAGGGAATCTAAAAAAAATCTGGGGATAACAGCGATCGTAAGGTTATTCTGTCATCGGAGTTCCATGTGTAAATTCCCCAAAGCACCTTATAAAGGGGGAGCTTGTTTTTACACCAGTTTCGAATACATATGACGAAGATAACGCCAGCGCACCAGTGCAAAGAATACGACCTGCATCGAGACAAACACCATGAAGATGCGAAGGCTATGTTCCAGAACAGAAAACTGAACCAGCTGATAGAGAGCTGCAAATGCCACCGTGCTGTGAATTAAAGCCACTAGAAGTGGTAGGAAAAACATCAGCATCAGTTGCCTTGTTACAGTTTTGCGAAGCTCTGGGCGACTAAGACCCATTTTACCAATCATGCGATATTGTGCTTCATCCCGCTCCAGGTCTGCATACAATCTGAAATACGTAAAGCTCGCTGCAAAGGTGAAAAACACAATCCCGATCAGACCACTTAAGATGAGAATAATACCGTTCGTTTGTTTCGAATTCAGCCAATCCACGACAAGAGAACTGAACTGAACATACCCCTTCTCCGGGCGGTCTTTCTGGATCGAATCCAGCAATTCCGGAGCAAAGCTGCGCGTTGCCATCCAGTCTTTTACCACAAAAAATGTGGTCTGATCGGAGTAAAAATCAATATCCATTTTAATCTCTGCAATGTATGTTTCCCGAATCTTGGAATACAGGTCATCCGAAACAATGTAGATGCCCGCCTCACCCTCCATCGGAAATACGATATCGGTTGCCGGTGGCAACATCTGCATTTGTAAATGCTGCTGTTCTCCAACATACAAGTCAGCGGAGTATGGGTAACTGTCCGCTTTCGTTTCTAACAGTTTATTGCGTGCAGTAATATTGGGTGCTGTACTAAACGCAAGATCATTGCGATCCAGTACCCGTTCTTCATAACCAAGTGCTTTGGCTAGACGGTTATATTCGCTCAGTTTTATGATGTAGTTGTTATTGTTCTCATAAAGTGGCTGATAACTGCCTTTCACATATGGAACTTCGCGATTAACCAAGGTCTCTTCAATTTTTCGGATCTGACGATCAACGACCGCTGAATCGGTAAATCCTGAATTCGTATAAGTAAAAGCATATGGATTCGTCATGGAAGACAGCCTTGGATCACCTATCGTCAGCATGCTGCCAATGCCTGTAAACGCCGAAGCAGAGATAACACTGACCATAAAAAACATCACGGCGTTATCTTTCATACGATACGTAAGCTCGGACAGGAAGAGCAGATTGGTTTTACGTAAAAATAGTCCTTCATTCTTCTTCAGTGCCCGAATGACATACACGCTAAGCTGCGTAAACAATAGATACGTGCCTGCAATGACACTGAGCACACTTCCAAACAGTAACGGGAACAGAAGCACCCCCCACGCAAAGATAAATACGCCAGTATATCCTCCGCCAATCAATACAACCGAAAGCAGCGCAAGCATACGTGATGCCTTTGGTTCAGGCTTTGGTTTTTCCTCCGACTTCACCAGATCAATCAGCGTTCCCTTCCGGATCAACAATGAAGAGGATAGAGCAATACCCACAAAGAGTAACAAAAACGCTCCGGCTGTTAACAGAATTCCTTCGAGTGGAAAATAAAATCTCAGACTGTTCTCCACCGCAAGCATCGAACCACAAATAAGCAAAACTAATTTACCAAAGATCAGTCCAAGTCCAATACCGGCCACAATAGAAGCTATGCCGATACACATATTTTCCATAAACAGAAGCCGGTTCATCTGTTTGTTCGTCATACCGATGATCAGGAAGATACCGAATTCCTTCTTCCGGGTCTTCAGAAATGATCCGACCGAATACAGCAGAAACAGGAAGGAAAATATGAAAATAATAATTTCGGCAATCATCAGACCCTGGTTAGCAAGCACCGTAACCGTCTGTGAAGAACCTTTCAAACCATCTTTTAAATCCGGGTGAAACAGCAACAAGGCATAGATAAAAAAGATCATAACCGAGAACGTACTACTTAGAAAATGAGCTAAATAAATCCGTTTGTTTCGAACTACGTTATTAATGGCGAACTGGCGAAAATTCATGTCCAGAGCCTCCCATCAGGGATAATACGTTAATAATCTTCTGGTAGAAAGCTGCACGGTTATCACCGTAATGAATTTCGTTATATAACTGACCATCCTTAATGAAGACCACTCGGCTACAATAGCTGGCTGCCACAGCATCATGGGTGACCAGTAACATCGTCGCCTGATCCTCTCGATTGCGCTGTTCGAGAATTTCCATCACATCCTTGGCTGCCTTGGAATCGAGATTACCTGTCGGCTCATCTGCCAGTATCAGTTTGGGAGAATGGATTAAGGCTCTGGCTATAGCTGTCCGCTGCGCCTGCCCGCCCGAAATTTCATACGTACGCTTATCCAAAATACCTTCGATGCCAAGTTTGCTTGCCAGATCCGCTACTCGTGCATTCATCTCCTGAACGGAAACACCGTCTAGGGTTAACGGGAGAATGATATTTTCCTTCACCGTTAGCGTATTTAGCAGATTGAACGATTGAAAGACAAAGCCCAATTCTCTCCTCCGGAATAAAGCCAGCTTATCCGAATCCAGTTCAAACGGATTCTGACCTGCGATTTGCAATTCCCCTGACGTGGGATGATCAATCGTTGAAATCATGTTCAGCAGCGTTGTTTTGCCACTGCCGGATGGCCCCATGATACCTACAAATTCTCCCTCCTGAATACTAAGGTCAATGCCTGACAAGGCCTCATAGGACACAACACCTTTATAAATTTTGCTGATCTGTTTGACGGAGCATATCTCCATACGTACAACTCCTTTATCTCTTCATTTATGTTTTAACTTTTTATCCAGGCTAACTTCTGATATCAGTCTACCCCAAACCTCACTCATTCTCCTATGGCTTAACCTTTCACCAACATGACAATATTGTAAGGTTCCGTCACGTCACGTTACGTTCCAGTTCATAAATCGCAAAAAAGACGCCTTCCTCACAGCATGGCAAAGGGCGTCATTATAATTTGTGTTTAATTTATGTTTAGTTTTGTGATATCCCATCTTTAATTCGTGATTTGTTATCATTCAAACCGTAAATGTAATTCGCACGGTGGTTCCTTCCCCATACACCGACTCAAGGTCAATCTGATGATTCATGCGTGTTAGCACTTCTTTGGCAATGTACAGCCCCATGCCTGTAGATTCCTTGAAATGCCTTCCGTTCTCCCCGGTGAAAAAAGGTCTGAACACCCGGTTCAGGTCTGATTTGGGTATGCCGATCCCATGATCCTGAACTTCCAGTATAATTTGGCGCTCCGCTTCATAGGCGCGAAGATGCACTTTCTGTCCGCTGCCTGATGCATATTTGATGGCGTTGGATAACAGCTGCACCAGTACAAATCGAATCCACTTCGCATCAGATTGCACAACCAGTGAATCATCGATCTGCATTTCAGGATAGACATGATTCTGAATGAAAAATCGTTTTAATTCATGAATCGCTTCTTCTCCTACCCCTCTGAGCCCAACCGGTTCGACAATGAAATCCTGTTCGAAGGTATCCAGCCGAGCTACATAGAGCACAGTTTCCAGTCCCCGACGCATCTGATCCGCTTCCTCACGGATGCTGCGAAAACGAGCATCATCGTCTTCCTGCTCTTCCACCGTCAGCTCAATGACTGATAACGGTGTCTTCATCTGATGGACCCATTGGTTCATAAACGTCAGATATTCCTGTTGCTTTTGTTCCAGCCGGCTCAGGTGTGTGTGATACTGCGCATATTGCGAATCCAGCAGCTTCTCCAGTGCGACTGAGATCGGTGCCGTTTCATGAAGAGCGACCAATTCATTCAGAGAATTCACGGGTTGTGTCATACGGGTGTAAAAGGCACGATGTGACATGTAACGATACACCAGGTACCCGGCATACAGGAACAAACCTAGTCCCACAGCGTATAGAGCCGTCTTCCAATGATCGTATCCATCGTACCAGAATACGGCCACCACGGTCAGCATCATCGCTACCACCCAGCACGTCAGAGCAAGATGCTCACGGATAAACAGCTTCATAACGCTGATGTCGCTTTCCAGTTATTAATCAGCCTGTAGCCAGATCCCCTGACCGTTTCCAGCGCATCTGTAATGCCCAGTTCAGCAAGGCGTTTGCGTACGCGTGTAATATTTACACTAAGCGTGTTATCATCTACAAACGAATCATCCCAGAGCTTTTCCAAAATCGTTTCCCGGCTGACCAGCTTTGGACTACGACGCATTAACGTTTCCAATAAAATCGTTTCCTTCTTGGTGAGCTGCACTTTCAGATCGCCGAGTTCAATCTCCAGCCTTTCCAAATAAACCACGAGTCCGTTCAGCTCCACTTTGCGTTCTTCATCACGGGCAGCATAATCCCCGTACACCCTGCGGAGCTGGCTGCGTATTTTGGCCATAACAATTTCGTGTTCAAACGGTTTGGTGATATAATCATCGGCTCCATTCTCCAGTGCCATCACCTGATCCATTTTGCCACTTCTCGCAGAAATAAACAAAATCGGACAAGTCGATATTGTTCGAATCTGTCTGCACCAGTAGAATCCGTCGTAGCTCGGCAAGTTGATATCCAGTAATACAACATGGGGTTGTAACCGCTTGAACTGTTCCGTCACCTGCTCAAAGTCCTCAACCAATACAGCTCGGTCACCATAACGCTCAATATGTGATTTCAGCAGTCCCGCAATCTTGGGATCATCTTCGATAATCATAAGGGTATACATAAAAAGCCTCTCCTCTAACCTGTTATGATGGCATACTTCCCTCTATACATAGCCAAATCATAACACAGGATAGATCAGCGGGCATCGACCTGCTTGCGCCAGCTCCGAATATCTGCATTTAGCTGTTTCACATCCCCTGTGGCCTGTTGCTTGTCCGATAACTTGTAATGCTGCTTCAATGCCAGAATACGATACACACTCTCATCAATACGGGATTCCTTGATTATGCCTGATTTCACTGCACTAATTAATGTATCAAAAATCGTTTTTGCACTCTCATAACTATGAGCCACCAGCAAAATGTCACTTCCTGCCTGAACGGTAGCGACAGTAGCTTCGCGTAACGGATAGTTCTTCGAGATGGCTCCCATACTCAAATCATCTGTGATCACCACACCGTCATACTTGAACTTTCCGCGCAGATGATCCCCAATGATTACTTTCGACAGGGATGCCGGATAATTCGGGTCCAGCTTGGGAAACAAAATATGGGCAACCATAACTGCCTCGGCCTGTTCTTTCACAGCAGCCTGAAACGGGATCCACTCCAGCTCTGCAAGCTGTTTCTCCGATTTGTTCACCACAGGCAAGTCCAGATGAGAATCGACGGAAGTATCCCCATGACCAGGAAAATGTTTGACCACCGGAATAACTCCTTCACTACGCAGCCCTTTCATCCCGGCGATCCCCATTCGTGTAACAAGGTCAGCAGTAGTGCCGAAGGATCGATCCCCAATGACCGGATTTTTCGGATTACTGTTAATATCCAGTACAGGTGCAAAATCAACATTAAAACCGGCAAGTTTGATCTGCCTTGCCAGCAATACGCCCATCTGCTGGGCAAGGTTGGTATCATTCGTTTTGCCTACTTTTCGATTGGAAGGAATGGACTCGACCGCGTCTGGCATCCGGCTCACCTTGCCACCCTCTTGGTCGACACTCATCAGGATGGGAACCGGGTTTTGCTGATTCGCCTGTTTGATCGATTGCACAAAATTGGCCGTTCCCTGAAGCGTTGTCACATTGTTGGCATAAAAAATAATGCCACCGACTTTCTGGCCCGCAATCATCTGTTTTGCTTCTTTATCTAACGTTGTTCCCTGCACACCAGCCAGGATCATCTGGCCTACTTTCTCTTCGAGCGTTAGTTGTTGAAGTTGTTCTTTTACCGCGTCAGTCTCTTCTTGCGGTTTATCCTGAGGAACTTCTTGTGGCTCTTCTTGTACCTCATCTTGTGAGGAACCCCCATTATTGCTGGAAGGCATATTGTTATTATCCGGACGTGTTGCTGCCCCACCACTATTGCCTGTGGCGGTAGAGGGCTTTGGCTCCTGTCCACATGCCACTAATAACAAGATGCTCACCGCAAGCAGAGACAACATATGTAAGAATTTTAATCGCACGTTTGAGTCCATTTTTCTATTTCTGTTTCTGTTCAAGGTTGTTCACCCTCCTTATGTCTTGTTCGTTATGGGAATGTTGAGGTTTGTTTAGGCCTAACCTTACCATATGGTGAAGGATTTTCAAAATCGCTCTGAAATGCGAATTTTTTCTTTCTTTTTGTATCGAGATATGGCAGTAATGGCCTTTTAAACTAAGGGCGAGTGTGAACGAAACGAATTCGCTGATGGTGACTGCGGAGTGTCGTTCTTTAATTATTGTGAATTTTTCATATGTTGAAACATTCTCTTTAAATGGTTTTTGAATACCAAACTGTTTTGTTTTGAACTATTTTACAAGATGGGTATTTTAAAGTGTTTAGTTCAAGTGATTATTTCAAAAAATAAAACCGCCTTGCGGCGGCTTCAAGTTTGATTATTGTATTTCTTTTTCTTTTTTTTTTTCTTTTTCTTTGTTTCTTTCTTATTGTTCTTCTTTCTTATGGATGTTCATAGACTTCACACATTAACTATTATGAATTTTTCATATAATGAAATTTTAATATAAATTGGATAACACTTCACTTGTAAAAGGAATAATATCGGAATTACGGCCCTCCTGCACTTTGAGCGGCCATTCTGGATCACTCAGGAGCACACGTCCCAGAGCGATCAGATCGAATTCCCCTCGCTCCATCTTTTCGTTCAGCAAGTCGAGATGTGCGTCACCTGTTTCTTGTTTTTTACTTCCACGCTCAACAAACTCTGCCTCTAAACCTACCGAGCCCACCGAAATCGCAGGTTTGCCCGTTATTTTTTGGGTCCAGCCAGCAAGGTTGAGATCAGAGCCTTCAAATTCCGGCAGCCAGAAGCGACGTGTGGAACAATGAAATAGATCTACACCGGCTGCACTGAGCGGTTCCAGAAACTGTTTCAACTCCTCTGGCGATTCGACCAGCCTCGCCTCATAACTGCCCATTTTCCACTGTGAGAATCGAAGAATAATCGGAAAGTCAGGTCCCACGGCAGCACGACAAGCTTCAATCACTTCTACCGCAAACTGTGTTCTACTTACCAGATCTCCGCCGTACTTATCTGATCTGCGATTCGTCTGCGCCCAGAAAAATTGGTCGATCAAATATCCATGCGCTCCGTGTAACTCTATACCATCAAATCCGATTCGTTTCGCATCAGCCGCCGCCTGGGCATATGCTTGGACAAGCTCTTGAATCTCTTTTTCAGTTAACGGTTCGTAAGCGGCTTCACCAGCCATACTGATCCCGGAAGGACTTACTGGCTGAGCATCTGCATTAGGCAAATCTCCAGAACGCCGTGCGGTACCGACATGCCAGAGCTGAGGCATAATTTTTCCACCCGCATCATGGACAGCCTTGACTACATTCGCCCAACCTTGCAACGCTTCCTCACCATAAAAAAGTGGAATACGCTCTCCACTTACCGAGGAAGGATGGTTGATGCCAGTTCCTTCTGTGATGATAAGTCCTACGCCGCCAGCTGCTCTGCGACGGTAATATTCAGCCACATCGGGCCCCGGCACCCCATTCTGCGAGAATCCACGTGTCATGGGTGCCATAACAATTCGGTTCCGCAAGGTAAGCTTGTCGGACGTGAACGGTTCAAACAAAGATGAAGGTACGTTCATGTTTTAGTCTCCTTTGCAATGGGAAGTATACGTTTCGCACTTACCTTGAGATGTGACATGCTTTCGTAAAACAAGCAGTGGTCATACGCCTGTGGACTGTCATGAATAGTTCTCTTTATCCATTTTATAGATTATTATTTTTATTTTCAAACAAATTTCTCACATGAAGTTTAGGCCAAAAAAAAGAACAGCCTTGTAAGTCCCGCTGTCCAGTGCCCTTAGGTGCATCAGAGTGTCTTGCACAAATGAACATCATCAGCACCTTTCCCGGTCACCAACAATGTGGATGCAGCATAGTATATAATCCATAATCTTCCTTCTTCTTTAATTTGAATTTACAGGAATATCATCTCGGTTCACTCGCAACAGCTTCCCGGAAGAAGCAGACATGACATCCGGATCTGTCCCCAAGCCAAAATAAAAATCACCATCGTACTCTTCAAATGACTTGGCATAGGTATCCTGGGTAAATCGCAAAATTTCACTCCAGGTTGTCAAATCACTTGATTGATAGACCCTGCTCAAGTAGAGATTAGTCTGTTTCCGGGTATACGTTAGCACATACACCTTATCATTACGCACGAGCAGATCTGTAGGCAGCGCATTGGAATCAGGCAGATTGACACGTCTCACCTGGTTGATATCTGTCATCACATTTAATGATTTGGGCAACAACTGACCGTCATTAAACACACCGCCGGCAATATACACCAGCTTGTTGTTAAAATTAATATTTTTTCCGATTTTGTTATACGGAATCGTTCCTGTTTGATAGGTTAATCCAGGTAGCATTTTACTGCCATAGATCGCCACATCTCTCTTTTCCAAACGCTCATTAATCTCCAGGATAGTCGTCTTGTCATTCCAGATTTTATTGGCAGGATACATCATCGCTGAGGCATATAATTTCCCTTTGATCTCGAACAGCGTATATGCTCTGAAGCCAAGCGAATTAATTGTAGCAAAATGCTGCCAGCTCTCCCCTTCATTATGCGAGATTAAAACCGTCGGTTTGGTTTCCGTGCCGAGTGCGGCGAACATTTTACCTTTATAATATGCGAGGTCATAGACATGCACACCTTTTGGCAAATTACGATATTTGGTCCATTCCTCTCCATCCAGGCGGTAAAAGTTACCCCAATCCCAGCTCTCACCATCGGAATCATTGCCGGGAATATACAGTTTACCATTTAAAACCTTATAGATATCGATCTGTTCTTCATCCACGAACATTTTCGTCGAAGGTGCAATGCTCGGATTACTGTTCGTCACAGCCTGTGTCTCAAAGTTGGCTCTCGCTGCATCATAATACACGACAGGTATTGGCCCCGCATTCTGTGATGGCCCCGTATTACTGCTGTTCCCATGACCCAAATAAATTTTACCGTTGTACAGCTGCATGTCCCAGACATTGTTGGCGTAAGGTGCTTTGTTAAAAGGTTTTCCGAGCAAGTCGAGTTGGTTTGTCACGTCAACCGACTGAATTGGGGCATTTGACACCTGAACACTCCCTCGTTCTGTTGCCGCGGGCCTGGTTGACGGGGTGCTCGGCTTGGGCTTGGAGTTCCCCATGAGCACCCAGCCTGCTCCGGCGACAAGAGCCAGCACGATCGCTGTCCATGTAACTTTCCTCTGCATGTCCGCTTCCTCCTTCAACTTGATCACTTTTCAATCATCCAGAAACGATACAAATTGTATCTTTTTATAGTATGTAAAAGGTGCTTACGCTGCAACAAATTTCGCCCTTTTCAACAAAAAAAAGTAGACTCTCATATCCGTAGAAATGAGGTCTACTATAGAAATTTAAGGACTATTCTGCCTTAACCAAAATTTTCACCTGATTTTTTTCTTTCAGAAGTGCTTCAAAGCCATGTTCTACAACCTCATCAAGTACAATACGTTTGGTCACCAGCTTATCGGCAGGGAAAAATCCTTTTTCCATCAAACGGATGACAGCCGGAAACACATCGCGATAACCGATGATCCCGTTCACCGTACGTTCTTTCATTACAATAGAGTTCGGCTGAATCGGGGCTTCTTGTTCAAAAATGCTCACAATCATAAGTTCGCCACCAATACGTGTTGAGTCAATGGCTTGTTGCAGCACACGCGGAACACCCGTTACTTCGTAGGCCACATTCACCCCACCTTGCGTTCGCCGGTGGATCTCCTCAACCACATGAACCTCGGTGGGGTCAATCACAATGGCACCCAGCTCTTCCGCTTTTGCCTTACGTTCAGGTGACAGCTCCACAACATAAATATCAGAAGCCCCGGATGCCTTGAGCGCTTCAATGACAAGCAGTCCAATCGGTCCTGCGCCGAATACAGCTGCGGTATCCCCAACGTTCAGCTTACTCTGACGTACAGCATGAAGAGCTACTGCAGATGGTTCAACCAGCGCGCCCTGCTCATAGGAGATTGAATCCGGAATCCCATGAACCATGTTCTCGGCTGCGGTAACATACTCGGAGAAACCGCCCCCACCTCCGGCCAGACCCAAAAATCCCATCTTGTCACACAGATTATAGCTGCCCTGTTTACAAGCTGCGCAATGACCACATGCATAGATCGGCTCTACGACCACACGATCACCCGCTTGAAAACGAGTCACGCCTTCCCCCACTTCAACAACTTGTCCAGAAAATTCATGCCCCATCACAACAGGTGCTTGTTCCCCTGTTAACGGATGTGGTTCTTGGGAAGGGATAAAAATTGGTCCCGCTGTGTATTCGTGCAGATCGCTGCCGCAGATTCCGCACCATTCCACTTTTATTTTCACTTTACCCTGTTCAGGTTGAGGTTCAGAAATATGCTCCAGGCGAAGATCTTTGACACCATGCCAACGCAATGCTTTCATTCCATTCATCTCCCAAAAGATTATTTCAGTACAATTCCGGAAACGTTTCCGTAAATTAAATATGTCACATTTGAGATACACTGTCAAACCTATCTCTTCATAAATATGTCGATTTCGTGTGTGAAGCCGTCGATTGATCTGCTTTTTTGTACGGAATTGAAGAATAAACTACAGCTTCCTTTCAAGATTTCGTTCATTATTGATCCTTAATTAGAAAAATAAACATAAAGATGCATAAAATTACATCTATTTTAGTTTATTGACGGGCTACTGTGATGCACTAATGATATAATCAAGTTATATGCAACTCATGTAAAACATACATAAACCGAAAATACGGAATCGTTTCCGATGAAGTGAGGTCAAATATAAAGTGAGTAAAGAACAGAAAATCACGATTAAAGATGTCGCTGAGCACGCCGGTGTAGGCATCGCAACCGTATCGCGAGCCATTAACAATTCGGATGGAATCAGCAGTGCAACGCGGGATAAAGTTATGCGTGCGATCGAGGAGCTCGGTTTTGTGCCAAATACCTCTGCACAGAGCCTCAAAATCCGGCAAACCCATCAGATTGCACTTGTCGTTCCTGACATCCGTAACGCCATCATTCCCGAGATCTCCTGGTCGGTGGAACAGACTGCCAAACAGCACGGATACCATGTTGTACAGATTAATACTGCAGGCAATGCCCGGACAGAGATTGAAACCATACGTAATGTTAAAAAGTTACACGTCGATGGCCTCATTTTCATGCCACTGGCCTATCCAAAAACGCTACCAGGACTGATCGACAAGGCTCCTCTTCCGATCTCGATCATTAATTACGGAAAAAAACTTGAGCCTGGCATTCAGGCAGATATTGTCTCCTTGTCACAACCTGAGGGAAAGCTCGTCATGGATCATCTGTTCAAGATCGGAAGAACCCGAATTGCTTACGCCGGTGCCCCCAAAGATATTATTGAAGAGCGCTACCGTGCTTATGAGCAAGCTATCGGTCAAGTGGATATTTCCCTTGTTTATTTTGGGGAAGACTTTTCACTAGGTACGGGGGCCAGTGCCGCGGATTATTTCTACGGGTTGACACATATGCCGGATGCAGTCTATGCAATCAATGATATGGTCGCGATTGGACTTGTGAACCGCTTTAAAGAATTGGGTGTACGGGTGCCTGAAGATGTTGCTGTAGTAGGCGTTGATAACAATCAATGGACGACGGTGTCTTCACCACAGATCAGTTCCGTTTCCATCATGGGTGAGGAGGTTGCTCGGCTCGCTACGGAGCTGCTGCTTAAACGAATTCGTGAGATGAGCACATCGGATTATGAGCATATCCAGTTTGAACCTCGCTTGATTGTTCGCGAGTCTAGTGTAACTATGATCCGATCTTCACCACACTAGGGAAGTCACATCACATACCATGATGACGAAGTCGCATTGTGCTTCATTAATACGCTGCCTCTGTTGATACGGGGGCACTTCAATGTTGCATTGGTACGAGGGCACTCTACTCCATAGTTCATCATTGCAAAAGGTACTGTCACAGGACTCTTTAATCCCATGCCGGCACCTTTTTTTTGCTTTTAACTTTTAACGATTCTATTCATTCGTCTTGTTGGATCTCATTCTGGGGTCCGCTCCATATTTTAGCCAAATAGAAATACAATGCCTTTAATCAGGAGAACCGTTAAGACTGCGATGACCATCACCTTGCTAATCGCTCGAAGTTTCTTCACAAACAAGTCCAATCGGGAATGGTTCACACTAAACAGAGACTCGCCAATCGCGATTAACGCAACCGTTCCAGCACAGATAAGGAAATATACAAAAATATGAAGCTTGCCCGTTGCCATCAGAAGAACACTAAGTAAAAAAAATACGACCAATTGGATTCGATAAAAAGTCAGCTGCATATAACGCCCCCCCTTACAAATACATACGTTTCAAGCAAAGGTTGGGTTGTCATAAATTCCTTTTTAGCCTTCTGGCAAAAGCTCTTCGCTTATTTCAGGTTTCACCTTGCTCTAGCAGAGCTTTCAGTTTACCATTACGGCTTTCAAGGAAAGTCTGCATATATCTTTGTAGAACAAGCCTTTCTACCGCCCATCCGAGAAATCCCATTGGAGCTTCGAAACGCAGTGTATCTCTCATGCAAGTCCCATGTTCTCCACATACGCTGAAATGATGCTCATGTCGCATGCTCTTGAATGCACCTCTCTCCATCTGATCGACAAACAAGAAAGGTCGCTCATAAGCCGTAATGCGTGACATCAACCTTTGTCTTATTCCAAAATGCGTGGCCTCAAAAGTAACCGTATCGCCAGATCCAATTCGGCCACTGGTTACTCCAGCAACGGCTCGTTCTCGCGTATGTTTCCACACCGTCTGGGTATGGAGATCAATATCACGGGCCATATCAAAGCAACGCTCAATCGGAGCATGTATGATGGTTACTGTAGTTACCTCAATCATCAGCTTCTCTCCGTCCTATTGGAAATTTCGTTGATATTTCGTGAAGTCTAACGATCTCAGATGAGCTTATTTAAGCCAAATCGGGCTTGCTGGAATTGTAACGATCACCAGGAACCTTATTCTGCTGAAATTCATGATTTACACTCATTTCTTACACCAAATTCTCAAAATAAGCTTTCCTGAGATCGTTAGAAAATAAAAACGTGTGATTTCACCCAGATAGCGTCTCTGGAGATCGTTAGAAAAACAAATACTTCCCGGAGCGGTTAATCCCCTCATCGAAAGTGCTATTGCAACACAGCTAGCGATGCCTGGATACTTTGCTCAATAAACGAACGTTCCGGTCCAGACTTCATTAGCACCGTTATTCCAATCATAGAAACAAGCAGAGATTGTGCCACAAGTCCAGCATGTATATCTCCTGTTAATTCTCCACTTTGTTGGCCCTTTTCGAGTGCCTCTCTGAAAATGACTGCTAAATACATCTGATGCTCTCGTGATAACACGGCAAATTTCGGGTCATGAGGAGCCAGTTCAACCATCGTGTTAATACAGAAACACCCGTGACTGGCATGACCTGTGCCCCCCTCTGTTGCAATATGCTCAAAAACAGCGCGAAAAGCTTCTTTAACGGACTCTCCCTGACCAAGCATTGCTCTAATCTGTGCAGCATGAGCGGTCGTATATCTACGAAGCACATGTTCAAATAACTCCCTTTTATCTCCAAAAGCCGCATACAAGCTAGGTCGCTGAATCCCCATTGCTGTCGTTAAATCCGTTAGTGATGTCGCCTCGAACCCTTTAACCCAGAATACATGCATGGCCGCATCAAGCGCCTGGTCTGTATTGAACTCTCGCTTCCTAACCATAACACCGCCCCTTTATTTATCGAACAGTACAATAATATTTTAACTCAACCGATTAAAAAGTCAAAATAAGTGTAACGCATATCACTCTTCTTTTCTCCGGACGAAGACCTTTTCAAAGCTGAATTTTCTAATCTCTCAAATCCTATTCCCTGACAAACCTTAGATCCATTTTTAAAGCAGCAATCCCCATTGACTTTCATGCCAAAAAAATATATCTTTAACTCCGACAATAATGTACTGATCAGTACAAATTAATTCTAATATGAAAGGATACGAAATAAATGCAGAGTTCTTTACAAAATTCAAAAGTACGCACTTCAACAAACCAGAGCATGACCAGTGCACTGGCGTGGGTGTTTGCGATTTGCAGCGGTCTATCCGTAGCGAACATCTATTATGCACAGCCTTTGCTGGATTCCATCGCTCTCGAGTTTGATCTATCTCATGCAACCATAGGCTTAGTGATTACAGTGACTCAGATTTGTTATGCACTTGGTCTGTTACTACTTGTTCCACTTGGAGACCTCGTCAACCGCCGAAAACTGATCTTAATTCAGATGTTATTTTCGGCAGTAGCATTAATCGTTGTAGGTACTTCTACTACCCAACCGATTCTGTTCTTCGCTATTGCGATGGTTGGCTTATTAGCTGTTATCACACAGACCTTCGTTGCTTATGCAGCTTATTTGTCCGCCGAATCCGAACGAGGCAGCATCGTAGGCCGGGTAACCAGCGGTATCGTCATTGGCATCTTACTTGCACGAACGGTGGCCGGTGTAATGAACGACTGGCTTGGTTGGAGGTCTGTATATTTATTATCTGCCAGTCTCACATTGATAAGTGTATTTGTTTTGATTCGTATGCTTCCTCAACAATCATTCACAAAAACAAAACTGAACTATCTCCAATTGATTGGCTCCACCCTGCGACTA
Source organism: Paenibacillus sp. TSA_86.1 (assembly GCF_052691815.1). Lineage (NCBI taxonomy): Bacteria > Bacillati > Bacillota > Bacilli > Caryophanales > Paenibacillaceae > Paenibacillus > Paenibacillus sp. TSA_86.1. The sequence continues at coordinate 80,652 of NZ_JBQZGE010000016.1, read as the reverse complement.
TATGGAGAGTTACGTGTGCTTCGAATTCGCGGAATCCTTGCCATGTTGATTTTTATGGCGTTCAGCATTCTGTGGACAGCCGTAGTATTACCACTCAGTGCGCCCCCAATATCGTTATCTCACTCTCTAATTGGCGCCTTTGGTTTTGCAGGCATTGCCGGAGCACTCGCTGCTGCCAAAGCGGGTAAACAAGCTGATCGGGGTTTTGGACAGAAGACAACCGTCATTTCTCTTCTTCTTCTAGTGTTATCCTGGATTCCGATTGCATTGTTACATACTTCTTTATGGTTTCTGGTTGTAGGTGTAATTCTCCTTGATCTTGCTGTGCAGGCTATACATGTGACCAACCAGAGCTTGATCTATCACGTCCGTCCGGAAGCGCAAAGCCGATTAACTGCGTCATATATGGTCTTCTATTCCATTGGCAGTGCCGTTGGTTCTATTGCTTCTACACAGGTATATGCTTGGTTCGGCTGGGAGGGAGTATGCTGGTTAGGGGCAGGTGTCAGTGCCACAGCTTTGCTAGTATGGGCCGTAGATCGTCTGTCTGATCGGTTGGATGCATCCCAGGCGTGAAGGTTAACTCTTGGCAAATTTCCTACTAAAAAACGAGCTTCTCGTCCAAGGACAAGAGGCTCGTTTCAACTGTCTACTTTTTCGTAACTCAAATCAGTAATTCATGAATGGAAAGTGTGCGCTCCTTCGACAGATCGCGGTATTCTTCCGACTCCACTTTAATCAGCGGTTTGAAAATATCGGACGTATTGTTCATGACAATAACACCTTTTTCACCATTGCTTAGAAGCACTTGTTTTCCGATAAAGTTAGGCAGCAGATGCTGCATTAACGCCTGAACTGGCTTCTCACTTAATTTACCAAATCCCATGCCATAGATATCTCTAAGATTGTTGATAAGGTTCGGATTGCTGGCTCCATGATTACCGGATCGCATGCCAATGTATATGTCAGCTACAGATACAATTTGAGTATATGGATGAATTTCACCTTTTCCAAGCTGCATTGGATACCCCGAGCCATCTTCCCGTTCATGATGCTGTAATGCTACCAGAGCGGTTGCCTCATCTGTCATCGAGTTTTTAATGATCTCATGTCCGTAGATAGTATGACGCTGCAGTTCGAGCTGTTCTTGCGCGGTCAAAGGCTCTGTTTTGTTCCGAATCCGGAGTGAAACTTTACATTTACCGATATCGTGCAGGTAACCCCCGCGGCTAATCTTGTAACATTCTTCCTGAGAATACCCCAACCAGCTCGCGATATAGAAGGATAACAGACCTACCTGAATCGAATGGGTGTAGTTGTTAACGTCATCCCGTTCCAGCATCATCAGAAGATGTACAACATCCTTTTGCTCATCAAGTCCATCCACCATGGGCTGCAAAGCATCATCCACCATTGTAGCATTAAACTTGCCTACAGTAAGTGCTTCCAGAAATGCATTTTGATAATTATGTACAGTCTGAAGGAATTGAGACTTCATTTCTTCTTCAGGAGGTTGTTCAATACTGCTAGTACTGTTAGTGCTACTCGACTCCGATGCACGCTTCATTGAGGCTGCAAAAAATTCTGCTTCGGTAATGCCTTCATCACGCAATTCAATATCTACGTAATCTACCCGATGCTGCATAAGCAAGGTAATATCCTCGCTTCGAATAACAGTCCCCTTTCCGAGAATGTGCAGTCCTGCATCACTAAACGTATCCGCTGTCAGACGGTCCCCTTCATGCAGGTTCATAATATGGATTCTCAATCGGAACTCCCCCTGAACAAATGTTTATAGTTAACAGCACCCGGACAATCGGGGCCAAGACATACCTATACTTCTTATATCGTTTACATCTCACATTTTTTACATAGTCCAAATGACCTTAATCGTATAGACAAAAATGAACATCTAAGACTTTATCCTCATAGAAAAGACGCAAGTCCTCCTGGTTTCCATTCAAAAAGGAAGTCCTGACATACGTCTGGACCCCCTCACTCTTCATGAATATCTTCTTTCGATACACCCTAATATATTCAGATAAATTTCTTTTTCTCAAAATTTTAACTAGATCTTAATGGATTCCAGACTTGCGCCCTTTACGAAAAAACGTTCAATGGCCTTCTCCACAGACGCATCAGGAATCAACGGCGGGGCCTGATGCGGCTTCACCCGTGCATCGATAATAATCTGATCACAGCCCCAGTGCTTGTGAGTATAACTGCTGTTCACTCCGTACATGTCATGCGACGGGTTGCTGCGCGTAAATGTAGCCCACAAGAAGTTGCTGAGATTTGCACTCAGGAAGGAGCTATCGTCACACACGATAATCATCGGACAAGCTTCAAGCCCTCCGCGCTGTTGTAGAACATCCGTAAAGTCTTTCATCTCACTTGCCGTATCTGCATAACTAGTGAAAGGAGCTGTCTGAATGGAAACCATACCCGGCAAAATCAGTTGCGGATTTTCGTAACCACGAATATTCTTCAATGATTCCGGAACTTCCTTGCACAGTTCACGAATCTTGTCACCATATGCTGCCATGACCACTTTACTGCCACTGTTCAGCCCCGTACCAGAGTAGTCGAGTGTATCAATGGTGGTATGAGTATAAAAATGAATATCTCGTTGCAGATCCATACGCTCCAGAATATAGGTCAGAAATTCAACTTCTTGATGTGTATCCAGTGGCTGCTGATCCTCGGCTGTAATGAACAGGTATTTCGCCAAGCTGAGCTGTCCTGTACCCAAAATTCGGTTGGCAATGGTCAATAGCTCGGTTGGTTGCTTCACAGCTGTGTAAGGTGTATAACGCTCACTGCCTATAGCGAACAACAACGGATGTACCCCGGCAGCATCCACGGCGTGCACTTCTTTTACGCCCGGGATCTCCTGTTTGATAGCATCTCCCGTGATTTCATGAATTAGATCACCAAAAGCGGTGTCCTCTTGCGGCGGTCGTCCTACCACTGTAAACGGCCAGATGGCGTTAGGTTTGGCATACACTTTATGCACACGCATGAGCGGGAATTCGTGAGTCAGACTGTAATAACCCAAATGATCGCCGAACGGACCTTCCGGCTTGGTCTCGCCAGGATAGATCTCACCTGTAATAACAAAGTCCGCGTCATTGCTGATGCAGTACCCATCCTTGTAGCTGTATCTGAAACGACGTCCAGCAAGCAGGCCGGCAAAGGTCATCTCACTTAATCCTTCCGGCAGCGGCATCACTGCAGATAACGTATGTGCTGGAGGACCGCCAATGAAAATACTGACTTTTAACGGTTCTCCTTTTTTCACAGCCTTGGCCTGATGGATTCCAATTCCGCGATGAATCTGGTAGTGCAAACCAATCTCCTTATTCATCTCATAGTCGTTACCACTAAGCTGTACACGATACATACCCAGATTGGAATTCATAATGCCCGGTTTATCCGGATCTTCCGAATACACTTGCGGCAAGGTTACAAACGCACCACCATCCATTGGCCAGTGTTTGATCAGTGGCAGATCGGAAATCTGAATCTCCTGTGCCGTCACAGGTAAGCTGATGGATTTTTGCTTAGGTAATGCCTGCCAGGCGGCAAGACCTGTGTGAATATGCTTTAGCGGGGTCTTGAGCGCTTTCATCGGATCGTCTCGAACGTCCATAACCCGCTGTACACCTTCCAGTGTTTCACGGAACATGAACTTGCTGCGTTCAACGGTGCCGAATAGATTCGATACGGCTTTGAACCTGGAACCTTTTACATTTTCAAATAACAGCGCCGGGCCCTTGGCCTCATGCACCTTCATGTGAATTGCAGCCATTTCCAGATTCGGATCAACCTCTTCCTTAACCCTGATCAGATGACCATGCTGCTCCAGATCGTGAATACAATCTTCCATATTGCGGTATTTCATCGGATGGCTCCATTCTGTGTATAATAAAATCGCTAGATTATGTTCAACTATTCACATAGACGCACGACAAGGCTCACAGTAAAGGAACTTAAATGTGCCCGTATACTTTTCTATTAAAACGTTTGCTGAGGCGTCCCTTCTATTTTATCAAATGATCTGCCGCTAAACAAAGCTTTCGTTAAAATTAGGATTAAACAGAAGTCATTTGTTGTTAGAAATCAAAAACACCTGTCGTTCATTCAACGATAACGTTAAACGAACGACAGGTGTTCCATGTTGCTAGGATTACCTTTTAATGAACAATCATTTGAAAATAAATTAGATTAATCCGGCTTTCGCCAGCAAACGTTTCACAATGGCTGCCGTCTGTGCACGGCTAATGTCTGCGTCAGTCATCAGTTTTCCGTCAGTACCTTGTACCAGACCTTGCTTGATCCCTGATGCTACCGCCTCTGCAGCCCATGCTTTCACTGTGCCGCCATCACGGTATGAACCGAGCAGATTTGCTGTTTCAGATGCATCCGCTTTGGCCAAGTCTACCAGTTTCATGGCACGTGAAACGATTGTCATCGCTTCGGCGCGAGATATTTCGCTGTTTGGACGGAAGCTGTTATCTGTGTAACCCGAGATCAGTCCGTACGAAACTGCGGTTTGAACTTCATCTTCATACCAGCTGTTCGAATTCACATCTGTAAATGTCGTGGTTACTGTACTTTCAGGTGAATGCAGACCCAGACCTCTGAGCAAAACAGCGGTGAACTCTGCACGGGTGATGCTGCGATCCGGTGCAAATGTGTTATCTCCTGCACCTTCTACCACCAGACGGGAAGCCAGATCCTCAACATCCGTGCGGCTCCAGTGGCTGGAAATGTCAGTGAACGTTGCCGGGTGATAGATCAACGCATACGTGCTGTTTGTCAAACTGTTGATAACCGCAGCATCATTCGTTGTGCCTTTGATCACTTTGGTTGGCACATGAAGCATTGTACCATCCGCTTGAAGCACAACGCCCGTTGTAATTTTGGAGCCATCTGTGTCTTTAGGCAATGCAATCGTGCGCTCTACATACGAATTAAAACGATTTACATCTACTTGTTTTCCTTGGTAAACGGCTTTGACCTCGAAATCTACTGGAGCGGCAATCACGGTAGTATTGTTCATTTTGCTTGCTGCCGCCTCAATCGCTGCTTTTTTCGTGTCGTTGCTTGGTGTAATCGCAATTTGGAACTTAACATCTTCCAAAGCTGCTGAGCCGCCAAGCTGTCTTACGACCTGATCTACCTTAATTTGACTGGCTGGAAGGGTATACGTTCCTGTATCCGTTTGGATAACAACCTGTGCATTACTGCCTTCCATCGTTTTTACCAGTTTACCGTTCAATTCACCAACGACCGCGTTTGTACCTGTGCCTGTAACCGGAAGCAAGATTGTACGAAGTCCGTTCCCCACTTGATTAATCACTTTATTGTTATCCACTTGAATCGTTGTTGTCACCTTGTTATCGATCGTGGAAGTAGCGGCCGTTGCCGACTGCTCTTGCTTTTGACCGTTTACATAAATGTCTACACCTTTCGTCGCTGCCGGAGTGGAAGGTGCAGGAGATGGCGCTGGGGAGGATCCTCCACCACCCGATGAACCCGTTGAAGGCGAACTGGAGTTGCCACCTGAACTAGCTCCTGTAATCGTGATTGTTCCGCCTGACAATAGACCAGGCATTCCAAATTCCGAATTTTCAAAATGCCAATGTTCTGAATCATTCTGACTTACTTTAAGCTGTTTTTGTCCTAAAGTTGCATTGGCTTTAGCTTTGAATTTGATTGTGAATAAGGTCTGTTCTCCATCAATCAGTTGCTGCATCCCTGAAAGATCTGTCCAGATAATTCGTACCCAACCTTCGTCGTTTTTAACGTACGATTGGAAGCCTGCTAAACTATTTTCTTGGGTAGATGTTGATGTGTTTGTGTTTGTGTTTGTGTTTGTGTTTGTGTTTGTGTTTGTGTTTGTGTTTGTGTTTGTGTTTGTGTTTGTGTTTGTGTTTGTGTTGATCACACTAGGTGTAATCCCTACGATCTCCAAAGCAGTATTGTCATAGTCAATCTGCATGTTATAAGCCTTAATTGGCAAATCACTCTCTTTCAACACAACTGGCACATCAACCGTTTGCCCCGCCTGTACACTTTCATTGGCGAATTGGATCTGTGGTGGATGGGCAGGTTCAGCCCCTACTACACCGGGTAAGACAAGCGAAGATAATAATGTCAACATAATCAGACCTGACATTGTTTTTCTCAATCTTGGACGTTTCTTTTTCGGTTGAAACATGTAATAACCTCCATGTACATTTTTACGTTATTTGAAAATCATTTTGGTTGTAAAATAGTAGCATTTAAATCAAAAAGGAAATGGAGATGGAGTCGGAACTGGGACGTGCGTTTTACTTATGATAAAGAACGGATCGATTTGAATATCATCCGGGTTTACCATAGGTGTAACTCCAAGAACGAGATACTTACCAGCTTCTGCAGAACTAATCATGTAACTACTATCTGTAGCGTTAGGTATAATTTGTTTATTTGTTCCTGACGAATCCGAGGAGGTATACCACTGATAAGATAAATGAAGGTTATAATTATTATCAACATTCAGCACTTCAACATCAGTTGATATGTTGCTGTTGACGTTTACCTCACCCATTAAAGAGTCATTTAGAACAACTGGTGTGTCCTGCTTCTGTTTGAAAGTAAGCACATAGCTATTATTCTTTGCTCCGAGGGTACCTCCAATATAGCCTTGCATGAAAGCACTCATGTCATTTTTCTTATCAGGTACACCGTTTCGATCGATATCCGCTTTGTTCATTTCCACATAGGAAACGGAGGTACTTCTACCAAACTGTATGTTACGAAGGTAACTGAATAATTCAACAGCATCGGCAGAATCCACATATCCGTCATTATTGAAATCACCTTTTTTGCTGATGTGAAGCTCAATAGTATCCGTAATGATTTCTGATTCCAAATTTGATTCTTCCGATAACTTGTAATGAGCTTTTAATTCAATTTCGACACGACCTCTGGCATGCGGAGTAACAACCAATTTATAGCTAGTATTATCATCATTAATCACGTCCACACTAGCGGTATTTTCATTACTAGAAATGGCACTAATGCTACCGTACTGACTCGATGGAAAATGAGTGCTCAAATCAATGGTTATTCTATTATCTAATCCAACCAAGATTGGTACAGAATTCTCCATAGGTCTCTTGGATGAGATACTTAACCAAGAGATGCCGCTGTTAAGTACTGGTTCTGAAATCACAAGATTAGATTCTGGTAATGTTGCATTCGCGTGAGGAAGCGAGCCGGCAAAAGGTAAAGCAATACCTAACCCTAGTGCGGCCAACATGCTTTTTTTCATGATCGGCTTTAATTTGTTGTGTTTATTTTTCCCCTTCAATTCATGTTCCTCCTCGTGTTTATCTGTCATTTCGTATAGATACATAGCAAGTATAACGACCTATTCTGAACCGATTCTGAACAGGTCTATAGAACTATTACCAGTTCAAAATCGACAAAAAACGCCATGGGATAGGCTCCCATAGCGTTTTAATTATCAAATCATTTCCAGTTCCTATTGATTTCTGAAAAAAATATTTTTCAAAGATCTACAGGTTCCCATATGTAGGTCATCATAAACATACATTTACCCTCTCTCATATACCAACAACAGAATATTCAATCCAATATATTACATGTTATACTTTAGTGTAATACACTAATTATACTTCAGTTCAATACACTAAATTGCACTTCCGCGCGCACCTCGAATTCCGGATATACTTCTATGCTTAAGCGAAATCAACAAAATTGTTTTTTTATGATAGATCTTTCAAGTTAATGACTTATGGAAAGGCGGTCATCTTATTAGAAAACGAATGGCATTAATCATTTTCTTCGTTAGTTTTATTGCGCTGATCATATTATATAAATTACCTTATGACGTTCAACAAAAATACACAGCTAGTACATTAGATGGGGAAAAAATCGAGATTCAAATGAATATGAAAGGTTACCTGGATTTCTTTAGACCTACTACCTTTAAAGGGAAAATGCTTATTGACGACAACGTATATGATGTTTTTGAACCTGAAAGGTCAGATCGTTTAATAGCTAAAATGAAGAAAAAAATGAATGGAGATCGATATTTCCCCATTATTGCAAACGAAAACCGAACTGATCTCGACGATTATTATACGATTCAGTGGGCTGACGATAAATTCAATAAATTATATTTCATTCATGCAAAAAATAATTCTCGGTATGTCGCACCAGCACAAAACGCCTTGGAAGCCAATAAAATATGGGGAGAAATACAGCACTTTTTACGATGAAATTAGAAATTTCTTTTGAATTAATCGATGCAATTCTAACAGATTACATGTTCATGAGTAGGCCTCCGGTGAATCATGCGCCTTTCACCGGAAGTTTACACGGCACCCCTTTTAGATATTATTTAAACGAAAATGATAATATTTAAATTCCTTCCACAATCCGCTTCGCGCGAGTACTCACTTCATGATATAACAGATCCTCATCTATCGTGAGCAGTTTCCGACCCCGCATCAGAACTTGTCCATCCACGATTGTGGTGTGCACATCCGCTCCATTTACGCTATAGGCCAGAAGCGACTCCACATTATGAATAGGCTGCAGATGCGGTTTGGCAAGGTCAATCAGAATGAGATCAGCTTTGTACCCAGGCGCAAGCATACCTACTTCATTCTGTAGTGACAACAGGTTTGCACTTCCACGCGTTGCCATATGAAGTGCTTGACGCGCGGGCAGACGGGTCGGATCGCCATAATCCAGTTTTTGCAGCCAACATGCGGCCTTGATCTCCTCAAACATATCCACCGTTGTAGCACTCCCTGCCCCATCCGTCCCGATTCCTACCGTAATATCTTCTGCGAACATGGCCTCAACCGGCGCAATCCCACATCCGAGTTTCAAGTTACTAACCGGATTATGAGCCACACCACCGCGCATCCCCTTCAGTCTGCTAATGTCTCCTGGAGTTAAATGAACAGCGTGAGCCAGCAGCACATGCGTCTGCTCAAACATTCCTGCTTCCTCCAAATATTCGGTCGGAGTCATACCATAACCGCTTCCAATCTTCTCCACTTCCTCCTTCGTTTCCGCCAGATGGATGTGCAATGGAATGTCGTCCTGAACGGCCATTGCAACCACTTCACGCAGGGGTTCCATCGGACAAGTATAAGGGGAGTGTGGTCCGTACATCGTTGTGATTCTTCCATTTGCCTTGCCGGACCAATGCTGCACCAGATCAATCGCTTCCTGCAGTCTGCGTCCTCCGTCATCCTCCATAAAAACCATACCGCGTGTCAGCGATGCACGTATGCCTGTTTCCGTGACCGCTTCCGCAATCTCATTCATATGAATATACATATCGGCAAAAGCAGTCGTTCCTGAACGAATCATCTCCGCGATAGACAATTGGGCTCCCCAATACATATCTTCGGGCGTCATTCGGGCTTCGGCGGGCAACATCTTACGTTCCAGCCAGTCCATCAGCTTCAGATCATCAGAAAAACCGCGCAGCAAGCTCATCGGCGAATGCTGATGTGCATTTACAAGCCCAGGCATAGCCAATTTGTTACGGCCATCCATTACATCATCCCCCGGCTGAGGCACGATATGGCTGGCGATCTGCACAATCCGATTTCCTTCCATCCGAATATCCCCCGTAAAAGGGGCTTCACCTTCTTGCATCGTTAGAATCATTGCTTGCTGAATCAAAATACTCATCGGTTTCACATCTCCTCTGGATTGGATCGTATCTATTCCAATTCCAGCGTAAGGCTTCACGCAGCGGCAAGGTCAATCATTTTAATCGGCCAATCGCCACTTGGTGGAACGTTTGAATAAATGGCTTGGGATCAATCTCCACCATATAAGGATACACACCCGTGCTGGTATGCAGATAGAAGAATCCGCCTTCCTGCCCCATTCGGCGAAAAGACATATCAAACACTTCTGTAATCATAAACTCCCTGTACTTGGTCACGATTCGATCCGAATAAAGGGTCATGGTGCGGGCATTCATCTCAATTTCCTGCGAAAGGGCGGTTACCTCACGCTGTACTCTGTAATAAGGCAATACGGCGATACTATCCATGTTTTCCCTCCAATCGCACTTGATCCATAATTCCATCATAGCAGATTGGAGCCTGCGGACAAAAATGCCTTACACATCGTTTTATCCGATCTTCGTTACTACCTTCAACGGCTGGGCAAGTTCATCCCCGATATCGTGTAACGAGAAACACTGCTCCACATGATACACACCCGGTTGTTGAGGTTTCGTGTACACTCTTTTTGCCACAGCCACAGCAACATCCGCTGTTACAACAGCTTCCTTTTCGCCAACAACAAGTTGTTGCATACAGATCCGCTCTCCGTTTTTCCAACCTGTCGCATCTACCTTCACAGCAAACATCGGTTTACCACCAGGGATCAAAGCAAATGCTTTTACCGCCATCCCACGAATCCAGCCGAGTCGCAACAGCTTCAATAGTCCTGCTCGTCTGGACATCGAAAGCACTCTGGTGATCCAACGGGAGTCTAAGCAGAGCCGAGTTGACACCGAAGGGATGCGAAGCGTACGAGCTACAGCCTGTTGGTCTGAAAAAGGAAATCGATAGGCCATACGCCGTCCTAGTCGCTCACCAAAATCAATCCTTTTACCACCGCTCAGGCTCTGCACTCTGGCTAGCTGTCCTTGCTGCATGACTTCATAAGTGGTATTCATCTGATCCACTGTCCATTCCACAGCCGCTTTGCCATGTTTCTCCCCAAGTCCGAGCATTACCGTGATATTCACCTCTTGCACTTCGTGCAGTTCAGTTGCCGCTTCACGAACAAGCAGATTGGTTATGCCGGGAGACAATCCGACACTGAGAATTGCGGTGGAACCAGCAGATTTTATAACAGAATCGAGCCGTTCGACCTGTTTCAAATAATCAACCTTGGCAGAGATATCGATATAATCCACTCCGGCCATGGCACAACTTTCAACGAAACGGGTATCGTTCTGATCTACACACATGATGACAAGTTTAACGTTTTGTAACATCGCAGAGTCTATAGGCTTCATAATGTTCAGTTGCAGCGGCTTAACTGCTCCACCTGTCTCACGGCTGAATTGTTCGGCGCGTTCCCGGCGTGTACCCGCTGCCCACACTTTGCCGGGAAATGCACGGGCGAGCTTAGTGCAGATCATCTGCCCAACCTGACCATATCCACCAACGACCCAGATTTGATCTTTCATGTTGCTTTGTTGTATATCAGTCTCTAATCGCATAATATCCCTCCACCCAGAATGCTCCGAAATAACGTGTTATCCGAGAAAAACCACACTCCGTGAGTAAACTCACCAAGGTTTCTGCTGATACAGGATCGGATGATTGACTTAGAGATGTCGCAAACCGCTCCCATTCCTCGGCAAGCACACCCGCTTGCAACATATGTTCCTTCCATGCCCTCATCATGACCGGATAAGCCGGAGAATGCAGATCTGCATTGACAGCCGCGATGATTAGAGGAGCGCGGGGTCTGAGCCTTTTGGCGAGATGCAGCAGAAAAGACTTTTTCGCTTCCAGTCCCCGAATAAAATGCAGCATCAACATGCTCGTTGCCCCGTCATATACTTGGCCCTCTGGCAATTGTTCGATCGTCACAGGCAGAAGTTTGACCTGGTTTATCATACCGGCTTCCTCTGCTCTTTTTTCCGCCAACTTCAACATAGGCTGAGAGGTATCTATACCTATCAACCGCCAATCGGGATGTACCTTGCCCAGCAAAGTGATCTCTTTGCCTCCTCCAGCTCCAGCAATCAGTACACTAATGTCGTTGTTATCCGCTATGGAAGCTGTAAGAAGCTTATCCATCAGATCATGCATATGAGCGTAACCCGGAATTTTGAGAGCGATAGATTGTTCATATCGATGGATGTCCGCGGTATCCCAGCTCATAGGAGAACGGTCACCCGACTGTTTATGATCAGTATCCGTGCTTTCATTTTGTTTTTCATAGCGTGTACCATATATATGATCCGTCATCTCTACTGCACTCCTCTGAATTTGAAGTTAGACTTGACTGTGTATTCGTCTACTTTCATTATAAAAGGATACTTGCAGACCACCATCCCATAAGTATGGGATATTGCAGAACACAGGAAGGAGCGAATCCACTTGGCAAGCTTGAACAGCCCACAGAATCTACACCGGATTACTTCTCTTGAAAAAGGAAGCTGGACTTCTCGCACCTATCGGGAGGCTGTTCTAAATCAGATTCAAACCGTCGTTGCATATGATGCCTACTGTTTCACAACTGTAGATCCTGCTACCCTTCTTTCTACAGGCGCTGTGACCGAAGATGGCATAGAGGCCATTCATGACCAGTTATTTTTCAATGAATATATGGAAGAAGATCTACATAAATATGCTGATTTGATCCAATCCGGTCAGTATGCTGCGATTTTGCATGCTTCCGTTCAATCCAGACCTGATATAAGTTCGCGTTATACCCATATTCTGCTGCCTGCAGGTTTTGGGGATGAGCTTCGCACGGTGTTTGTGAATAATAATGCTTGCTGGGGTTATCTCACGTTATATCGCAAACAAGACAAGCCTGCATTTTCAGAAGAAGAAAGGCTGCTCGTGCAGCACTGGACATCTTCAATTGCATTCATGCTGCGAACAACCCGTCTGATGCTCATGGAGGAACTTAAAGGTGGAAGTCCGCGGGAGCCCGGCATAGTACTTTTACAAGCTTCGCTGGAACCCGTCATGCAAAATGCAGCCGCACGTTACTGGTTATCGGAGTTACGCCGCTTAGAGCAGGTGGAAGCGGCTGTCCTCCCAAGACCTGTTCGCGCTGTAAGCTCTCATCTACTGCAATCTATCGCCATGAAAACAGCATCTGAAATGCCTGCATCGGAAGGTACTCTGTCGAAAGTATGTGTGCAATTGACAGACGGCCGTTATGTTATGCTTCAAGCCAGTGTGATGGAACAAATGGAGTATTCAGAACGGAACGAGCTTGCTGGTAAAGCGTTTCACATCGCCGTTTGGCTGGAGCAGGCCATGCCTCAGGATTTGCTTCCGCTCCTGTCCGAGAGTTATGCCTTATCTGCCAGGGAACGTGAATTACTCGGCTATGTACTACGCAGCTTTTCTTCCAAGGAAATTGCAACAGCCATGCATATTTCAACCTATACCGTTCAGGATCATCTGAAGTCCATCTTTGCCAAAACAAAAGTCTCCTCCCGCCGTGAGTTAATCTGGCATTTTGTTTCCCGTTTTCAGTTATCGGTGGAGCCAGAGATATCAGGACCAGGCGCATAAGTTAAGTTATATACACAAAAAAGAAGCGCGTCTCTATGGACGCGCTTCTTTTTTTGTATTTAAACATTATGAATCATTTATGATTTAAAAACACAACGAAGATCATCACGGCTTCACATACCTTGCAATTCCAATGATCTCTTATCTTATCTACGACTTGGCTGGTTTAGCAGAACGTTTGGCAGCGCCTGAATTTTTAGTGTTCTTCGCGCTCTTGCTATTAGAGCCTTTGGTGTGATTCATCTTTTGCGTAGTTATTTCTTCCGTCACCGCAGCCTCCTGCGGGTGTTCCACCGGGTACATTTTACGGAACAGAAGGGTCTGTAATACCAGGAACGAACCCCCAACGGTCCAATACAGCGGCATAGCCGCTGGTGCCGATAACGAGAAAAATGCCATTATCAGCGGGGAGATGTATCCCATAATCGCAAATTGTTTACGTTGCTCAGGAGCCATATTGGCTTGAGATACCTTTGCCTGAATCAGATAAATGACTGCGACAACTACAGCTAGTACATAGTCAGGCGCTCCAAGCTTAAACCACAGAAACGAATGTGACGAAAGTTCTGGTGTCAATCGAATCGCTGTGTAAATCCCCGATAGAATAGGGAGTTGGATAAGCATTGGAAGACATCCAATATTAAGCGGATTGAACTTATGCTTTTTATATAAAGCCATCGTCTCTTCAGACTGCTTCTGCCGGTCAGCCGCATCACTCTTACCTTCATATTTTTTCTTGAGCGCATCCAGTTCAGGTTTCATCGCATTCATAATCACACGTGTTCCCTGCTGGGACTTGGCTTGGCGCATCATAAGTGGCAATAAAGCCAGACGAATGACCAGTGTAATGATGATAATCGCTACACCATAACTCCCATTAAATACACTGGCAATGTGCTGAATCAGATACGAGAGTGGAAACACGATGTAATGGTTAAAGAAACCTGGTGTTGATGAATTAATCTCCGATACATTATTACTGCATCCGGCAAGCAGCATGACCGCGAATAAAATCGCAATCAGGCCATAGATCCGTCCCTTGCCAGATGTAAGTGTGAACCTCTTGTTTGTATTATGTTCCATATAGATCCTCCTCGTTGATGGGTTGATTCCATTCTCAACGAGGAATGACAGTCGGGCTCATCTTCATCCGGTGCTTCTTTTCGTCTGACCATGCGGCTCCAGTTTTCAACCCTGTGCTGTCTGTTTAAGCCTAACGCCGGAAAAACGGGTTCGATTCCGCCCCCAGCGCCGCCCTCCATCCAGTACTCCGTCATGCCACAATGAAGGTGTGCAATATAAGCATAACTCACCGTAAAAATCAGGCCGATGGAGAATATATACGGCAATAGCTCATGTAATTCAAACAAGAGATTCACCCCCTTCATACGTTTATTTTTACATTATATCACTTACATATGACGTTTGCATAAAGGAACTGCTTCAAAACTCAAACTCGGGTCTAGTCCGTTCTTTATTTGGACAATTCTATCTGAACTCGGTGTATCGCCAGATAAGCAATATCCATATTGCCCCTCCGGTAAATCTCGGACACAGTCCATCATCTTTCTGGTAAAGTCAAACTCTGCACCGTGTGGGTACGGTTGTAGTTACGGCTTAAGGAAACGGTATCCTTCCTTCGATAAACACCGATAAGCAATCCGATCATGGCGTATTCAAGTATCACATGGGAACCATATCCGATAAAGGGAAATTTAATACTCATGATGGGTACCATTCCCGTGATGATCGCAACTGAATAAATCAGTTGAAGTGCAAGTGTAACTGTTACAGAAAGGACAACGAACGAACCAAACTTGTCTTGTACACGCGGCAGTATTTTAAATAATGTACTTACAAACCACACAATGCCAACAAAAAACAGCGCACAGGCAGACCATCCGAACACATCTATAAGCATAACTCCTGGATAACTCAGATAAAGATATTTTAAAGTTGAACCTATCGCAATGTCCGTCCCATTCCCCCACCATCCTGCTGTTTTGACGATATCGATAATAGCGTTATTCATAAATCCCATACCCTTAGAGTCTTGATCCAGATTAAATACAGCAGATAACCTTTCGAATCGACTATATTGATCTGTCATAAGCAATAACAAACTTGCAGCCGCTCCGCAAAAACAGGCAGTAATCAGCGTGTACAACCACTTTCTTGTAATCCATCCGAACAGTAGCAAAGATATGCATCCAAATAACAATAATCGGACCCAATCCGAGATTTGATAGATGAGTACCATAGGCAAAGCTACTAATGCAATATAGGTAAATATCATTCGCACGTTCAGACCCGAACGAAAATGAGGAATCACAATCCCGCCGATCGCGAGTGGCAGTATCCAAAGTGCAGCTGTGGTAACATCAATGGTGAAGCCATATGGTAATGAAAAGAATCTATTCATGCCACCATACGAGTCCGCTATCATCGGGGTAATCCATAAGAGGACATTCATTAGAATGTATACCCACCAAGCAGATTTAATCCATTTCCTGTAGTCAAAAAAGAGACAGAACAACATAGCTAACATCCCCATACTTGTATACAGTAGATGAACGGATGAGTATTCATATCCCAAGCCTAACAAACTATTCGTATAAATCCAGGTCAAAACCATACCAATAAGAGCCATCCCCACGACTCCCGACAATAATCCCCAATGCATCCGGTGACGATGAATTTTGTGCATTCTTTTGCCTAGATCAGCCGGATCACCCATTTGTTCAATAGCATATGTGGCAGCTTCCACAGGGGAAAACCCTTCCTGCTCCTTGTCATGGATCATCTCTTCGAGATGATTCCCAAGTTCTTCACGAAGATCATTATGTACTTCACTCGCCTTAACCTGACCACAGATTCGATCCAGATATATCTGAATCTGCTCCTTTTTTTCTTTCTGCTTCCCCTGCTCTTTTGCTTCCTTCAGATTCATCAGGTTAAACCTCCTTCACCAAGTACACGATCTACAGCACCGCGGAATAAGGACCATTCTGCTTTTTTCTCCTGCAATGCCTGTATGCCTTGCTCTCGAATGGAATAATATTTCCGTTTTCTGCCCTCCACTTCTGCCCAATAAGCCTCAACCCATCCTTCGATTTCCATGGCGTGTAGAATAGGATACAACGTTCCTTCTTTGAGACTAAACACTCCCTCCGATTGACGATGCAGTTCCTTAATCAACTCATAGCCATACATGGGTTGTCCATGAAGTAAGGTTAAAATTAAAGTTTCTGTACTTCCTTTAATCATTTGTTTATTGATCTGCAAACAAAACTCTCCCTCCTAAGTACATTGCTTAATGCATCGGAAATCTATGCATAGTTAATCTAGGTGTCATATTACCTTATAATTCCTTATATGTCCAGCACCCAATTAATATATTTATGTTAAAATACCTCTATCTAGCCTTGAATTGTGAATAGATTTTTTCCATCTTCACAGATTTAGACAGACCGATATCAAGAATTAAAGGAGACATTCTCGCATGAGCAAAAGTAAACTTATTTTCTTTCTCGGCGGAGCCGGAAGTGGCAAAACTACGCT
The DNA here is from genome assembly GCF_052691815.1 of Paenibacillus sp. TSA_86.1. NCBI lineage: Bacteria > Bacillati > Bacillota > Bacilli > Caryophanales > Paenibacillaceae > Paenibacillus > Paenibacillus sp. TSA_86.1. The sequence continues at coordinate 63,760 of NZ_JBQZGE010000016.1, read as the reverse complement.
CGCCAAAGCGCTCTCGCGTAAATATAAAGCAGCCTTTCTGGATATGGATATCCTGCTTCGTCCAGCAGCTGAGGCAATCATGACGTTACAAGGGCTTGATCCATCAGATCGGGATTCACCGGAATACAAACGGCTGTGCCGTGATTTGGGTTATCGAATCACGATGGACGCCGCTCTGGACAACGTGCAGCTTGATGTAGATACTCTCGTGGTTGGGCCTTTTACCAAAGAGACCGAGACACCCAATTGGATTGAACAGGAACTCGCACGCATTGGCCGTTCCCTTATTGACACCGATGTTCGAGTCGCTTACATTTATTTGCAGGACGAGGCATTGTATCATCAACGAATTACAGCAAGACACTCTCCACTAGATGAATGGAAACTAGCTAACTGGGATGCGTTCCGTGCTTCTCTTGATCGAAAACAAGTGGCCTGGCCGCTTCCAGCGGAATCTGTTGCATATATCGACAACTCCTGTGATGATCCTGCTATTACTTTTGCTGAATTGGAACGACGGATGTATGAGTGAAAGGAAGGGTGACTTTTTCAAAAGAAAGGTGTATTCATGAATTCTGCAGAAATCGTTTAATGGAAATTGGAGTGTACCGGTTGAGTCAATTGTGATTGGACTGTGGTGAAATGCTGGTTTTACCGGGCACGCTTTCTCTGGGGCGCAGATATGTGGGGTGAACTGGAGCTGGTTCGGGTATGATGGGATGCAAGTTGCGTTGAGCGTGCGGGTGTGGGTATGAAGGCAATCAAACTCTAACGATCGTGAGAGAGCTTATTTTAACCTTTTGGTTCATTTTAAAATTCTAACGATCTCAGGTGACGCTATTTTCCGAAAAAAGGCCTAGATACACCCCAAAAGTTACTGAAATAACGAAATAAGCTCTCTGGTGATCGTTAGATTTTCATATCAGTCTATATGGAGAAAATAAGGTTCCTGGTGATCGTTAGAAATTTAAGAGTAAGGATGTGAACTCGCTTTTGTTATTAGTATCTGATACGTTGTTGTTTTCCTATCACCGTTCCGCTCCATCGATATGGAAGAGGGGTACATCTGATATAAAAAAAGACCAGTTTCACCTAGCCTGTAATGCTAATAAAACTGGTCCTTTTTTTCATACTGCTTAGTTGGAGATCATTTTTTGTCATGCAACACTCAAATCTTACTTTTACCTTCCTGGGACTTCTCTTGCCTTCTTCTGACTTCTTTTTACTTGCTCTGCTCTGTTCTTGCTCTCGTACTTCACCCTACTCTTTTATGCTAAAATTCCGTACATACTCCTCATTCCACTCTTCCCTATGTTCACTACTGCATCACCCTTCATTCGGCTGCATCTTTTTCTCCCGACGTTCGCTTCACGCACATTATCATATAGCCCCATCCGATCCATCATCATTCCATGGCCGATATCGTACCATAATCCAAGTGGAGCGCCCTTCATCTGACCGATAATGGTGCCCGATTCCTGTAGTGTAGGCATCTGGTAACAGCGAGAACTAGTCTCAATTCCGAAGTTCACACCGTATCCACGCTGCTCCGACAGATTACATACCTCTTCCAGGCTTTCCTGGATACGTCTCAGATAACGTTCACTGCCAGCATTCCGTTTCTCCAGCATCTCCTGCCACAACGATTGATAGGCCGGGGAATCCTTGCCTTGCTCGTGATAGATTTTTTTCAAAGCTTCATCGATGTTATACTCGAACGGTACTTCGCCCGGATGTACAACAACCGCCTTCGCACCAAAGCGATGAGCATATTCGGCGGAACGAAGTAGCAGTTCAATGGCCCGTTTGCGCCGCGGTTCATCCTCGAATCCAAGCAGCACCGAATCCGTTCCATAATCCGGATCGGCTACATGCGGAAACGTGTTATGCACACTTGATACCCCACTTGACCACGTTCAATCATCGGTTCAACCGTCTGCAATAACTCATCTGTCACATTATAATTTAACTCTACCTGCCTGAAACCAAGCGACAGAATCTCTTCAATCATACCCTGTCCCGCCGTACGCCGCTTGATATTCCAGCATGTCGAGAAGGAGAATTCTTTCTTGTCGGTATATATTTACTCTCCCCTTCCTCCTTCCGTAATTTCACCCTACCGTAGCCATAAATGCTTAATCATAGTCTTCTTTCTAGCCCTATAATAGCCGTCTCACATCATTGATCTACTCACTAACTTCGAGTTCAAACCTCATCCGCTTCTCTGTCGCACCCGGAATATAGCGATAGATTATTTCAGCATAATCGGTATACATCAAAACCGTTGGTTCAGGCGCTTCCGCTTTTACAGAACAAGTCAGTCCCGGAAGCTCCCACCGCTCTCGCTGTAAATTCTGAGGAAGCAGATTGGGTCCTCTAATTTCGAAATAAACTTCAATCTCTTCCGCCGTATCCAGCTGCACATCCACATTCAATGATTCAGGGGTTACCTCCGCTTCGAATGTAATGCCTCGCAGATGGCTGTTCCAGTCTCCACCTGTTTCACGCCGAATCAGACGCAAGTAATACCGCTCCCCTGTATCGGTCTGCCAATGAATCGTCGCTGGATGCATCTGGCCGTTCGTATTGCGGCTACCGGACAAGGCTCCCATCATACGTTTCTCACCAATCCAGGCCGAAGCTGTACACAAATTACGATTCGCTTTCGGGTCATTACGTTCACACAGCTCCATGAACTGTTTTCGCACGAGCCGATCCCCTTGATGAGCTTGGAAATAAGGTACAGCCTGAGCAGGGACATCAATACCCAATAGCGCAATCATCGGATCATGACCCGATTCGCAATTCATGCCCGTTAAATACTCGTAACCTTCTCCTAGTAAAAGATAGAGAAACACGCCGATCGAGCTGTGCTCACGCATCTCCATATCATACGCTCGTGCAAACGGGCCCGACAGATTTTCCAGATTCGCATTATAAAACAGCGCTATATTGTTCCATAATCCATGTTCAATCCGATGTGCAATTTCAGTCATACGTTCAGTTATGGCATACTTTCTGAACATACCAAGTACGGCGAGATCCACTCCGTAATAAGTCGTTGTATTGAACTCGGCAAACGTTCCACCATACTCGTCAAATTCCTGCAACAGACCTTCAGCCTGTTCATCTGCATGTTGAATCCAGTCTGTCCGCTGGAACCGATGTCCATAATAATGGGTGATAAAAATATGCATCAGCTCAATGTTCGTGTTCATCGGAATCACATCCGACAATCTGCGTTCCACGGAACCCTGAACAGCGCGTTCCATCGCTTCATCCATTCGCTGTATCAGCTCATCTGGCAGAAGTTCCACAAACTCGGCTGTCGCTATCGCACATACACATGCGATAAATTCCCGCCAATTCGGATCATAGCTGATCCAGACCGGAGGCAACACGGCGTTCACTGACGCATCAAACAGTTCTCTCAATTGTTTAATGTCTGCGCCTTCCTTTAACAAATCATTTTCTTGCTGCAGATTATGAATGAACTGCGCAGACACCTTCTCAAAGGTGCGTTCCAGGAAATAAGCTGTGCCTGGCGCAAATGATTTCCATGCATAATGCCCTATAGGCGGATGCTCGTCGTTCGTCTGCGTCGCAAAGGTACCGTGATAGATTTCTTCCGGCGCATCATATTGATAGTCGAGCACCTTATGAAGCACACGTATAGCCTTTCCCACATCGCCGGACTCCTGACGAATCAGTAAGCCCAGCGCATAATGCGCACTCCCCCGTGTGCCGTACTGCGATGAATCATCTTCAAAGCTGCGAAGCAATGCGACTTCATCGTCATAAAAACGATCCATCATCGCCATAGATTGCCTGACCAGATGTTGCTGTTGGTTTGACATCATCTTTACCATTGGTTGTGTCATGTCCTATGACCTCCTAAGACGTTAACCTTTAACAGCACCTGCCATAACACCGCTGATGAAGAAGCGCTGCAACAACGGATATACAAGCAGGATCGGCAACGTCGAAAATATAACACTAGCTGCTTTCAGACTTTCGGGCAAAACCTGTACTGCGCCAATGCCTTCATTTTGCATCAGTTCGGTGATCTGATTTTGCTGTATCATCTGATATAACTTCAATTGTAACGGATATAATTCCGCTTTGGTAATATACATTAACTAAAGTTCCAATCTGTGTACTGTCATAAATGTACCGGAATCATCGAGTCAGTTAACTATCCGAGAAGATGTAATGTGCCGGTGTATTTCCCCGTTCAAAATTTTCACTTTCAAAGTTGTTATGTTCTATTTGTGAAAATAAAAAAGACCGCCTGATCAGCGGTCGATTGGTAAACAATCTATAAAGATGTTACTCGTCTAATTTCTTGGCGGAAGATTAAAACGAATTTCTCCAAAAAGTGTATCTACTGCACTTTCCCCAAATTCATCCAACACATACCCTTTACTCTTGTCGAGATGTTCCAGAATTAATACATTAAATTTCTTATCATTATGAATGCCGCCCAGTTTGAACTGTACAGGCCAATTCAGATCTTCAGCTGTCCTTGCCATCGTCTGGACAAGTTCTGACTCATGTCTGTTCCTACTAGTTATGTAGCTTCCTGTTGGAATGACAAACGAATATGCCGAACCATCCACATTGAAGGCGAAGGTATGGTTATCTGTTGTAATGTCCACTTCGCGATTAAGCTCCGCGGAACCCCAGAATTGTTGTCCATATTGAACCATATTATCCCCCTGTTTTGATATTTATAGGATAGAGCAGGTTGATTATCTTCTAACTGTGTTACCATTTCACTTCCTGGTAGCCTAATAAAACAAGAAACCTCCGCTATGTAGAGAATGAGAATTTGCACTCTGCTCATATAGCGAAAGTTCTGATTAACTTCATATTTTGTTGTAGGGGCTAGACATCATCTCCAGAAGTCACACCCATAACACGCCTAAACCCTCTTTCAGCCACTCCAGCAAAACCTAATCTAGCGGGTAAGCCCTTCTCTGTTCTTTGGCCTTCCTGCTGACGATATACAGAATAACCGCACCCATCGCGGCGCTGATTGTACAAGCCAGATACATCATCGACGGTCCGCCTGTATCCAGTAAATAACCGTTAAGCATGTTACCCACAATACCGCCCAGTCCAGCAAACACCATGTTGAACAAGCTTTGGCCCGTAGCCTGCATTTCACGTCCAGTAACGGAAGCTACATATTCCACGGCCGCGATATAAAAGAATCCAAAGGATAATCCGTGCAACACTTGAACACCAATCATCACTTCTGGATTAGGCCATAACCACTGAATTCCCCAGCGTAGCATATAAGCCCCTGCCGCCAGTAGCATGGTGCGCTCATGACCCCACTTCCGAAGTATATATGCGGCTGCCAGCATGGATGGAACATTGGTGATGGATGCGATCAGAAGAGCTGTGCCCGTTAACGCAACCGAGCCGCCAGCCATCTGAAATGAAATAACAAAAAAGGAGTTAAACGCCGTCAGCGTCTGATTCACCAGAAAACAACCGGTGAGAAAGAGAAGGAATGTACGGTTTCGAAGTAATCTTGCCAAACCTACGGAGAAGGTTACCGAGGACGAGGAGATGCTCGTCTGCTTGGGGAGTGTGCCCGCCAGTATCGCGCTCAAGATGTTAAAAAATAGAAAGGGGAGCCATAACATATGAATGGAAAACTGGGTGAGATACATCCCTGCAGCGAATCCGCCAAGCCCTGTCCCCAGGCTTCCGAACAGTCGAATCATACCGTAAGAGGTATTCGCCGCTCTTGCTGCCGTTACCGCATAGGAATCAGCTACAGGTATCTGTGTCACTTGAAATATAGTGCATAAAGTATAAATCAAAATTAATATAATGTATATCTGAATATTATAAAAGTATGCTAAAGCCGCCGGAACAAGCAGGCTAATCACAAGTACAAGGCGTGTCTTCCTGAATTTATCCACCATAATCCCCCAGATAGGCTGGAGAATGATGGATATTAATGTTCCGAAAGCCATGATAAATCCGGTCTCTTTACTCGAAAAGCCCTGTGCAACCAAAATCGGATTGATGTAAGGATTAAATATTCCACCAGCAAGTCCCATAAACAGATATAAACCCTGCAATTTAATTAATACAGCTTTTGCTTCATTCCATTCGGCTTTTGTTTTTTTTGTATTAGCCGTCATATGTCTATCTCTCATCCGGATCTCCATCCTTTTATTTCTGTAGTCTAGGTGTATGGTCCTGTTACTGGTCGCTACTTACGAAGAAGGTAACGTCTAATGGAAGCAAGCGCTCCGATTGCCCCAGCTTTATTGCCAAGCTCTGCAATGACCACTTGGACCGGAAGTACAACATAACGTTTCAGCCGAGCCTGAACTTCATTCAGATAATACGTTGGATTGGATGCAGCGACACCTCCGCCGAGCACAATAATGGAGGGATTTAACAATGCTGTAATATTAGCGAGTCCCCTTGCCATATAACGCATAGGCAGTTCCAGAATTTCAAGTGCAGCTACATCGCCTGATTCTGCTGCCTTGAACACATGCCTTGCTTCAATCTGCTGTACCTCGCCCCCGGCCAGACTCCAGATCAGGGATAGTTCACTTCCTTGACCAGCTGTAAAATAACGCCTCGCCCGCTCCGTAATTCCTGTGCCAGACGTAACTTGTTCAAATACCCCGAATGCATCGCCATCTGCTACATATTCGGAAGTCAGTCCCTCGTCACCTGTGATAAAATGTCCAATCTCTCCAGCGGCCCCGTGCTGTCCACTGTATAACTCTCCATTCAGGACGAGGGCAGCGCCAATACCTGTGCCCACAGTTACCATTACACTATGACGATGACCTTTGGCCGCACCCTGATCCACTTCTCCCATGGCTGCCATGTTCACATCGTTATCCAAAACGATCTTTCCATTGTAAAACTTGGAGATTGTAGGCCGTATGTCCTCTTCAGGCCACTGAAACGCAGGAGCGTTACGAAGTACGCCTTCATCCTGCAAAACAACCCCCGGGAATCCCAGTCCCACACCAGCGAGCTGATCCCAAGAACAACCAACTTCCTCACAGAATGTTTTTAATTCGGCAAACAACCACTGGAAAAACAGTTCCGGTTGATCAGCCGCTTGCGTTGGCAGTCTGCGCTCGTGAACTTGCCCCCCGTCCTTCCGGGTGGATAATAACATCAGCGTTTTGGTGCCTCCAATATCAACACCGGCAACCCATGAAGCATTCTCGTCCATTCTTTCTGTCATTCCACTTCCTCCTTGGCAGATATATTCCTGATTTTTTTATTAAAAGCTTCCGAAGCATTTTTACTTCTATGGATGCTATTACACAAGTGCCTCTTGTTGGAGCTTCAACAATGTCTGTTGCAGTGCCACTTGCACAGCCCCTGTAACGACGGCTCGCTCTCCGAGATCCGAACATATCAGCTGTGGCTGCACCGGAAATTGCTCGGCGACAGCTTCCCTGAGTAAAGGCAACAATACATCACCGTTCCCACCTATGCCTCCTCCCAGTACAATCAGTTCTGGGGCCAGTAACGTACTAATCTGCCGAAGCGCCGAAGCGATCATCTGAATGTACTCTTTCATGATATCGATAGCCCAAATCTCTCCACGACGAACCGCCTCAAAGATGGCCTTAGGCGAGCGATTAGCATTATGAGAATCAAGAGTTGTAGCATGCAAGTCTGATGCTTCACCCTTCTTCTGATGATGTCTATTCGCGAGTTGCATCAACCCCTCAGCCGACAATACATCCTCCAAACGTTGGCCATTTTCCATCCGCATCTCAGCGACTTCACCGGTTAATCCACCCAGACCATGAAGCAAATGCCCATGCACCATGATGCCTGCACCCGTTCCCGCCCCAATCGAGAAAAATACGAACAAACGCGACTCCATCGCAGCCCCCCTTCTGTATTCACCGAGCGCAGCGAGATTCACATCATTATCCAGAAGGACATCACATGGAAAAGCACTGGCTAAGGCCTCACGAGAGAATTGCTGCTCCATGCCCGCAAGCGGGTCTACAATCCGGCTAATCTTTCCTGATTCGGGCAAGACAACACCGGGAATCCCAAATCCGATACAGCGAATATCGTTCCACTGAAGGCAGTTTTTCTGAAGCAACTGATCGACATAACTGTACAGCTTATGTAGTACAGGCATTTCAGACGAGTCTGATGTCACAATCCCGCTATCGGTTTCTGTATCTCCATAGGATTGCTCGGGTCCCCGCTCTGGCATTCCTTCCATGTCTCGATCCATTGGGGGATAGGTAGCATAGGCAATGATCTGCCCACTCAGATCAGATAAAGCAATCCGAATTTGTGTAGCTCCAATATCAACACCGCAGACATAATACGCCATTTCATTAAATTGGATTAATGTAGCTTTGCGCCCTTGAGCATTGTCAGCCCTGCCTGTCTCCTTCACCAGATTACGCTCGATCAGATGTTCCACCGCTGATGATACCGTTGGTTTGCTAAGTCCTGTGTGACGGCTGATATCCGCTCTGGACATGGAGCCTTGAGTAATCAAGGCATCCATAATCAGGTTTTCATTCAGGTTCCGGATATATTGCGGTGTGCCAGCCATTTTATCACCTCCAGTTTATAGTTAGTTAAGTTTCTTAACGAATTAAATTCAATATAGCATCCACTATAGAGTGGTGTACAGCATATTTTCCGCCAAAAGATGTCATCGAAATGACATTTGCACAATCCTGAATTGCAAGGTACGCAACAACCAACAATGACTTCTATGGTTTATCAGATTTTACATTACCTAATAACGGCTAAAAGGACGAAACAGAAAACTTCTCCGCTTCGTCCTTTTGAGCTTGGCTGTATCAAAATATTATGACTTCGAAAGTTCGATAAAACCTTCCCCGAATACATCACGCACATCATGAATGGTGATAAATGCAATCTCATCCTCAGCCCGTACAATTTTCTTAAGCATCGGAACCTCTTGTTTGCTGATCACAATATACAGAATCTCTTTCGGATTCTTTGTATAGTAGCCATGACCCGACAGGACGGTGACACCACGATCCATTTTTTCAATAACCTGCTTCGCAATCTCATCCTGTTTCGCAGAGATAATCATGACGGCCTTTTTCGGATTCAATCCTTCAATAATGAACTCCATCGTTTTAGTTCCAACAAACAACAGTACAATCGTACACATCAGACCCTGTGGCCCAATGATAAAGTAGGACGAGAACGCTACAATCAGATCAAAGAACAGCAAACCGTAGCTGATATTCCAATCCAAATATTTGTTAGCCAATCGCGCAAGAATAACCGTGCCTGCTGTTGTGCCACCGACTTTGACGATCAAACCAATCCCGAGGCCGGCAAACACACCTGCAAAAATGGTATTAACCCACAGCTCATCTGATGCAATGCTCCAGCTTTCTGTCAGGTGCAGGAACAGCGAGTTAAAGATAACCGCAATAATAGTATATACTGTCGTTGTTCGATCCAAGAACTTATAACCTACGAGTAGTAGAATACCGTTGAGGATCAGGTTCATCAGTCCGGGAGACCAGTGAAACAGATAATACAAAATGATCGTGATACCTGTTACGCCACCCTCTGCCAGATCGTTGGGGATGACAAACAAGTTCACCGCCAGCGCAAACAGGAAGGCACCAGCCATAATAAATAAAATATCCGTGATTCTTCTTTTCATTCAGCGCTCCATCCAATCCATCCAAAAATAATCTAAACTTATCTGATAACCTGTCAAATACACTTCAGGATAGATTTTACCACGCTCTTCAACAAATTTGTATACATAATACAAATTGTTACGCAATTTGTACAAAGGAAAAATAAATCTTCACTTTTTAGCTACTTTTTATCCCTGTCACTGAACATGACCATGACAAATGTCATGGTTCATTATTGATATTTGTCATTACAGTAGGCTGACGTTTATGACTTACGCTCATGTACGTATTCTTTTACAATGATAAAAACGCTTCCCATAAGGAAAGTCCTACCGGGAATCGTCAGGTTACAGCCGATCATAGCTGTACCGATTAAGGGGGAACATGAATGAGTAGAAGCAAAGAAATGGCGCTTAAAAAAGAAGTTACGCCTTTTGAAAAAAACGATCTCAAACTTAGCATTCGTCAATTAATCAATACATTGCTCCCGCTCTTCGTATTGTGGGCAGCCGCCTATTACAGCTTATCGATCTCCTACTGGCTCACGTTTCCTATCGCACTGGTGGCTTCGGGATTTGTTCTGCGAACGTTTATTATTTTCCATGACTGTTGCCATGGTTCATTCTTCAAAAGCAAACGGGCCAACGATATTTTGGGCACCATCACCGGTGTATTAACCCTCACACCCTACCAGCAATGGAAAGCAGAGCATTCCATTCACCACGCAACAAGCGGTAATCTCGACAAACGCGGTGTAGGTGATATTTGGGTGATGACGGTAGATGAATACAAGTCTGCCACGCCATGGATGCGTATCTTTTACCGTGTATACCGGAATCCGGTCGTCCTGTTTTGTATCGGACCCATTTATGTATTTCTGATTGCTTATCGTTTTAACCGCAAAGCGGCAAGACGCAAGGAAAGAATTAATACCCATTTAACAACGGTTTTAATCATTGCGCTGTATAGCTTTATGTGCTGGCTGATTGGATGGCAGGCTTTTGTTATGGTGCAGGCACCTGTATTTTTCTTCTCCGGTTTCTTCGGCATCTGGTTGTTCTATGTACAGCACCAGTTTGAAGAAACGTATTTCGAACACGAAGATGAATGGAGTTATGTCAAAGCAGCCGTAGAAGGAAGCTCTTATTACAAACTGCCTAAGCTACTGCAATGGATTAGCGGAAATATCGGATTCCATCATGTGCATCATCTAAGCCCACGTGTACCGAACTACTATCTGGAAGAAGCACATAATTCAACGCCGCCTTTGCAGAAGGCAACAACCATTACGCTACGTTCCAGCCTGGTTGCGCTTCGTTTCCGTCTGTGGGATGAGCAAAACAAAGAATTTATCAGTTTCAGAGAGCTGAAACAATCATCACGCAAAAATTACGTTCCGAACCCGATCCGGGTTACCAATCAAGCGGGTCTGACAGAGAAGCCTTAGGCTCTGTCGGATTCGTTTTCTTGTATTCAGACGATAGTCATGCTACAGTCAAGCTAAAGTGGAGTAACACCTTTTCAAGGAGGAGAATCTTATTCAGAAGTGGTCGCAACTTTTTTATAAAAATACAGGCTTGAATCCTTACGTATGGCTCGTCTTTTTCATTCTGCCCTTCTATTACATCTCTCAATATTCGCAATTGTGGACACTGGTAACTGGCATTATCATCATTCTGGTATTTTTTGCATGTTACCTCCTTGCCTTCATCACCAAAGGCTGGCAGATTTACATGTGGATCGGATTGCTGATTGCCATATCCATTACGATGACTATTGCGTATGATTATGCCTATTTCTCATTGTTTCTAGCTTTTTTTATTGGCAATATTAAAAATAAAGCCGGCTTTTTCACCCTCTACTCGGTGAATCTCGGTGCAAGTTTCCTGACGGTTAATTACAGTTTCATCAATCAAAACTCGATGCTGCTCAGCCAATTCCCATTTATCTTTATTAGTCTGATGGCCTCTATCCTCCTTCCGATTAGCACGTACAATAAAAACAAACGTGAACAACTGGAAGGTGAACTGGAGAATGCAAACAAACGACTGGATGACCTGGTGAAAATGGAAGAACGACAGCGGATTGCACGCGACTTGCACGATACGCTCGGTCAGAAGCTTTCTCTGATCGGACTCAAAACCGATCTGGCCAAGCGCTTGCTCCGCAAAAATCCTGATCAAGCGCTCGTTGAATTGAATGAGCTCAGGCAGACGGCAAGTACAGCCCTGAAGGAAGTTCGTGAGATGGTCACGACGATGCGTGGAACACAGCTGGTTGATGAACTATTCCGTGCGGAACAAATTTTAAAAGCCGCTTCCATTGCGTTTATTTTACAAGGAAATCCTAAGCTGCAGGATACATCTCAATTGAATGAAAATGTGCTGGGAATGTGTTTGAAAGAAGCGGTGACCAATGTGGTCAAGCACAGTCAGGCAACCACATGTACGATTAGTATTGAGGAAACCCCCTCCCACAATCTTTTAACCGTGCATGACAACGGGATAGGCATCGAGCGCACACGTAAGCAAAACCTGCGAGGAACCGGTATTCTTGGTATGAAAGAACGACTGGAATTTGTGAACGGCTACATGGACATTCGAACAGGTACGGAAATGGAAGGCACGGTGCTTGTCATCCATGTGCCCAAGCTGGTACGCAAACCTGTGAAGGAGGATGAAGAATGATTAGAATCGTCATTGCTGAAGATCAGCGGATGATGCTTGGCGCGTTATCTTCTCTGCTTAATCTGGAAGAAGATATGGAGGTGGTTGGACAAGCCAGCAATGGTCAAGAAGCCCTTGCCCTTGTGCAGCAACATGCGCCAGACATCTGCTTGATGGACATCGAAATGCCTGTGAAGAGCGGGCTCGAAGCTGCCGAGGAACTTAAAGGCATGAACTGCAAAGTCATTATCCTTACGACATTTGCAAGAACCGGATATTTCGAACGTGCACTCAAAGGCGGAGTACGCGGTTATCTTCTCAAGGACAGCCCGATTGAAGAGTTGGCCGAAGCCATTCGTCAAGTCATGAGTGGAAGACGTATATTTGCACCCGATCTGGTCGATGAGGCTTATGTGGAGGAAAACCCGTTAACTGAACGTGAACATGCTGTACTGGGCCTCATGGCTGATGGGAAAAATACCAAGGAAATTGCCGGGCATTTGTTCATCACGACGGGAACCGTTCGGAATTACATCTCTATTATTCTCAATAAATTAAATGCTAGTAACCGCATCGAGGCCATCACCCGTTCCAAAGAGAAAGGATGGTTCAAGTGAAAGAACCGTTATGGCCGCTGAGAAAAGACAGCAGACCTTGCCTTGAATACCATTCAAATAGCAAAAAGCTTGACTCAAGAATTTCTTCATGAGCCAAGCTTTTTTGCATTTCACTTATGAATTGAGCATTCCTTTACCCATGCCTATATTCCAGAAAAAAAATATTATTTTACCGATACTACCATGCCGAGAGCATCCAGCGGTACCTGCTCTGTTTTCAACTGATGGATTTGTTTGCCATCCTGCCATGAAATAGTCACATGAACCGTTTTGCCTCCACTTGCGTATTCCACGTTCACAAACCCTTTATATTTGGGAGCGGGCAGCATGTGTTTCTCCAGATATTCGACGATCTTCTTCGCAATCCCTGTATTGTTCATCTGATCCTCAGAGACGGAGCGAATCTGCATCGTCCATCGACCTTCCTTCCAGGTCAGGTACTGACTTCCGGCAGCGCCTTCCATCATACCTTGGATTCCGTGCCCCAGCTCAACCATCATATCCTTAGGAATGTTCTTCAGATCCGTATCGGGAAAAACATCGGTTTGGTTCGGATTCTTATACGTTTTTACTTCGTAGCTGGCTAGCCAAGGCATTTTACTATTCGAACTTGTTAACAGAGAGTCATTTAATGCTACTGCTTTACCCGCTGTGTAGAAGTTCACATGTAATGCATCCGACGTGTTCGTTGTGATAACTGCGCCCAAATATTGGTCTTTAGACAGTGGAAATGACGTTGGAAGCAGAGCACCTTGCATCTTCAACTCACCGCGGACCGCCTTCACAACCTCGTTTGTATCGGACAATTTCGAATGCGAACTACTTCCATTGGTGTTTGATGCGTCTGTGCCTTCTTTTCCCGCTGTACTGCTACTTGCATGGCCTGAATCTGTATTCGCTGATCCGCCTTGATTCCCGGAATTCGGTGACACAGTCGTGCCACTTTCTGACGGATTCTGTTCTCCGGCGGTTGTTGAAGATGAGCTGCCCTGCAACGCCTGATTGGAGTCTTGCCCACCGCATCCAGCCAGCGCAAGCAGAACGGCTGTCGTCACCGGAATTGTCATCCATAACGTTTGTTTTTTCATGATGTGTACCTCCTAAAGATGGAACTGACTCGTTTCCCGATACCTGCAGCAATTAACGCTTGTCATTCCAAAAATTCAACGGCTGTACGTTTTTGGTTAAAATTTCGAATTGATATCCTTCAGCCTTCAGCGTTTTTAACACTTGAGGCAGTACTTTCAAAGTGGCTTCCTGATCATGCATAAGCACAACAGGATGAGTGCCATTTTTATTCACATTATGAACCTGCTGCATAATATTATTGTACACTTTCTGATGATCTTTCTTGTATTTCCAATCCAGTGAATCGACATTCCAATCCCACAGATGAAATCCTCCTTGAGCAAGAAGCACGTTGCGGAAAGCTGGTTTCATATAAGGTTTACTACCGTACGGTGTACGAACAAGGCTCGTTTTAACACCGGCAACTTTGTTCAAACTTTCATTCGCTTGTTGCATTTCTTTTAATCCGCTATAAGCCGATTTATAAAACTTGCTCGGTACGTGGGTTACACCATGTAATCCGAGCCCGTGACCTTCTTTTACAATACGTTGCGTAGCTTTCTGATATTGTTCCATATGAGGCCCAAGCATGAAGAAAGTAGCTTTGACTTGGTATTGATCCAGAATATCGAGAAGTTTACCGGTATGCGCCGTGGGACCATCATCAAATGTCAGATATACAATTTTGCCACTGGCCTTGCTGGCTGCTTTCTCAGTAGATGACGCTGCAGCCGAAGCAGAGTGCGGTATAAATATCAGTGGTAACAGAAGGAAAATAGCAAATGTAGCGATGAATGATTTACGAATGTTCAGCATAATAAAAGTCTCCCTTATGTGTGTTTTTCCCCGGGTGTGTAAATCGTTTCTACTCGTATCCCATGGCGATTAATTTTAATAGTATCAGAGACACTACCCTCTCTTCTCGCTTCAAATGCTACGGTAGAGTTACACTTTTGTCAGATAAACTTAAAAATGAATACGATTTTGATAGATTTGGCCTGGAATAAATGCCCCTAAGGATAGATCAATGTTGACATAACCTTTATTACCCTATTTTAGTATTTTGATAGACTTCTTTTATTCCATAAATCTGGAGACAGCAAAAAAGCTTGCACGTATGCAAGCTTTCTTCCGTAAATGTTACAACTTGAGGAGGAATGGATCATTTCGTAAAATGGTCAAGCCGTCCTGCTAAGAAGCTGCAACATGGTCTACGGTATGTACTTGTTCCCTTTTTATTCAGACGTTCTACCCTGTTTACTCCGCAGGAGCCGTAAATGAACGTTTAGCGAATTCTGCATCCAGCATGTAGAAAGCATTGCTGTCATTTTCAATGCGGCGCAGCTTCTGAATGATGTTATCAAACAAAGCTTCCTCTTCAACCTGCTCATCAATGAACCACTTCAAGAAATACATTGTAGCGTGTTCACGCTCGTTCAGCGCAATATCCGCCAGAGCATAGAATTTCTTCGTATTTTGCTGCTCATGCGCATAACCATGCTCAAACACATCCAGCATAGAGCTGTATTCGTTCTTCGGCTCAGGCATTGCTGCCAGTGTAGCCCGGTGTCCACGATCATTCAAGAATTTATAAATTTTCATGCCGTGGAAACGTTCCTCTTCCGCTTGTACGATAAAGAAGTTAGCAAATCCATCCAGACTCTTGCTGGAACAATATGCGGCCATCGCCATGTATACATGAGCGGAGTAAAACTCAAAGTTCATCTGCTCGTTCAAAGACGCAGTCAGTTCTTGGCTCATTATAAGCACCTCTTTCTTTCTGTGGAATGATTATATTTTAACATAACATGAAAACGACTTACACCCGCTTATTCTACATTATTCGTCAATGGTGAATTGAGACGAGCCGGAATAAAAAGAAGCTCTGTCGTAACGACAGAGCTTCCTTTATCATTTTGAAGAAAATGATTATACCAAGAACGCTTTGGAGATGATGACCAACAGAATGAACAGAACCAGAATTGCGCCTACAGAAGTGAAACCACCATAGCCGTAACCTCTTGTTTCTCCACCTAAAACTTCGCTCATTGATTGTACCTCCTCTGCAACAGGTATGGGTTATCTTATGCAGAGAACGAAACTTTGACAGGGCGAATGCCCTATTGTTCAAATGCTGTTTTCTTATTTTTAAATCAGTAACGCGGCGACTGTATTTGCATAATATCCAAAAATGGCACTTTCGCCGTAAATTCTTCTTCCGTATGCTCAACATGAACAAGGCGCGTGCGGGAATCCATTTTCACAATAATACCTTGCACCTGGACTTCCTTACCCCAGACCGTCAATAACACTTCTGAGCGTTCATGAAAAGCCTCCACGAGTTGATTCCCCAACTCCTCCAGTTCAAACTCATCCCGTGTGGGTCTTTTTGCGACTTTTGCTTTCGCCAATGCGGCTGCCTCCTCTACTCCGACGTCCCGATTCCACGGTTGTTTGCCGAGTGCATATTCAATTAGTATACCATTCATTTACGTTTGTGTAATGTCATTACACCTTTTTTTCGGCAAAATACTCGGTGTATCTCGACATGTATTCCCCTTCTTCAACTCATCTTCACTACTCATCCCGATTCTCTACCAGAATGCTGTACTCATTCGATCTAGACTCTCCTGAACGTTTTTGTCCGTTCCACTCATATGTGTAGAGGGCCGTTAAATACCCCTGCTCTATACCCGTTTGTTCAGGCGCCAGCTGTACAAGATAGGCTAATTCTTTTTCGGAATCCGGCCCCAGCTCACCGATGTGGAGATACCTTGGGGCCGAATACTCCGGTACATTTAACTGCATCTGACCGTCCTCCTGGCCCACCCATTTGGCACCTTGAGGCAGAATATTACCTAGTTGTACACGAGCAGACAACGATCCTGTGTTCATAACTCTTACTTTAAAAGTTACTGTACCTCCTTGTTCTACAATGGCAGGGAAAGTCTCGACATGAACCTGGATCACAGGTGCCCTACGCTCGAGAACAGCTTCATTGGAAAGAAGTTTTCGCTGAACCATACGAGAATCTGGCAAACGGAATGTGTAGAGCAAAACTGCCCGATTCACAAAACTGCGCTGATCTGTAATCATGGTATCTGTTGCTCCCATAGCCCCTTCAACTAGAGCTTCAAATTGAATATGTAGCTCAGAGCGGGCAGTTAACGTACCCAGATCCACCCCTTTATTTGGGTTTGCACCCGGGCGCTTGACTCCATTCCAACTTAGACTACCTTCAACAAAGGGTAGCGCTTCTGGTAAAACATCCTGTAGTTTGGCATCCACTGCATAATTACTCTTGTTAGACACCTTGATATGATAGCGCACCCGATCTCCGGGTATTGCTGTAGCAGACGATACACTTTTAACGACGGATATCTGGGGTTCGACGATCAGGATGGTGACCACATTGGAATAAACGGTTTCTCGTCTGCCTGCGACGATGTATTTCAAAACGGCTTCACTCGATAATTGGCTCACTCCTTGGCCACCTGTTACCTGTACACGATATTGCACACGCATAACACTTCCTGGCCCAATCTCTCCAAGATCAATTCCCGTATCCGGTGTGACCTGTGGTGCGAACATATCGTTAATCGTCACACTCGCCGGGATAAAGATGACACCTGCTGGCAACGTCGCCATTAACTCCGTATTTGTCGCCACAGCAAAACCCGGGTTATTTACCAAAACGGTGTACATCAGGATATCTCCAGCAAAGGTGTGGCTTCGTTCGACTTGCAAACTCACTTCGAGCCGTGACGTTTCAATACCAATTTCAACAACGTTAGACTTCTCCGTCCCGTTAACCGTTCTTCCTTCTGTGGTAACAAACTCGTAGTTCACTTCTGCCTGATTCAGCAACTGGAGAGCCGGGGGCACTCGCACAATGACTACCTGAAAGTGATAAGTCAGCACTGCGCCCGGTACAATCTCCGCAGGAGGCAGTCCTTGCGTAAGAGAGACTCCTGGCAATGGGATGCCATCCCGCAGCACACTGTTCGGCAGAAGTGAAGTTTCAGGAGAAAGCGGGTCCACCACACGGACAATTGCCGTGCGGTTTCCCGAATTCATGATTTCAATCTGATAAGTCAGCGACTGACCCAGAACAGCTGTTGTTGTATTACAACTTTTGCTTACTTTGATTCGGGGGCCAATCCATGGCGTAACTACCGTGTTGGAATAAGCCACCTGTTCCAGTTCAGTCGTACCCGAGCTGAATCGAACCAGGGACTGATTCTTTAACCAGTGGGACAACGTACCTGGAATCTCGCTCATATCACCACAACCTCTACATTGAATGTAACTGTAGTAGAAGCTCCGGCAGCAATGGAACCCAGTGTGATACCTGTATTCGGATTACCTGTTGGTCTCGCCACACCGTTTACTACCACACTTCCCGGCACAAAGACAGTTCCGGCGGGTACAGGGTCAACCATGACAACATTGTTCACTGTTTCTATGCCGCTATTGGTAACTACCACCGTATACGTGATTACATCACCGACCACGGCATCAATAGCACTGGTGCTTTTGACAACAACGACATTAGGAGCCGATACCGGAATAATAAGTACATTAGAAGATACCGTTCCAGTTAATACACGTCCGTCTGGTGGGCTAAATGTATAGTTCGCAACGGCTTGGTTGCTCAATTGCTGATTTTGTGGCAGTGAATCGACCGTAACCCCTAGGGTGACCGTTACATTCACTGATCCGCCAGGAGGAATGCTGCCTACAACGATACCCGTTTCAGGATTGGCACCTGGCTGTGGCACACCATCGATCAGGACACTGTTCGGTAACAGCACGGCCCCGGTCGGGATATTATCGGTTAATGTAAGATTCGCAACAAGGTTTCCGCTGTTGTTAATTGTGAACGAATATACAATGTCATCGCCAATCGTAGCATTCGATGTGCTGGCTGTTTTGGATACAGTAACAATCGGCTGATAGATCGGCGTGACAATCGTATTGGAATACGCTGCTCCAGAGAACACACCCGATGTAAAACTTACAGAAGATTGACTGCTAACTTGCGGCAGTGTTGGAAGTGAGTTGACGCGAACAGCGTAAGATACCGCAATTGATTCTCCGGGAGCCAAGGTACCCAGCGCAACCCCGAGTGCAGGGTTCGCCGACGGACGAGGTGTACCGTTAACCAAGACACTTCCTGCAACAAACGTGGTCGCCGGGTCGATAGGATCCGTCAGAACGATGTTGTTAACCGGGTCAATGCCGCTGTTGGTGACAACCATCTCATACACAATCGTGTCACCTACGACGGCATCTGTTGATGTTGTTGTTTTCACGACGGTGACATTTGGTGCGGATACTTGAATAATTAGTGTGTTCGATGTAAGGCTTCCGCCAAGTGTTCTTCCATCCGGTAGCGTGTAAGTAAAGGTAGCTGACGCCTGATTCGTAATGGACTGGCTCACGGGCAGTGTTGTAATAACAATTGAAAAGGTGACGATGGTCGTGGTTGATACCACACCTAGGGAAATACCTGAGGCAGGGTCAGCACCAGGCGCGGAGGCTCCATTAATAATGACACTATTCGGTACAAACTCTGTACCGGCAGGAATGGTATCTGTCAGTGTTACCGTAGCACCATAGTTTCCCGTATTCGTGACAGCAATGCTGTAGATGACGGTGTCACCTACCGTGGCAATGGCTTGATCTCCCGTTTTAACCGCAGCCAGGATCGGCTGGTATACCGGAGTTGAGACCGTATTGGAGAACGTTGTAGCAGAAAAAGCTCCTGACGTAAAACTTACTGTTGATTGATTGTTCAAAACAGCCGTCGCCGGCAGACTTGTAACACTCACACTAAATACAACGGTTACGGTGACTCCAGGTGCAATGGAACCGAGGGTGATCCCCGTGGAGGGATTTGCATTCGGGCGTAACACGCCATCCACAAAAACACCGCTCGGCGCGAGGACTGTACTCACAGGCAAAGCATCCGTAAATATGACATTGCTGACATTGGCAATACCATTGTTGGTCACTGCAATGCTGTACGTTACGATATCGCCTACAGAAGCGGCTGTGGACGTTGTGGATTTAACAACAGCCACGTCGGGTGCAGACACCGGAATCGTCAGAACGTTAGACAGCACTCCTCGGGTAATACTTCTTCCATCTGGCAATGTGAACGACAATGCAACTGAAGCCTGATTCACGAGTTGTTGCGGACTTGGGAGCGTCTCAACCACAACGGAAAACGTAATGGTCGTGGTTGCTCCTGCAGCTACATTCCCTGCTGCAATGCCTGTCGCCGGAGTGGCGGCTGGCAGTGGCTGCCCGTTCACAATAACACTATTCGGAACGAACACGGTGCCCGCTGGCAAATTGTCTGTCAGATTAATCTGCGCTCCGTAATTCCCTTGATTATTCACACTGATGGTATAGCTGACTGTATCACCTACGGTCGCATTCTGTGTGCTGGCCGTTTTCTGTGCTGTTAATACAGGTTGAAATACGGGTGTTAACACCGTATTCGAAAACGTTGTACCTGAGAATGTGCCGGAGGTGAAGGTGATGGTTGACCGGTTACTCAGCTGATTGTTTGGAGGAATATCATTCACACGAATGCTAAACGTAACGGTTGCTGTTGCGCCCGGCGCGAGGGTACCCAGCGGTATTCCCCCTGATGGACTTGCCGCCGGTTCTGATACACCGTTTACTGTTACACTGCCCGTAACAAATGAACCTCCGGATGGAATAGGGTCTGAAAACTGCACACTGTTCACGGGTGCAATACCACTGTTCGTCACCAATACGGAATAAACCACCGTGTCACCCACAGTAGCGGCTGTAGATATTGTACTTTTAACCACACTTACATTAGGGGATGAGACAGGGAAAGTAAGTGTGTTGGACGTGGCTGTTCCTGTCAACGTTCGTCCGTCGGGTGGTGTAAAAGTAAACGTCGATGATGCAAAATTACTAAGCTGCTGCGGGGATGGCAAGGAATCCACAACAACCGCAAATGTAACAATTGCGGTTGCACCCGCCGCTACAATACCTACTGGAATGCCAGTGCCAGGCGTAACTCCCGGCTGTGGAACACCCGAGACAACCACACTGTTGGGCACAAGGGTTGTCGCTGCCGGGATAGTATCCGTGACAGTAACATTCGCCTGAAGGTTACCCGTATTACTCACCGTGATGGTATAAACAACGGTATCTCCCACGGTAGCATTTATCGTGTTTGCCGTTTTAACAAGAGCAATCTGCGGCTGTATCACAGGAGTCTGCGTTGTATTCGAAGATGATGAACCCGAAAAGGAGCCAGAAGTAAAGCTGACCGTCGACTGATTGTTAATCTGCGAAGGGATCGGCATAGTTATCCTCACCTCAAAAGTTACGGTTACTTCAGCTCCTGGAGCCAAAGTACCGATTGGAATGCCGGCGGTCGGATTGGAGAGCGGTGATGCAACGCCGTTCACCAGGACACTTCCGGGTATAAATGGGGTGTTCGAAGGCAGCGGATCGATAAACACGACATTGTTGATAGCGGTTGTTCCATTGTTTCGAATCACAGAAGTATAACGGATCACATCCCCGGACACCGCGTAATCAGCGTTGTCACTTTTAACAATGCTGACATTAGGCAAGGACACCGGGATGGTGACCGTATTGGATGAAACAAAACCTGCGATGACTCTTGCACTTGGCAGGGTGTAGCTGTATGAGGCCACAGCTTGGTTAATCAACTGTCTTGGATCAGGCAGACTTGTGACCGTTGCAAGAAAAGACAACGTTACTGATGCTCCGGCAGCTAATGTTCCCAGATTGATTCCTGTATTAGGGCTAACACCTGGGGCCGGATTCCCGTTAATCAGGACGCTATTGGTGACAAATATAGCTCCGGCAGGAACCGGATCGGTTAGTGTAACAATTGCCGGGATGTTACCAGTGTTCGTAATCTGGACATTGTAATTAAAGGTGTCTCCCACGGTCAGACTCGTTGTACTTGCCGATTTCACCACTTGAATGACCGGTTGATAGATCGGGGTGTTCACCGTTACTGATGAAGACACACCATTGAAGCTACCTGATGTAAAAGCAGCACTTGCCCTGTTGGTTACTACACCCGATGCAGGAACAGCAGTAACCCTCGTTTGATACTTCACCGTTACACTCGTGGAACTACTCAGTGTTCCGATAGCGATTCCGGCAACTGGACTTGCATTACTTTGCACCACTCCGTTGACTGTGACACTCCCTGGTATGAATTCTGAACCCGTAGACGGCGTATCCGAAAGGATCAGATTCTGTACAGCATTTGTTCCTGCATTCGTAAGGACAACTGTATAGGTTAGAGCATCCCCAACGGTAGCATCTGTCGTATTTACGGTTTTGGATATGCTAATATTGGGTGCTGAAGCAGCTATACGAACAATATTAGAAAATGAGCTGCCAGACAGATTACGCCCGCTTGGTAGCTGATACGTATAAGAAGCTGTTCCCTGGTTCTCCAAAACAGGTGGTGAAGGTAATGATACAAGTGTGGCACGAAACACCACGGTCGCAGTTCCCGAAGGCGCAAGCGTTCCTAATGTGATACCAGTCAGCGGACTTGTTCCAGGTCTGGCTATGCCGTTAACCGTTACCGAATCGGGTACAAATGTCAGCCCAGCCGGAATGGTATCTGTTACATTAACTTGTACGGCAATATTCCCGGTGTTGCTAACAACGAGTGTGTAAGCAAGCTGATCCCCCAGCGTTGCATTGGTTTGACTTGCCGATTTGACGATATTAATGACAGGTTGATACACAGGGGTTGTTATGGAATTTGAATTCGAAATACCAGTAAATGCACCTGAACTGTAAGAAACAGCAGCCCGGTTAAGCAGTGATCCGCCCGTAGGCACGGATTGCACACTCACCTGAAAAGTCACCGTTGCGGAAGTAGCCGCATTTAATGTTCCCAGAGCGATCCCACTTCCCGGATTAGCAGACGGTACACTCGTGCCCCGAACCGTGACACTTCCGGGAACAAAACTCAATCCTGATGGAAGACTATCCGTCAGGATCACATTGCTGATCGGCTGTATGCCCCCGTTCGTTGTTACCACCGAATACGTAAACGTTTCTCCTACTGCAACATCCGTGACCATTGCTGTTTTAACCACGTTAACATTCGGCAAAGTTGCCGGAATGGAGAGTGTATTGGATGCAGCCGTCCCTGTGATGGTCCGTCCGTCTGGTGAGTTAAACGAATACGTCGCCGTTGCCTGGTCAACCAGAGTAGGAGGTGTAGGCAAGTTAGTCACCAGTACTTGGAACGTAATCGTGGTCACACTTCCTGCAGCCAGTGTACCTAAATTAACGCCTGCAGCCGGATTAGCTCCTGCAACAACCGTTCCATTCACACGGAAACTGCCAGCTACATAAGTACTACCCGCTGGAATATTATCAGCAATCGTAACATTTGCTCCTACATTTCCTCCGTTGGTTACCTGTAACGTATAGGTTACTTGATCGCCCACCGTGGCATTAGTTGAATTAGCAGATTTCACGATCGACAGGTTCGGCGAATAGACAGGAAGAGTCGAATTATTAGAGGGAATGACACCACTAATGATGGGGCCGCCCGCAACGCTCTGAAAAGTAAATGCGGCATTCGCAGAATTGACGAGTTGCAAAGTGCTTGTATCGTTTGTAATCTGAGCACGGTAAGTTACGACAACACTGCTGTTGAGGGCCAAAGAGCCTAAAGGTATACCTGATGTCACATCCAGTGTTGGCCTAAACACACCACCTACCGTGATGCTACCAGGTACAAAGGTTAAACCGGCAGGCAGCGTATCCGACAGAACTACACTGGCTGCACTAGCCGAGCCGCCATTCGTAATGGTAGCTGTATACGTGACAGTATCCCCCGCTACGGCCCCCGTTGCTGTAAATGACTTCGCTACGGTAATCCGCGGTGCGTTAATATCGACTTGTATGGCATTTCCATTCACGATGTACGCATCACCAGAGGTGGTTAGTGTTAAGACGGCAGAAGACTGATTGTTAATCAGCCTTGCGGAAACATCCACATTCGTGATATCCCACCCCTGACGCCCACCGACAATATTCGTCCCTGGTGCTCCATTGATCTGATTACGGGTTCCAAAGGTTCCTGTCGTATTCAGTGCCCCTGTATCACCGTTAATCTGTGACGCAAAAAAATTGGCCGCCAGATTGTTTGGCCCAGACAATGCAACTGAAGTTGCGGAAGTCGCTCCGAATAACGCCTGATCTCCTGTCCGGTTTGCATCCCCCTCCTGCGCACTGAACAGCGCCCTACCTCCTAAGGCTCCAGAAACTGGTGTTGCAAAGCCGGTAAGAGTGGTAACAACTGGCGCTGAAGAGGCTTGAACCAGTACCCCTCCCGCACGTAGGGACATGTTTCGGAAAGGCAAATTGCCATTTTGATAGATGACGCCCAGCGTCCAACCCGCATGGTTGGCTGTAGCATCATTAGTGATCACAATCGTACCCACGACCCCGCCGGTGACATATGTACCTGCTCCCCCATTTTGCACAAGAGTAGTGACGTTAGCCGAGCGAACATACCCTGCTGCATTGTTGCCAAGGTCAAACTGATTATATGTGGCCGGGTCTGGCGTAACACTGAACGTACCTGCAGGGGTGGTAAACGAAACCGGATTATTGATTGCAGCACTCAGATTGACTGTACCATTGATATAACTTCCGCCCCAGATCAACTCCGCATAAAGAACCGTACTTCCTGCTGGCAGCACCAGAATCGCTGCTGAGCTGTTGCTCTGGTACAGGCTGGTTGTCCCAGCAGGATACGTCCCGAAAGTGGAAGCTGTGTTGATCGTTGTAAATCCTCCGATACTGTCCTGTGTTCCCGGCACCCCTACCGTTTCGGAACGGCTTAATCCCAGAGTATTGCCCGTAAACGTAATTGCCCCTGTAGCGTTGACGGTTGAACGAACGACAAGAGGAATGGATTTCACCTCCCCTTCAGCAAAATAAGAATCCTCAAATAGAGCCTGTTATCAGTCTATGATGCAGAATCAGGAAATTTGTATGTCCACTTCCGAAAGTTTGCATATCGTCTGGATTATTATGTAAGGTTTATTATCATGTTTAACATTTTATCTCTTGCGTTTTGCCAATTGTATCTTATAATCAACATATACGAGAGTAATCTGTCGTATCATTTTGATGCAGTCAGCGGTGATATATGAACAGTCCTTCAGAGCATAGCAGCCATATTCCAAGAGAGTATGAGATCAAACATTCCAAATGGTTACGTAAAATGCTTCATGCTTATTTGGTCGTTGTTATCGTACATTTCTTTGTACAAATTGCTTGTTATCTTTTTTTGAAATATGATCGTGCCCCCCTGGATTTCATCGTAAACGTTCTGTTTTGGCCCACAGCCCTAGCTGTTTTTTGCATTCTACTCACCAGCTACATGGATCGAAAATTTCCTTCCTGTTCGTTCTATACGATGTCCGTCACCAGTACAGTGATCGCCTGGACCATTATTCATGTAAACTATGACATTCGGATTATGCCAGCCATATGTCTATTGCCGATCTTTGCCTCTGTTTTGTTTTTTGACAAGAGGCGTGTTTGGTTCATTTGTTCATTGCAAATGGCAGCCTATGGTCTGCTTCTAATCGATCCGGCTTACCGTGAATATCTTAGCTCGTTCGATATGGTTTCTATTCCGGTCTTCCTGATCCTGGCCACCTTTGTGGCGCAAATCATTGTAACTAGCGGTGTCGAGGTACTGGACGATTTGCAGACAAGCATGAACGCCAAGGAAGACCTTATCGTACGGAATGCCATTATCGCTAAACAGTCCAAAACAGACGGGTTAACCAATCTTTATAATCAAAGTTCGTTTAAAGATTATTACGAGAAGGCATTTGAGTATGCTAATCTTGGGATGAGTCTGCATTTGGCGCTGATCGATATTGATGATTTTAAAGTGATCAATGATACGTATGGTCATCGTGTGGGCGATATTATTTTGGAAAAGGTATCTTTAATCATTCAGGAGAGCATTACGGCAAGTGATATTGCTGCAAGGTATGGCGGTGAGGAATTTGCTTTGTTAATGTTTGAGCAATCTTTCGAGCAGGCGTATGATCTGGTTGAACTTATCCGGCAAAAAATTTCACTGATGGGCCACCTTGAACTTGAAGGGTCATCCATTACCGTAAGCATTGGTCTTAAGGGATACAATCTGGATGTGAGCAAAGATAAATTGTTTGAAGACGTGGATGCTTGCTTATATGCTGCGAAACGTACGGGGAAAAACAAAACGGTAACGTCACTGGTTCCCGCCTGACTATTGACGAGCCAGTAATACAAAAAGTTGTGTTGTATACGCCGATAACCCGGGATACAACACAACTTTTTTTTCATACGAACCCGCCTGTTTTTCGAACTGTCATTCTTTCATTCGCTATGCTTCTGCCCATTCCCAGCGATGGCGATATTGCTCCAGTCTTGGATGCATCTCTCCGGGCTGACCGTCAATGATAAGACGCAATTCCTTGATCCAGTCTGTAAAAGAGTCAAAAGATGCCCACTGATTAGCCATCTCTGTGGTCATGTACAGAAAAAGAGGAACTGTATATTCAGCTTGAATATGTCGCAGAGCTGTGTCTATAGGGGTATACTTTTTTCGTTTCCCCTCCAGTCCCTCTACCCTTATCGGTAAAGACGAGTGATCGTGTCTCCATTCATGAAGGCGGTCGTCTCTTTTGTGATAGGGCTGAACCGCATCTCGGCTCATTCGCCTCACCGTGCTCTCATGTAATGGATAGAGCACCAGCTGTTTAAAAGCTCTGGTATTCATAATGCCCGCTGCCCGTTCCAGCTGTTCGTCCGTCACATTCTGGAACGAGTCGTAAAAGATCAATGTTCCCTTGCGGCTGGGTGCAACAGGTTCATAACCAAAGGGCACGTTCGCGTATTTTCCAGACATACTCTTCCCTCCTCTCTGTTTCTATCATCATTCATCCACACCTGAATGCTTAATAACTTCATACATCATAGATCTATTATATGCTATTACTTCTCATCCAACTCGGAATAAAATGTCACTCTGTTCTTGCCCGCACGTTTGGAACGGTACAGCGCTTCATCGGCCATTCGAATAATATCACTTGGATTGTTGCTATTCGTCGGGTACTCAGCTCCGCCAATACTACAGCCAATATGAACTCGCTCATACTCAATAATAAATGGTTTGTTCAAACTTTCAATGATCCCTTGCGCATACTGGATCGCTTCCTGCCGCGTATCATCTCCGACAGACCGCAGTACAATGAGGAATTCGTCACCGCCAAGCCGTACCGTTATACCGTCCTCATGACTTAGTGCTGTAAGACGCTGAGCAACCTTTTGCAGCAAAACGTCACCCGTTTGATGTCCCAGCGAATCGTTCACACTTTTGAACCCGTCCAGATCCAGATAGAGAAAAGTCAGCGTATGACCCTCACTTTCCATCTCCAGTGACTCCTCAAGATACTGTTCAAGCGCTGTGCGATTTTTCAATCCGGTCAGTTGGTCATATTGTGCCAAATTCTGCATAACAACCAGTTCAGAGTCTTTATTCATGATCGAAGATACCATGTTACGCAGTGAACGTGACAATGCTTCAATCTCCTTCAGTCCTTTGGTCTCAGGGATGTCAATATTCTCCCCTGCGCTGAGACGATCTGCAACACGGGTTAATCGAACCAGAGGAGCCGAGATTACTCTGGAGAGAAGCCAGCCAATCGGTGCAAACAACAGCATCACAACGATGCCAGCCCATATGTTAAACCATTTTAGATCAACAACAGATGAGTAGGCCTCCGCTTTACCCTGACGAATGATGATTGTCCAGCCTAACCCTGGATAATCTTTATATCCCTGACTATAGGCCAGCCCGGTGACATATTCCTTACCATCCGGCCACTTTTCGGTGGACCAACCACTCTTGCTGCTCCGGCGTTCTCCTATTCCCTCCAGTGTAAGTGGTTTACCTACCCACTCTTTGGGGCCAAGAAGCACGGTGTGCTCTTTTTTGCTGACGATAAAGAATTCAATATCCTTCTCCTCACGTTGTAACGGAATGAGTACAGAAGCCTCGACTTCTTTGGCCCACGCCCAACTGAGATGTGCTGCTAATACACCTCGAATCTGTCCTTGACTGTCCTTAAGCGGGAAGCTGATATCCACAAATTGCAGGGGCTCTCCCGTTGGATTCGGTAACAGTTTTGCGAGCAGCACAGCATTATGTACATCTCCAATAAATTTACCCTTCATTCCCTCCTGAAACACGGGTCTTTCCGATAAATTTTTGCCCATAAGAATTCCGTCTGTCGCAGCTAACACTTCTCCCTTTGGATCCATGAATCCAACCCAGGAAAATGAGGGAAAGCTATTTTGCAACTGATCCAGCAGCAATTGGATATCCGCGGGGTTAAATCGATCATTCATTGATGCCATGTTGCCTAAAAGATTCATTTCACCAGAACGTGAGTACATGAAACGATCCAACTTGTCCACGGTTTGTACAGCTGTCCCTTCAAGGGAATGACCAATTTCGGTTTCCACCGCATCAAATGATTTTTGGCTGAAAATATAGCCAATGGTTAAGATAACAAACAGAGATAACACAGCGAAAATGACGGTGAGCACCGTTCTAAGTTTAAATGACATAATTCCTCCTGCACATACGGTGAACCGCTCTTACAATCTCAACCATCTACAGCTCTGCGCTGCAAACATGATAAGAAATAGCTCTCACTTATTTTGAATTATATCGGTATTTTAGTTTGCATTATTAATATATGCATCCATACAAAATTCACCCAAAAACCGACCGAGTTTCTTCTATTCAAAGAATAGTCACGATTCTGTATATACAAACTTGGGTTATGTAATAGAGAGAGCAAGCAAATCCTTAGAGGATTGCGCCTGTATGTCCACATAGAGAATGACTAGAAAATAAACATTGGGGGTGTAATTATTTGAGCCTGCTTCACGTTGCTGTTATTTTGCCTTTTGCAGCTGGCATCCTTCTTGCCATGTTACACAGACTCTTTCGTAAAATTCACTTAGGATGGGCGGTACTGCTTGTACCTACATCGTTATTCGTTTATTTCGCGAGCAAGATCTCTGCGGTGTCTCAGCGTCAACCGGTATCCGGTCATATTCCCTGGATTCCGTCCCTCGATATCGGATTTAATCTATATTTGGACGGACTCAGTTTACTGTTAACACTGTTGATTAGCGGAATTGGCGTACTTGTTGTCTTCTACTCGATTTTTTATATGAGCAAGACAGAGGCGTTAAACCGCTTCTATCTCTATCTGTTAATGTTTATGGGAGCCATGCTTGGTGTCGTATTGTCAGACAACATGATCGTCCTGTATGCATTCTGGGAACTGACCAGCATCACATCATTCCTGTTGATCGCCTTTCATTACAAACGCAAAGCTTCAACATCTGGTGCACAAAAATCGTTCCTGATTACGGTTTTTGGCGGGTTCGCCATGCTTGCCGGATTCATGCTTATGTACCTGATGACAGGCACGTTCAGCATCCGTACAACCATTACCGATTGGGCTCATATTCAGGATAGTCCATTGTTTCTGCCGGCTTTGGTTCTGATCCTGATTGGCGCGTTCACAAAATCGGCACAGTTCCCGTTCCACATCTGGTTACCTGATGCTATGGAAGCACCAACACCAGTGAGTGCGTATCTGCACTCCGCCACCATGGTCAAAGCCGGATTATATGTTGTTGCCCGTTTCACACCGATTTTCGGTGGACAGGGACTCTGGTTCTGGCTTGTAACAGGTGTAGGATTACTTACTTTAGGTTACGGATCATTTCTAGCCGTTAAGAAAAATGATCTCAAGGCCATTCTCGCCTATTCGACAATCTCACAACTCGGTCTGATTATGTCCCTCTTCGGGATTGGATCTGCTGCTCTCTATTTCGGATATGGAGAATCTTCTACAATATACACCGTAGCCATTACCGCTGCGCTGCTCCATCTATTCAACCACGGTACGTTCAAAGCCGCACTCTTTATGGTAGCCGGCATTATCGATCACGAGACAGGTACACGGGATATTCGTAAGCTTGGCGGGCTGGCCGCATTCATGCCCATCACATTCAGCTTGGCGCTCATCGGTTCACTAGCCATGGCCGGTATCCCGCCGTTTAATGGATTCCTCAGTAAGGAATTATTCTTTCAAGCGATGGTACAAATTACTGAACTCCGTGTCTTTGGATTAGGCTCATGGAGTATTCTGCTACCTGTCATCGCATGGCTTGCCAGCGTTTTCACATTGATCTATGCTCTCATTTTCGTGTTCAAAACATTCCTCGGTCGTAGCCGAAGTGAGCTGCCTGCCGAGAAATTACATGAAGCGCCAGTCGGGTTGCTCATCCCGCCGCTCGTTCTGGGTGCGCTGGTCATCGGTTTTGGACTCTTTCCGGATCTACTATCCGGGTCACTAATCGAACCAGCCATGGCTGCCGTTCTCCCTTCCCTACTCCATGGGAATGAACGCTTTGATGTACATTTCTCACTATGGCATGGCTGGACTCCCGAATTGTTCATGACCATCGGTGTTGTTATTCTCGGGGTCATGCTCTACAAGTTGCTGCCACGATGGAGGAATATTTATGAGCACTACCCACAAGGGCTGACAATTAACAACATGTATCATGTGGTTCTGGACAACGTACAGCACTTTGCACGTAAATGGACAGAAGCTTATATGAATGGCTCCGTCCGTAATTACCTAGTCTATATTTTCTCATTCACCGTTGCCTTGCTGGTCTACGCTTTCTTCCGCTCTGGAGAAAATATTACGTGGAATGTGCAGGATAATGCACCCTATTCATTCTACGAGGTTGTATTGCTGGTGACTCTGATTGCAGCTGCCGTTTCCATACCTTTTGCCAAAAATCGCTTATCTGCAGTAATTATGACTGGAGCTGTCGGTTATCTGGTTACCTTGCTGTTTGTCCTGTTCCGGGCACCGGATCTGGCCCTGACTCAGATGATTGTGGAGACGGTCTCTGTTGCACTGTTCCTGCTCTGCTTCTATCATCTACCTGAGTTACAACGCGGCAAGTCAAGTCCCCGTTATCTCACGGTCAATATGATTGTCGCCATTTCGGTAGGGGTTGTCATGACATTCGTCGCTCTTGCCGCAAGCGGAACAGCATCCTTGGACAGTATCTCCACATACTTCCTTCAGGAAGCTTACAGTTCAGCGGGTGGTAAAAATGTTGTGAATGTGCTGCTGGTGGATTTCCGTGGTTATGATACTTTATTAGAAATTATGGTTCTTGGTGTGGCATCTCTGTCCATCTACTCCATGATCAATCTGAACCTCGAAGCGAAGGATCTCGGAGCCCGACTGAAATTCCGCAAAAAAGAAGAGAAACAGGACGAAGAACCCGAGCTTGATGATGAGGCGGATAACACCAAGAAATATGGCAACCGCGAGCGTAGCACCTTGTCGTGGGATACGGTTCCTTTGCAAAGTAATGATGTTTTGCTACAAACCACGACGAAAGTGGTTGTATTTATCATTCTGACCTTCTCGATGCATCTGTTCTTTGCCGGACATCATAATCCGGGCGGTGGTTTCATCGGTGGTCTCGTCACGGCAGCTGCCCTGGTGCTTATCGCTCTGGCCTTCAGCACCGATACGATACGCAAAGCACTGCCCATCGATTTCAGAAGTTTAACCGCCATCGGTTTGGGTATAGCCTTGCTCACCGGCGCAGGTTCATTTCTGTTCGGCGTACCCTTCCTCAGCCAGACGTTCGGATATTTCGAACTGCCATTGCTGGGTGAAACGGAACTGGCTACAGCCATGCTGTTTGATCTAGGCGTATACCTCGCTGTGCTCGGCGTCACCATGACTATCATTTTACAGATCGGGGAGGATCGTTGATATGGAAATATTGATGTGTGTGGCCGTAGGTATTTTGTTTGCGGTTGCCGTCTTTTTAATCTTGTCACGGAGCCTGCTCCGTATCGTACTTGGCATGTCGATTCTGACACACGGGGTGCATCTGCTATTAATTACGATGTCGCGTCTCAAAACAGGCGCACCCCCACTGCTTGGAGAAATGGCCGAGAAATACGTCGATCCTCTTCCCCAAGCCTTGATTCTAACGTCTATTGTTATCAATTTTGGACTGACCGCCTTCTTCTTTGTGCTTTCGTATCGATCTTATCTCAAGCTCAAAACGGACGATATGGAAGAAGTAAGGAGGCGTCCATATGAATAATCTGGTCGTTCTGCCGATATTGCTTCCACTGATCACAGGGGTTATCGCACTGTTGTTTTTCCGTAACATAAACTTGCAGCGCGTTGTAAGTGTTATTGGTCTTGTGGCATCAGCTACGGCCTCTACGTTCCTTATTACACATGTAGCGCAATCCGGTGTCCTAACGCTTAATATGGGTGGATGGAAAGCGCCTTACGGAATTGTGCTTGTGGCCGACATGGTTGCAGCCCTGCTCGTCGTAGCGGCTTCCATTATCGCCCTAGTCTGTCTGCTCTATGCTTTTCGCAGCATCAACAAAGAACGGGAGCAGCATCACTTTTATCCCTTCTTTCATTTTTTGATCGCAGGCGTGAACGCCTCTTTCCTGACCGGTGACTTGTTTAATCTTTTTGTCAGCTTCGAATTAATGCTGATCTCTTCATACGCGCTCATTGTACTCGGAGGCACGGAAAGACAATTGCGGGAGACAATCAAATATGTACTCATTAATATCGTGTCCTCCGCCTTATTTGTAGCTTCCATCGGTTTTCTGTATTCCATTACAGGTACGCTGAACATGGCCGATTTGTCGGTCCGTATTGCCGAGATTGGACAGAGCGGAGTTGTCACGTTGATTGCGGTTCTTTTCCTGATCGTATTCAGTATTAAGGCCGGTTTGTTCCTGTTCTTCTGGTTGTCTGGCTCTTATGCAGCACCACCTGCTATCGTTACGGCACTGTTCGCAGGTTTGCTCACTAAGGTTGGTTTGTATGCCATTGTGCGGACATTCACGTTGATCTTCTATCATGACCCGGACTTCTTCA
This sequence comes from Paenibacillus sp. TSA_86.1, assembly GCF_052691815.1. Taxonomy (NCBI): domain Bacteria; kingdom Bacillati; phylum Bacillota; class Bacilli; order Caryophanales; family Paenibacillaceae; genus Paenibacillus; species Paenibacillus sp. TSA_86.1. The sequence continues at coordinate 30,623 of NZ_JBQZGE010000016.1, read as the reverse complement.
ATGCCTTAATTGGCTGGATGGCTGGTGCAACGATGATTCTGGGTGTTGTCGGTGCGATCTCGTATCGTGATGTGAACAAAATTCTGATCTATAACGTTGTAGCCGGAGTAGGCTTCGTTGCCTTCGGGATGGCGGCTGCCAGCCGTACCGCTCTGGAAGGGCTGTTATTCTATATGCTGCATGACATGTTGATCAAAACACTGCTTTTCCTGCTCGGCGGCGCTCTTATTGCCGTGGCTGGCACATCCAGGCTCGATAACATGGGCGGATTGATCCAACGTTATCCCATGCTGGGATGGATGTTCTTCATCAGTGCGCTCGCACTTGCAGGGCTGCCTCCATTCAGTGGATTTCCGGGAAAACTGATGCTCTTTGAGGGCGGCCTGGAGGCCGGATTATATGGTCTGACCGGGATCGCCGTGCTCTCTAGTCTGCTCATGCTGTATTCGGTACTCCGCATCTTCATTCAGGCGTTCTGGGGTGAGCCTCCTGCGGGGATGGCAAGGCGCCCTTACGCGGTGAACGGACTACTGATTCCTGCCGGAATTCTGTTTGCTTTCATCATCGTCATGGGTCTGGGTGCTGAAGGCATGTTCCAGCTAACTTCCCGCGCAGGCGATATTCTGCTTCACCCCCATATTTATATTGATGCCGTATTGAAGGAGTAGATGTCTATGGCCTTTCAGATTGTACTCAATCTTATCATTGCATTTGTCTGGATGTTTCTGAATAATGCCTGGAATGGTGTTGGTTTTCTCGTTGGATATATGCTCGGACTACTCTTGATCGGAGGTATGCGGCGTTTCTTCCCGCAGCGCTTCTACATCATTCGGGTCTGGGCCATCCTCAAGCTGATTGGGCTGCTGTTCAAAGAACTTGTTCGCGCGAGCATCGAGGTTATTCGTGAGATTGTTAAACCACGACTTGATATTCGTCCTGGGATTTTCACGTATCGCACACAGCTATCTTCGGATTGGGAAGTGACCCTGCTCTGTCTGATGATCTCCTTAACGCCGGGTTCACTGCCGCTCGAAATCTCGGGCAATCAGCGCAAGCTTTTTATTCATGCACTGGATATCAAGGATGAAGAAAAACTGCGAAATGATATTCAGAATACGTTTGAAAAAGCAATCATGGAGGTGACACGTTAATGTTAACCTCACTGCTATTTATTTCACTGCTCATTCTGTCCCTGGCAATTCTGGCCTGTCTGTACCGCGTTCTTCGCGGGCCTTCCATGGCTGACCGAATTACTGCACTTGATACAATCGGAATCAATGTCATCGCCATCGTAGCTGTACTCTCCATGATGCTGCAGACACAAGCTTATCTGGATATCATTTTGTTGATCGGCATCCTTGCTTTTCTGAGCACGGTGGCATTTGCACGATATATTGAACGAGGGGCGGTGTTCAAAAATGAAGGAGATCGTTAGCGGCACCGCTGAAACGGCCATTGGACTGCTCGTGCTGCTTGGTGCCCTGCTCAGTGCACTCAGTGCCTTCGGACTTCTTCGCCTGCCCGATGTATATTTAAGAGCCCATGCTGCTACCAAAAGCATGACACTTGGCGTGTTTTGTGTGCTAAGCGGCGCCTTTTTCTTCTTTTGGTATTTCGACAACTATATCAGCGCTCGGCTGTTACTGGGTATACTGTTTGTGTTCATCACCGCTCCTGTTGCGGGACATCTGAACGGCCGTGCCGCCTATCGTACCGATGTGCCTCTATGGGAGCAAAGTGTGCAGGACGAACTGGAACCGTTGCTGAAAGGCAAAAAAATGAATCACGAAGAGAAGGACATGATGGAATAGCTTATATAAATCGAATGAATCGGTTTACACTTAACACTCCGATGACAGAATAACCTTCCGATCGCTGTTATCCCCGGATTTTTCTGATTCTCTTTTCCAAAGGGGAAAATCCGGTGATAAAGGCGAGCGCGTTGCTTCTTCAGGTTTTTTCTGTCCTCTCCGTTAATGTGTAAAAAAAATAATTCAACTTATATAGTGGCGAATAATAAATAATAAAATCCCCCGGAGGATGTGTCGCTTCGTTAGCGGCTCTCCTCGGGGGATTTCTGTTATAATCTAAATATCGTTTGTATACTTTGATGCAGATAGCATTTACCCACCAAACTACTCTCTTATCAAAAACCGTTTAAGCCTTGGCGTTTCAGTTCCGCAGCTACGATACGAGCAAGCTGTGCTGCTCCCTGCCGGTTCGGATGCAGGCTATCGCCATTCATGTACAGTGCCAGTGTAGCTGCTTGCCCAATGGAAGTAAAGTACGCCGAGCTGAGCTTATTCAGATCCACGAGAGTAACTCCCTCTTCCTGAGCCAGTGCACGCGTAGACGCATTATACCAACGATTCTCTGCTTGATGCACATTCGCCGAATTAAAGTCCGTTGCCCGGCCCTGTGGTGTGGAGAGAATTACGGTCGCCCCTTTGTTTTTCGCCTGTTGCACCATATTTCGCATAATTTCTTTGAACTGTGCCTCGGTTGTATTGTTTTTGGCATTGGTATCGTTAATTCCGAGCTGTAGGATGAAATAATCACCCGGCTTAATATATTTCAGAATCGCTTCCATCTGGCCATCATCACGGAAACCCCTGGCAATCTGCCCGCTAGTAGCCATATTACGAACCTGGAAGGTAGCATTGTTCACATAGGACGGGAACAGTTGCCCCCAACCTCCCTGCACGCTGCTTCCGAGCGGGTAATAGTTACATACCGTTGAGTCTCCACCAATATAGATCGTACGATTCGTAACAGGCTGATTGGACAGTTTCCGAATTTCAAGGGCACTTAGCGTAAACGCGGTACCTGCCTTTCCTTCTGTCACCAGCAGGTTCAGCTGTCCGTCCGTCACTGGAATCTGGAATTGATCGGTGGCGCCGTTGCCCGTCATATTCATGATCTGGTATACCCCTTCTGCTGCTACACTGGCTCTGGCCGTGTTACCCAGAGTCACTTTGACCTCGTACAGACCATTCGAAAGATCAACATTGAAGGTATTATCACTTTTCGTACCGAATTTCAAAAACTGAACAGCATCACTTCGAACACCGCTGCCTGACGCGGAGACATTCTTCATATTAGCCGGTGTGTTGAATCCGTAGCCCCGTGCAGCTGTATAGGCGGTTGTGGCAGACACTCCAGTATATCCGTTCTCCACTGCCCCGGAGCCAAAATCAAATTTGTAATGATCGGATCGGGCCTCGGCAACCGCTCCTCCACTACTTCCAATCCCAACTGCAATCATACTTGTAGCAAGTACAGTGCATAACATCATCCGTATAGAAGTTGACCATTTCATCATATAATCCATGCTCCTCCCGAATTAAAATGATACCGTGTGTACCCATCCGAATGCAGATCATGATGAAATATTACAATGAAAATTACAATACCTGTTCAAGCCAATCATAGGCTTTTGCACCGCTAATCTCATGTCCGCCGTTGAAATAATCTGCATCCAGTGCTTGCTCCGCACCAGCATGCTCATAGATTATTTTCAACCGTTCGTGAGCCTCACGCGCCGAATGAAGCGGAAAAACCAGATCTTCACTTCCAATCTCCAAAAAGAGAGGGCGCGGAGCAATTAGACCGATGATATCCGGCAGCTCTGCTTCCTGCAGAATCCCCGGAATGTAGTTGTCGAGACAATGATTTCGATCCAGAATACTGCCATGAAACGTGCTTGCATAACCACTGACCACGACCGCTTTACATCGTTCGTCCAGTGCTGCCGTAAAGGCAGTAACCAGTCCCCCGCCGGAGATGCCCATGCTGCCGATCCGCTCAGAATCCACTTCTGGCCGAGTGGATACATAATCCAGTACACGTATTGTTTCATATACTCGGTGTCCCGCAAGCGTTTGGCCTACCATAAGCAAATGGGCAGCAATCTTGGTACAAGAACTTGCGCCCGGTGGTGCCTCCCGATCCTCATCCAGCCTTCTGTCCCCAAACCCCAGCAGCTCTGGAGCAGCAACAACATATCCACGCTTCACAAGAGCGACTGCAAAGTCTTTGTGTAATCCCGGCTCCCCTACCCGCGGTGAACCATCCGGTTCCATACCACAGATTTCCCGACTCCCGTACCCATGACCATGGCAGGCAACAATAGCAGGTCTTTTCGTATCGGTAGCGCTTACATGTTCAGGAATCAAAAGGTAGATGGGCATCCGTAACCCTGCATACGTTGTGATCTCAATCCGTTCCCGAATGTAACCATCACATGGAACACGTTCCAGTACGACAGGGTTCAATGCAACGGGCGCCGTTGGAAAATCCCCCAGCCGTTCCTGGACACGTGTACGCAGTTGAGTTTGCCATAACTCCAAGGGTTGATCTACATCATAAGCAGAACGGCCGCTAAGATTGGTTTGTTGCTGCAGATAAGCTTCGATTTCGGACATGATTCAGTGTACCTCCTATATGTGCTGGAATGATGCTAATGTTGAATTGAAATATTTGGTAACCCTTATCTATTATAGTACTAGAAGTAACCTAGTCGCCACCTTTAGTTTTAGAACTACATCCGGCCCGGCAGCCACCAATTCCATTTCCCCATCAGTTTCATCAAAGACGGCACAAGCACCAGGCGGATCACGGTAACATCAATCAAAACGGCGGCCGTTATCCCAATCCCAAGCTGCCTCACTCCTTCGACTTCAGCAAATGCAAAAGGCACAGTTACAGCCAGTAAGATGCCTGCGGCCGACGTAATTAAACGGCCTGTGGAAACCAGTCCTTGTTGAACCGCTTTGTCGCTGTCTCCTGTTTGTCTGTATACTTCTTGAATCCGGCTTAGCATAAAAACACCGTAATCCATTGATATACCAAATACCAACCCAGCGATGAATACAGGGATCATAATCGCGACGGCTGACGGTCCCAACCCCAGATGTCCCTCGTTAAACACCCATACCAATATACCAAAAGAAGAGGCCAGACTGAGTAAATTCATCAGAATCGCTTTTAATGGTATTAGTAGAGAACGAAATGCCATGAGCAGCACCAAATAATTGCTTACAACTACAAATACCAACACTTTGGGCAACTGCTGAACAATTTCATGCATAATCTCATCCTCATATACTGCTTCACCGCCATAACGAATCGGAATGCTTTCTGGCATGGCTGTTACATCATCAGCTCTTGTCTGCCGGAGCCATTCTTTCATCTCATCTGAACCCGCTTCCCCGTAAACACCAACTGTTAATCGGATGAAAGAATCCGACATGTCCTCTGACGAGCTGATACTCACCACGCTTGTATCCTCTTGAAACTTGGTTACTTTATCGTTAGCGACCTCCCAATGAGAGGTTGTTAACGGAGATCCCTTTTCCCCAATGATGATATCGACCACGGAAATATGTTCCTGACCAAAATTACGCTGGATTTGTTCTAACGCCTGACGGGACTCCATTCGTACAGGTAATGAAGAAGCATCGGGAACGGACAAATCCATCCGTGTAACGGGAAATACACACCATAAAAGAAGTGTTGTGCCTGCAAGCCCCATCCATACAGGACGCTTCATAACCATCGTTGACCAGCGGTGCCAGAAACTGCGTTCTCCCCTCTTATCCTTGGCTCTCTGACCTGAAATACCCGATTGGGATACCATACGGCGTGCAAATACTCGCTTTGCATTCAGTGAAAGAATAGCAGGCAGCAACGTTACGTTCAACAGAAACGACAGCATCAGAACAATGATAGCGCCTAGTGATACACTGAGAAACATAGGCAGTCTGATCCAGAGCAGACCCAGCAAACCCAAGCACACACATGCCGCCGAGAACAGAACAGCACGCCCCGCTGTGCGCAATGTCCGCTGTAGAAGATCACGTTGCACCGCACTGCCGCGTTCAAAGTCAAACTCGCCTCTACTTGCGTAAACATGTTGTAATTCTTCCCTATACCTGCTCATCATAATAAGTGCAAAATCAATGCTAAGCGCCATTCCCACCATTGGAATCACGTTGATAATAAAGTTGGACAGCTCCAGATCATGACCGAGCAGAGACGTTATTCCCATCGCTGTAATGACGGCACTGATCCCCATCATTACGGCAATACATGCTGCATATAGTCCCCGGAATGCAAAACAAAGAACGATTAGAGCAATCGGCAGGCCCACGATCTCTGCCCGTTCCAAATCCCTAAAACTCAATCGATTAACATCCTGTTGCACGACCGTCTTCCCTGTCAATTGCACCGTTCCGGGGAGACGAGTCTCTTTATTCACTTCAAGGAGCTCACGCAGATGCTCTAATGGAAGCTTCATCCGATGAGGTGCAATATCCATATGGAGCAGCGCATAAGCCTGATCTTCACGCATTATTCTACCTTGTGTGCTCGCATCCAGAGGTGAGATAACAGAGGATATGGCTGGCAAAGTTTGGACTGCTGCAAGCTGTTCTTGAATCCATTCTCTGAAGACCTTCACAGAAGTATCGGGATGTTTATTAAAAAGCAAAACCACCGGATCAGGTGGTGTACCAAACTCCTGTTCCAATATCCGTTCCACGGCTTGAGCTTGTCCCTGAACCAGCTTCAACCCGTGATCCTGAACCATGTCAGGCAGCTTCCACGCCCATACGGCTGACATCCCGATGATAAACAGCCAACAAAGTATGATAAACCGCGGATATCGGCTAATGAAGGCAGCCAGGCTCCGATATCCCATACCCAAGCTCCTCTGCTTATAAATTGAGTTTGTCAATTATGACCAATGCCATGAGACTTGCTTCGTGTAGTACAAGTCTATTCGTGACCAAACATGATTATGTTTGTAATGAAACAAAGACAAATAACCCCATGCATGTGATGCATGGGGCTGTTCGTCCTTCCGGTTTCAATTCACATCCAATTATTCGGGCCGAATGACGGTGAATCTTTCACCGAGTTTGGCATAATCATTACCTGCCAGACGACTGACCGGTTTTAACTGATCCATCAGGATATACCCTTTGTCTGCAAGATAGACCTGTTCGCTGAAGTGATAGTGCACGATACGAACCAGAAGCAAATCACTTACAGGTACGCCTTCATCATTCGAGATCGGAATATGCTGGTACAGCTTGCACTCCATCCGAATCAATGCTTCCTGAATTCCGGGTACAGCGACCACGGAACTAGGTGTCGTTGTTAGACGGGTTCGTTCCAGCTCACTTTCATGGGGTTCCAGTATAGCTGCAGTTTCATTCACGTCTTCAATAATATTCTCATCACAAATGTGTACTACCAGCTCCTTATGGGCGAGTACATTACGTGCCGTATCCTTCATGACCCCATTTTTGCGTCCCACCGCAATGGATAACAGAGGCGGATCAGAGCTCACCACATTAAAAAAGCTGAACGGTGCTGCGTTAATAATATTATCATGATCGGAGAGCGTAGTCACAAAGGCAATTGGACGTGGCACGATCGAACCACTCATCAGTTTATAGTTATCTTTAGCCGTAAGTTCTTCCGGATTTAATGAATACATATGTAAAGTCCCCTTCCTGCTTGCATGAGGCTTATCCTCATCCCCTTAACTTGCTTCATCGTTATTATATATGCATACCGTCCATAAAAACAAAAAATGATTAGGCGAACATGTCAGGCATGAATCTTGTTTACCTTTTTTCACAGAATCACACATGGGCAAATGCCGTCATATGCTGTTCTCAGAATAAGATGACAGGAAGGATGTTTCTGAACATGAATGATATTTATTCCACTTATGCAGGTTATGGAGATGGTCGTTACACAGGTTATGGAGAAGATCGATCGATTCAATTCCCTCCGTTCTTCCCGGGTGGAGGCAGTCTTCCAGGAGGGCAGACTCCACCAGGCATTCCTGGAAGCCCAGGCTCATATCCTCCATTCATTCCCGGCGGAGGAACACCTCCAGGTCCCTATTTCCCGGGCGGTATCCCTGGCCCCGGCCCGGGTTCAACTCCAGGCGTACCTGCTCAGCTAGCACAAGGGAATCTGCCTTCCTTGCTCAGTGCGTATCCTCGCCCGGTGGGTCAGCCGCCTGCCGAGATGTTATTTTTATACAATCTGATCAAAAGCAGCCCCGGCCTTCTGCCACTCTTTCTTCAGCAACAACCGCAAAGCCTGACACAAGCCGTTCAATTTGCCCAGACGGGTGCAGCCGCACCGCGTGACCAAGAGCAGCGTGTGCTTCCAAACTTCTGTTATAACCGCTGGTCCCTGGTGTTTACGTACAATGATGTTTATCTGATGTGGCCTGCCATTAACCTGTTTGGTTTTGTCGTTGGCTACTTCTATCCATTCCAGACTCCAGGCATTCTGTTGAATACCCAAATTTTATTTGCCCTTTGCTAGGTCAAATATCTCACTTCTCCAAATTTTTCTGCCCACATCAAAACTGCCCGCAGTGGAAGACTATGCTTCCATGCGGGCAGTTTTACGTTTTATGCCAAAAGTTCACGCAGATGTATATGCGTTTAACTTCGGATTTTTTTTGCCAATCATGACGAAATAAAGGATTATAGCCGCTAGATCAGCACATGCGATCACCATACCCATTGGCACAGCTGTCTCTTCTCCTCCAAGGCCAACCAGTGGAGCAACGAGCCCGCCCAATAGAAAGGTCATGACACCAATTAGTGCTGATGCACTTCCAGCGGATTTCGCCTGATCCGCCATAGCCAGTGCAAACGATGCCGTATTAATTAACCCCACACTGGACACGACCAAAAATAATGGAACTAACACGGTAATTAGTCCGCCTCCAGCCAGGATCGCAATAAGCAAGGATGTCCCTCCCACAGCTGCCGCAAGTAATCCGGCAATTAACAGCCGAGTCTCCGAGACTTTACCAGCAAGCCGGCCTGCAATCTGGCTAGCAAGAATAATGCCAAGTCCGTTAATTGCAAAACATATGCTGAACATTTGAGGAGACACTCCATATATTTTCTGAAGCACAAATGGGGATCCCGATATGTAAGCGAACATGCCTGCCATTGCGAAACCTTGGGTTAAAGCATATCCCATAAAACGGCGATTCCTCGCTGTTTTTCCAAACGTCAGCAACGTCTGCCTTAGCCCTCCGCTTGATCTTTTTTGCGCAGGAAGTGTCTCGCCCAGCCCAAAAATGACCGCCAGCAGCGCTAGTGCACCGATCAGACTGAGCAAAATGAATACGCCACGCCACGAGGTATACGTTAGTAGTTGTCCGCCTATTATCGGTGCTGCGATAGGAGCGACTCCGTTAACAAGCATCAACAGAGAGAAGAAACGGGTCAGTTCCGGACCTTCGTATACGTCCCTGACTACCGCACGCGATATGACAATGCCTGCCGCTCCAGCCATTCCCTGAATGAAGCGTAACGCAACAAAGGAGCCCATCGTTGGACTAACAAGACATAATACGGAAGCAATGGTATAGAGTACAAGTCCGACAATCAGCGGTATTCTGCGACCTCGCACGTCACTTAATGGTCCGGCAAGCAACTGTCCCAGCGCAAGCCCGACCATGCATGCCGTCAGACTAAGTTGAGCATACGACGTGGACGAACCGAATTCTTCAGCCAGCGTTGGCAGGCCTGGCAGATACATATCCAGAGACAGCGGTCCGAAGGCGGACAGCGTCCCGAGAATTAGCACCATTCTCACTCGCGGCGTAGCAGGGATGTGTAATGACGCAGGTTTACTTTTCATCCAAAACATTTCCTTTGCCTTCAGCTTGTGCTCTAGTGCCCATCCTTAGTCCTCTCCGCCTCCAAGCAATCTGAGCAAGTTGTTTGGCAAGGTAAATTGCTGATTATTAATAATAATGCGGCGTAGTTCCTCTTCATCCCGCTCATTATCGGCGTCCTTGATCTCCTGAATCTCACGGTGCAACCGTTCCATTTGTTGATCCAATGCGTTGGCCGAGTCTGCCGCATTTTTAAGTTCTCTCGTTAAATGTTCCGGAACGTCTTTGTTGTATTTATAAAAGATTTTATGCTCCAGACTAGCCCAGAAATCCATGGCAATGGTACGAATCTGAATTTCCACACAGGCGCGTTCCTCGCCGTTAGACATGTATACCGGAACTTCAACGAGCACATGTAAACTTTGATAGCCGTTTGGCTTCGGATTTTGAATGTAATCCTTCACTTCCAGCACACGCAAATCACTTTGATTACACAGCATATCTTTAATCCGGTAAATATCCGAGATGAACGAACATGTAATACGCACACCGGCAATATCTTTAATATTCTCCTTGATGCTTTCAAACGTGAGCTCATGGTTTTTACGGAACATTTTGTTCATAATGCTCTCAGGAGACTTCAATCTCGACTTGGTATGTTCAATCGGGCTGTAGTCATGAAGGGACTGAAACTCCTCCTTCAACACTTCGATTTTGGTTTCCATCTGATCCAGAGCAAATTTATAGATCATCATAAAGCGTGTAATTTCATATTTGAATTTCTTGAATTGATCTATTGGATGCGGAGCATTCATCATCAGTTTCTTCCTTTCTTATGACACCTCTTAGGTTTGTTAATTAACACATATTAATCTGGGAGGACATCGGTGTTACCCCATGTCTTCTATCCCATTATAAAACATCTGACACGAATAAACGAATTTTGGACATGTCAGCATACCTCCCTGTTTAAGATTTCATTTTGATGAGGGCAGTCAAATCGCTGTATACTGGAAGAGTTATGTTTATGGAAAGGACGAGAAAACATGAGACAGAACCATCTTCAAAAATACGCTATGCTACTGCTCTGCATGTCTGCCGGTATGGTCGATGTCATCGGATATCTAGGACTTGGGCATGTACTCACAGCCAATATGACAGGAAACATCGTGCTGCTGGGAATCGCGATTGCCCGTGCTCAGGAATTTGTCGTACTGCGAGCTTTGATAGCACTCATTGGCTTTATTGCGGGGAATGCCATAGCAGCACACATGATTGGACAGGTCAAAACCAAAAATGGCTGGTCCCCGCGGGTCACTGCCGTATTCACCGTTGAAAGCATACTACTTCTGCTATTTGCAATCCTGATGGTCAGTCCCTTTTCCGAGCAATTATCCTATCTGTTAATTGTACTGCTTGCGGTCGCCATGGGGATGCAAACAACGGCTGCCCGGAGAATTGGTATTGCGGGAATCTCTACAACGGTGCTCACCAATAATTTGGCAGCAGTCATTGAAGATGCTGTAAGCATCCTGCACCGGTTAAGACATGCAAATATCCGCTCTTTGGTCAAAGCGCTGTCCACTGACGCCTACCTGCGTGCAGGCGCAGTTGTGATCTATCTCGGCGGGGTCATCGTTGCAGCATTGCTTTTTCATCATGTGCCCCTAGTAGCGGTCTGGGTTCCTGTACTGGTCATTGCTGGCGTAACGCTCCAGGCTCGGTTTGCGTCTTGGGGCAAAGAATTAGAGTTACATCGTAATCCGGAGTGAGGAACATCTTGCGAATATGTGCTACTGAAACAATTTCACAACGCTGAATGTTTTATTGCAGAGTGCATCGCAAGGGCTTCTTGCCTGATCCATTGAACCAATTGTCTTGCTGCCGGCGTCAGCTGTTCCCCTGCCCGTGTACAGATGGCAATCGTATTCTGTAACTGTACGTTTTGCACGTATACACGGGCAAGTTTACCTTGAATAACGTCCTCTCTTACAACAAGGGATGAGATGAAATTAGCACCATATCCTGCCTTTACTGCACTAATCGTTTCGTTCAATCCGTTGAACTGAAGTGTTATTCGTGGGGAGGGCAGGTTATTGGTCGTACACAAGGCAGCCAGTCGTTCCCGTGTTGCACTGCCTTTCTCACGCATTATGAATGGCTCATCCATCATCTCGTGCAATGTAATGTTTTGACCTGCATACGGATGATCTGGATGCACCACAAACCACATTTCATCTTCGAATAACTTATCCCAATGCACACCCGGATGACTGACTCCACTTCCTCCGTATATCGCAATCTCGGCTTCATAACGAAACAACTGGTCAAAAGCCATCTGTGTATTGCTTGTGCTTACGACAAGCTCGACATCCTCATGTGTCTGCTTGAACGTGGCAATCCAACGCGGCAGTAAAAAATTGGCCGGCAAGTAAGTCGCCGTAAGACGAATCAGTCCTTTTTTCCCCTCCCTCGTGTCCTCTACAAATTGCTCCACTTCTTGTTCCAGCATGAACAAACGCTCGGCATATTCCATTAAATGTTTCCCTGCATCTGTGAGCACAAGCTTTCGTCCTTCTGAACCAAACAGCCCTATACCTAGTTCACGCTCAAACCGTTTCACCTGAGAAGATACCGCAGGCTGACTGATATTCAATTTTTCCGCAGCCCGGGTAACTCCGCCGTACCTCACAATGGCGTGAAACAATCGTAATCCATGCAAGTTCATACATTCTCACCTTTTCCTTGCTTACTGACATATTGATCCAGCACTTTAGTCACCTTATTACATAACTTAATTATATATTAATATACAAAATATATATTTTATTTATATTCCAACCACCTCTATAGTTGAAGTATAAGAAATACCAATTCAGCAACATAGAAAGGAAGATGTGTAATGAGTAAGTATGATTTGGAAAATAGCAAGGTTAACCCGCCCGCCCGTTGGAATGAGGTCGATCATTATATAAACAGCCTTCTTCTTCCAAACGACAAAGACTTGCAAGCTGCACTTGAAGCCAATGCAGAAGCAGGGCTACCGTCACATGATGTCACACCGAATCAGGGAAAGTTCCTTCAGCTATTGCTGAAAATACAGGGGGCCTCGCGCGTACTGGAGATCGGAACTCTAGGTGCTTACAGCACTATCTGGATGGCCAGAGCTCTGCCAGATCATGGACGAATCGTTTCGCTGGAGTCAGAACCTAAACATGCGGAAATTGCACAAGCCAATCTGACCCGAGCTGGACTACTGCACAAAGTAGATCTTCGAGTAGGTCCGGCACTAACCTCCCTCCCTGATATTAAGGAAGAGTACCCTGAACCGTTTGATCTGATTTTCATCGATGCTGATAAACCGAGTAATCCGGATTACCTGAGATGGGCTTTACGTCTGACACGATCAGGAAGCTTGATCATCGGAGATAATATTATAAGGGATGGGGAAGTCATTCACTCTGACAGTGAAGACCCAAGAGTTCAAGGGGTTCGAACCTTTCTCGAATGCATCGGAGATCACCCTCATCTTGAAGCCACGGCACTGCAAACCGTAGGTAGTAAAGGATACGACGGATTTGTGATTGCTCGTGTCACTGATTCCCCTGTAACAAAATAAACAGTGGTCAATTCTTCCGAAAATCTGCCTTTCCTGTTACACTGGTAGGACTGCATAGGCAGACTGGAGGGAGTCACTTGAGAGTTTTACGACAGATCCATGTTGAAATTCGCGGGTGGTCTCGCAATATTCAACTATTCTTTCTAGCAAGTCTGCTGTATCAGATCGGAAACGGGATGTTCTCGGTTCTTTACAATCTCTACATTCAAGGTCTCGGTTACAATGACACGATGAATGGGCAGATTGTCAGTATCCAATCTCTCGCTACAGCAATCATGTTCATTCCTATTGGATTCAGCGGTGACAAGTTCAGTCGCAAAAAATTGTTAATTATTGGCGCGTTATTCAGCGGGGTTTTTCTAATCGGGCGTTCCTTCGATTATGCTGCGAGCGGATTAATCTGGTTTGCTGTATTTTCCGGCCTGTTTGCCGGAATTTTCCAGGTACTCGCCATTCCTTATCTCGCGGAGAACGTCAAAAAAAGCCAGCGCCTTAAAATGTTCAGTTATTATTCGTCTATGGTACTGGCTTCACAGGTTCTAGGAAGCCTTGGCGGCGGCGTACTTGCAGATGTGCTTCATTCAGCCGGGCTTGCCAAAGTGACCGGTCTGCAAACCGTGCTTTTTATGGGCGGAGCGGCGACTCTTTCTGCATTTATCCCGTTGCTTTTTGTAACCGAGAATCAGAAGTCACGGACAGTTGTAAATACGAAACAACCTCAGCCAGGACAACAACCTGTTAAGAGAGCTGAAACAGAGCATGCTCGTGCTGCGAGTACACCATCACTCACAGATGATGACACACTTATTAAAAAAAGAGATACGAAGCTGATCGGTCAGTTTATTGTGACGCAGTTGCTCATCGGATTAGGATCGGGGCTCGTTGTGCCTTATCTGAATTTGTATTTCACGAATCGCTTCGCCGTATCTTTAAGCGGCATGAGCATCCTTATTGCACTCGGTCAGATTATGACCATTGTGTCCATGCTGATTGGCCCGACGTTAGCCGCCAAAGTTGGCAGTGTACGGGCTGTAGTTATTTTTCAGGTACTATCGTTGCCCTTCCTGTTATTCACAGGCTTTACGAATCTGCTTTTCATTGCATCCGTCAGCTTTTTGTTCAGACAAGCTCTGATGAATGCTGCTAATCCGATTCATTCCGCGATATTAGTCGATCGGATCTCGGATAAACGCCGCGGAATTGCCAACTCGATGATGCAAACCTCGTTTATGATTGGTTGGGCGACAATGGGGCCAGTACAATCTTATCTGGTCACGACATATGGAACCTATTGGGGATATGCTGTCACATTCAGCATTACAGGCAGTCTCTATGTCATTTCTTCCTTGATGTATTACTTTATGTTTAAAGAGCCTAGGCCCTCTGTTGCTGTCCTAGCAGACAGATCCTAATAATAAACAACTTAAAAAGAGTATCCTCATGCTGTAGCATTCACTGGATACTCTCTTTTTTTGATTATTTCCCCATGATTACCTACCAATATTTTGGATTATACATAAGAACGACAATACCCACTGTGACTACCGTTGCTAGAACAACAAAAGTGTAATATTTCGGCTTATGTTCTTGACTTGGAGCTTGTTCATCATAATGATCGGAGTTGCGGCGATAAGACCCCATCCACAGATCGCTCATCATATGACCAACAACCTTCACCAGACGTTTTATCCAATCCATTATTAAAGTTCCCCTCCTTTACCAACATCCTTCCATATTAAGTATAATTAACCTTCCGCAATCTAACAAGCCATCATACTTTTATCCTCGTGTGGTTTGCCGCTCCAACGGTGTCAACATATCAAACGCTTCTCGATCCGTAGAGCCGTACATTTCTTCCTCAGCCTGCAATCCACTGCCAACATACAGCACATCCAGTCCTGCATTCCATCATGTCCGCCTCTGTCTATAAATACTTACATCGAACGGTTTACCCATGTCCAGGTTCGTGCCAGTCCCTGTGCAATTCTGCGGTTCATGCTTTCACTGGTAAAGTATCCCCCGTGACTCAGTGGATTCCAGCTTGTGGCCGGACCGCCGACATGCACCTCAACATCTTCCTTCACTGCGGCCGCATAGGCTGGGTCGATAGGACGCAGCGGATAACCCAGAATATCATGGCTTTCATAAAAATTAACCCACTCCCCTTCCAGCTTCGGAAATTGATGCGCGACCTGCGGCGCAGGCACCTGAATGGGACGGCTAAAATTGTCATAACGCAAGCTCCATAGCGGAAGCGTTGTGCCAAAGGAGTAAAAATTAGTCAGCGTATCTCCACGCTCCAATGCCGAGTTCACATCCACAATGTCGGGTATACGGCTGGATGAAGGGTATTGCAAGTCATAGAAAAAGTTACTGGCAATGACCGCACCCAGACTATGAGCAACCACACAGAGCGGAGCTTCAGAACCATTACGCTTTGCGAGAGCATGCATTGCCCGGTTCAGTGTTCGATGCACGGCATCATAGTGATGTCCCTGGTTTTCCACGGGTTGATAGGCAACGGCATCGGCCAGATAGTGAATGACAAAGCGGCGTAATGCCTGGTAGTTTAATCCGGGAGTACGAACAAGCTGTTGAAACAAAATCTCTTCCCGTTCCTCAAAAACGTCGGCCCAGAAGACGGGTTCAATGTCCAGCATCTGTTTCGCGGCGCCTGGCAGCACCATAACACGATCCAATTCTTTGCTTAAGCAAGCGATCAGCTTGTCTGCGTAATCTTCCTTTTGCATACCCAGCCCATGAATGACCATCACCGCTACCCGTGTCATGGCTCTCCCCCTTATGAATTGACTAGGAACGTCCGTTTACACCCACTGCACGAACCACTTTATTTACCTAGGCAGATGATTAACCTAGTCACCAATCGTGCCAATTCAAATGATTATGAAAATTGTAATTACTTGATAACATAGCTATTTTACCATGAATCTTATGGAAAATAATACCTGTAAACATCAAAAGAAGCTGCAGGTTTCACAGCTTCTTTTGACTACAACCTGATATGAACTTATCCTTTCAGATGAATCCTCAGAACGCTATTCTGACTTGAAGCCACATCTCCCGTCACCGTCTCAATCCGTTCAACCATATCCTGACCATCCGGAATAATGACAGGGGTGATGAGCGGATAACCTGCATCCTGAATCACGTTACGGTCAAATTCAAGCAGCTTCTGTCCGGCTCTAACACGATCACCCGTCTCAACGTACATAGAGAAACCTTCACCTTTGAGCGATACTGTATTAATGCCGACATGAATCAAAACTTGAAGTCCGCTCGCATGTTCCAAAATAACCGCATGTTTACTCTTAATGACATGTGCCACCTTGGCGTCAAACGGCGCAACAACCTGATTACCCGAAGGTTCAATTGCAATGCCCTCACCCATCTGTTTCTCCGCAAACGCCGGGTCAGGTACTTGCTCCAGCGGCACCGCTTTACCCGTTAATGGTGCCATAAGTTCGAGTGGTGATGCAGATGACTTTTTGTTGGTAGAACTGCCTGTAACCATGCCCTTGGAATCAGCGTCAGTCGATGCAGCACGGTTTCCTTGTACCTCGCCAGACTCGCCAGTTGCCGCAAGCCGTTCTTCTTTTCTCAGCTTTGTCCGTCCAAAAACGACCGTCAGCAGGAATGGCACAACCAGAACAATCGCCATACCGATGAAGAAGACACCCCATTTATCCGGGAAAATGGACAGGAATCCAGGCACGCCACCTACACCGATGGACGTGGCCTGTACGTTATTCATCGTAAGCAGCACACCACCGATAGCGGAACCGATCATACCAAAGATAAACGGATATCGGTAACGGATATTCACGCCAAAGATCGCCGGTTCGGTAACGCCCAGGAAAGCGGAGACGGATGAGGTTGCCGCAAGCCCTCTCATTTTCTTCTCACGCAACACCAGCATCATCGCAAGGGCCGCCGAACCCTGCGCTATATTGGACAGTGCCAGCATCGGCCACAAGAATGTCCCCCCCTGACTACCAATCAGCTGTACGTCCACGGCAAGGAAAGTATGGTGCATGCCTGTAATAACGAGCAGTGCATACAAACCACCATAGATCAAACCACCCAGAGCAGCGTATGAATCATAGATATAGATCAGTCCAGAGGTGATGGCGTTTGCAATCGCAAACGTAACCGGTCCGATGATGGTAAATGCCAGGAACCCGGTAACCAGCAATGTCACAGGAGCTACCACCAGCAATTTGATGGAATCATGCACCCTTTTATTCAGGAAAATTTCCATCTTGGCAAGAAGATACGCCGATACCAGTACAGGCAAAACCTGACCCTGATAACCGATCTTCTCAATCTCCCAGCCAAACAGATTCCAGGTCGGAACGGTTCCTTTGTTCACCGCATCAGCGTAACCATATGCACTCAGCAGATCGGGATGTACAAGGATCAGACCCAGCACAATCCCGAGCAGCGGACTGCCGCCGAATCGTGTCACCGCTGACCAACCGATCAAGGCTGGCAGGAATGTAAACGCAGTGCTTGCTATTGTATTAATGATGGACGCCAGGTCTTTCCAAACGGGATACACATCCACCAATGATTTTCCATCAAAGAAGATACCAGGGCCTGTCAAAATATTGTTGATCCCCAGCAGCAAACCTGCGGTAATGATTGCTGGCAAAATGGGAATGAAAATATCCGAGAGTGTTTTAATCGCACGCTGCAGCGGATTCTGCTTTTTGCCCGCGACTGCCTTCACTTCATCTTTGGAAGCACGTTCGCCTCCCGTGATCTGAATCATCTCTTCATACACTTTATCGACCAGACCTGGCCCGATGACCACCTGGTATTGGCCTTGGGAAGAGAACTGTCCTTTGACCAGATCATTCTGATCGAGCAACTCTGTGTCGACTTTGTCTTCGTCATACAATGCAAACCGCAGCCTTGTTACACAATGTGTCGCCGCTTCAATATTCTCTTTGCCGCCGACGGCCCGGATGATCTCTTCAACCTGTTTTTTATCGATTGCCATAGTGTCACTTCCTATTTATAAAATGGAATTCATCTCTCTGTTATTGCTTGATCAACCACATATAAGAAGCAAACGGACTAAGCGAAATTTCCTGTTTCAGCTCAGGGGTTGCATCCGTATTGCTGATAAGCAGTTCAGGTGATTTACCTTCAAAATGTTGGTTCCAGACTGCTTCAGGCAGTTGGAATGCTGTATCCTGTTTGCGGAAGTTGGACACTACAATTAATGTCTCGTTCCCATTGGTACGTGCGTATGCAAATACTTCCGGGTGCGCATCATCCAATCGTTCGTACAATCCGTCACTCAACACATCCACCTCTTTACGCAGAGCAATCAGCTTCCGGTAATGATGATAGATGGAACCCGGATCAGCCATTTGCTCTTGCACATGAATGGACGGATATCTCTCATCCACCTTGAGCCAAGGTGTTCCGGTTGTAAATCCCGCGTTAGCCGTACCATCCCACTGCATCGGTGTCCGCGAATTATCGCGGGAACGCTCCTTCACAATCTGGAAAGCTTCCTCGCCCGTCTTGCCCCGCTCTTCCTGCAGCAAACGATACATATTGGTGGACTCGATATCGCGGAACTCGCCGATGTCCTTCCATACCGGATTAGGCATACCAATCTCTTCCCCCTGATAGACATAAGGCGTACCTTGTAATCCATGCAG
Organism: Paenibacillus sp. TSA_86.1; assembly: GCF_052691815.1. Classification (NCBI taxonomy): domain Bacteria; kingdom Bacillati; phylum Bacillota; class Bacilli; order Caryophanales; family Paenibacillaceae; genus Paenibacillus; species Paenibacillus sp. TSA_86.1. The sequence continues at coordinate 11,641 of NZ_JBQZGE010000016.1, read as the reverse complement.
GGTCGTCGCCAGCATTTTAGCGCTCTCCGCACGGTATTCTCCATCATCTGCGAAACGGGACAACGCACGTGGCTGATCATGGTTATTCAGAAACAGTGCATTCCATCCCCCGCCAGCCTGCATTCCGGTCTGCCACTCACTGAACAGCTGCTTCAATGCTTCAAAATCGTATGGCATAAGCTCCCACTTCTGTCCATTTGGATAATCCACCTTCAAGTGATGGAAGTTAAATGTCATCGAAAATTCTCTGGAATCCGGATTGGAATAACGAATACAGTGCGCAAGCGTGGTCGAGGACATCTCCCCTACCGTCACCATGTTATAGGGTCCAAAGACTTCATCATACATTTCCGTAATATACTCATGCACGCGCGGACCATCCGTGTAATACTTACGTCCGTCTCCTGGTGACACGCTGCCATCATCGTTCGGGAAACGCTGGTCTTTGGAGATAAGGTTAATAACATCCATACGGAAGCCATCCACCCCTTTTTCTGCCCAGAACTTGATCATATCGCGCACGGCTTGACGAACCTCTTCATTCTCCCAGTTCAGGTCTGCCTGTGTTTGATCAAACAACGTTAGAAAATACTGTCCCGTATGCTCATCATACTGCCAGGCTGGCCCACCGAATTTGGATTGCCAGTTGTTCGGTACACCGCCGCCTGGTGCGGGGTCTCTCCAGATGTAATAATCCCGATATGGATTATCCTTGGATGAACGAGACTGCTTGAACCATTCGTGATCAATTGAAGAATGATTCACCACGATATCAATCATCAGCTTCATATCACGTGCTTTCAATTCGGCAAGCAATTCATCGAAATCCTCCATCGTGCCATACTCCGGATTAATCCGGTAATAATCCGCTACGTCATACCCGTTATCCCGCTGCGGAGATACGTAAACCGGCTGCAACCAGACAATGTCGATCCCCAAATGCTGCAAATAATCCAGCTTCTCGGTTAAGCCACGAATGTCACCTGTGCCCGATCCTGTTGTATCGTTGAAGCTCTTTGGATACACCTGATACACCGTGGACTTTTTCCACCACGATGATGGCTCCTTGTTCTTCAAACTCATGTTAACGCCTCCAATATATTGTTATTGCCCTTACCAAACCCGCCTGTAACTTCATCATCTATATTACATAAGTAAACATGTATATACAAGTTGAAACGAATATTTTCATTTTATGTACCTCTCCTACACTTCCCCATAAACGATTGCTCTGTAACAGCTATTTTCGTATGCTCATTTCGTAAATGCCCTGATATCTGTATCAGTCTGTAAAATATCGACATACACAAAAAGACGAAACGGATTACTTCCGCTTCGCCTTTTCTCTTATTTTATAGCTGTACGTTCTATAAATTTATCTATTGTCGATGAAACAGCTCATGAACTGGCAACTCATTAGACGAACATCATTTAGAGGGAAATAGAATCGCCTGGTGCCATTACACGACCTTCTAACCCTTTGGAAGCCAGCTGCTGCACAAAGCGCTCTGCATCCTGACGAATCGCCGGGAAGGTATCATAATGCACGGGAATCGTCAGTTTGGCGTTGAACCACTCTGCTGCCTGGAGTGCATCTTCAGGCCCCATGGTATAATGTCCGCCAATCGGCAGGAAAGCAACATCGATATCATGCCGATCCCCGATCATCTTCATATCGCCGAACAGACTTGTATCTCCGGCATGCAGCACCGTTTTCCCACCTATATCAATGATGAATCCGGCAGGTAAACCTGCATACATAATCCGCTGTTCCTCTTCCAGTACGATACCGGACGTATGGAATGCCTGAATCATTTTCGCTTTGGCAAATTCAAGATCCACCGTACCGCCCATATTCATGCCAAGGGTATCAAGCCCTTTCCACGACATATATGTAGCCAATTCCACAATCGCCACCACTTTGGCATTATTGGCTTTGGCAATCGGTTCCGCATCCAGAATGTGATCCATGTGAGCATGTGTCAACAGGACAACATCCGTCTTGATGTCCTCTGGTTTGGTTACCGCTAACTCATTGCCACGCAAAAACGGATCAATCATGAGTGATTTATGTTCTGTGCCCAGTTGTACACTGGAGTGTCCGTGGTACGTAATATTCAACAATTCAGATTCCTCCTGACATTGATATAAGTTGTCCTCTCCGTGTCTGTGTGAACAAAAATTCCAACTTATAATGAGTATTTATTTTATTAATTATAATTCAGAAGGCTGCGCGAGCGCAAAACTGTCATCCTTGTTACGTTCGTCAGCTAGCTATGCATATTAATCACTTCCATACGCTGCTTGCGCATTGCTTACTCGCCGCTTGTACGCTTTTTGCAATACACCCTTGCTTCATAAGGCTGGAGCAAGATAGCTCCTTCATCGGTTGAATAACGTCTGCTCACGTTGCCAATCATTAATTTGCAGTCTTCTGCATTCCAACCTTCAGGCCATGTCATCTCTGGCTCATTCGCACTGAAATTCATTACAATTAACCACTGCTCATCATCCAGTGTACGTGTATATGCATAAATTTCCGGGTCATCTGGCAAAAGCAGTTCATATGCTCCATAAATCAACACCCGATTTTGCTTGCGCAATGTGATTAATTTACGGTAATAATGCAGAATGGAATGTGGGTCCGTCTCCGCATCCGCCACATTGATGTCCTTATAATTGCTGTTCACTTCAATCCAAGGATTACCTGCCGTAAAACCGGCATGCTCGGATTCATCCCATTGCATCGGTGTTCGTGCATTATCCCGGCTTTTTAGCCAGATGGCCTCCATCACCTCATGTTTGGATTTCCCTTGCCCGATATAATGATTGTAATAATTTTTCGTTTCAATATCCCGGTATTGCTCAATGTTGGGGAATGCCACATTGGTCATGCCAATCTCTTCCCCCTGATAAATGTACGGTGTGCCTTCCAGCGTTAACATCCATGTCGCCAGCATCTGAGCTGAACGAACGCGGTGTTTCCCATCATCTCCAAAACGCGACACCGGGCGCGGCTGATCATGATTGCCCATATAATTGGCGTTCCAGCCCCGGCCATGCAGTACCGTCTGCCATCGGCTCATAATTTCTTTTAGCTCTGTCAGCTTCCACGGTTTATAGTTCCACTTGCCTATACCGGAGGACTCGGCATCCACAAACATATGCTCAAACTGAAACACCATATTTAATTCATCCCGATCCGTACCTACATAGGCTAAAGCCTGCTCGGGACCAAGCCCCGAGGTTTCTCCGACCGTCATCGGACCGTATGGCTTCAAAATCATATGATTCAACTTCCGGAGGATGGAATGCACCTGCTCCAGATTGGAAAACAGTTCATACGCCTGCACCACAGGCAGGTTGCTCGGGTTATGAGCATTCGGCAATCCATCGGCTTTGGCAATGTGGGCTACTGCGTCAAAGCGGAAGCCATCCACTCCTTTTTCTAGCCACCAATGTACCATTTCGTACATTTCTTCAGCCATCTCCGGATTGTTCCAGTTCAGATCGGGTTGATGCTCCGAGTATAGATGCATGTAATATTCGTTCGTTTCCGGGTCATGTTTCCACACCGAACCACCAAAATAGGACTCCCAGTTGTTCGGCACCTGCCCGTTTTTACCGGAACGCCAGATGTAATAGTCACGCCTTGCATTGGTTTTGGAAGAACGGGATTCCGCAAACCAGGCATGTTCATCCGAAGTATGATTCAGCACAAGATCCATCATGACTTTAAGTCCACGCTTATGTGCTTCAGCAAGCAGCCGGTCAAAGTCCTCCATCGTGCCATATTTTCGTAAAATCGCGTAGTAATCACGAATATCATATCCGTTATCATGACCCGGTGAATCATAGATGGGACACAGCCAGATAACATCCACGCCGAGCTTTTGCAAATAATCAAGCTTTTCATAAATTCCCTGCAAATCGCCATACCCGTCTCCGTCGCTGTCCTTGAAGCTACTCGGATAAATCTGGTATACCACACTTTCCTTCCACCAAACGATAACACCCACCTCGCTTTCTTCTCTTGTGAAGCCATTCACCCGTTAATATGTTTTATCCGAAAAGAAACCCTTATAAACACCTGAGTCTTGAGTTTTATGCGAAAAGACAAAAAGACCCGAAACTTCAATCGCACTATGCGATCAGCTTCGAATCTTTCTGGTTGAATCTATAAATAATCGGAAACCGGCAAATCCTATCCAGGCACCTATTGTATTAAGAATAATATCATCTGCATCAAATGACCCTAGACGTGTAATGAGCTGAATGCTTTCCACCAGCAGAAGGATGAGCACAACAATCAAAGTCAATTTAAGCCAAGAACGATAGCGGCGAACCAGCCACGGAATCCAGATCCCCAGCGGAATAAATAAAACGATATTACCAAACAGATTTTTGACCCAGGCATCCGCCGTATAGTTTTCTCTCTCCAGAAGCAGCGGCCGAATCGTCTCCAAGGGCACAACATTATACTGATAATTCAACCCCTGTGTCCTTCCCTTGAAAAAAAGCAGACTGCACATGATCAGCGTATATATCACCGCTAGAAGTGTAATGATCGCAAGCACCCGTTTGGAGTATAGCCATTCTCTTCTGCTCAAGCCTGCTCCCCCCGACCTCATTTTCCGCCAAACGCGCGGTAAGGTCTATTTTAGCGGGATATAGATCTTCATGTCCAGCCGCTCGGGCGTTGACTTCCATACATCGGTCACTTCAAAGTCCGGTCCCTCCCGCCGTTCGTATTTGGATGCAGGCAGCCAGCTGCCGTAGAGCATTTTACGAACGTCCTGCTCGGAGCCTTCCGTTGTAAACTCCGCATACAACCCGCCAGGAATCTCTAGACAGGTATATCCGGGTTCTAAGGAATCACTGCTTCCTGAACTCTCTTCGCCAACGACAAACGAAAATGCCCCATCTTCCTGAAAATGAGCCGCAACACCATACGCCATATCGGGGCGAATTCGCTCTGGAATATTCATGAACTTCTGCTGACTTCCGAAATCATGGTAGAAACCAGGAATTTCTGCGTAATGCTGCTCATTATTCAGATTCGTCTGATATTCATATCCAATGATACGGATCGGATCTAGTGTCACCAGACGCGGCGGATTCATATGGAAATCTGTACCGAGTTTTGAACGATATTCATTAAAATCAATAGTCTGCTGCATCTGCTTCTCCGTCAAATGCTCCTGCTTGCGATACCGGGCCGGCGTAATTCCAAAGTGGGCATCGAAAGCTCGCGTAAAGGCTTCCTGTGATTGATAACCATAGCTAAGTGCTATCTCCAGTACGCCTTGAGCCGTGTTCCGCAAGGTCGCTGCCGCCTCGGTTAGTCTTCGTCTACGCACATACTCCAAAACGGTAAAACCTGTAATGGCCAGAAACAAGCGCTGAAAATGAAATGCTGAAAAACTCGCGGCGGCAGACGCCTCCCTAATGTTGAAAGGCTCCTGCAAATGCTGCTCCAGATGCTCGATGGCGAGCTGAATACGTGAGTAATGATCCATATATACGTCTCCTGTTCATATGCGTGATATGTACTCTACTTGTCTTAACTTACTGGTCTCTTTCTTCACTCAGTATGACTGAAACACTCAACCATTTTTTGATCCTAAATGCGAACTTAAATAACAAAAATCTCTTGTTCATGTCCGCAGCCCTGCAGCGAACTTCGCCACTGCCAGACGCAGACATCAAACAAGAGAGAATGGAATTCCGTTTGTAAAGCTAATTTAAAATTCTAATTTATCAGTTCTGTTTTTTCGCTCGCGCCTTCTGTAGGCTAACCATTCCAATGTCCCGATACGGGATGAATGCCCCAAATATCAGTGGCATACTCACTTATTGTACGGTCACTGGAGAAAATGCCTGAATGTGCTGTGTTCAGTACAGCCTTGCGAGTCCAGCCCGAAACATCACGATACGCTTGATCAATCGCCGTATGAGCATCCGCGTACGCTGCAAAATCACGTAATACAAAATATTCATCCCCATGCGCGAGCAACGAGTCATAAATATCCCAGAACTCTCCATCCCGATAACAGAATGCGCCCGGATGCACTAGTTGCTCTACGACTTCGCGGATCCGCTCATCCTGATCCACGATCTCGTTTGGACGGTAATTGCCATTCCGATAATATTCCAGCACTTCGTCCGCGCGAAGGCCATAGATGAACATGTTTTCTTCCCCGACCTGCTCTGCCATCTCCACGTTTGCCCCGTCCATCGTACCAATCGTCAGTGCGCCATTCATCATAAATTTCATGTTACCTGTGCCCGAAGCCTCTTTTCCCGCCGTTGAGATTTGTTCACTCACATCTGCTGCAGGGATAATTTTCTCGGCAAGCGAAACGGAGTAGTTCTCCAGGAAAAAGACCTTCAATCGGTCATTTACCGCTGTATCCCGATTCACAGTGTCTGACACCGTATTAATCAGCTTGATGATTTTCTTGGCAAAATAATAACTTGGCGCTGCCTTCGCTCCAAAAATGAATGTGCGTGGCACCATATCGAACGAAGCATCGCTTTTCAATCTATTATACAGATGCATTACATGCAGAATGTTCAGCAGCTGTCTTTTGTACCCGTGCAGTCTCTTCACCTGCACGTCAAACACGGAATCCGGATCAACCGGTGTGCCGGTATGATCCAAAATGTACGAGGCCAGACGATTTTTATTATCCCGTTTGATCGCACGGAACTGCTCCTGAAACGAAGACTGATCGGCGTAATCGGCCAGCTGCTCCAGCTTGCCCGGCTCTGTAATCCAAGCATTGCCGATCGTTTCTGTAATCAGATGCGACAGCTTCGGGTTGGCATGCATTAACCAGCGGCGGTGTGTAATGCCATTGGTTTTATTGTTAAAACGTTCTGGATACAAGGCGTAAAACGGCGCCATCTCCCGTTCTTTCAAAATCTCGGTATGCAGAGCAGCGACACCATTTACGCTGTGACTGCCTGCGATGGCAAGGTGTGCCATGCGAACCTGATCATTCGCGATAATCGCCATATGCCCGATGCGATCGTTATCACCCGGATAACGATCCAGCAGCAACCCGCAGAAGCGTTTGTTGATCTCTTCAATGATCATGTAAACACGCGGAAGCAGTTTGCTGATCATGGCCACAGGCCACTTTTCCAATGCCTCGCTCAGTGTCGTGTGATTCGTGTAAGATACGGTGCGCGTGGTAATGTCCCACGCTTCATCCCATCCATACCCCTTATCATCCATCAGTAATCGCATCAGCTCGGGAATCACCAGTGTAGGATGGGTATCGTTGATATGAAACGCCACCTTATCTGGCAAACGGTCATAAGACAATCCCAGCTTGCTGAATGTGCGCAATGCGCTCTGTACACCAGCCGAGCACATAAAGTACTGCTGTTTCAAACGTAATAACTTACCTTCATACTGGGAATCATCCGGGTAAAGAAATTCGGAGATGGATTCCACCGAACGACTGTAATCCAGGTATCCGTAATAGTTCGAAGGGGTATCCATCGATGTTTCCCGTTTGGGCTCTGCGCTCCACAACCGTAATGTGTTGACATGTGGCTGACCATAACCGATTACGGGTACGTCATACGGTATAGCCACCACCGCTTCAGCATCCTTGGTCACGAATTGGTAATGTCCATCCTTCTCATAAGCCTCAACCCGGCCCCAGAATTGAACTTCAACCTTTTTGTCAGGACGCCGCACTTCCCATTCATTGCCCTTCTCCAGCCAATTGTCAGGCAATTCGACCTGATTGCCGTTAATAATCTTTTGCTCGAACAGACCGTATTTGTAACGAATACCGCATCCATGTCCCGCATAACCGAGTGAAGCCAACGAATCCAGAAAACAGGCCGCAAGTCTTCCCAGACCTCCATTGCCCAGCCCTGCATCCGCTTCCTGTTCCTCAATACATTCCAGCGAAAAGCCAAGTTCCTCCAGACTGTCACGAACCAGTTCCAGTTCATTTACATTGAGCAGGTTATTGCCAAGCAGACGCCCAATCAGAAACTCTAGCGAGAAGTAATACACCTGTTTATCCTGACGCTGCTTGAATCCCTGATTCGAAGCTGCCCAGTCCTGACCTACATATTCCCGAATCATACTCCCCAGCACATGGTACACGTCTTCCTTCGTCGCTTCTTCAATGGGTTTGCCCAGTTTGCTGACGAGATTCCGTTGAAAGATCGATTTGAACGTTTCTTTGTTGTCAAACAAAAGTAGGTTCCTCCCGGTGAAATCCTGCGGGTTGAGGGCAGTTCGTGATTTAAAGTACTCAGGCCACTCTGCTAAGTGACCGTTTCGGTCACGAATCATTCTCTCGATCGCTGTTGTCTCTTCCATTTCCTGATCACCTTTCACAAGGTAGAAATGGAGAGACAAAGGCGAGCGCTTCGCTTCTCCAGAATTGATTTCGTGCCCTGCACTACGCTGCACGTTAGTGAGAACGCGAACCCTGAGTTACTTCTAGTGCACACGACCCTGAAAACTTACCCGCAGGATTTTATTTTTTTATATATAGTTATTGATGATATCGGACAGATCTTAGCTTTAGATAATAGTGCTTTTTGCCAAAATATACGGATTCGACGGGGCACCGATCAACGTCTGACCGCCGGTCAGCTTCACATCTTTATCCAGAATGACATTCTCCAGCACGGTGCCTTCGCCAATATAACATTTCTGCATGATGATTGAACCCTTAATCTTCGCACCCTTCGCAACATGCACACCTCGGAACAGGATGCTATCCTGCACTTCACCGCCTACGATGCAACCATTGGCTAGTAAGGAGTGTTTGACATCAGCCGATTCCAGATATTTGGCGGGTGCTTCGTATTTGATCTTGGTTTGCACGGGATCTTCTTTGAACAGTTGTTCATACTGTCCTGTGTTCAGCAGATCCATGCTGTTACGGTAATAGCTGTCTATGGAGTTAATTACGGCATGATATCCTTCATAGGCATATGCTGCAATCTTCAATCCGCTCGGATTTTTCAGGATGGCATCACGGAAGAAATGAGTCTCACCATGATCAATACAGCGCTGCACCTGTTTGAGGAACAGTTCTTTTTCCATGATAAAAATCTCCGTATATATATTCGTATGGTCAGCACATTGGTGAATGTCCACCACATTGCCATCTTCATCATGATCAACTTTCACGCAGGATTCATGCTCAGGTAACACCTGATCTACTTTTTTGCATACAAGCGTGACGTCCGCCCCTTTACGGATATGATACTGATAGACGTCCTGAAGATCGGCTTTGGTCACATGGCGGCTGCCTGCGTGCACAACGTATTGTCCGGCTCCTCTGTGGAAGAAATCCAAATTGTTGTGAAAATGCTGCAAGTCCCCCTGCGAAGTATCTGTCGGATCGTTCCAGTCTGGGGGAAGGATGAACATACCACCATGTTTGCGATCCAGATCCCACGGTTTACCATCTCCCAGATGATCCATCAGCGAACGGTATTTGCGGCGAACAAACACGCCAATGCTTTCAATGCCCGCATTCATCATGTTGGACAGTACAAAATCAATCAGACGATAACGCCCGGCATAAGGCACCGCGGCACCGCAGCGAAAATACGTCAACTCCTTCAACTCTTCAAGCTCATGATCAAGGTTAATGACTCCGATCAATGATTTCATCGCGCGCACCGTCCTTAGGTAACATATTGGTAAATCATACTGTCTCGCATCCACACACCCGAATTATTTCGTGATTCTCTGACGTAACTGCCGTTCCAGTTCCTCTTGATCCACCAGTAAAATATCACTCTCATCCCCCGGTGCAGGGGCTATCTGAGTTCCATCCGGGATCACTAAACCTTCAGAAATAATGGCCTTGTGAATGGAAACATTCCGACCAATTTTGACCCGCGGCATCACAACGGAATCCATGACTGCACTGTTCTCTCCCACCTCTGTTCCATAGAACAAGACGGAATGATTCACCTCTCCGTGCACGATACTGCCCTCACTGATGATGCAGTTACGCACCTTCGCAGCAGGCGATATATATTGAGCAGGCTGATTGGGGTTACGGGTGAAAATACGCCAGTTCGGATCGTTCAGATTAAGTGGCGTCTCTTCGTCCAGCAGATCCATATTGGATTCCCATAGACTGCGAATCGTTCCAACGTCTTTCCAGTACCCTTCAAACGGGTAAGCATATAGAGATTTTTCATTTTCAAGTAACAAAGGAATGATGTCTTTACCAAAATCGTAGGAGGTGGATGCCTGTTGTTCGTCCTGGATCAGGAAACGTTTCAGCACATCCCATTTGAAAAGATAGATGCCCATGGAAGCAAGCGTGCTTCGGGGTTTGGAAGGTTTTTCTTCGAATTCATAGATGCTGTAGTCCTCATTCGTGTTCAAAATCCCAAAACGGCTCGCCTCTTCCAGGGATACGTCAATTACGGAAATCGTGCAGTCGGCATTTTTTTCTTTGTGGTACTGCATCATCTTGTCATAGTCCATCTTATAAATATGATCACCGGATAGAATCAGCACATGTTCGGGATCGAATTGTTCAATGAAGTTCAGGTTACGGTATATCGCGTCAGCTGTCCCACGGTACCAGTTACTTCCGTCTTCACGCTCATGGGGAGGAAGCACATAGACCCCGCCATGTTTGCGATCCAGATCCCAGTCACTGCCAATACCAATGTAGGAATGCAATACAAGTGGTTCGTACTGTGTCAAAACACCAACCGTATCAATGCCCGAATTCGAGCAATTGCTCAGTGGGAAATCAATAATGCGGTAGGTTCCCCCAAAATAAACAGCAGGTTTGGCCAGTGATTTCGTCAACCCTTTTAACCGTTTGCCCTGCCCTCCCGCGAGCAGCATCGCTACAACCTCTTTTTTTGCCATCATTACAGCCTCCTCCACGTGCATTCATTCTGATTCATTTCAGAGCCCATAATCGATATTCTGTTGTGAAAACTCGGTTGTTTTGATTAAGAGCATGCTGTACAGATGTGTAAACGGAATAAGACATCGTTCATATGTAACCGGACGTCTTTCGTTTGAGATAACTGGAAATTGATTCTGATCGTGTGGTCAAACATGGTAATGATGGTATTGATGGTGTTGAAGGTTTTTCTGGTGCAGTTGATGTAGCCCGTGTCTCGCTAAACAAAAATGGTGTAGATTGGGTTGCGCGTGTTAATCATGAAGAAAATGACTTCGCTTGTGTTGAAGACGGTCAAAGAGATGGGTTGTTAAAATAAGTACCTCTTACCCATTAAACAGGAATTTGATCGGGGAATCTTGCAACAACAACGACACAAAAAAAAAATTCAAGGCATCGATGGTTTGAACCGTACATGCTCCTGCCCTGTCGCTGTTATTTTAATCTATTCGATAAACACGAATTAAAATCCTTTTGGTAATAATATGGTAAACAGCGGATAATCTGAACCTTTAATCCTATGGAACTAACAAAGAGGGTCTTATGAATCAGAAAAAGGCAATTAATTTGTAAATTTTTAGAGGAATATAATAGAATTGTGTCGAATTGATAAAGGAGTATGAAGCACGATCAATTTGCATCTAGCATTGGATTGAGAATTACATACTAATAACTATAAATTATTTGGAGGTTTTGTAGTGTTGGAAACA
>NZ_JBQZGE010000015.1:0-149158 GCF_052691815.1 Paenibacillus sp. TSA_86.1 | reverse complement strand
TCTCATTTGTGCTCTAGTTGATCCAAGCCAAGGCTTGTCTCATACTTTCGCGTTCATTCTGCAAGCAGAATGTTTACTCACTCGTTGTTCAGTTTTCAAAGATCAAACACGATTTGTTTACTTCTTTTTTGTCTCAACCAAGTTTCGGCGGCGACTTGAATAATGTAACACATTTCGTTTGTTTTCGTCAAGAACATTTTTTAATTTCTTTTATTAAGACCCTTGTTCTTCACTTTCCCTCAAGTAAATTCATCATCTACTGACAATTTGCTCAATTGGGGAACGAAATATAATGTATCATATTTCCCGGACCGGAGTCAACACCAAACATATAAATTATTAAACAAACAAAAAAGGAAGGTTTCCCCTCCTTTATACACCACTTCACATATCTGATGGACGAAATAACTCAAGTCTCAATCCAATAGCGAATTTCCCGGCCTTCTCCCTCCAGAGAAGGCCATCCGGCTGATTCTTTTACAATAGAACGAAACACAAGTTTACGAAGAACCAGAGGCAAGTCCTTGCGCACAAACCTTAATTGAGGATGATGGACAAGTTCATTCATACTCCAAGGTTCTTTACGACTTCTTATCACACGTAGCAGAAGTTCCGAGCATTCTCCCATTTTAGACATGACGGAAAACTCACAGGCAAGCAAGACAAGCTCAACACGCTGTTCCAAAGTCTCGGAACTTACTGTTAGCTCCTGATATAGTTTCCACAACGCACGATCCAGTTGCTGTACATGAGTCCAGACAGCATGATCAGGGTAGATGCCCTGCTCAATAAGTACAATTCTCGCCCAGTTCCCCAGAGCCTTCAAAGCATCATAATAAGCATCGACAACATGCCCCTGCTGGATATGGCGCTTGGCTTCCACGTACATTCTTAGAAAACTGGTGAACTCATGAAACAGTTTTTGCTCACGCAACTCATTTCCGAATGAAGATAGTTCTTCCCGCAAGTTACTAATCGAATTGTCTGTTTCCCAGATAATCTCCCCTTCAATCAGGCATTGCATAAGATCATCATGTTCTCCCGTAACTGCAGTAATCTGCAAATCAGACCGACTGGCATAGATCAACTGATAACGAAGATCACCGTATCTGTAATGTTCGACTGTTGATATGGATTGATCTGTGTTGTGTACGATCAGTACCAGCAAGTCAAAATCCTGAATCAGGGAGCCGTGGAATCGCTCTCCCGGGTGGGAATAAGCGATAGCCCCAACTGCCCCCTTCTCTTCCGACTGCTCGGACAAAAAAGCAAGGTTCTTTAATTCCACGATTCCCTCCATACAATTTATACAATTCATGGCAGTCTAGCGCCAAGTCAGTTATAATGTAATTCTACACGAAGTACAACGTTTCCTTCTTTTTCAGGTCCAATACTACTCATACGATAGGAGCATTTTTCATGATTTTTAAATCAGCTAAAATTAATGCTTTTCGCACTTGGGGATTACTATTAACCATGTTAGGCATGGGCCTAATGATACTGGGGACAGCCGGAATAGTGTTCTGGGGACATGCCGGAAAGGTCATCGCAGCTGTTGGTCTTGTCATTGGCCTTGTTGCCATGCTCGGCAGTCTAATCATTTATTTCTGGGCAGGCATGCTCTCAACCAGTGCTGTACAGGTTGATTGCCCGGAATGCGGCAAATTAACTAAAATGTTGGGTAAGACAGACCGCTGTATGTTCTGCCATACGATTCTTACAATGGATCCGAACAAAGCCAATACGATCAGTCCACCATTGGATACACCTACTCCACCCGCCACATCTTCGAAGTAACTTCGCAGCCACTCTGGAATCTCGACCTTGTTAACTCGCTTTCTGAATATGTATTTGACACATTAAAAAGCCCCGGTACCTTTACCGGGGCTTTTGCTATATTACTCTATTACAAACTATAACAATGATGAGTTCCAAATCATTTAGAGTAACCCGCTTGCTTGAGTGTTTCCCATGCCGAAGCATTAGCAAAACTTCGGTTCCATGCAGCCACTCCGCCAAGTTTCAACGAAGAAATAAGATCTACCCGTGCTTGCAGGGAAACTGCATCTTCGATCCAGATTTTTTTGACTGCACCATCTTCCTTATACTCCACATAGTTCTGCCCACTTGCTTGATCCAGAACAGGTTTAAGTTTCTTCTCCTTAATCAACTCCTGTACGGTGTTCATACCTACAGCTTTGGAGGATACTTTAATCTCGCCCTGTTCGTTCGCTTTTTCAGTCCAAATCCGTGTGTATAGAGGAACGGCCATAATCAGCTTGTCCGAAGGCACCTCATCTTCTTCCAGTATGCGGCGCATCGAAGACTTCGTCCACGGGAGTGAGGCTACCGAGCCAGCTTTTGGACTGGCTGCCCAGTGCTCGTCATACGCCATAACCACAATATAATCGGCAAACGCTCCTAATCCGCGACGATCTAAAAACGCAGACCACATTTCACTATTTGATTTTGGCGTAACATCCACCGATAACATTAATCCATGAATGCGGGCCATCGCTTTCATTTCACGTACAAATTGAGTTACATTCACTCCATCTTCGGTATGCACATTCTCAAAATCGACATTAATGCCGTCCAGCTGGAACGTTCTCGCGTACTCCAGCATCTGCTCGATGATGTGTGTACGCTTGGCGTAGGTAGAGAGTGCCACCTTGGTGATCTTCGGATCAAAACTGTTATCCATCAGGCCCCAGACTTCCATCCCTGAGCGATGAGCCCAGTTCACATAGGATTGATTTCCTTTGCTTTTCACCGTTCCACTGCCGTCCGTAATATGGAACCATGTTGGGCTCACCACATTAACGCCAGGCATTTTCCCGATGGAGCTTACATCTGGCTGACGATTATAGACAGCTTCCCAGACCAAGTTGACCGGTTTGTTCTTCCACTTTTTCTCCGCAGCAGTAGGTGTAAACTTCGGAAGGTCCAGCGTCTTTTTCTCACCCAGAACGAGATGATCATTATCTACATAACCGGCATAACCATTATCCATCTGCACAAAACTCTGATCTTTTCCCGTCTGCCACACACTTACTCTTGTGTTCTTCTGCATATCAGTTAGAATGGGCGACGATTCCTCGCTTCGCTTGTATAACGGAACGGTCTGATCTTCTTTGGATGACAAGGTATCAATCGCAGCGTATTGTATCGTATCTCCACCGCGCATCAAAATAACTGCTCCTGTTGTAGGGTTTTCCTGCACGGTCAGTCCATATACCTCTTTCAGCGGCTGAAGAGGAATATACGCCTCATTCGCTTTAACCTCAGGCTTTACCTTCATCGGATAATTCTGATGATTTAATTCTGCCTTGGTACTGCCCTCTTTCATATGAAGCACTCGCTGCGGTGAAGCAATAATAATATCTCCGGAATCAGGTTCGTAGCGTATGCCCGGATCAATGGTTTCTTGCAGTACCTTTACGGGCAATTTAAGCTGCGCACCTGTACCGGAAGCTTCCTCATCCATCAGCTGCCCATCTACAAAAATAGGCTGATTTCTCCCGAGCCAATCCGGATCTTCATGAACCTTGTTTAACCACACACTGGTTATAAGCCAATAGGCACCACCAGCCACCAGACAAGCTCCGAGTAATCCCGGCCAAAATGAACGTCGTTTACGACGTGTAAATTTACTTTTTCTACCCAAACGAGTACCTCCGTTAATTCCAAAGATGATGTTGAACATATGCATAAATAAAAAACGTGAAGAATCCATACCGAATTCCACACGTTAATATTGTAAATCATCTCTATTGATCCCTGCAACTTTTGCACACACCATATACTTCCAATCGGTGGCCATGTACTTCAAATCCCGTGCTTGACTCTGCCTGAAGCTCCACACTCTTCAACGAAGGATAGCTGAAGTCTTCAATTTTGCCGCATTGGTCACATATTACATGATAGTGATCCGTCACATTAGCATCAAAACGACTTGAATTATCTCCGTAGGTCAGTTCCCGAACCATACCGGCTTCCAGAAACATTTTAAGATTGTTATATACGGTCGCCACGCTCATACTCGGAAACTGGGGTTCAAGCGCCCGGTAGATCTCATCGGCTGTCGGATGCCCCATCGATTCCATCAAATAGTTTAATATGGCATGACGCTGGGGTGTAATACGGACACCGGTCGTTTTAAGCTGCTCCAACGCATGTTGGACACGTGTTGCCATAAAGCCCACCGCCTTACCTTTCATTCTCTGTGTGAGAAAAAGGGAATCCTTCACCCTCTATACAGAGTGTTGTTTGCCGGCTGTTCACAACGACAAATGCTCGTGCGCGTCATGTAACCTTGCCAGTGTATATTTATTGTACGGCGATTGCAAGTTTGTTGTCAACGCGACGATGCGGGAGCTTCCGTGGGTTCCTGCTGGGAATTTTGGCCTTCATTCGTCGTCTGCTGCCCATTCCCATTCGTTTCTTCAGCACCTGTGGATAGGCTTTGCGGTAAAGGATCCTCAGGATTACGATGCACCGTCAGATCACTGTTCCCTTCAATTTTGATCCTGTACTCTCCTTCACCAAGCTGTCCTTCAATCGTTTTGTTTTTTACGTTAAAGGGCATATCTGTCCGCAAATCACCGTAACTGCTGGAACCCGTCAGACTGTAATCCCCGCGCTCGGGGATCATTACGTTAATCGCTCCAACGGCACTGTACACATCCCAATCTCCGCCAACCTTGGTGGAGACAATATGAATACTACCATTGAGGGACTGGGCTTTAACGGCCAAATTGGCACTGTCCAGTGTAATATTTCCATTCCGGGTTTCGGCTGTATACTCACCAATAGAGTCTGTAATGCTGACATTTCCTACTTGCGTTGTCAAATCTACATCCCCCGAAACCCCGCGCGCTTTCATATCCCCGCGATTACTGTCCAGATCCACATTGCCTATAGCGTTAGCTACGATCACGTCACCATTCAGCGTTTTCCCTGTAATATCGCCGACCGCATTCGTAATTCGAATTCGCCCATTACCTGTCTCGGCAAAAATAGTCTTGATGGCTTCAGGACGGTTTAACAAAATTGCCCCATTCGATGTGCGGATATCCAGATTGAAGCGGCGGTCGTCTGGAATAGTGATCGTCATATTCATGCGTGGCTGCATTTTTTCATTTTCACCATATGCTTTACCTGTTGCTTTGATATGAATGACTTTATCTCCTTCCGCTTCTACGAAAGAGGCCGCTGCTACTGCCTTGGCCTGCACATCAGACGCTTGATCTACCCAGACAACAGTATTCACTTTAACCTCATCCGTATCTCCACGCTGGAGCGTTATATCTCCATTTACACCTTCAACCACGATATCCGAAGTATCCATACGGACAGGAACTCCGATCGTGACCTTATCTTCCTTATAACCGGCAGCCTGACTATAGTCCATTGAAGCTGCTCCCAGATTAAGACTGACTCGGTTCCACAGATGCATGTAGTGATCCTGTTCCGTCACAATAAATACAGAAGCAGTTAAAATCAAAGATGCCAAAATGCCTTTGGCATCCGGTTTAAAACGAGCTTTTTGGCGATCATCTGACGGGGTTAAACGATCTGAATCTCGTTTACCTCTCCCGCGTG
The DNA here is from genome assembly GCF_052691815.1 of Paenibacillus sp. TSA_86.1. Lineage (NCBI taxonomy): Bacteria > Bacillati > Bacillota > Bacilli > Caryophanales > Paenibacillaceae > Paenibacillus > Paenibacillus sp. TSA_86.1. Next base: position 143,554 of record NZ_JBQZGE010000015.1, on the reverse strand, counting down.
TCCACAGGAACAACAAGATCCATTCTACACCCAGAGCCACAAGCAAAAACGGCCACCAATCCACGAATTCGTAGAGGTAGTCTGTCCCCCACTGTTTATCCATAATGAGCAGTACACCAACCGCAGCTATTAGAGCAGCAGCCGTATAACGTCCAACCCGGATTTTACGGTTCATCCTTTTCCCTCCTTCCGTCCGTATCCGTTCTCTATGTTTTCTTCTTACGCAGCATAACCCAGAATTCCCGGCCAAACAGTACTAAACCGCCTGCGATCATCAAAATGGCAAAAGAATATCCACCGTACATAGCAATCAACTCTTGAAACCAGCGTGGTTTACGGAAGAAGAGTACCATCAGTGAACCTCCAACAATTAATAGAAGTCCGAATGAAATACCCCGCTCCCACACCATCATTCGATCCCGTTCAGAACGTTCGCCAATTAGCAGCTTGTCCATATTCCCTTGCATTACAGCTCGGCGTCTGCGCAGCATAACCCAATCCGCCGATTGCAACACATCATATACGTTGTAAAAGTAAATTACCGGAATACAAAGAGCCAGCAAGATCAGTAGAGGCACATTAATCTGTATGCCAATGGACGAAAAGTATAACAGAGCGGATAAATCAAGCAATACAAGCAATATAAAAGTTAAACCGCGCATGTACAGACGCAAATAGATATGTCCCAAACCCGGAATGATGGCACTTAACAACCCGGCAATAAATTTGTGTGTTTTATTCCGTACTCTCTTGGGCTTTCTGGTCTTTCTTGTTCTTGCGAGGTGTGTATGTGCCTTCTTCATAACATGCTCCTTTCTGTAAGAAATAGCCGATAGCCTCGTTTATGCATTTGGTTAGATAGTACCCTAAAGCGTCCGAAGAGTAACTGGAAGTAAAATGGATATTAAGAAAAACCCTCCGCTATTCCTGCGCACGGAGGGTGTAGAATTCTTTTATTCAATAGATACTCTGGTCATATGTTCCCACTGCCTTAACTTGGAGACAATCTGTATCGTTTTTAAGTCATGCGGCACTTGGACGTGCAGCACGATTTCTATTTTCCGCTCAACGGATACGACTTCTGCAAAAGCCAAATCCGGCTCATTCACCGTAACTTTACGAATTCTGATCTTTTCCTGCTCCATAAAAGAGGAGACTTTCTCTAATATCGCTGGTTCGGATAAGGTGTGGAGGGTAATGACATGCAATTTGTTCCCGCGCAAGTACCTGAGCTCTAATTTGTTAAATACCCAAAGATTCAAGAGTACCAGCACGGTGGAGACGATGGAGGCAAAAAAGAACCCCGCACCCGCGGCAAGACCAATCGCCGCAACGACCCAGATTGACGCTGCAGTCGTGAGTCCTGTAATGGACTTCCCTGTAAAAAGTATCGTTCCCGCACCCAAAAACCCGACACCGGTAATAACCGCTGTAGCGAGACGCGCCGGATCAATCCGTACGTTTAATTCATGTGCAAAATCTTTAAAACCATAAATAGACAGCATCATAATTAGTGCCGATCCCAGACATACCAGAATATGAGTGCGAAGTCCGGCAGCATGATTGGATCTCTCACGTTCCAAGCCAACAAGCCCACCAAGCAGCATCGCCAGCAATAAACGAAGCAAAATATGCCATTCATCAATGAACCAAGGATTGCTCAATATCGTAGTTCCCCCTCTAAGTTGTTCACATGCTTAAAGCTTATTCTTATGAAATGTTGTTAATTCCACTCCAGGTGCAATCTGCGCAGCTTCCACTGGCTTAAATCCGAACTTCATATATAGATTCACCGCAGCAGTATTAAGTGTTCCGGTGGAAACGATGTACCGAGGCAGGTTGGGATGTTCTTCAAAAACATGCTCCATTAGCGATGCAGCAATTCCTTTGCGGAAATGGTTAGGATGTACCATCATACGTGTGATAGTTAATGTGTCTCTTTCTTCTGCAATCACGGCAACCGCACCAAGTAACTCTCCATCCTGTTCGTCCACACATCCATAAAATGTTTCTCCGCAGTTCTGCAATGTCTCGATTGTGTCAAGCAAAGGTGGAATGTCTTGAAATCCGATGATTTTTGCTTCCAGCCGGTAAGCCATATGCTGCAGCCTCCACAACTGGGTTAACATGTCTTCATCACGCAATGACAACGATTGAATTCTCATCGTTAAGTAGCTCCCTCGTATCAGGCTAAATAAACCGTTAAACCGAAATAACACGGCGCGTCAGGGTATTTCATAACAAAAAAGAGGCTGTCACAGGGACCAGCCTCTTTCTGTCCGGCCTCACCGGAAGGATTAGCGGTTCAGTACATCTGTAAGCAGTTGGTTGGCGAGGGCTGGATTCGCCTTGCCTTTACTTTCTTTCATGACCTGACCTACGAGGAAACCAATTGCTTTTTGTTTACCGGCCTTATAATCCTCAACCGATTGCGGGTTGTTCGCAACGACCTGCTCGACAATGGCAAGAATGGCTCCTTCGTCACTGATTTGCACAAGTCCTTTTTCTTCAACGATCTGCTGCGGAAGCTTGCCGCTCTCCAGCATTTCCTTGAATACGGTTTTAGCGATTTTGCTGTTAATAGTGCCTTTTTCCAGCAATCCAATCATCTCGCCGAGCCCTTGCCCCGTCAGCGGAACTTGTGTTACCTCAAGGTTGTTGGTATTAAGATAACCTAACAAATCTCCCATAATCCAGTTGGAGACGGATTTAGCATCCTGCGTATATTTCAGACTATCTTCGAACAAATCTGCGATCGCTTTGGAGGAAGTGATGACCTCCGCATCATAACTTGGCAGACTGTAATCTGCAGTATAGCGGGCTTTACGCTGATCCGGCAACTCAGGAATGGAAGCTCTGATACGTTCCTTCCACTCGTTATCAATATGCAATTTCACAAGATCCGGATCCGGGAAGTAACGATAGTCATGCGCTTGCTCTTTGCCACGCATCGACAAGGTTTTGCCCTGAGCCTCATCCCAGCGGCGTGTCTCCTGAACAACTTCGCCGCCGTCGTCAAGAATTTCAGCCTGACGATACTGCTCATACTCCAGGCCGCGCTGTACACCACGGAAGGAGTTCATATTTTTGAGCTCCGCCCGGATGCCCAGCTTCTCCTGACCATGTGGACGTAAGCTGATGTTAGCGTCACAACGAAGGGATCCCTCTTCCATCTTCACATCAGAAACATCACAGTACTGCATGATCGCACGTAATTTTTCCAAATACGCACGCGCTTCTTCCGGAGAAGAAATTTCCGGCTCGGAAACAATCTCCACGAGCGGAGTTCCGACACGGTTAAAGTCGACAAGGGAGGCGTAACCACCATCGACATGTGTGAGCTTACCTGCATCTTCTTCTAAATGCAGACGTGTAATACCGATCCTTTTCGTCTCGCCGTTCACTTCGATATCGATCCAGCCATTCTCACCAATCGGCTGATCAAATTGTGAGATCTGATACGCTTTAGGTGAATCGGGGTAGAAATAGTTTTTACGGTCAAACTTGCTGACATCAGCGATTGTGCAGTTGAGAGCCATTGCAGCTTTCATTGCATAGTCAACTGCCTGACGATTCAATACTGGCAGTACACCCGGGTGACCGAGACAGACCGGGCAGGTGTGTGTATTGGGCGGAGCTCCAAAAGCGGTGGAGCAGCCACAGAAAATTTTGGAGTTCGTATGTAACTCCACATGGACTTCAAGTCCAACGACCGTTTCGTATTTAGATGCGGACATTTCTTATTACCTCCGTTCCGGGCAGTCTACAGCTGCGGACGCTGCTTGTGGAATGCTGTATTTTGTTCATACGCATGCGCTACACGCAATACGGTTGTTTCATCAAAAGCTTTACCGATAATCTGCAAACCAACAGGCAAACCATCTGCGAATCCGCAAGGAATGCTGACCGCAGGAACACCCGCCAAGCTGACTGGAATCGTCAGGATGTCGTTCAGATACATCGTAAGTGGATTGTCAACTTGAGACCCCATCTTAAATGCTGTTGTAGGTGCAGTAGGTCCAATAATCACATCATACTTGGCAAATACATCATCGAAGTCCTGTTTGATCAATGTACGTACTTTTTGAGCTTTCAAATAATACGCATCATAGTAACCGGAGCTGAGTGCATAGGTTCCAAGCATAATACGCCGTTTTACTTCTGGACCAAAGCCCTGACTTCTGGACTGGTGGTACAGATCCAGCAAATTCTCCGGATTGTCTGCACGCACACCATAACGTACACCGTCGAAACGAGCCAGATTGGATGAAGCTTCAGAAGAAGCAAGCAGATAATAGGTAGCTACTGCATATTCGGTATGCGGCAAAGAAACCTCTTCCCACGTCGCTCCAAGACCCTCCAGTACGTTGAGTGCAGCCAAAACAGTTTCTTTGACTTGCGGGTCAACACCTTCACCGATGTATTCCTTCGGTACGGCTATGCGCAGACCTTTCACATCCCCCGTCAGTCCGCTCAAATAATCGGGGATATCCACCTTGGCAGATGTCGAATCTTTGGCATCATAGCCGGCAATGGCTTGCAGCACATAAGCAGAATCTTCTACATTTTTGGTCAAAGGTCCGATCTGGTCGAGTGATGACGCAAATGCCACCAAACCAAAACGGGAAACCAGTCCGTACGTTGGCTTCAATCCAACAACTCCGCAATAGGAAGCAGGCTGCCTGATGGAACCGCCCGTGTCTGATCCAAGTGTGAAGTACGCCTCTCCCGCGGCAACGGCCGCTGCAGAACCACCTGAAGATCCGCCCGGAACACGATCAAGTGCCCATGGATTATGCACAGGAGAGAAACTGGAATTCTCGTTGGAACCGCCCATGGCGAACTCATCCATGTTAAGTTTACCGAGGGTTACGGTGTCGGCCGTTTTCAGCTTTTCGACAACTGTTGCATCATACACCGGGTCGAAATTACGCAGGAACTGACTTCCACAGGTGGTACGCAGGCCGTTCGTCACGATGTTATCTTTAATCCCAACAGGCAAACCGAATAGCAAACCTTTCTCCTCACCACTGACAAGTCGGTCATCAAGCTGACGAGCGCGTGCGCGTGCATTCTCCTCGTCCAGTGTTAGATAAGCCTTCACCTTGTCATCATGTGCACCGATATTCTGATACGCCTGATCGACCAGATCACTGACCGATAGTTCTTTGGCATGCAGCTTGTTATGTAGCTCAGGCAACGATTGTTCAAATAAACTCACAGTGCTTGTCCTCCTTCCAATTATCCGTTATTCCATGACAGCAGGTACTTTGAACTGCCCGTCTTCTTCATCTGGTGCGTTGTGCATCACCTGTTCAATGGACAGGCTTTCCTTGGTTTCATCTTCACGCATCACGTTGCTGACATGCAAAACGTGTGTTGTTGGCTCAATGTGGTCTGTGTCCAGCTCGTTCAGCTTCTCTGCATATTTTAAGATCGCGTTCAGCTGACCTGTCAGCGTCTGTTCTTCTTCAGCAGTCAGATTAAGCCGGGCCAGCTTGGCCACATGCTGAACGTCATTATTCGAAATACTCATTACCGGATGCCTCCTTCATTCGTTCTGTGCTTGAGATAACCCTGCAAACGAAGCATTCGTTTAACGGGCTAAAGTCCCAAGATAACTTTTCTAATTATAGGTGAGATAGTTCGACAATTCAATGTAAAAGCAAAAAAGGAGCCGGCATCAGCCGACTCCTGAACAATCTAATTCTTAAATCCATGCACGCAGATTAACCTGCTTTATAAAATCCGCCTGGGACATGACATCATTCGCGGTTTCTTCTTCCTCTTCCACAGCTTGAGGCTCACCGTTCATCAGATGATGAAACAGCTTCTCATTATGTGTTGCAAGGGCGTAATCTATCAACGCTTCTCGCTCGACCCGCTCAGCTTCCTGCTTCAGCAGAATCTCTTCCAGATCGACGTCGCCGGATGGAACAAAAAAGTTCCGATTAACCAACGGCACACGAAGCACGTAATCGAACGCATTGTCCGGATTCCGGTCATAAGCGATGATATATCCAAATTCCCCTACAGGAAGATTCTGCTCAAACGCATCCGCGACGATGACAACCTTCTCTCCTAATCGCAGCATCGTCTAACCTCCTGGTAGTCTATCATTCATATTTATTTGTATAGTCTACTAGAAAAGAATAACGATGTCTAGGAATACTAGAATTAAACAACATATTTGTGCAAAATCTTTTTGAAGATCTCTGCAAGGGATATCTGCTCGTTCCCATATCATCTGTTATGTTTACTTTTTACGGTGTCGATTACGGTCGGTACGAATCACAACCAACCAGTAAATGAGCAGGGGACCGGGAACGCTGGTAATGCCCCACAAACCCCATAACCAGGGAAATCGTCCACGTTTGCGTGCATCTTGAAAAATCCATGTTCCTTGAAACAAAAGCAGGAGCGCCAGGAATGCAAGCAGGACTGGGGGAATCTCTGCCAAAGAATAATGAAGCTTATTCATGATGCATCGTCTCCTTCCGTTGCCGGACGAGCCATAATGTGGCTGCTATGACAGCAATAACTGTACCCAAAGCTTGTATGCCCAGGTACACGGCAGGCGAAGAAACAATCAGCAACGTTCCCAGCGTAATTACCATCAACGCCACCACCAAGAAGCAGATGAGTTCAATCAGATTGGCTCTGCGCTTCAGTCGTCTTTGCTCCCTGACACGGGATTCGAGTGATGCCAATGAAGGAATATTCGCCGGTTCACAGACATCATCCAGTGCTTTCATTGAATGCTGCAATCGCTGCACGATTTCCTGATCCTGTGTCTCATTCGATCTGCTCATTCTATTCCAGCTCCTTTCTCAATTGACGGAGACCATAAGCTGTCCGCGACTTGGCTGTTCCAGTAGGTATGCCTAACATCTGCCCAATCTCATCGTAACTATATCCATAATAATGCTTCAACAATACCGTAATGCGATGCTCAGGGGTTAGTCTTGTCATCGCATCCATCACATCCGTCCATTCCTCGTTTCGACTTTCGAGCTGCCAACGAAAACGGCGTATCGCCTGATGCCTTATTAACTCAAGCCAGCTCTGCTCTCTCTTCTTTCGTCTGGTTCTGTCAATGTAAATCCGGGTTGCGATCGTGATCATCCATGACGAAAATGCTGATGTACCATCATAACGCCGAATGTTTTCCATGCACCGAACCATGGTATCCTGAACAATTTCTTCAGCCAAATTAGAATCCATCGTAACTTTTATAAGATATTTATACACAAATGAATAATGGCGCTGCAATAGTGCTGCGAGTGCGCTGTCATCGCCCTCTGCTGCTCTGCGTACTTCCTCCAATTCAGCTGTTCTCATCCGAATGATCACCCGCTTCCTGTTCAATCTTATGGTAATACGACAGGATCCACCGAAACGTTCAACACAAACTAAAATTAAAAATCTCATTGGCTTCTTTCATTTCAATAAATTAAATACGACAATTTCCCGGGCAATCAGACTCCATTTCGGTAATCTTGCAACTTGTCGAACCACCGCTGTTCGTGAGCTCCGTTTCGTAGCACATGGCTATTCCAAATATTTTGATGAATGTTACGAACTTTCTTATTGTGATGGACAGGAGTAAAACTGCTATTAGGTATGTAGGTTTTCTGGAAAGCTGTTTCTCGAATAACGGATCGCATGACGGAATTCAAACCCGGCGGGCGCTCATCAAGACTTGTATACTCCGTTGCTTTCTTCGCCGGAATTACTCTTAATTTCTCCACATTTATTCCCTCACTTTCGTTCACTCCATGTTGGTCATTCGTCTACAATCTTCTTAATAATCTACTCTGCTTATCGTTACACACTTCCACTCGTTCCTGTCATTCTGCTTGCGGAAAATGGGCTGAAAACAAAAAAAGAACGCAAACCGGGTATAGACCACAGTCTGCGTGCTTCGCGAGTTAGGGTGTTTCTATTTAACGCTTTAGTTAAGTGATGCCTTAACGCTTGTAACAACTAATTGCTATTCTAATGAAAAAGTTGGAACTTGTCCAGACTTAATTCACATATTCTGTCGAATCATCTTGCAGGAACATACGGGTTATTCTGTTTCTCATAACCTATCGTTGTTTTAGGGCCATGTCCCGGGTATACCTTAACCTCATCAGGGAATCGATACAACTTGTTCTGAATGGAATCCACCAGATCGCGTTCACGCCCACCTGCCAGGTCCGTTCTGCCTACACCCATGCGGAACAACACATCTCCGGAAAACAGATCATTCCCGCAAAGTAGACTTACACTACCTGGAGAATGTCCTGGTGTATGGTACACCTGAAACGTGTGGCCAAGCAATTGCAGCTTCTGACCTTCATCCAGGGCAAATTCTGCCGGAGCGGCAGTGATGGGTGGTGTTACCTGTGACCAGTTCAACGATCCGTTCAGCTTGGCTGTAGTCAGCCAGTCACTTTCCAGATCATGCAAGTAAACAGGACATCCCTTCAGTTTGCGAATCTCCTCCACACCGCCTATATGATCGAAATGAGCATGAGTCAACAGTATGGCTTCAACCTCCAGATCCTGAATCACCTTGAGCAGCGGACCAGGATTCATACCTGGGTCAATAATAACAGCTTTTCCCGGATCCTGCCCCTGTAAGAGGTAGGCATTTGTCTGCAGCGGTCCGAGCGTAAATGTACGAATGTTCAACATATCGATTAAAAACCCGAAATCAGCTCACGCAACTCACGAATGACGACTGCATGGGACTCCGTTCCTTCCCCGTAACGTTTCAGAATCTCTTTACGCGTCTCTGCCATATTATCCTGGTAGTCAGCAGCTTCACGATCAGGATTCAGTCGTTTGAACTCCACCATCACCTCTTGTACGTGCTGCGGACGAGGTCCCCATTGACCTAATACATGTCCGCCTGTGTCTGCTACGATCACAATCGGCACAGAACGACCACCCATCGTCAGGAATTCATCCATCACTTCCGGATGATTCTCCATAATCAGTACTTCGGTTGGGATGCCGGAAATCTCCAGTGCCTGAAATACAACCGGAATGTTACGCACAACGTCACCGCACCAATCTGCTGCCAGGATCAGCACGCGAAGGTCGTCACGATGGTTCAGGCTTTCGAAAAATTCACGATCCTCTTCACTTGACCAGACAAAGCTATCGTAGTTCGCCTGAAATTCACTCTGATTTTTGGTCATGCTTGCGATAAATTCCTTCGGAGGCAAACCTTTACCGAATTTGTGAGATAAGTTAGGTTTGGACATTACTTCACACTTCCTCTCTTTTTACGTACATTCATCCATTTAATAACAACATAAATAATCATAAGAGCAAGCGCAATAAGCAGAATCGGCGTAATAAAAGGGGCTGCTTTCTCATCTACATGCTTCCACTGATCCCCGAGAATCATCCCTAAATATATAAACAATGCAGTCCAAGGTATAACAGCGAGTGTAGTAAGCAGTATGAATTTGCCTGTGTGCATTTTCGTAATGCCCGCCGGAATCGAGATGGCGTGTCTTACGACTGGAACAAATCTGGCTGTGAAAATAACACCTGTACCATACTTACGGAACCACTCTTCGGAATGGTCGATGTGTTTTTTCTGGATCAATATGTATTTACCGTAGCGTTCAAGTACAGGTCTGCCGCCATAACGACCAATCCAGTAAATAAACAGTTGGGCCAATACCCCGCCCACTGTGCCAAAAATCATCGCACCGAAGAAGTTAATGTTATGCTGAGAAACGAGAAAACCGCCATATGCCAACACAATTTCACTTGGAATAATCTCCATCATTAATCCGAGCATGATGCCGAAGTATCCCAGACTTTGAATCCAGTCGAATAATTGGCTGACAATGTTATGAATAACGTCCATCTCAACCCTCTTTCTTTTCCCTGAAATGGTGGTGCTCTGGAGCACCATGGATGTTCGTCCTTATTTTATCACAGGCATCTGAACGTGGCTACTTGTGAGAGCGGGACAGTATCCCGCCGGCGTTGCTCCGCATATGGTATGGGGAGAGGAGTGTGAGAATGTGTCATTCAAATCTGCGCCCGGATCTCCCCCGGTCAAACATAAGCAATCCGGCCAAAACTTGCCCTCTGCCCGCGGTATTCGCCGCGCCTGCAGCAAGGAATTGTATCGAACGGCCAAAAGATTAAAATTGTACGTCTCTCCGGAACGCATGAAGCAGGCCGAGGAGCAATACTACACCAAAGTTATTGCAAACCTGCTCTGGGTTGGAGAAAATCGCAATGACCGCAAAAAACTGTGTGAATGGTGGAATACCGAAGTCAGCGCAGACATTGCTACGCTGTGGGACGTTGAGGTGGAATCGCTGAAAGAAGCATTCAAACACGCCTTTGGCGGTTACCGTCTGTAAAAAGAAAACCCGAACAGGCAGGCAGAGATATCCCTCTTCCGCCTGTTCAAGATTTCCCAACACTCTAACGGACCCTTCCAAAGGAACCCATAGCAATTCTGTGCAAGTTCTCACCAGTCGATGAAGCCGAAGCGTGCAGTAGGAAACGACGGTCGTTACGCATTCGTTTTGAATTCACCTGTGTTGCCAATTCTCTATAACATTCAAGCATTTGTATGCCGATAACCGCAGTCTGCCTGCCTTCCCGGATCTGGCCTTCTGAAATCTCACGCATCGCCGCATGTTCCATCCAGTAGAGCGACGTTCTCCAGGTGTCAACATCATAACGATTCAAAGCGGTGGCTGTGATAAAATACTTTCCCGCTTGCTTCCCTTCCCCTGAGTGCGATGCCAACCGTCCAAGCTGCAAATAAAGATCAGAATCTTTCGGCGAACGGGACAAGCCGTCCAGTAAAATGGGTTTGGCTTCCGCTTGAGGAAGTGTACGCGCAAGGGCAATCACCAGATCAGGCCGAGTGGGATTCAAGCGATATGCTGATTTGAGATGTTCGACACTTGTAGTCGTCCCTATCGGCTCAGCCAGCGCATAACGATACTGCATATCTGCCCATGCGTAACGGGCCGTCATGCAAACGGTTCCTCCAAGCCAGCAGGCAAGTAAAAACGTGGCTATATATCGTTTGACCTGGACCAGCCTTGAACAGATGGCTCTCAAAGTGTGATGGTACGCGTAACGCTGAGATGGGCGTGGCATGCTCGAAGGTTTCACAGTCGGAGCCTCCGTCATGACCATATAAGCCGAATCTATGGATGGGTATGGAGCAAGAGATGCACCCGCAGCACTGCGATTCGTGAACGGTTGCGTTGAGGCCGACTCTGCTTCTGTCCTCAGCGCAACCGCCCATGCGGCAAGCCAGATGAAGAGCATCCAGCTGAGCGAGTAGCTCCAGTCGAAGTCCACGGCTCCATGCAGGACGAAGACAAGCACGGTTGGCAGCAGACGCGGAGCGAAGCGGCGGATGCTGTGCAGGGTGATGAGCAGCCACCCTGCAATCAGCGCGATGCCAATCAGGCCCGTATCCAGGGCCAGATCGAGCAGCCCGCTGTGAACCTCGCCGCCGACATACGGCGAGGACTGGATGGCGCGCAACATGTTGCGCCATGTCTCTCCCCCGTGGCCGAGCCAGGCGGCCTCGGACCATAGCTGCAGGGCATCCCGCCATATCTGCAGGCGGGATGCCCCTGTGCCGACCCCCGCCGCGAAACGTTCGGCGGTGGAGGCCGCGGCCATAAGTGCGGCGGCGATGCCCGCCAGCACCGTGGCCGCCACGGCAGCGGCGCGCCCGGCTCGGGCGCCGCTGTGCCAGAGACGGCACAGCAGCAGCGTGCCGAGCAGCGCAGCTGCCCATGCCCCGGCCAGTGCGAGCAGGCCGGGCCCGGGTGCAGGCGCCAGCTGGGCAGCAGCCAGCTGGCGGTACAGCCAGGCCGCGCACGCCAGGGGCGCGGCCAAGGCCAGCAGCAGCGGCAGGCGGGCACCGCGCCGCTGCAGGGCAAAGACGGCGGCCGCGGCACAGCCGGCCGCAAGCCAGGCGCCGCGCGACTCGCTCAGCAGGAGCGCGGCTTGCGCGGGCATGAGCGGCAGCACCGCCGCGAAGAGCCGGCTGGCCGGGACGGCGCGCCCGGCCAGCACCGCTGCGGCGGCGGTCAGCCGCTCCAATACGTACATGCCAACGATGGCACCGTACGCATTAGGGTACTGCAGCAATCCGCCGAGCCGGGCTCCGGCGGAGCTGATCTCGAGGTCAGCTATCCGCATGACCCCGTAGGGCAGCGGCAGCACACCGCACACGGCCAGGATGCCGCTTAGCACAAGCATACCGCCTGCCAGCTGCCAGCCAAAGGCAAGCCAGCGCACCCCACCCTCACTCGCAGCCAGCAGCGAGACGAGCAAGGCAAACATCGCAAGCAGGCTCCAGCGCAGCATTTCATGGATGCTGCCCTGTGTACTCACCGAGCCTGTCCACCCATGTATGGCATAACACAACATCATGGCCACAGGAAACGCAACATTGGCATAACCCCATTTTTCCGGATGCAGTGATTTCACACGCACTAAACCTAGGTCAACATGTTTCTTCCCTAACGTTCCCCCGATGTACACCACAAGAAAGATCATCATGATCGTTCCGGTCATCAGAATAACGGGATACAAGTCAGCAGAATTAAATAAACCTCTACGCATACACCCTGCCATTAATATAGCCACTGTGCTTAAGCCTAGAACTACAGTCCTTTTTGACCCGATCGACCTCTTCCCTCCTCCTCTTCCTTTTCCTTCCATGCCGATATTAAAACTAGATGTAGATGACTCCTGCCCGGAGAAAGATATACGACATGGACTGGCTATATCGTTATATGTATTGTTTTCTCCTCTTAAATAGCACCTGTTTTTCGGAAGCTCCTTCATTCCACACCTCCTTTTTCGTCAGCTATTAAAAAACAAAAAAGGCAGAAGAGTCCCGATTTCGGGTCCTTCTACCTTATTTCCACCTATCCGTCGATCAGCTCATGATCTACAACGGAATACACATCCTGAGTTATGCAAGTAAAACCATTCCCCTAAACGCACTTTCTCACTTAATTATGGGATAAACGATTTTATTTTTATATATCTGGAATCACGCACATATCGTTTATATTCTTCACTTTGCACATCGAGTAAAACGACCCTTGCAGCAGTATGTCCATTTCCTTCCTTTTACAGACCACTTATGCGTCAGACGTTTCGAACAAAAAATCAATGAAGATTACACTTCGCAGACCGCTCCAAGTTTTCCCTGTCCACTTGCCCACCAGATCCGCTTCCTTCAACCGGCAGCAAATCTGCACATGCACGCTCCAGGTATGGGTCAGCATGGATAAAATCACGGAATGCAGTGTATTCACTCCACATCTCCCCGACTTGCCCAGCCTGACCGCGAACGGCACGAATCAGAATGTTTTTCGGTGTATTTTCCAGATCAATGAATTCGAGCAACTGTGTCTTGTATCCCATCACGTCGAGCAGTTTGGCGCGAATCGCATCCGTTGCCAGTGCAGAGAAGCGCTCCTTCAGAATGCCATGGGACAGAAGCGGGTTCATCACCGAAGACTCAACCTGGTCATACAGTTCATGCTGACAACAAGGAACCGACATAATGACAGATGCTCCCCAGCGTACCGCTTTCTCCAGTGCCGCATCCGTAGCGGTATCGCAGGCATGAAGGGTAACGACCATATCCACTTCGTTCAGCTCATCATAATCTGCAATGTCCCCAACGAGGAATTTCAGATCACCATAATGCAAACGTCTAGCCAGATCATTACAATGCTCAATGACATCCGCCTTTAAATCGAGACCGATGATGTTGAGTGAACGTCGCTGTTGTACAGACAAATAATGATACAAGGCAAAGGTCAGATAGGATTTACCGCAGCCAAAATCCACAATTGTCAGCGGACGCCCTTCCGGCAGATGGGGAATTACATCCTGCACCATCTCAAGGAAACGATTGATCTGCCTGAACTTGTCGTATTTGCGTGCAAGCACCCGTCCTTCCTCGTTCATGATCCCAAGTTCAACGAGAAACGAAACGGGGACTCCCTCTTCCAGCACATATTGCTTTTTGCGATTATGGGACAGATCTACGGCTGTTTTGGATGGAGATTTGGTCAGAATGGACACTTTATATTTTTTGCTGATCAGAATTTGATAATCTGCATCTGCCGTACAGAGCAATCCCTGACGAAACGTCTCTTCACATAACAAAGTCATACGCTCCAACGCTTCATCCGGGGTCAAATTCTCATGCAGCACTTTATTTGCGTAGTGAAAAGCAAACTGGTAATGAAGCTGATTTTTCAGTGTCACCGGCTTCACCTGCACTTTGGTAAACGAGACATTGTCCCGTCTGCGTAGCTGACTTAAGGTCGCCGTAATCAGCGAGTTCTGTTCAAAAATATCATGTATAAGCTTTCGCAACGAATCCACGGGGTACATCTCACTTTCGGTTTGGTTTGGTCAACCGTTACCATACCATAATTCTGTTTCCTCTCCAAGTGAAGAGCCTGGACTCCATCTGTTTAACCCTTCGCCTACTGACGTTTGGTCTCCATCGCTTTAATCTGTGCCAGTCCCTCATTGACCTCGTCTCGCGGCAAACCGCCCTGTTCAAGCTGCTCATCCGTAAATTCGGTTAACCTCTGATAAAATGCTTTTGCATCTTGCTCATACTGTACCGGATACTCCGCGCCAAGATGTAGCAACCTGTACCACCCATTCTCAGCTGCATCATATCGCCCCTGTTGCTCCCGGTATAACGCAAGCTGCTTCTCCGTTCGGGCAGGAAGCTCATATCCCTCAATCTGTTCCATGACTCCGTCTATACGTTCGGGCGCTTGCAACAGTTGGGGGTTAGCCCCGTGATTTAAGGCATACAGGTAAAAATGTAAAGCTCGCATCAAACGCATAAGCGCTGCATCCTCTGCCTCCATTTTCTCCTGATCATCCATGCCCTCGACTCTGGCTTTCTCCTGATAGATATATGCCTCTTCCTCGATAAGTCTGGCCGCTTGCTGCAGATTGTCCACCTCAATGACCCCGCGAAAACGAAACATCTCAATGACATCTTCTGCAGGCAGGGAGTTCAGCAAAGACAGATTCATGCCAAATTGTCTGCGCATTAGCTCATCCAGTTCTGACAAGGCCTCCGCATGTTTTCGCTGTTGTTTGAGCGTAAAAGCCTTGCCAATTGCCTCTGTCATATCCTCCACCATTCGGAGCAGGTAATCCTTCCTGAACATCGGTGTGCCCCCTTATGTCTTCAATCATCTATCACATTATTATGTATCGTGTATCCATACTTTTTATTTTAATTCATGCCGTGAAAAAAAGCGAAAGTCCAGCTTGCTCCTGCTTCAGAAGCAAGGCGCAAACCAAATCAAAGCCCCTGCTTGTCCACATGGACATACAGGGGCTTCACATCCAATCAATAGACCGACCATGTTTCATCGGACACTCGCTCATCTTCAAGTAAAATCAGTTAGACAAACCGGTCATAAACTGTTTAATCACCTGAATCAATTCTTCTGGTGCTTCATACATACTCATATGTCCTGCACCTGCAATCGTAGCTTGCACAATATGAGGCTTATCACTCGTAAAGGTGCGCTCTGGCGGAATCAGCCCATCCTTCTCCCCTGCTACAAGCAGTACAGGAAGTGGTGTGGCCGATAACACATCACGTCGATCCGGACGTTCACGCATAGCCAGTGCTGCACCAACTGCACCTTGAGGGGCAGTCTGGTAACCAATTTCTTTCACACGATTCACATGTGTGGACATCGACTCCACATTGTCCGGTGCGAACAGACCAGGAACCAGCCCGTCCACAAAATTCACAATGCCTTCGGTCTGAATCGTGGATACTGCGCGCAAGCGTTTCTCCTTCGCCTCTTCACCGTCGGGGAACGCTGTTGAATGGATCAGGCCAAATGCATTCAAACGCTCCGGGTGATGCTGTGCAATGGAAAGCGCAATATACCCGCCCATGGAATGTCCCAAAATCACTGCTTTTTCCACATCTAGTTCATTTAACAGCTGCAGCACATCATTGCCCATCTGTTCGATTGTATAACTACCAACAGGTGCGTCCGTTTTGCCGTGTCCACGCAGATCAGGTACGATACAACGATAGCTGCGAGCCAGTTCCGGCACAACTTCATCCCAGTACGAAGAACTGCCACAGTATCCATGAAGCAATACAAGGACTTCTCCCTTACCCTGCTCGGCATAACAAATCGTCGTTCCATCACACATCACTTTTTCCATATTAATCCCTCTCTCTGCGCGATTGTAATATTTCAAGTTGTATATTATTAAGCATTCATCTCATAAATGAAACGTTTCTTGTGCATTCCAGGCCTCAATTACTGCATCGGCCAGTGTTTGAGACATGCCTATAACAAGGTTTAATGAAGTCATCTGCAAAATGGAATACGGTCTCGGGCCGTTAGCATTTACTACCGCGGCTACACTATATTCACCAACCGGTGGCAACTTGCCGCCAACGGATTGAGCCGGATGCAGGGGTGTTCCCGATACATAGTATGTCCCGGTAGCCGCTTTTGGGCCCAAACATGCATCCATGGCAATCACGGTATGGTCCGCCGGAATATGTGCCAGCCTCTCTTCGAGCGTGTCTGCATCACAAGGAGCAGCCAACGTGCCGACCACATGAGGTATGCCGCGCTCCTCCAGCAGAGTCCCCGTCATCGGACCAAGTGCATCCCCGGTGGAACGGTCTGTGCCGATACAGAGAAAAGTAATCTCGTTCAGGTTATGGCGCTGGAAGATATCCTTGAAAAAAAGAGCAAGCTCATCTCCAGGTACACCTTTACGCATTCCTCTATTTTGATGCCTAACCAGTTCCCGTTTATATAAGGCCAAGCTTGATTCCCTCCTATTGCAGTCTTTTCTCACATTGTAACCGATGCTCCATTCCCCCGCAAAATCATTGGCTTGTGCCCTTCCACTCATGCTACAATAACAAGAGTTTCCGCTTTGAAAAGCGAACAACCATCTCCGTAGATGGAAAGGATGAAGTTAACGATGGATTTAACACAAGCAACAGTAGAAAATATGGAATATATGATCGAAGCCATCAAGACCAAGCTGCGGATGGCCAGTGGTGCCGCTATGCAGGGTTCAGCATTTCCGCTTGAGAAATACGAGGATCTGCAAGATTTGTATGAGATGGTTATCGGAAAAGAGCATCTGAGCATCTCCGAGGTGGAGGCTGTTGCTTCTGAACTCGGTAAACTTCGCAAATAAGCTATACCTCTTGTCTCTGCCTTCACACCTGACAGTATCGCAGCAACAGAAAAGGACCTGTCTTACATCAGAACACTGATGCAGGACAAGTCCTTTTAATTTTTTATAGTCTATGCGCTTGCTTAATCCAACCTTGTTGATCCAATGTGCGAATATATCAAGGTTAAGGTAAATCAACAAGAACAAACTCGGCAGGCTCGCTGCCTGCACTTGTCATCTGAAGATCACAGCTTTTGCGAATTCGAGCCGCATCTCCGGGCTTGAGATTAAAATGACCATCGGAACACTGGATTTCAAGATGTCCGTTAATGAGGAACAAATGTGTCCGCCGATCTTCATGTTGCGGATACATCAATTTTTTGCCTGACTCCAGCTTCGATAGATAACAGGTGACGTCCTGAGCAATGCGGAGAGAATCCTCTTCCAAGCGTTCATCCGGTTGATCTGACATACCCGACACTATCGGACACAGACGGTTCAGCTGTGCGGATTCTTCTATTTTACGATACGCGTACGACGGTTTCAGCATACGCCGGGAAGGCAGAAACCACATCTGCAGGAATCGTACCGGTTCATCCGTAGCCGGGTTGGTTTCGGAGTGCTCCACACCTGTACCTGCGCTCATCACCTGAACTGTCCCCGCTTCCAGCAGTTGTTCTGTACCCATACTGTCTGTATGCTTAAGCGTACCTGATATCACATAACTGACAATTTCAAGGTCGTGATGTGGATGTTTCTTAAAGCCTTCCTGCGGCATCAGTATGTTGTCATTATGGGCTAACAAACAACCAAAATGGGCATTGCTTGGATCCTCATAATCTGCAAAGGAAAAGCTGAATTCACTGTGTATCCAACCTCGATCCGACGTGTGTCTTTCTTCCGATGTCACTACTTTAATCATATTCATCCACCTCCAGAGGATTGGAACTGCCTTATGGCAATAATCCATGCGTGTTTAGAATTGTATAGGTCAATACCAGTTGGTATGTGATCTTTACCCGGGGTCTGTTCATTCTAATCACGCTCCTTCCAAAGGTTACATGCTATCTTTTCATGAGTGGAGCACAAATTCACTGTCCATCCGTCCCACAAGAGTTCCTGCATCATTACGGATGTCTGGAGGAAATACTTCCGCCAGGCGTGCAATGGTTTCAGAGTTAGCATAGTTTAGTTGCTTTAATATCGATTGTGCAATGGAGGCCCACTCTTCCTCGGAACCATCCAGCACTTTAAAAGTGATACCCAACCTCTCTTTCTTCAGTGCAAAACCAAATACACCCTTGAATCCGCCTTTGGCGACGATATTGTCGTCCTCCAGTAGCACCGAATCCACCCGATTTGTGCCACCAACCATCAGAGGGTGCTGATTCATCGCCGAAGTAATCGTCTCTACAGCGGTGCGTGTGGCCCCATCGACAATAAGATCGGGACAAGCCAGCTTCAGATACGCATTGGCTAACGCGGATAGCGGCAGTGAAAATACCGGAAAGCCGCAGCCATCCGTCCCGAGTTGTATTTCTTTTTCTTCAATGCCTGCGAGGCTCGCCAATGTTTCAAGTATTTCCCGCTGTACCGGATGATCCGGTTCGGCATAGCTGTTCAAATCAAGCTTTTCCATCTGGCTGTAACCGAGAATCCCGAGATGTTTACCCGAACAGTTATGCAGTATTCTGCGTTTTCCCCCTTGCGCACGTAACCAGTTATTACGACTTTCCTCATGAAGCGGGTAGCTTGGTGCACAGATCAAACATTCCTCACCAAGTCCGATTTTATGAGCCATATTCTCCAGTACACGAACATGCTCCGGTTCTGAGCGATGTGAAGAAGCCATAATAGCAATCTCCTGTGTCTCAAGGTTATAGTGACGGTCGATTCCAGCCCGAATTCCAGGTATAGCCTGAAACGGTTTGGCAGATGAACGTGTAAATGCTCTGAAATGAGGATCACCAGCCGAATATACAACCCGCCCATGCTCATCTGTAATACATATGTGTCCGTAATGAGCGCATTCCATCACGCCTGCACGGTATTCTTTAACTAACAGCGCACTTTCCATGCGAGTTTCTCTCCTTCATATTGCCAATTTCATATTTATAAAATCCAGTTTATCTCTGCTTTGCTTCATGGCGCCGCATGGGATATCCTCATTAGTATAGTACAAAAACGACGGTTTTACAGTTTTTTCGACAGACGTTTCGGGTAAAGCTTTATCAGCCTTACTGAAGGACTACACTTTTATAGAAGGAGACACGTTTCATGCTGCGCAATTCTCAACATCTCTCATCTGAACCGCCACATGTCGTCCCTTTGCAATCCTTGGTGAAATATATCCTCATTGCCTCACTGCTGAGCTCGGCCATTGTGTTGTTATTGGCTGGTTTTGGGGCCTTACTCGGCATGGATCGTTTGATTCGGCTAGATAGTCAGATTCAGCAAATATTTTACTTGCATTCCCAATCCCGCCTTTCTTTGCTGCCTTACACTTCATTCATCACAGCATTGGGTTCGTTTAAAATATCAGCACTTGCCGCAGCGGGATTCTCACTATTGTGTTTTGCACAGCGCCGTCCCGGAAGCACCATATACGGGTATCTAATCTGCGCAAGCTTTGCCATGATGTGGATTTTGAACACTCTGTTAAAAGAGATCTTCAGACGTAGCAGGCCCGAACTCGATCACCTTCTCGCTGTACATGGATATAGTTATCCCAGTGGGCATTCCATGATTTCAATGGGATTTTACGGCATGCTTTTTGTCATATGGGCCGTGGAATGCAAGAAACAGGACTTACCTGGAAAATGGCTCCCTGTCTTTTGCGGCATTATGTTTATTTTGTTGATTGGTCTGAGTCGAATCATGCTGGGAGTTCATTATCCTACGGATGTGTTTGCCGGATTTGCTGCTGGATTCGTCTGGATTCTATGTATGATTCAAGCAATAAAACGATCCGTTTCCTGACTGACTTCCTCCTATTTCCATTCTATTCATCCTGCTATTAGTTGTTTCACCTCGTTGCACCGCGTTTATATACGAAGTAAGCAAACGCGAACAGATAACATCCTGCATCAAGTTGAAAAGGAGGCGGTTGTTATGTGGGGCATTATTATCAGCATTGTCATGGCGATTATTATCGGTTTGATCGGCGATGCACTTGCCGGTCACAACATGCCGGGCGGCGTGATTGGTGCAATGATAGCCGGATTTGCCGGAGCTTGGCTTGGAGCCCTTTTGCTTGGTAACTGGGGACCCGTTATCGGTAACTTCGCAATCATTCCTGCCATCATTGGTACAGCGCTCTTTGTTTTCTTACTGGGGCTTGTGTCCAGACTGCTAAGACAGGCTGCCTGATTCGGGTTAGATGGTGTTCGTTGTTTCGTATTTGTTTTCCAATTTGAAGAAGGAGTGATTAGACATGAATAAAGCAGAAGAGCAATATCCTGTACAAACGGGTTCCACTTTCGCCAAAGGTATTTTCATCGGAGGTTTGCTGGGCGCTGCCGCTGCCTTGCTTTTCGCCCCTAAACCAGGACGCGAGCTGCGTGGTGATCTTTCGGAGAAGGTAGGCATGGTTACTGACCGCACGAAGGAAGTAGCGACAGTCGTTGGAGACAAAGCTTCTGAAATCGCCAAAACGGTATCATCCAAAACATCCGATCTGGCTAGAACGGTAAACCAAGGTCGTAATGATGTGATGGACTCCGTGAGAAAAGCATCTGCGGACGTTGCTGAGGAAGCAACGCGTGCATCTGAAGAAGTAGCTGCCGCTTCCGTAGAAGCGAAGGAAGATGCGCGTAAACAATTGAACTCGACAAGCCTGTAAGGCCTGATGAGATCAACCAATGAATAGCCAGCTGCATTCCAGCTGGCTATTTTTTATCCAAAGCGAACGGAGGAATGAGAGTTATGAGTAAAGTCACGATCAATGGCAATCCCCCGGTAACAGGAGGAACACCCGCACAACAGTATGATACCAGTGAGCATCCATTCGAATTGCGTCATGAGGTCAAGCGCCTGAACACACGGCTCGATCAGATTGCGGACAGTTTGGAGAGAGCACAGATCAAAGACATCATTGAAAATTACAGTAGCCCCAAAAAACGAATCATTACGAACTTTACCGCTGGTATGGCTCGCGGGCTTGGGTTGACTGTCGGTACCTTTGTTGTGCTCGGCTTGCTTGCCTATATCCTTAGCCAATTTGTTAATATGCCTATCGTGGGTCAATATATCGCAGATCTTCTCGGTTACATCCAGGATTACAAAAAATAAAAGAGGGGCAGCCCGTCTGTGGCTAACGCTTTCCCTCTTTTCCTCTGTCCCGGTTTCCCGGAGCGGAAGACTGGGCAGATTTTACTTTCAGCAAATCCCCTGTCCATCCTTTCATCATCATCCATATATACATGCTAACCATACTGCAGATAATGAGTGCAATGACCAGCACGACTCCCCAAGTCTTGTCGATCAGGGGCAAATTTTCAAAATTCATCCCCCATATGGCACCTGCCGCTGTTGCCGGTGTGAATACAGAAGTAACAATCGTCAGTGTCTTCATAATTTCATTGCCCCGTACGCCAGATATCGCATTGTCTATCGAAATTAAGGTATCGATCTCCTTTTCGTAATGCTGGAACAGACATTCCATCCGTTCGACGCGATACTGAAGCTGTTGATAGAAGCGATTGTCTGTAATTTCTTGAAGGTAAGCCTCGCGAGAAGCTGCCATTAATTCGGTATAAGGAATAAACAGATTACTCCAGTACAACAATTCAAAGCGAGCGGCTAGAATCTGATCCATCAATGTACGTGCATTGCGAGTCTCCATTCTCCGTTCCAGATCACGCAGATTCATCTCAAAATGATCCATGCCCACATGATAATAATGAAGAATCGCTCGAAAAAGAACAAACATGCCTTCTCTGGCCTGCGTACATTGTTGCAGCATATGCATACGTTCGCCGGATTTCATGATTCCCCTCGTATTGTCATCCAAATTGAGCGTAACCAAATTGGACTTATCGACATAAAAAAACATCTGATTATCTCTTCGTCGATCATTTGTTTCATTCTTCACGGCATATAAGAAAGAACCGAAAATAACCGCATCTGCGCCGTTAAAATAACGAACGGACAAGTAGTTTGATTCAGCTTCCGGTATTTTGCTTAGCCAATACTGCATCTCTGGAAAAGCCTGCTCCAGATCATGAAGTGCACTGTCCATACTTCCGGAATCCGGAGCTACCCAATCCCACCACTGCCACTCCTCGGAGCAGAATAACTGATCGCGCCGAGCTTCCAGTTGGATCTGATCCACCATATATTCCTCCTCACATGTTAATTCACGTGTCGCCGGGATTCCGCCAGTCAATTCAAAAAGGACACGTATGCAATCCAGTGCAATACCGTGTCCTCGTTAAGCCGTATTGGGGCAACCATAGGAATGATCTATCATAGCATAGAAGCGTTAGACATAATTTGCTTCAGTTTCTCCGTAGCCCGTTTCTGAATCCGGGATACACTCATCTGTGAGACACCCAGCTTCTGGGCTATAGCCCGCTGTGACTGTCCATCCTGGAAAGCTAAAATAAGTACTTTCTGTTCTTGCTCCTTGAGCTGTCCTAGTGCCTGCTGCAGATCCATCCGTTTCTCAACCGAATCAAAGTCATTCACATCCGCGCTGATTAGTTCACCTAGTGTCGCTGCACTGTCATCCTGAGATAAAGGAGAATCCAGAGAAACATAGTGGTAACACTCCCGGCCAGCCAGAACTTCAATGGTTTCCTCCGGAGTAAGATCCAGATATTCTGCAATCTCGTTAACCCCGGGAGACCGTTCCAGCTTTACCGTCAGCTCATCAATGGCATGCTGCACTAATGCCCCTTTTTCCTTGATTCTTCTTGGCACTTGAATGTACCATGACTTATCCCGAAGATAATTCTTCATATGACCGATCATGCTTTTCATCGCATACGGTTCAAATGGAATTCCCAAATTGATGTCGTATTGCTTCAGCAATCGAATCAAAGCCATTTGGCCTGTCTGGTACAAATCCTCATATAGATCCGGTCTATTCCGGGCAATTTTACCCGCAGCCATTTTGACCATCGGTTCGTACTTACGGATAAGAACAGTGGCGATTTCGTTGTCCTGTGTTTGTTGGTATTCCCAGATCAAACCAATCGCTTCAGACATGGACTCTGGGGGAGTCACTTTTTCATTCATACTTTCTCCTCACTTTTGGCAAGACGTTTTACGAGTACTACTTTCGTACCTTTGCCCGTCTCACTCTCCACACTGACATCATCCATCAAGGCTTGCATGAGGTAGAACCCAAGTCCACCAATCTGAGCGTCTGTCAGATCTTTATCATGAAGGCCGGAACGAGTTACAGCAGGATTCACATTCTCGAAGCTGGCACCCTCGTCTTTGACAGTAATAGCAAGCACTTCGCCATTCACTTCAAATAACACTTCTACCATGCCACCTTCATGAGAGTAGGCATACAATACGGAGTTGTTACATGCTTCGGATACAGCAACCTTCATATCCTCAATGTCTTCATACGAGAAACCCATTTTGGACGCAACACCATACAGATTAAGTCTTACAATATCCACATATTCAGCTGTCGCCGGTAAATTAAGAGTAATTCTTTGGACTTCTGCATTCATTCCTTTTTCGATCCTTTCCTATTGGGAATTCTTCTGTGTAACAAAGAATTTGGCTATACCCGTCATATCAAAAAGTTTCTGAATTTGCGCAGGAACTTCCTGTACTTCAAAGCGAGCTTCCATTCCATGTCTGGCCTTGAGAACAGATAACAGGATACCAATCCCTGTGCTATCAATGTACTTGAGATCTTTCATGTTAATAAACAGATCCTGCTCCTTGTTATCCACGAGCGGTTCCATTACCAAACGGAAGTCAGGAGCAACCGACAAATCCAGTTCGCCAGTCAGATACACTGTGCATACACCGTCATGTGTTTCGGTTCTTGCATTGAATTTTTCATTTTTATTTGTATTCATTAGACATCTCTCTCCTGATCAATGGTTTCCTTACTTTATAACCCAACTTATGCACTAGTGAAACAGGAAACATAACTGGTAAAATTTTCAATTAGCCTGGTTCATTGCTGAAGCGCCCGGATTCATAACCTGATGATTCTTCTGGAAATGGGCAAGCTTCTGTTTAACACTGCCCATTTTCACCGGTTTGCTGATATAATCATCCATTCCTGCTGCTGTACAGCGTTGCTGAATGCCTTCCATCACGTTAGCCGTCATCGCTATAATGACAGGTTGCTGCTTTTGGGTTAAGCTCTCACGTATGCGTCTAGTGCATTCCAAACCATCCATCACCGGCATCTGCAAATCCATAAAAATAAAGTCATATGAGGACGTGCTCTCCATCACCATGTCCAGTGCTTTTTGGCCATCTTCCGCAATATCCGAAAGAAGCCCAAGTTTGTGGAGCATGATCGCCATTAATTTCTGATTGATCGGATGGTCATCCACGATTAATACCGTAGGATGTTTATCCTCTTTTTTTACTTCCGTCAGCTTCTCTTCGCCATTGCCCTGCACCAATTCTCTTTCAACGTAACGTTTGGCCTGGATGGTGAATACAAAAGTAGCGCCCCGCTTTTCCGATATATCCAGATAGATCTGTCCACCCATCATTTCAACCAGCGTCTTGCAAATGGCAAGACCAAGACCTGTTCCGCCATATTTTCGGGTCATCGACGTATCCAGCTGGGAGAACGGTTGGAACAAGCGATCCACTTTATCTGGAGCAATGCCTATTCCGGTATCCTTGACCGCAAACTCCAGCGACATATTGCCATCCTGTTCCCCGTTCACGGAGACAATCAGATAAACGCCGCCATGGTCCGTGAACTTTACCGCGTTAGCAATCAAATTCAGCAGTACTTGGCGAAGCCGCGCCATATCTCCATATACTAATTGAGGCACTGCATCTTCGAGGAAATAATCGAGCTCCAGGTTTTTCTTGCCCGCTTCTGCAGCGAACAAGCCAAGCACTTCCCGTATGCAGGAAACCAGCTCAAACGGATGCTCTTCCAGCTCCATTTTGCCGGACTCCATCTTGGTAAAATCAAGAATGTCATTGATCACCGTAACAAGCGCATCGGCACTGCGGCGAACGATATCTACATACTCCTTCTGATCTTCCTTCAGCTCGGTTTCCATCAACAGGTCGACCATACCGATAACCCCATTCATCGGTGTACGGATCTCGTGGCTCATCATCGCCAGAAACTCTGTTTTGGCATTAGCCGCGATCTCGGCCTCTTCTTTGGCCTGCACAAGTTGCTGATTCATCTTCTCCAGTTCCTGCGTCTTCTGATGTAGCAACATCGTCTGTGTCTTGAGTCTTTTGTTCGAGATAAACATCTCCACAAACCCCTCAATTTTGGACTTCAAAATCTGGGGAATAAACGGTTTGACCATATAATCGATGGCCCCCGCCGAATATCCGGCAAACAGATGCTCGGCTTCTCTGCTGTTCGCCGAAATGAAGATAATTGGCACATCTTTGGATTTGTCTCGTGCCTTAATTAATTTCGCTGTCTCAATCCCGTCCATCCCAGGCATCTGCACATCAAGTACGATGACCGCAAATTCGTCTTTCAGCAAACAACGGAGTGCCTCTTCTCCGGAATTTGCCTTAACGAGTTTGTACCGTTCTGATTCCAGAACTGCTTCAAGTGCAAGCAGGTTCTCAGGGCGGTCATCTACCAATAATATGTGGATTGGTTCATTGAGCCCCATAGCTAAGCCTAACCCCCTATTTGATCTTCCGGTATATTTTTTCGGTCCGGTCTAACGGCTCATAGGCATCACTATATTCTGTAAAATGAATGGATTCTTTCGATCCCAGAACTAGAATACCGAAGTGGCTCAAGCTCTCATGAAACAGCCCGTGCACATGGTTCCGCAGCTCATCGTTGAAATAAATCATGACATTGCGGCAAAAAATCACATTAAACTCATTAAATGACCGGTCTGTTGCCAGGTTATGCTCGGCAAAAATAATATTTTTCTGAAGAAACGGGTGAAATATAACCGAATTATATTTCGCTGTATAGTATTCGGAGAAGGCTTTCGTGCCCCCTGCCTCCAGATAATTTGTTGTAAACAACTTCATTTTCTCAATACCGTATACGCCTTCCTTGGCCTGTTGCAGTGAGCGGTCATTCATATCCGTTGCGTAGATTCGTGCTTTGTCATACAGCCCTTCCTCGTGCAGCATAATCGCCATGGAATACACTTCTTCACCTGTAGAGCAGCCTGCATGCCATATCCGGATATACGGATAGGTTCTCAGAATAGGAATGATCTTTTCCCGAAACATGCGAAAAAGCGATGGGTCGCGAAACATTTCTGTTACCGGTATGGACAAGTTCTGTACAAAACGCTCGAAGGATGAACGATTGTGCAGCACCTTTTCCTGCAGCCCGGATATGCTTTTCACACCTTCTGCATGCGCGTAGTGCCATATTCTTCGTCTCAGGGATGGCAGCGCATAATTTCTGAAGTCGTACCCATACAAACGATGCATTCCCTCCAGCAACAATTCAATCTCGATCAATTCACGCTCTTCATCTTGCGGTATACGAACCGTATCTGCTCCCGTTTCGTTAGGTTCCCACGGTGTCATAACTTCTCTCCACTTCATCATTGGTTACTTGCGTATGCGTTATTGTCCTTCATTACCCAAACCATACGCTTACGAATACAACCATACCCGCATTAATGACAACAATTGATCCGTTTGAATCGGTTTTTTCACATAATCGGATGCTCCAGCCTCAATACATTTCCCTCGATCCTCTTTCATCGCCTTGGCTGTAAGGGCAATAATCGGCAATTTATCGAATTTCGGGTTCTGTCTGATCCGTGTCATCGCTTCGTATCCGTCCATCTCTGGCATCATCATATCCATCAGCACCAGATCAAATTCCGGATTTTTCTCGAGTGCCTCCAGTGCCTCACGGCCGTTCTCAGCAAACGTAACTTCCATACGGTACCCTTCAAGCACACTGGATAATGCAAACACATTTCGAATATCATCATCGACAAGCAGGATTTTCTTACCCTCGAACAAGGTTTCTTTATTATGCAGCTTCTGCAAAATACGGCGTTTATCCTCAGGTAGGTTCGCTTCTACCCGATGCAGGAACAATGTCGTCTCGTCCAGCAGACGCTCCGGTGACTTCACGTCTTTGATAATAATGGATTCCGCATATTTGCGAAGCTTCATCTCTTCCTTGGAATCCAGCTCTTTTCCGGTATAAATGATAATAGGCAGATCATTCAGATATTCATCATCACGAATCTGATCCAGAAGCTCGAATCCCGTCATGTCCGTCAGCATCAGGTCCAGCACCATGCAATCGTAACGCTGGCTGTGCAGTTCATTCAGTGCCTCCTGGCCTGTAGATACGGCAGTAATGGCTACATCATCATGACCAATCAATTCAATGATTGCTTTACGCTGAATCTCGTCATCTTCAACAATGAGCAATCGTTTCAGCTGATTTTCCGTATAGGATTCGATATGGGAGAATGCTTTATCCAGTGAATCCTTGCTGGAAGGTTTTTTAAGGTAGGCAATGGCCCCCATCATCAACCCTTGTTTCATATCATCCACAACCGAGATAACATGCACCGGGATGTGACGTGTCACTGAACTGCTCTTCAATTCTCCCAGAATCGTCCATCCGTCCATCACAGGTAATTGAATATCAAGAATAATCGCATCAGGCAAGTATTCACGGGCCATCTCCAGTCCGGTATCTCCTTGAAGAGCAACCAATGCTTTGAAGCCCCGACCTCTCGCCATATCCATCAGAATATGGGCAAAGTTCACATCATCTTCGATGATCAGCAACGTTTTGTCACCTTCACCAATGTTATTCAGATCATCCTCAATCCGGGTGACTTCTGAACTGCGGGCAGGGGATAGATCAACTACACGACTTCGTTCCGGCTCAGCTGCAAGAATGGATTGTTGTGATGAATGAGCAGGTTTAATATTTGGTAACCATTCTTGCTGTTGCTCTGAGGATACCGCTGCTTCTCTAGCTGCTTCTTCCTCTGCCAATTCGGCCTGTTCATGATTATCCGGCAGGAACAGCGTAAAGGTGCTTCCCTCGCCTTCCGAAGATTCCACCTGTATTGCCCCGCCAAGCAGACGTGCCAGTTCACGGCTAATCGACAAACCAAGGCCCGTACCACCGTATTTTCGACTGGTCGTGCCGTCTACCTGTTGGAAAGCTTCGAAGATCAGATCCGTCTTGTCGGACGGAATACCAATCCCGGTATCTTTGATGCTAAATCCGAGGTATTCCTGATTCGTATTCAGATATCCCGGCAGTTCCTCAGGTTTCATACGCTTTGCAATCAGACTTACCGAACCCCGATTCGTAAACTTGAACGCATTGGACAATAGATTTCGTAAAATTTGTTTCACCCGGTGACTGTCTGTGTAGATCCACTCCGGGAGGGAGCTGTCAAAATCGAAATTGAGATTCAGCTCTTTCTTGTTGGCCATCGGGCCAAAGTTCTGGGTGACAAAACTGGTCAGTTCATCCAATCGAACAGTCTCATAGTTGATATCCATCTTGCCTGCGTCCACTTTGGATAGATCCAGAATCTCATCAATCATCTTCAGCAAGTCTGCACCGGACATATAAATGGTTTGTGCATATTCCTGCTGTTTGCTGCTGAGATTGCCATCCTTGTTCTCCGACAATAACTGAGACAATATGAGCAGACTATTCAGAGGAGTTCGCAGTTCATGCGACATATTTGCCAAAAATTCAGACTTGTACTTGCTGGTCATCGACAATTGCATGGCCTGCTGTTCCAATTGCGTCTTCGTTTTCTCGATTTCATCATTTTTCTCTTCCACTTCACGGACCTGTTCTTCAAGAGCACGCGTCTTGGCGATCAGCTCCGTATTAAAATGCTCCAATTCCTCCTGCTGACGTTGCAGCAGTTCCTCCGAACGTTTAAGTGCATCCGTCTGTTCTTCCAGATTCTCATTGGTGCGACGCAGTTCTTCCTGCTGTGTCTGCAACTCCTCGGATTGCACCTGCAACTCCTCTGTGAGCGCCTGGGATTCCCGCAGTAATTCTTCCACGCGAAGACGTCGCCGAACATTGTTAAGGATGACCCCTAAGTTCATGATTAGCTGACCAAACAGCTGTTTGTGCATCTCACCAAAACCTTCGAAGGAAGCCAGTTCCACTACACCAATCAGTTCGTCCTCAAACACAACCGGATAGATCATAATTCCGGCAGCTGGTGCCGAACCCGAAGCAGAACCAATGTTTACATATTGATCAGGTGTATAATCAAGCACAATTGGATTCATATCCAGCGCCGCTTGACCAATCAAACCTTCTCCAATCCGGTATACCTCTTTGCCAAGCTCTCCATTCTCTTCAAAAGCGTACGAACCATATCGTCTCAACTCATCTGGATGTTTCTCCTCGTCGATGAGGTATACCACCCCTAGCTGAGCACCAAGTACAGGTGTGAATTCGCTAATAAACATCTGGGAGATTTGACGGATGGAGCCTATTCCCCGGAGAAGTTCAGGAACTCTCGCAATGTTAGAACTCATCCAGTTCTGATCCTGCTGTGCCTGTACGTAAGCTTTTTCGATCTCCAGCTTCTCTTCCAGATCGTTAGAGACTTCTTTGAAAACGGTGGCAATCTGGCCGATCTCATCGGTGGACTTGATTTGAATCCGGCGGATCGTTTTATATCGACCTTTACCAAAGCTCGTAATCATCATCGATACCGTATTCAGACCACGAGTAATGCTTGGAAGTACCCACAGAATAACACCAAGCGCAAGCAGTAATCCGGCGACCATAATGCTTATTGTAATCTGAACCGCTCTGGTATATGCGGCATTGGCGTCTTTGATCTCGGCATCGATCTCCTGATCCTGATAACGAGACAACGCATTCAGACTTTCCACCGCTTCCTTCTGAACGGCAAGTCCAGTAGAGTTTCGATAGTTGTTAGCATCCTCCACCCGACTCTGGGACATCAGATTAATTACTCTTGCAGCATAATTCGTATAGGCATCCCAAGCATTATTCACGCGATCTACGAGTTGATGCTCCGAGGCAGTGTCTGCCCGGTTTTTAACCTGCTCCAGATAACGGGCACCTTTCTCCTTCATTTCCTTCAGATCAGATTCTGCCGCACTGACTGAATTGTTCGGATTTAACAACAAGTTAGCCAGCACTTTGGCAATATCATTGACTTCCCCTCGTGCCGCTGAAGTAAATCGCACTTTAAGATAACGTTCCTGATACATCTGATCAATCTGTTTATTACTGCTGTTCAGCCGCTCGTAGCTCACAAAGGTGAGGGCAATCATAATGACCATCAAGGCGGTAAAACCAATCAGCAGTTTATTCCTGATTTTCATTCCGTTTCCGCCCCTTTATCTAGCGTAATCCAGACCAGACATTTATCATCGTCCCTTTCCGGATTCAATTCGTCGTCGAAGAACAATGCCTGCATCGATTCTTCATTCCACTGATGGGAGCCTTTTAATTGTTCTTTCAAAAACTCAAGCTGTTGCTCTTGATCACCGTGAACCGCTTCAAGCAAACCATCGGTATACATCGCAATATGGCCTGTGCCTTCATAATGAATGGTCTGCGGTTCAATATCCATTTTGTCGAACAACCCCACCGGGCAACATACGCTGTCAAATGAAGTTACACTGCCGTCACTACGGAAAAATAAAGCGGGTGGATGACCGGCATTCACATAATCAATCCGTTTCATCCGGGTATCTACGACGAGATAGATCGCTGTAAAGTAATACTGCACCAGCTGTTTCCCCAGATGCAGCTGGTTAAAGCGTCGATTCAGCTCTTGAATTACCTTCTCCGGGTCAACATATGTTGTTACCGTGTCCTTAAGTACGGATGCGATAAACATTGTGAACAGGGATGAAGATATACCATGTCCCATCATGTCCAGAAGTAATACACCATACCGTCCCTCTCCGAGGGGAAACCAGGAATAGAGATCACCAGCAAGCTCAAAAGATGGTTTATAGATGGCATGTACCTGAAACAACGGATCTTCAATCGCATGACTAAGCACCGCATTTTGTACCATCGCTGCCAGCTTCAACTCGTCCTGAATCCGCTGGTCACGCTCCTTGTGCCAGTCTTTCTCCTGTTTCAGACGTAATGCCAGCCGGATTCGGGCCATCAGTTCCACTTTGTTAATCGGCTTGGTTACATAATCGGAGGCCCCTGCATCCAGTGCTTCGGCCAGCTTCTTGGAATCACCGATCGCGGTCACCATAATAATCGGGATGTCTTTCAGATTTTCGAATTTCTGCACAATGCTGCATGCTTCAATTCCGTCCATTTCAGGCATCATCATATCCAGTAAAATCAGGTCAATATCCGATTGTTTCGGACGCACTTCGCTAATATCCGCACCAATCCCCAATACTTCGAACATATCCATAGCTGAGCTTGCTGTCACAATATCGCGGTAATTCTCTTTTTTTAAAATCTCTCGAATGATAATGACATTTGTCGGATTGTCGTCAACAATAAGTATTCTCATTTATATCTCCTTATCTGTGGCGTCCGGGTTTGTCGAACATTATGCATTCAACGAACAACCTTATTTATACAAATTTTGCGTTCATAGAGGCAGTAGACATAACAATTGCTAGTATAACTATAATGATAAAACCAGAAAATGACTATCAGAAAATAGCACCATCAAAGCCAATTCAACTTTGGATAATCAACGTTTTTGCAGCGACTTATTACCGAGTTATCGCCCATGCCCTGCGCATAACTTGCAAAAACATAGATAAGGAATGGGGTTTACCCCATTCCTTATCTATGTTTTTGATTAAGCGTTCCCGTTTAACCGCAGAACGTTTGCTGAACTAACGATTCTACGTTAAGGGGATGAAAATCAGTCTTTCTTTTTGGCAATAATCAGTACCTTGCCTTTGTCCAATTCACTCTCATAGAAGTCAGCCTCGGCTTCTGTAAATCCCATCGATACAATCTTGGCCCGAAGTTCGTCACCGCGTGAGCGGAACAGGTTCGCCACGGAATCGAATACTCCTTCTTCCTTAATGCCAATCTCTTTAGCATCTGCAGTATCTGCAATGCGATCTGTACGATCCTTCTCATGGGCAAGCACGAAGATATGATCAGCCAAGTATCCAGTAGTCTGCAACTCTTTCACCGCTTCTACTGCTTGAACTCCGTTTTCTACCACTTTGGCATAAGCCTGTGCGTTGGTTGAATCCATCGTTTCCACTCTCCTCTGATATAATCTTCTTTATCGAGCTCTTATAGTATATAACCATACTATTTTACGTTGAAACGAAAGCTTCATCATTCATTTCAGGTAACCGTATCGTCAAAAAAGTCAACACCTTCAATCTCACCGGAGCCTGGTTTCATATACACTTTGATTGCATACGAACCGCGAAGATATACTTCTCCATCCTCAGCAACATAATAAGGTTTGCCCAGTGCTTGATGAATGGCTTCGATTTGCATCGGAATAGACTTCCCGTTCAACTTCAGGTCATCATGTGACCCATCGACATGTACATATTGAATTATGCCTGTATCTTCACATATCCCAACATGCATATCACGGAAATGATATTCCGGGCATCCCAGATAGGGATCTTCTTTGATCTTGAATGGCTGACCCATTTTGGAAAATAACTCTTGTTTGCTGTCCTCCAGTGAAATGCCATTCAGAGTCCGAAACTGCTCGAACGTCTCGGACTGATCAGCAGCCAAACTTACCTCAGGCGTCTGCTCCTCCATTACCGTCCATTGCAAGTCGTGAGCAGCAGGTGTTGCTGCCGGTTGAACGGAAAAGGGAGAAATTACGCCAAGCATCGTCACTAGCAGTAGTTTCATCATGATTCTCACCCTTTCATCAGGTTCATCACCGCTCTGAAGGCTTCACCGTATTTCAAAAATCAGAAAGCGGTCATGTTATTTACGCATCCGTTGCCATACATTAGCTGCAAGATCAATATATTTCACCCAGTTCTTCCCGCCCTTGGCTTCATCGTGATATGTAGCTTCATAGGATTGCAGGGTACGTTCAGCGGGCGTTGCAGGTGGAGCAGCTACCTGACTGGATTCGGACGTTTTGCCTGCTGCCGCTTTGGATTGCTTCGTCTGAAAGCGAGTCATCAGTGTAGTGGACACCTGCTTGGCTGCTGCCGTTACCTCACTCAGTACTTCTCCCAGATTCTCAACCGACTCCATCACCGGGTCAATCTTCTTCATCTTGTGTTGCACGTCAGCCGTAATATCATTGGCATGTCTTACGGTCTGTTTTACTTCATAGCTGAGCTCATCAATGGTCTTCTGCACTTCCTGCAACGTCTGGGAGACATTGTCCAGTGAACCCTGAGCCGATTTTAATGTGCGAATCAAAAAGAAAACCAGTACAGCAAATGCCACTGCAATCAGGGCCACGCTTAGTTGATAGATCATAAAAGAACCTCTCTTTCCATGGTTACGTCGGTTTTGTTATTGCTATAGTTACCCGTGCCTTCCCTGGACGAAACAAAAGAGAAGTGCTCCTCTAGCGGCGTATAGAAGAAGAAAAAAACACCATGTTTCAAGTCATTTCACCTCGGTTAAGGTTAGACTACACAGGGCAGTGAGACAGCACAGTTCACGCCACAAACTTTAACACGAAAGGATGAATTATCATGCTAAAATGGTCTGTTATTTTTCTGATTATCGCACTGGTTGCCGGAATCTTCGGGTTTTTCGGGATTGTTGAAGCGGCTGCTTCGATCGCAAAAGTATTGTTCTTCATCTTTGTAGTACTCTTCGTCATCTCCCTCATTACGGGACGAAGCCGAATGCGATAAAAGCGGATCTCTGAATCTGAATCATTGCATTACAACCAAAAGCCGATGATGCCTCCGGGCACGTCGGCTTTTGTGCGCTCTAAAGACAGGTACACTTTTCTATTTTTCTATTTATGTATTACACTCCCTCCTGCTTTATTCCAATATGAACCGCCGAAGAGTCCTGGAAAAACAGGACTTTAAAGATATAGCCAGCCCGATTTCATACCACGAAAGTCTGATTTTTACAGGCTTGCTATATACCCACATATGCGCCAGTTGACTCTGGAGAAACCAAGAAAAAATTGTTATAATTTGTGATTCATAGACAAGCTTGCTTGGTTACTTTTATCACAGGACAACAAAAACTACATATCTAACCGAGGAGGAAAAACAAATGAAAAAAATCGTAAGTTTTGCCGCTGCTTTAACATTGATGGGTTCCATGGCTGCCGCTGCAGGTGCTGAGGAAGCGGTTACCGGCACGGTAACACCGACAACTTCGGGTACTGAAGCAACTTCTACGACACCAGCACCAACAACGCCGGCTGTAGAAGTGAACAAACCTGCTGTAGAGACCATTGAAGGCAAAGCAGAGACTGTAACAGGCACAACCGTTGATTCCACGGGTACTCAAGGCACTTCAACAACAACAGAGACACCGTCCACAACAGACGATAAAATGTTTGAAGAGCCAATTGTAAAACCGGGTGATGAAGTTCTGATGCCAACGATGCTGCTTAACTTGCTTGAGCGCACGTGGTTCTATGATGCACCAAACGGCAAACCGATCGGTGCGTTGAGTGCTCAAGTCGTTGATACAACGGGTGAAGTTGTTGACGGATTCGACGGCGGCGAATGGGTTCAAGTGTACACTTGGAAAGGCAAAGCTTGGATTCACGTTGCTATTCAATAATATCGTATAATCGTTTCTAACATAAGTAAAGAGGACAGTACGCAGCATTGCGTCTGTCCTCTTTTGATATTTAGTTACAGTCATCCCTGACTTAACCAAAAAAATGATGTCCGTTCTGTTGCTCAGATCGGGGCTCAACATGCACATGAACATGCATAATATTATGTGATCGTTTCAGACGTTCCTCTACCTGATCGCAGATTTCATGGCCCTGTACCAGCGTTAATGCTCCATCCACTTCAATAACTACATCAACCAGAACATGACTGCCATGTACTCGTGCCTTGACGTCCTTGATCATTTCGACACCAGGGACCCGAGCAACGGCAGATCTCAAATCCATTAATTGCTTTTGATCAAACCCGTCCGTGAGCAGATGAGTCGAATCCCGGAAAATTTCCCAAGCTGTTTTGCAGATCAACAGACCTACGAGGATGGCAGCCACTTTATCCAGCCAGGGCAGTCCGAATTGCGAACCGATGATGCCAATGGCAGCACCGATACTTACCCAGGCATCAGAACGGTTATCTTTGGCCGCTGCCAGTAAAGCTTGGCTGTTAATCTGTTTGGCCAGACGGGAATTGTAACGGTATACACCCAGCATAACGACTGCACAGATCACTGCTACGCCTGCTGCCCAGAGGTTCGGCACTCCATAATCACCCGCATACCATGAACGAACTGCTTCGACCAACACCTGAAGTCCTACAACCGCCATAATAAATGAGGCAATTAATGCTGCGATCGTCTCTGCCCGAAAATGTCCATATGCGTGATCCGAATCTGGCGGTTTTTGCGAGATACGCAGCCCCACCAATACCGCAACAGATGCCACAATATCTGTGGCATTATTGATGCCGTCTGCGACCAAGGCACTGGAAGCAAACAAATATCCGCAGAGCAGCTTAAAAGCAGACAAAACGAGGTATGCCGCAATGCTGATCCAGGCTCCTCGCTCTCCTTTACGTATTTCTTCATAAGCGTTCAACCGGAACACTCCTTTTCATATTACCAATACGGTTTTCTCATGTTACCAAATGCAGGTCGTGTGGGTCTACAGAAACAGTTTTGCCGAGCAGCACCGCTGTAGGTAAGCCGAAACAAAGTTTCCGGAAGGCAGGGCTATAGCATGCCAGAAACAAAGTTGGCTCAGGAAAAACGGGTGAAAACTGGCATTTTATCAGGTTGCCCTTGTGAGGCTATTATAAAACGTATAAAATGAGTACATCCCGTCCAATTTGGACGGCTTACTGCAAGACCGGGAGGGATATACAATGAGCGAAAATAATGAACCGAAAAAGGTCAGCCTGCAAGATGCGATCCGTCAAAAGCTGGCACAAAAGAAAGAGCAGCAAAATTCCGGTAACCAGTCCGGTGCTTACTTTGAAGGTGGCCCTAAAGCCATGAAAAGCCAGAACAACAAAAAGCCGAACAACCAGCGTCGCCGTACAGGCGGGTCTTAGGTTCGCGCCAGCATAAGAGCTGCATATCAGCATGAGCATGACAAAAAAACCGCAGGCCCTCCACTTGGAGGACTTGCGGTTTTTCGCTTGCAGTTATTTAAAGTGAATTTAAGCTTCCACCGGGTACATTTTGTTGCGCAGTTCTTTGATTTCGTCGCTTTCCAGATACTCGTCATAGCTCATTTGTCGATCGATCAGGCCTGTTGGCGTAATTTCGATAATCCGGTTTGCAATCGTCTGAATGAACTGATGGTCATGGGATGTGAACAACATCGTTCCATCAAAGTCAATCATACCATTGTTTAATGCTGTAATGGATTCGAGATCCAAGTGGTTCGTTGGCTCATCCAGAATCAGTGCATTTGCACCTGTCTGCATCATTTTCGCGAGCATACAGCGAACTTTCTCTCCCCCGGAGAGTACGCTAGCCTTCTTCTGGGACTCCTCACCAGAGAACAACATACGGCCCAGGAAGCCACGTAGATACGTTTCATCCTGATCTTTGGAATACTGACGCAGCCAATCTACGAGTGTCATATCCACACCGTCAAAAAATTGGGAGTTATCTTTCGGGAAATAAGCCTGAGTCGTCGTCACACCCCAAGTATATTCACCGCTGTCCGCTTCTGTTTCACCCATGAGAATGTCAAACAACAGTGATTTGGCATTTCCGTTCGGGCCAACAAATGCAATTTTGTCACCTTTGTTCACCACAAAGCTCACATCATTCAACATTTCCACACCATCGACAGATTTGTGAATACGATCTACCGTCAGCAATTGTTTACCTGCTTCACGCTCAGGCTTGAAGTTAATAAACGGATATTTACGGTTGGACGGACGAAGGTCATCCAATGTGATTTTGTCGAGTTGCTTCTTCCGGGAAGTCGCCTGTTTGGACTTCGAAGCGTTCGCGGAGAAACGTTGAATAAAGGCTTGCAGCTCTTTAATCTTCTCTTCTTTTTTCTTATTGGCATCCCGCTGCAGAGCAAGTGCCAATTGGCTGGACTCATACCAGAAGTCATAGTTACCTACGTACATCTGAATTTTACCGAAGTCAATATCTGCGATATGCGTACATACCTTGTTCAGGAAGTGACGGTCATGGGATACAACAATAACGGTACCTTCATAATCCATCAAGAAGTTCTCAAGCCATTGAATGGATTCGAGATCCAAGTGGTTGGTAGGCTCATCGAGCAACAGGTTGTTTGGACGGCCAAACAACGCTTGTGCCAGCAATACGCGGACTTTTTCGTTCCCGCTCAGCTCTATCATTTTTTTGTCATGCATGTCACGGTCAATGCCCAGACCGATCAGAAGTGCCGCTGCATCCGGCTCAGCATCCCAGCCGTTCTGCTCAGCGAACTCCCCTTCAAGTTCACCTGCACGCAAACCGTCTTCTTCTGTGAAGTCTGCCTTCGCATACAAAGCATCCTTCTCTTTCATGATGGAATACAGACGAGCGTGACCCATAATAACCGTTTCGAGAACCGGATACTCATCATATTCAAAGTGGTTTTGCTTCAAAACGGCCATACGTTCGCCCGGGGTGATGTGCACCTCTCCCGAGTTGGCTTCAATCTCACCGGACAAAATTTTCAAAAACGTTGATTTGCCGGCTCCGTTCGCACCGATCAGGCCGTAACAGTTGCCTGGCGTGAATTTGATATTCACATCTTCAAAAAGTGCACGTTTTCCGTAGCGGAGCGTGATACCGCTTGTACTGATCATTAAGCATACCATCCTTTATTGGTTAATCTGCATACTGCATGAATAGCAACCTGCGTAAAATCATGGATTCAATATCCGATGCCTATTCTGGCACCATATTATAACACAAAAAAGCGGCAAATTCGAAAATCAGCCGCTTTTTACGGATTAAAGTTTTGGTAAATATGCTGTTCATGCACGTATGTTTATAGATTACCATATCTGGCTGGCTTTTGTTAGCCCCATTAACATACTCTTCATGAGATTTAGTTAAGGAATGTCTATGGAATTGCGCTAATGACTACTTATTCCTCTTCAGCAGCTTCATGCCGGATGCGAAGTGTCTCGCCGTGCCCGAGCACTCGAATCCGTTCCTTGGCAATCCCCAGTCGCTCACGCTCCATCTCCAGCCGATCCAATGCTTCCTTGGGTGTATCATCCGCCAGCTTAAATGTCCCGTAATGCATAGGCACCATTAACTGTGATCCTGTTTCCACGAACCCCTGCAAAGCTTCCTCCGGCGTCACGTGCTGGGACGTCATGAACCATTCGGGGTCGTATGCCCCAATGGGCATCAGCGTTACGCCAATGTCAAAGCGTTCTCCAATCGTTTTGAACTCCTTGAAATATCCTGTATCTCCGACAAAATATAGAACAGGCGGATCGGCTGCTGCTTGTTTGTCACCACTGGTTTTGTGCGAATCCGAAGAAGATGAAACAGACCCTTTTTCCGTCTCACTCTCCGCTACCGCGGCGCTCTCTTCTGACACGGGTACAGCATGATTCGGCTCCAGCACATAACCGCCCCAATGAGACGTATTGGTATCAAATAACGTCCGGCGTGTCCAGTGCTGGGCAGGCACAAACGTAATCTTCACTCCACCGAGCACCGTATGATCCCACCATTTCATCTCCTGACAGCGATGGAATCCCTTACGGATCATTTTGCGTTTCAAGCCGTCCGGCACAATCAGCAATGTCTTCGATGTAATCAGCTTGCGCAGGGAAGCGAGATGCAGGTGATCATAGTGTGAGTGAGAGATAAGTATGACATCGAGAGGCGGAATATCTTGAATCGGAATGCCAGGGGCACCGAGCCTTCGTTGAAACCCCATTTTCTCCGCCCACACCGGATCGGTCACTATATTCAATCCATAATACTGGATGAAAAAGGTGGAGTGTCCGATCCACGTTATGGTTGTTTCTTCCCGGTTGGCATGCAAGTAATCCAGCTCAGGGTCATGCTTCGGGACTTTGTAGGAATAGTCTTTTACTTTGCGGCGGCGCTGTTCTCTCCACTGCTTGAACTCCTTCAGCGTTTTGTCTGTACTGACATTATCGATATTGTTATAACGAATTTTGGGCATGAAGGGGCCTCCTCCCTTCCTCAGTTCTTAACATCAGATTACCCGTATCGGAAGTGGACGTACCACCTGGAGTATTCACAGCGTTACCCTCATCAATCCTTTGGGTTTTTGTAAAGTGCCATATATACAAACAGAAAAACAATCGCAGCCACCATAATCAGCGGAGGAGCATACATAATCGTAAAGGTCTCAAAGAAGCTGAGCCCCGTGATGCCCGGTATGCCTTTTACCCCTTCATCCAGGAGCGGCTTCACATGCATCTCCAGATCGGCGCCGGTCGGCCAGCCAGACTTCAACAATGTAAACTGCTGTGGTAACAAGGCAGCTAGCATATACGTGATATTCGAAATGGTCGTCGCTAACATGGCGAAGTCATCCTTTCTTTTTCCCGGCATTACCGCGCACATAATTGGCATCAAACAAGAACAACTTCATAATCAGCACCAGAGACGGAATAAGCACCAGTAGCCCCAGACTGAACGCCGTAATTAGTGCAATGCCCATCGTTCGGTTCGTAAAGCTGTCATAGATGTTAATGTAAGGATACAGAATATACGGCAGATGGGAGCGACCATATCCATACCAGGCAAAGGCAAACTGCAACATGACTGCGATAAAACACCAACCCAGATGTTTCTCTTTCCACACGAGCGATACCGCAATGACAAAACAGATAAACGATGCGATGAACATCCAGGACATATCGATCATACGCTCGAAGTGAGCAGGATTTTGTTTGTTAATTTGCAGAAAAGCGAGAAAACTCGCAAAAATCGTGGGCAAGCTCCACAGCAGCGCATACTCCCGAAGGACACTAAAGGCCGGCTCGTCTCCCGCCCGCTTTGCGTAGTAGGAAAGGAACATTGCCGAGATATACAGCACGCTCACCAAAGCCAGCAATACAACAGACCACGTATAGGGATTCGTCAGAAATTCACGCCAGCGAAAAAACACCTTTTCGCCTACCTGCTCAATGATTCCACCTTCGGATATCGCCAAAATGGTGGAGAACACCGCCGGAATTAGCAAGCCCGTTGCTCCGTACAGTGCCAGATAGATTTTGCTGTTTTTGCCATGGTTTCCATAGGTGTTGTAGGCATAATACACTCCACGGATGGCCAGTAACACAATCGCAAGTGAACCCGGAACAAGCAGGGCTGTACCGTAATAAAATGCGCTGTCTGGATAGAAGCCGACTAACCCCACCACAAAGAAAATAAGAAACACATTCGTCACTTCCCACACCGGAGACAGGTAGCGCTGAATGATATTATGAATTTTGTTTTCATGTCCAGTCAATATGCTGTAAAAGCTGAAGAAACCCGCGCCGAAATCAATCGAAGCTACGATCAGATACCCGAACAGAAATGTCCACAATATCGCGATGCCCGCTATTTCAAAGTTCAATGCACGATACCTCCTTCCAGTCCAAGTGATTCAAGTTCCTTCTCCGCTTCCTTGTTCCGGAACAGCTTGCCGATGACACGGATGCATGAGAAGCACAGCACCAGATACAGCAGGATAAACAATACCAGCATCCACCCCACCGAAGTGGAGGTCGTTGCCGCTTCGGACACCTTCATATATCCGCGCAAAATCCAGGGCTGCCTGCCCACCTCGGCAAACATCCATCCAAGCTCAATAGCAATCATCGCCATTGGGCCAAGAAACACGATGCCAAGCAGCAGCCACTTCGGATAAGGTTTGCGTCCCGGCAACCAACGACGCAGCACGTAGAGCACCGGAATCAGCAGAATGACGACTCCTGTTGTGACTTTCAGGTCGAACATGTAATGGATGGACAGCGGCGGTCTAAGGTCGGCTGGGTACTCTTCCAGTCCCTTCACTTCCGTATCTGGTCGGTTGCCTGCCAAAATACTGAGTGCATACGGTATCTCAATCGCATATTTGACCTCATTGTTTTCGTCCAGAATCCCCCCATAGACAAGAGGGGCTTCCTTCATCGTTTTGAAATGCCACTCGGCGGCAGCCAGCTTCTCCGGCTGATATTTCGCCAGAAATTTACCGGACGAGTCACCAATCATGACGGTGCTGATCGCAAATACCAGCGCGGATATCGTCGTGAGCTTAAGCGCTTTTTTGTAATACACATGATCCCGTCCGCGCAGCAAGCTGAAC
The DNA here is from genome assembly GCF_052691815.1 of Paenibacillus sp. TSA_86.1. Taxonomy (NCBI): domain Bacteria; kingdom Bacillati; phylum Bacillota; class Bacilli; order Caryophanales; family Paenibacillaceae; genus Paenibacillus; species Paenibacillus sp. TSA_86.1. Next base: position 101,774 of record NZ_JBQZGE010000015.1, on the reverse strand, counting down.
GCCGCTATTCCCGCCAGCACACCCGCACTTAAGGTGTAGGACGAAGCTAACACATGGGATACTTTGGTTGGTGTAGCCGGGTTCAGCATGGCGGCAATCGGATCAATATCTTTCATGATGCCGTTAATCAAGGTGAACCCTTGCGGCTGGTTCATGAAAGAATTCACGGTTGTAATGAAAATCGCGGAAGCGGATGAACCTAGAGCTACTGGAATGAGCAACAACATATGCGTATACTTCTTTTTGAAACGATCCCAGGTGTAGAGATAAATTCCGAGGAAGATCGCTTCCACGAAAAAGGCAAATGTCTCCATAAAAAGAGGCAACGCAATCGCTTGACCGGCGACACGCATAAACATGGGCCACAGCAGACTCAGCTGTAACCCGATGGATGTACCTGTGACTACACCTACAGCCACGGTAATGACAAAACCTCTTGCCCACCTGCGAGCCAGTAGCGTGTAATGAATATCGTTAGTGCGTAGTCCCCGCCATTCAGCCAAAGCAATCATGAGCGGAACACCTACACCAATGGAAGCAAAGATAATATGCACAAACAGAGTCAGACCGGTTAGTATTCGGCTGAGCAGTACAGGGTCCAGAGATGACATGGGTACACTCCTCTTTCGACGTAATCGTTATCAATGGTTTGTATATTTCCTTATGGGTTATGTACGACAGTGGATCCGTTCAGCCAGAACGGGTCCTTAATAACTCATAATGCGGATGATGCTTTTGACCACGGCATACAACACGACCACAGCTGCCACCAGACAGACGATGATGAGTGTTTTTTCTTGTTTGCGAAACATATACGTGTTGCCCTCCTTTTGCACCGGATGCAAATTATGGCTCTATATACAGTGTGCAAAATTTCCTGTTTTTTTATCCCGGATGACAAAAAAACAAATAGAATGATGCAAAAAACAAATAGATCAATCAAAGAAAACAAAAAAGCTTTTACCTTTCTGCACGGTCGCGTGCCAAAAGATAAAAGCTCACCTTTCTATACTGTATTAACTTTCAGTTAGGAGACTAAAGGACAACCTCCTGTTTGGGCAACCGGACTTTGAACGTACTGCCTTTCCCCGGGGCCGACATGAAGGTCAGGCTCCCGTGATGATCCTCCACAATTTTGCGAGAGATATATAAACCGAGGCCCGTTCCACCAATTTGACGATGATCCGAATTATCTACACGATAAAACTTGTTAAACAGCAAATCCTTCTCACTCTCGGCAATGCCTATACCGTAATCGCGTACATCGATGCATAGTGCCCCTTCTTCTTCCCATAATGTTACGTCGATCCGATCTGCTCCGGGAGAATATTTCACTGCATTTCCAATCAGATTATGCAGCACTTGCACGATCCTGTTCTGGTCCGCATAAGCAAAGAGGTCACCATTGAAAGCATGCACATAGATCCGCTGAGAAGACTTCATGTTCCATTGCTCTGCCACACCCTCAACCAGCTCCACGAGTGGAACATAGATCATATGATAGGTCATACCTTCATTATCAAGACGTTGGATATCAAGCACATCATCCAGCAGGCTGCTCAAACGTTTGCCTTCAGACGAGATCGTCTCCATGAACTCTTTGCGCTGGGATGCTGGCAGGTCGTACATCAACATCAGCTCCACATATCCCATGATGGTGGCCACAGGTGTACGAAGCTCATGAGAAACAACACTGATAAGCTCATTTTTCATCCGGTTCAGTCGCTCTTCTCCGGTCAAGTCACGAAATACAAGCAGGAAACCATGATTTTTCCCCGGTACATCCATCTGTTTCATGTACAGTGAAAATACACTTTGCTCTACATTGTCAAAACAGAAATTGGTCTCGATGAAAGCTTCTTCTCCATTAATAAATGCTCTTGTCTGTTCCGTCAGATTGAAGTCGTCGGTTAACACCATCGAATCAATGGCTTGAGCCAAGTCGGTAATGGATTCTCCCAGAAAATTACCCAGCCCAAACATCTCCTCAATTCTGCGGTTCACAATGGTGATTGTACCCGAACGGTCAGACATGACAAGTCCTTCACGAACCGATTCAATGAATTGTTCACTGATATCGCGCTGTTCCTGAATCGCTGCCTTCTCTTGGAACAGTTCCAGGTTGAGGTGCTCCAATACAAGGGCATGACGAACCCGATCTTCTTCCGCCCGAGTACGTTCTGTTATATCCTTGATGAACAGATTGTACAATATCTCATTTTTCCCCAACTGAATCTCTACAATTTTGTACTCAATCGGGAATACGGAGCCGTCATTGCGAATACCTGATATTTCGTCAACCGTCGTATACCTCTTGCCATCGATATACTCATATCGCTCCAGCATCAACTTAATTTCCTGACAACTGATCCCTTGGAAAAGAGACGGTGCTTCCTTCTTCAGCACAACCTCTTTGCGGCCAAATCCAAACATTTTCTCAGCCTCAGGGTTAAATTCGATGATCACCCCATGAGAATCGACAGAGATAATGGCATCAATCGATGATTCGATAATGGCCCGTTTAATGCCTTCGCTGTTTTTAAGTTCCTTCGTGCGGGCAATGACCCTGTCCTCCAGCGTTAACTTGTCGAGTCGAATTTGTTCAAATTGTTCAAGTAACACATCCGCCATTTTGCGTAAGTTTCCAATGAGGATCTGCACCTCGGTCACATGACTGCTTGGCCACTCCATCCCTCCGTTTCGAAACAGCAGACGAGGCAGAGAACCTGTCAGCCGGGTCAAGCGCAATAAGGGACTTACTACCTTACTACTCAAAGGAGCTGCTACAATCATGGATGCCACGATAATAATAAATAAGGATTGCAACGTCGTCAGGTAAATTTTTTCAATCTGCGTGTAATACTGGAACGAATTGGTTTCAACGAAAACCTGATAAGGGGTATTTGCTGTTTCTTCAGCTTGATAGATGAAAGAAGCCTGTTTCCAATAGTCGAGAATATCACTATAATGAGGCATTTTCGAACTTAATAGAATGGGACCACTCCCCGATTTTAATACTTCAAAGCTGTTCAGATTCATTGAGTCTCCTGGCTGATACTCGGTTAGCCCAGAAACAACGACAGCATCACGCTGATCCAGCAAAATCACATTCATACTGAGCAAATGGTGATAGCGCTCCACATTTTCTGCCAGATTATCCGGTGTTACATATTGTTCGTCCAAATCCTGAACAACAGCATTCGCTGCATGTCTCATATCACGTAAAATAGATTCATTCATCTGGCTCAATTGTCTGCGGCTATCCACAGATAACAGAACAAGGGAGACAAACACAACAAAAGCAACCACATATTTAAATGCAATTCTGGTTAGGGGAATCGTTCCTGCACGTTTCGCCTGATGATCTCCCAAAGTGATCCAAAAATCTACCACAATGCCTGCGATCAGGGCGTTTACCATACTGACCACAGCAATATACATATACTCATATTTGATTTCTTCAACACTCATACCTAATATAAAGTATCCATAGCAGATCACAGGAATTAACATCACAACCCAGAATACTGCGTTCGCCTTGATTAGACTGCTGCTTTTCTTCCAGCGCAGCTGCCAGCCAAGCATCCAGATTAGCTCTATAAAGTGACCCGCAATTGCATATATGTTAATTGTCTCTAATCCCATGATTAGATTTTTGAACAGATAAATTAACGTCAGTGTCACAAAACCATAAACTCCCCCGTACAAACGAAGTGCTACAAGTGCAGCAGCACTGCACACTATGAATTGCACACCATAGAACAACGTAAATGGAAAAATGGCACTTACTGTGCCAAGGATGACGAGAAGGCTTGTCCCAATCCAGGGTTTCCCCAATTGCAGTACGATTTGATTCAACAGATTTCTTGCTCCGGTTATCCCGTTCATAGGCTTTTGTCCTCACCCTTGGCTCGTTGTATCCCTGCCCGTTTTGGTCTCTCAAACAACATGTGTTCCTCCTAATGCTGGCAATAACTCTAAACCTTTTTCCCCTTTAATGACTCTGATCCATTATACTGTAATTAACATTCATTGTACGTATGGGAAAAATTATGATTCGGCAAAAAAAATAAACTCATGATACACTACATTATCAAGCAAACTCACTTTGCAAGTGGGTGCCACTTCCTATATTCTGGAATAGAAACATTAAATTTTTTGCAGTATTTAAAATCATTTCCTCGTATTTTTTTAACAAATTCTTGTCTATCAGGAGTGTGAAGCTATGTCAATCAAAGTACTTCTTATAGAAGATGAAAAAAATTTAGCGGATATGATCGCTTTTTTTCTTGAGGAGGAAGGATACATAACCGAGCGGGTTCACCACGCCCGTGAAGCACTTCATCTATTTCCGCAGTTTCAACCTGACATTGTCGTAACTGACTTGATGTTACCCGAGATTGACGGTAACGAACTTGTTGATGCTTTTCGACAAAATTCTACGGTTCCTGTACTGATGATATCTGCAAGCACCATGCTGAATGATCGACTTCGTGCCTTGCATAACGGTGCTGACGATTTCCTCTGCAAGCCGTTTAGCCTGAAGGAGCTTGACGCCAGAATTAAAGCGTTGCTGCGTCGGTCGATTATTACGTATCAGGATAAACCCGCCAAAGAGAATTCAACAGCTGAAGAGATAGGGCACATTAATGTGAATGAATACAGGAGAACTTTATTTGTGAATGGTATTGAAATCGATGTAACCCATATTGAATTCGAGATTATGAAGGAATTGTATCGGAATCCGGGCAAAGTTTTCACCCGTAACGAACTGATGGATCGAATTAAAGGCTCGGAACGTGCCTATCTTGATCGAACCATTGACGTACATATCTCTAGTCTTCGCAAAAAAATAGAGCCCGACCCCAAAAATCCCCGTTATATTAAAACGGTATGGGGTACAGGCTATAAATATATGGTCTAGTTGGTCATCAATAAGGAGACCGGACAACTGTATAAACAACTCTTGTAAGCAGCTGATGTAAACACCATGCTTCTTTCGGTCTACCTTATGTACAAAACGGAAGGCATGGTTATTGGTGCTTCGTATCCAAATGTGTGCAGCCACTGCTCGATGCCCCTATCCAATTGATCGGGGTCTTGTTCATTCCAGAGTAACATCTTTACAACACCAGTACCTGTAATCTGCTGCAGGTGGCGTTTACGGATCAATGATTGAAAATCGGTAATGACCAGTACGGGAACGTCCGGCACAAAAGCACGAATCGCCTTCGCTGCAGATACAGCCTGTTCGGCGTTCCTGTAATCCACAATGCAAAAACGGGAATCTTCCCAATCCCCTCTTCCTGTTTCCTTTACTGAATCTGATGGCGCAGAAGCAATCCAATCTTCAAATAATTGATTGATTTTCTCATAATCAATACAGCGCTCTCCATCTGTTAGCACAGTAACAGGCTCCATAAGTATAACCTCCATTAGCTTCTTCCTTATATTGTGCCAGCTTTCATTTAAAAATGTTTGTGTACGAACATGAAAGAAGTGTTAACAATCTTCGTACTTCTTCACATACCTACGCTGATGCTTCTTCTTGGCATGTAATTTCGCAGTTTTCCTGATTTCATGTAAAATAGAGGTGTCCGTTAAAATAAAGGTGTCCGTGTGATTTATTTTACGGGAGATTAGGTATCAAACTGGTATTATAGGAGGTTACACCCATGAATATAGTTTCCATTGAACCAACACCGAGTCCAAATACGATGATGCTGCATCTCGACGAACGTCTGGAAGACGGGATTCGTAGAACCTATACACTGGACAACGAACGTTCTGCCCCGGCGTTTATTCGCCAGATGTTACACATTCCAGGCGTGAAAAGTGTATTCCACACGACCAACTTCGTTGCTTTGGATCGTAAAGGCAATGCAGACTGGTCTGTTATTCTTGGTGAAGTACAGAGCCGTCTGGGTCAGGAAAGCGTGAATCTGGACTGGATTGAATCCGAAGATGCTACAGGCGAACACTTTGGAGAGGCGCAAGTTTTTGTTCAGTTTTTCCGTGGAGTGCCGATGCAGATTCGGGTTAAAGCCGGAACGAAAGAGGAACGAATCTCACTGTCAGACCGTTTTGTCAAAGCCGTTACGGAGGTTGCCAGCGCTACGCTGATTAAAGAACGTAAACTGAGCGATTACGGAGTAAGGTACGGTGAACTGCCAGATATTGCGCGTGAAGTTGAACAGGAACTGGAAGCGGCCTACCCGCCCGAGCGATTGGACCAGGTCATTCAACAGGCCATTGCGCATGGTACGAATACGGAAGAATTCGTTGAGCATCGGCGTGCGCTGGAGGGAGCAGAACTGGAAGCAGCTCTTCAGAGCGAAGACTGGAATGTACGCTATGCCGCGTTGGATGGTATGGAGCCAACAGAGGAAAGACTACCTCTGGTCGCTCAGGCGCTACGTGACAGCAAAATGCAAATTCGTCGCTTGGCCGTTGTCTATCTGGGGGATATTCGCACACCTGAGGCGATGGAACTCCTGTACGAAGCGCTTCGGGATAGTTCTCCTGCGGTAAGGCGTACTGCGGGGGATACGTTGTCAGACATTGGTGATCCTGCTGCCACACCGGCGATGGTCGAAACGTTAACGGACAAAAGCAAACTCGTACGCTGGCGTGCTGCCCGTTTCCTGTATGAAGTTGGAACCGAGGATGCCGAGCAAGCCTTACGTATCGCTGCCGAAGATCCTGAATTTGAAGTGAGCCTGCAGGCCAAGATGGCACTGGAGCGCATCGAGTCTGGTGAACAGGCCGCCGGAACGGTATGGCAGCAGATGGCAGGACGGAATAAAAAGCAGGATTAATCTGTTCTTCCACATGTTCTTTACGGAGCCATTTAGGGAACAACCCAACATTTGTTATTGCACTGTAAAACGATGAGCGGTATACTTGTTCTCTGTTTGATTAACACGTTACATGCTGCTTGAAGCGTGATTACTAATTTCATAAACAATAGATACACCTCATCCATTGCATGGTGAGGTAGAGGTCGCGGGTGCGATCAGTACGCTGAAGGAGGCGCTTGGAGCCGCTTTTGATATCAGCCGAAAGGTGTACCCGCCGAAGCTCACTGGACGTTCCTTTATCGGTCTGGTGAGCTGGGGCTGTAGCCGAAAGGTGCAGAACTGTCACAGCAAGCATTCATATCTTTTTTCTAAAAAGGTATGACTTCTTCTGTGTTGAGCTATCTTAATCATCTGGGACATGGTGCGGATATGGATATCAAGACCGCTGGCTCGTGCCTGTGGTCTTTTTTCTGTTTATGGAGCTATGATCTGCATCAGCATTACAAATGAAGGAGTGTTTCCATGCAAGACCGCAGTAAACAATCACAAACAACAACCAATGAACCTACCCTGAAAAAAGGATTGCGCGCACGTCATATGACCATGATTGCCCTGGGCGGTTCTATCGGTACAGGGCTGTTTCTGGCAAGTGGTACAGCGATCTCCACTGCTGGCCCTGGCGGAGCATTAATTGCCTACGCGGCTGTCGGAATTATGGTTTATTTCCTGATGACCAGCTTGGGTGAACTCGCAACCTTTATGCCGGACTCCGGTTCTTTTAATACGTATGCAGCTCGTTTCGTCGATCCCGCGCTTGGCTTCGCTATGGGCTGGAACTTCTGGTACAACTGGGCGGTAACGATTGCCGCCGAACTGGCTGCTGCTACCGTTCTGATCAAATACTGGTTCCCGGACAGCTCATCCATGTTATGGAGCTTACTGTTTCTGGTATTGATCTTTGCCTTAAATATCCTGTCCGTCAAAGGGTATGGGGAATCGGAATATTGGTTTGCCATTATCAAAGTAGCTACCGTCATCATCTTCCTGAGCGTCGGTGTCTTGATGATCTTTGGCATTCTAGGCGGTGAAGCTGTCGGCTTCAGCAACTTTACCATCGGGGATGCGCCATTTCACGGCGGATTCTTCACTGTACTTGGCGTGTTTATGGCCGCCGGTTTCTCCTTCCAGGGAACGGAGCTCATCGGTGTTGCCGCTGGTGAAAGTGAAAACCCACGCGAAAACGTGCCTCGTGCCATTCGCCAGGTCTTTTGGCGTATTCTAATTTTTTACATTTTGGCGATTACTGTAATCAGTTTGATTATTCCGTACACACACCCGAACCTGCTCAAAGGTGATCTGGAAAACATCGGTGTCAGTCCGTTTACACTGGTCTTCGAAAAAGCAGGACTTGCCATCGCGGCCTCTGTGATGAATGCCGTCATTCTGACTTCGGTGCTCTCAGCCGGTAACTCCGGTATGTACGCATCAAGCCGGGTCCTCTATGCCCTTGCCCGGGATGGTAAGGCACCACGCTTCCTTGGCAAGCTAAACAAACGTGGTATTCCGATGAATGCCTTGCTCGTCACAACCGCCGTTGGCATGCTCGCATTTCTGGCCTCTCTCTTCGGTGACGGCATCGTGTATACATGGCTACTGAATGCATCCGGTATGTGCGGCTTCATTACGTGGCTGGGTATTGCGATCAGCCATTACCGCTTCCGCCGGGCATATGTTGCGCAAGGCCGAGATCTGAGAGATCTGCCTTACCGTGCGCGTTGGTTCCCGTTTGGACCCATCTTTGCTTTTGTCCTGTGTATCATCGTTATTTTGGGACAGAACTATCAGGCATTCACAGGCGATCATATCGACTGGAGTGGAGTCCTTGTCGCTTATCTGAGTGTGCCGCTATTCCTCGTTCTATGGCTTGGTTACAAATGGATCAAAAAGACCAAAGTTGTTCCGCTACAGGAATGCGACTTCACACCTGCTGAACCATCAGGTATCAAGGAATAGATCCCGAAAAAACCTGATTATTCGTGTAACACATTGAACATCAAAAAGAGCGCTTCGGTTACCGGAGCGCTCTAATTATTTTATGGAGAACATATCGCTTCTTTCTATATTTCATCCATAGATGTATGACTGAAAACCTGATTCAGTCCCTTACAGGGTCCAATTAATTTTGACACGCAGGTCTGTAGTATCTTCCATTTTGGAGACAAAATAAGAGATCGACTTCATCCCTAGCTGGTACAGATCCTGTAAATCTTCGATCAGACTGCTCTCCGTCCCTTTATATCTGAACGTCAGCGAAGTACCGCCCTCTTTCAGTACACTCTGAACTTTGGTTTTGAGCACTTCCCGTTCTTGGACTGCACCCTGTTCATCGTATAGGGAGTACTCCAGCATATGGTACAACTTCTGATATACCTCCTGCTTGTTTCCATCCGTCTCCGCCAGTTTAAGCAAAGCATCACGGTAAGGTGCATATGCTGCAGGGTACTTGTTCTTGCCTGTCCAGACATGGTCACGCGCCATCTCTTTATCGCTTAGCAAATAATAATTATGGCTCACTACGCCTTTGCGATCAGGTGTTGGATCATCCCATGTGGTATCCAGGTGATACCATTTGCCATCCAGTTTAACCAGATTCCAGGCATGAAGCTGCCCGCCTGCTTTGCCTTCGACGATACGATTTTCAATCCCTACTCGCTCCAGCATGCGGTAAGTAAGCAAGGAGTATCCTTGACATACGGTACTGCCTGTCGCCAGTCCATCGTAGGCCGTATATTTTTGTAATGAAGTATCATAAGCAAGATTTAGCACAATCCAGTCATGAATAACTTTGACTTTCTCATGGCTAGTCATGCCGGGTTTAATCATTTCTTTGAGCACATTAGCTACTTTTCGATTCACATAATCGGTCTGTGCCTTCGTCTCCCGGTAAGTAAGGGTCACATCCACCTCGGCTGACGTGTTCGAACCTTTATAATTAAACGCATAACTTTTCACTGTATATTGAATGTAGGGATCGCTCTTCATCGCTTCATCGATGGAGGTCTGCAGCTGTTTCTTAAGGCCCTTCACATTTCCCTTGTAGGTGAACACCACTTTTTCTGTACGTTGTGACATCGCATTCAACAGTGTCTGACGCAAATCCGTCGCTGTAGATAGTTCGGACGTTCCTGACGCCGCATACAATTGATCCAGATCAACCGTCCGCGGCAGCCAAGCAGCAACAAGACAGCCTGCCAGCAACATTGTGATCACTCGTCTACCGTTCTTACCCATGAAAGGACCCCACCCCTCTTCGTCGCATTCTCATGCCCTATTGTAACATAAAAGGTCTTGCATTCCTTGTTCTATATAAGTTGAATTAAAAATTTTACACAGTCCGCTCCGAGGACAGAATAACCTTCCCATCGCTGTTATCCCCAGCTTTTTTGAATTCCCTTTTCCAAAGGGTAAAATCCGGTGATAAAGGCGAGCGCTTCGCTTTTCCAGGTTTTTTTCTGTCCACTTCGTTAACGTGTAAAAGAATAATTCAACTTATATCTTTCCAATGTTAGTGGAATCAAGTGGAAAAGGGACCTTCTCGGAAGGCCCCTTGAACTTTAGTTGCAGTCATCACGTTTCCCGCTTCACTTCATCCTATGTCTTCCTAGAACAGATTATGAGTGGCTTTGCATGCATAAAGTTTCGTATGAATTAAAGTTGGTAAGCCCAGCCAGCCTGGAATTAATAAAGTCGGCTGCCACTCATAAACGTGTCCGTCTTGCCCTGCAACTTCGCAAGTCGTTCCAATACTTGAGAGGCTTCAGCCACCGTTACTTTGCGTGCAGGCATGAACCTACCCTCAATAGAAGGTAACAAGCCAAGCTTCAGGCTTAGGGAAACGGCTCCCTTATTGTTGATCGCACTCGCATCTGCAATGTTAGGCAAATCGGAAGGCTGCATATAGAATCCGGCGAGCTTCTCATAACGCAGAATTCGCATCAGCACTACAGCCAATTCCTCACGTGTCATTTCTTCTTCTGGTTTTAACTGCTTTTCAGGGTCAGCACCACCAATCCAGCGTTGATCCATAAGGACCTTCACTGCCTTGTAATACGGACTCTCTATCGTCACATCAGCAAAAAGTTTGTCATTGCTATCACTGCTATAATACATATCCATGTTCGGATTAATCGCTCTTGCCAGATAGTTAAACCAATCTCCACGGGTAATGACCCGATCAGGTAACACACGCTCCTGCTCATCGACCAGTAATACCTTATGCTTTGTCATGTTACGCAAGGCTGATTCAGCAACGTGACCCGCAATATCTGTTGGTTCTACCTGAGATTCTGCATGGTTCACACCGTACATGAAGAACCATTGACCTGTACTCGCATCCAGCAGTTCGTTCAAATTATAGAGAGATTTCTTGCCGCTCACAGGTACGTAAGCCAAATTCACTCCGACAGGTGCAGGTTCACTTGAACCCAAGCCATATCCACCGTAACGGGCATAATTCAACGTTAACGTATATTTCTTCAAATAAAGCTCCTTGGCTTCTTCGTAGCGGATTGCAGGTTTGGTATCTATCGGAAGTTGTTCAGGTGATGCCGCCAAGCGTGTATAAAATTCGGGAATGTTCCCGTTGTTCTTCACCTGTACTTGTGCCGTGTCGTCCTGAACCCGAATTCCATTCACATAACGCTGAAACACAAATGTACGAGCGTCGTCTATTTCAATGATGCTGGCCAGTTGATACTGCTCTTTTGCTTGCGGCACAGTGGCAATGATCGTATTCATCGCCAGCTTCTCAGCCTGTTGTAGAGTAACTGTCTTACTCTCCTTCTCTTGAGAAGGCTGTTTCTGTATCATCTCTGGTCCAACCCGTTGCATCATGTTGTAGCTGTAGACCTGTCCTGTAACCGCATCGACCTGAGCCGAAATATCACGCATGAACATATAGGATATGTTTGCATTCCGGTTGCTCCAGCTCAGACTCCATACTTGATTGTTCCCATTGCCATAGTAACCTTTGGTTAATTGACTGTGCTCGAGTTTGTAATCCTTGGGAATGTCAAAGCTCGCTGCAACTCGCTCCACGGCCTGTTGTACATTTAAGCGCTGCCCGCTGGCTGCGGTAAACGCTGGCACATTGCCTGTCACTTTTTTATGATGCGGTGAGTTGCTCTTGTCCACGGCTTTTCCGGTCAGCACGTCAATTCGGTCTAACGTATTAGCGTTAATCGCCCCCATACTATCACCTTTGGGTAAATAACCGAGAACGTATTGCTGCACCTGTCTGGAAGACAAATTCTCTTTGGATATATATGCCAGTTCCACATCAAACCCATCCTCAAACACTTTTCTGGCTTGTTCTTCCGAAGCCTTCGGCTTGGAGGAAGGATATTTCGCTGAAATGGTGGATCGTGAATACGACGTCGCCTGTCCTCTCTCATCCACACTTATGTAGACTGTCTCTGCATCCGAAATGACCCCGTCCTGTTTCAGGTTATAGACAAATTGATATTGAGTGCGGCCAAACAGCGCTTGCTGCTCCATGGGTGAATATTGCTCTCCTAGCGGCACGTACTGTCCTTCCTTAAGTCCAGGAATCGCCTGATGCAATAGTTCCAAAGCGGTTTTCTCTGCTTCTTCCTTGGTCAGTTGGACATCGGCTGCCGATGGTAGCTGGCTCTCCACAAATTCGGATGGTAGATGTACGCTAAGCACTTCCCCAGTACCTGCATGTACACTTGCGCTGAAACCCATGGAGTGATTGCCTTGTACCATTTGGAATCCAATATCCCATGCCTTATAATCCGGCGGCGGATAGGAATTGGTTACATCAAAATTGGCAGACGAAATGGTCGCTTTTTTTAATACCGGAAAAAGCTTTAATATATTGTCAGCGGCTTGCCTGGATGAGATTTTTGCCCCTTCCGGCACGTCCTTGCTTGTTACGTCTAGTTGATCATTTTCCCCCGACACTGTTTCGTTCACTGAGCCAGCTTCCGCCTGAGCAGCGGATGCACCCCCCGTCAAACCCGGTACTTGTGTTGTAAACAGTAATGTTGCCATTGCTGTTGCTGCGGCTTTGGCTGTGAACGTTTTAAGTCGTGTGTTCATGTTCCAATCCCAACTCAAAATGGTTACCTCTCCCTTCAATTTCATGCAGAATGCATGATGAATACTTTTGCATGAATATTGCCATTCTAATCTATGATACCATAAGCTTCCTTTTTAATCGCTGTTTTCCGGGTGATTTTACAATTGTGAATTTTTGTATAATGTAAAGAAACAACAAAAAAACGCCAATCCAGTTGGCGTCTATCTCTATCAACCTGTTCTATGATGCAGATCTGTTTCTTCCTGCTCTGATGCAGCTCCGTCATGTGCACTAGAATCTGAAGTAGAACAAACATGTGTTTTCAAGAACGGAATAACGGTTTCCCAGAAAGCGGGGTCTTCCTCGGAGCAGCTATGACCTTCGCTGTTGACCCAAAGATGTTCTACGGGCGGGTCAGCCTTGGACATAAAATGTTCCAGTTCACTAGGCGGAATGAAATTATCTCCTTTGGAGTGTACCATCAATAGTGGCAATTGCATGCCTCTTCGCCGCTCATTCAGCATCATTACCGCATCATTCTGCTGATACGTCTTCAAGGACTCACCCAGCCGCCAAAACCAAATTCGAGGGATCAACTGAGCCAGCGGGAATAGAGGTAAACGCCGACGTCTTAGTTCCGAACTGACGATCACCTGAAACTGGGATGGCATGGAATCAGTGACCACCGCCGAAACTGGAATGCTTTCTGTTAATGCAAGAATCGTCCCCAGTCCACCGAGAGAATGCCCCAAAACACCGATGGCTTTCGGGTCAACCTCAGATCTGCCCGATACATACGCCAGCGCAGCCAGCAGATCATCCCTGAACAGATAGGCTGATGCAGCGCGTACTTCATCACTGGCGCCATGACTGCGCACATCATACATGAACAGCGCATATCCAGCTTCCCAGATCGGGCGTGCATATCGCAGTACACGAGAGCGGTTAGAACCCCAGCCATGTGCGATTATGACGAGCGGCCAAGGTTTTGGAACATCGGGACTCGCTGGAATAAACCAGCCTTGCACCTGTCCCCCTCCACTCTCAAAGGTGATATCCTCGAAGGGCATCGGCGGCGTCAAGGTAATGGGTATTTTTTTGGGCGTCTGACTTTTTACTGCAGCCTGCCATAATCCTCCTGCAGTTACTGCTGCCACTGCCAACATACCACCTATCATCGTTCTCGCTTTCACAAGGCCTCTCTCCTCTCTGGCTACTGACATATGCTCATCATACGATAACATGATCAACTGCACATTAAATGATCTCTTTTTTTGTAATAAAGATTAACCACATATAGCTCTTTTATATACACCCATTGTTATTAATTTGCCTTCACTTTACTAGGACGTGTCTTGAAACCTGCTGAAGTGCATCTTTTACCCCCTTTTCGCCCCCTGCTACGTCACTTTCCCTTGACGTGCCACGGCACGCCTGCGGAAAACTTCCTTGCTTGGAACGAAAATTCGGCAAAATCTGCTTTCTTTAGCGTTTTCAGACACGCCCTAGAAATCAAACCTTTGGATCGGTTCGCTTTCTTCACTTTCCCCTATCCGGTCCTGTTCGCTTATTCGTCTGTTCTCGTATTAGCGGCTTTTACGAATGCCTGTGCGCGAGCTGCAATTTGCGTGCTATCTCCCGTTGCTAAGGCTTCTTTTGGCAAAAGAGCACTACCCAAGCCTACCGCGGCTGCACCTGCCTCATAATAGGCAGCAATGTTTTCTAGCGTCGCTCCACCCGTTGCAAGCAGGGGGATATGATCGAGAGGTGCCTTGATCTCACGCAAGTAAGGAATACCGAGACTGGCCATCGGAAACAGCTTAACAGCCCCTGCCCCTGCTTCATACGCAGCTACAATCTCCGTTGGTGTCATGGCCCCGGGCCAAATCTCTACACCGTGTTCTACAGCATATTCAATGACAGACAGATCGACATTGGGGGATACCAAAAATTGTGCCCCTGCGGCCACGGCTTCCTTCGCCATGCTCACATTGAGTACCGTCCCTGCCCCAACATAGGCTTGTCTATCATGACGTTCGCGCCAGTCTGCAATGATCTGATGAGCATTCGGTGTATTCAGCGTCACTTCCATCAGACGAATACCTCCGTCAGTCATGCCCTGTCCGGCCGTCACCGCTGCTTCCCGGCTTATGCCTCGCACGATCGCGACCAGTCTCGATTCCAATAATACTTCGGTCAGGTTCATATTCATTCACTTCCCCTTGCATCGTTCAGATTCGGCAGCCGGGAACACCCTTGTCATGAAGCAGGGCACTGCGTCCTGGGAGCTGCACGCACTGCGAACCCCCTCATGGTGTTCACCGCTTTTCCGTTAAATTCTATTGTAATGCATTAGGCTCCCCCGGACGAAATATATTTACTCCATAATAGCGATTGTAAACATAGTGATTGTGAATATATTGATTGTGAACAAAATAACAATGAGTCTCCGCGTGGTGACAGAATGACCAAGAGATCAGGGCATCAGGGCATTTTCATTTTGTCATTGCAATTACTAGCTCCGATTGGTTTAGGCATAACATCACATTTTCTAACGATCACCAGAGAGCTTATTTAGCCTGATTTGCCACTTTTTATTTTCTAACGATCACCAGAGAGCTTATATACTCAAATTAGTGATGGTTTTGCCCCATGATGTGCATTTTTGCCGAAATAGCGTCTGTGGAGATCGTTAGATTCTCAAACCCTCAAAAAACCTTGAAATAAGCTCTCCTGTGATCGTTAGAATAAAGTCCGGGCCAATTACCCAGGTACCTCAAAGTACTGCAAAGTACTGCAAACAATGATCAAATAGGGTTCCCTAGGATCGTTAGAGCTTTGGGCATTATGGACACTGCCTGGCTCGCCACTCGTTTCAACGGTGCATGATGAACATTTGCCTTCATTTTGGTTTTTTAAAATAGATACAAAAAGCCTCTTCATCGCGAAGAGATAGATTCTTTTACCTTAGGATTTATTCTAGTTTTATGAAAAAGAGCAGCTTCAAACGCAACATTTTACGTGCATTATATGCTTTGCGTGCTTTACGTGAACTAACGTGCTGATCATATATCGCTATTAAAGCATTAAGCTATACTTTATGCATTTTCCCGCACAGCCTGTATCTCCAAATCTTTAAAGTAACGATCGTTATATAACATGCTTGGATGTGTTGGATGATAGGCCAGTGCAATATCGTTGTGCTCTTTCGCTTTTGCGCGGTTGCCCATTCGATCATAACATACACATAACTGCAGATGGGGCATCCAGGTCCATGCAGCTTCATTCAGTACAACCATCGGATCAGCCGGACGAATAGCCTTAGTAGCCTGTTCGTACCAGAACACCCCTTGGCGGTAATCTTCTCTTTCGGCAAAATAACCCCCGAGACGGCAACATACCTCGGCTCTCGGCAGATCATAGGCAAAGGCCCGAAACAACGCTGCCGCTTCGCGTTCCGGGCGTTTCAGTACAGACTCGCAATCCGCTATTTTTTGGCAGGCTGCAATCCGATCTTCCACCCACCCCAGTCCGGTATCCAGAAATTTCTCGTAATACGTTATGGCTTCTTCATGACGAGCATGGTCTTTCAGTTCATTGCCGAAATAATAAAGATCACGGGGCGAAAACTCTTCACCTGCCTGCTCCCGTTTACGATAAATTCGCAGATTGCGATCCGTGTGTACCTTATCTTTCTTGTGAGTTACAGCTACATCACTATGCAGCAAATTGCCTGCTACAGCCAGGTATTCATGTACTGCCCCAATCCAGCGAAACTGACGATCACGTCTCACCAGACGATTCCGCCGCAAACTGTACGCGACCTTGCCCTCAGGTGTGAATGAGAGATGATAGTCCATCGTGACACTGTCCACTTCGGGATTAAGAGACCGTTTCAGTGTAATAAGCTTGGCACGATCCTCCGGTTCAAACACATCATCCGCATCGAGCCACAATATATATTCGCTGGATGCCTGATCAAAGGCAAAATTCCGTGCCGCAGCAAAATCGTCCACCCACTCAAAATCGAAAATACAATCCGTATACTGAGCCGCGATCTCTCGTGTACGATCCGTGGAACCTGTATCCACGATGACGATCTCATCGGCAATACCTTTTACCGAGTCTAGGCATCTGGCGAGGGAGGTTTCTTCATTTTTCACAATCATACATAAGGTAATGCTAATTGCTTCTTCGCCTCGTCGAATTCTGCGGTTATAGGCCGCTGCTCCCGGCAATTCAGACAAACGATAGATGTGATAGGCAGGATGGTGGGTATCTACAAACAGTTGAAACCCATACGCCTGAGCACGAATACAGAAATGACGATCCTCTCCCCAAAAGGACACATTGGGAATGCGGTCAAAATTCACTCCCGCAGCAAGCACAGACTGCCGAATCAGTGTACAGGCACCTAACCCGCCTACTTCATAACACCCCGGAATACGCAGCTGATTGAGGAAAGCACTCGTTTGTGCATCCTCGTCTTCCACCTCTCCTCCCTCAAGAGCGGAACCACCACGACGATAGAGAGAATATTCATCCTGAAGCCATACCTGCGGCATCTCCTTGGTTCCCGGCTGCCAGCGAGTCCAGAAAATATTGGAGATGATCTCTTTCCCGCTATGGGCAAGCTGTTCAAGAGTTCGCGGGTGTAGTACCAGATCGGAATCGACCAAGAACACGGCATTATAATTATGCTTACGGGCGTACTCTAAAATGTTATTTTTCAACCTGGCGACTCGCCATACCTGCTCGTTCTGCCAATAGTGTCCTCCTTCATCCTTGTTATAGTTCCCTTGATTCCGCTCGTCTGTACTCTCTATATCATTGAGATCACGAGCATGAATCACTGTACCGTGATGTTGAAGTACAAAATCATGCAGCATTTGGGAAGAGGCTTCTTCCTCATTGTCATCTACAAACAAATAGTCCGTATGGACCGTCGTTCGTTCCAGCCTTTGCAGGGAATCCAAAAATTCATTCAGAATAGCTGCTGTCTGCCGTACGGGGCTAGCAACCAGAATATGCTCTCGGATACCTGGTACAGTGTCCTCCTGCTTTTGCTGCAGCTGTGGTTCTCCCTTCTGCTCTTTCTTCATAAGCTCACTCCCTTCCCGTTAATCCAACCATACAATAAGCCGCGGCTCCGCATCCAATATCGATTCATACTGCTCTTTCCAGCCATACCGGGCATCGGGATCAAGTGATTGGTATCTCCGATATTTGCGAACACGATCTTCCTCTCTCGCCCAGCCATAATGCTTCACACGTGGTTCATGACAGGCATAAGGCAGATGCTGAATACTTATTGGGAATCGGCCGCAGTGCTGAGGTGTTTCCTTCCATTCGCAGACCATCCCGGGACGATATCTGACGAGGAATGCACGATAATACACATGTGCCTGCCAAAAGGTATCTTCCCGGTACGCTGTCTCACTCCACATATCAAACAAACGGAAATAAATCGCTTCTTCTGATCCGCTTAACATTTTATCACGCAAGACCCCAAAATCCGGCGTTAAAATCTCGTCTGCATCCAGATTGAGAATCCACTCCGGGTTGGTTGCAATCGTTTCTTCCCATTGCTGCTTTCTCAGACTCACCTCATCGGAAAAAAGAGAGACCGGATTCTCCACTAACACAAGGGGGATACCTTGTAAAAGTTCTCTGCACATGGCAGCCGTTCCATCCGTGCTTCCGTCATCAATGATGACAGCCCGATCAATCCATGGACGATGTGTCTCAAGTGCCTGTCTGAGATATCGCTGCTCTTCATTGCGTACAATCATCGACAAGGTGATATGCGGTCTCTTTCTTGCTAGCTGCTCTTGCTCTTGTTCTTGCTTATGTTTCTCCAACTCCTCACCCCCACGTTTCCTGTTTCTTTGATAGACCCGAACGCTCTATTTCCAATCTATGCTAGGCTGGAATCGGGTTATGCAGGGTACATCCTTGGAGTTAGATTTTACACATCACAAAAAGAAGCACTCGCTTGGCGAACGCTTCTCCAATGTTTATTTTACCTAACTGAATATTTCTATAGAATTGCTCCTGAATATCGATTAATGCCGGCACCCCATTCTGCTTTAACGGTACGCCGCCAGACGATCATTCAAACCGCGTGTCTGTCCATACACCTCTTGATAGAGGGCAAACAAACCATCATATACCGCAACTGTCTCCGGGTTCGGTACGTAGGACTTCGCTGGACGAATAAATGCAGTGGCACACTCTTGCATCGTCGGAAACCAGCCACTGCCATAAGCCGCAAGCATCGCCGCGCCCATCGCCGGGCCTTGTTCGCTCTCCAGCTTCACAATTGTTGCATTGAAAATGTCGGCTTGCATCTGTAGCCAAGCTTCGTTTTTGGCTCCGCCACCAATTGAGATAACCTCGTTAACCGTCTTGCCCGCGCCACGCAAAATATCAATCGACTCACGCAGTGAGAATGTGATGCCTTCCATGACCGCACGCCCGAAGTGCTCCAGCTTATGCCCGGCATCCATACCGATAAAACTGCCGCGGATGTTCGCATCAGGGTGAGGCGTACGCTCCCCGACGATGTATGGCGTGAACAGCAGACCGTTGCTACCTGCCGGAATCTGGTCAATACCCTGCAAAAGCACATCGAATGATTTGTCCGCTGCGAAGGTGTCTTTAAACCAGGAGAGGCTATATCCTGCCGCCAGTGTTACCCCCATAATATAGAAGGCATCTTTCTCCCCATGATTAAAAAAGTGCACTTTCCCTTCGAAATCCAGGTCTTTCCGTTCTTCGTACGAGAGTACAACCCCGGACGTACCGATGCTGCACATCGTCTGTCCTTCACTCAGAATGCCCGCACCAATCGCACCGCAGGCATTGTCCGCGCCACCAGCAAATACTTTGGTTGCTGGCGCCAAGCCTGTTTGCTCTGCAATCTCAGGTAGTAGTGTGCCCACTTCGTCGAAGGATTCAACCAGGCGCGGACAAAGGGACATTTTAAGATTAAATGCCGACGCAATCTCCGTGCTCCACTGTTTGCCTGCCACATCCAGCAGTAATGTTCCCGCTGCATCGGAATAATCCATGGCGTAGTCACCTGTCAGGCGAAAACGGACGTAGTCTTTGGGCAACAGGAACAAGGCCGCTTGTTCCAGCAATTCGGGTTCATTTTCCTGTACCCATAATATTTTAGGTAGTGTAAACCCCTCTAACGCTCGGTTCCGGGCAATGGTAAGTAACTTGCTATCCAATACTTTCTCGATCCGGCGGCACTGTGCTGTCGTTCGGGTATCATTCCACAGGATGGCATTACGCAGTGGTTTGCCCTCTGCATCCACCAGTACCAGCCCGTGCATCTGCCCGGAGAAGCTCAATCCTTCGATTTCGGAAGGCTGCACGCCTGATACCTCCAGAAGCTTGCGAAGCGACACGATGGTCTGCTCCACCCAATCCTCTGGATTTTGTTCACTATATCCAGCCTTAGGCTGGTACAGCGGATAGGCCTCCGATGCTTCAAATGCCACTTTGCCTTCGCGATTGACCAAAACGGTTTTGACCGCGCTCGTTCCGAGATCGACGCCAATTACGTAACTCATAAGTATACTCCTTTCGTTTATACAGGATTGAAACCTTAGATGGGCATGGAAGGTCACTCCGTGAGCAGAAAACCCTGCGATCGCCCTTACCCCCGGATTTCCTCACTCCTCCCTTTTCAAGGGTGAAATCCGGTTGTAAATGCGAGCGCTTTGTTCTCCGGGTCCTTTCTGCTTACTCCGTTTCTGCATGCCCTTTGTAACGTTGCCTTCGATCGGTACAACCGTACTCGTTTGGGGCAACTTGGGCTATCAATGACAACAAACCGTCCCCGCCTTCCCAGAGGAAAGCGGGGACGGTTTGAATGTCACGCTTATTCAACGTCCAAGGTACAAGACAAGATATGCTTGTACCGAGTAGGTAGAGGGTTGATTCCTCTAAGACTGATGTTAGTCAGCCAGGATGTATTGGTTGAGTTTTGCTCTCAGCAATTCCTGACGTCCGGATTGGTTTTTGCGTGGGTTTTCGTTGTTCAATGCATACTCAGCGAGGGAAGCAAGTGTTGCCTTACCTGCCAGGACATCTGCACCGATGCCTTCGTTGAAGCTGCTGTAACGTTGCTCGATAAACTCATCGAATACGCGATCTTCGATCAGCTTGGAAGCGACTTTCAGACCTTTCGCATACGTATCCATACCCGCGATATGAGCAAGGAACAGATCCTCAGGTTCGAAGGAGCCACGACGAACTTTAGCATCGAAGTTCACGCCGCCTTTACCCAAACCACCGTTTTTCAACACTTCATACATCGTCAACGTGGCGTCATACATATCAACCGGAAACTCGTCCGTATCCCAGCCAATCAACAAGTCGCCTTGGTTTGCATCCAGGGAACCGAGCATGCCATTGATACGTGCTACCCGGATTTCATGATCAAATGTATGACCTGCCAGCGTTGCATGGTTTGCTTCTAAATTCAGCTTGAACTGTTTGTCGAGATCATATTTTTGCAAGAATGCAATGCAAGTTGCCGCATCAAAGTCATATTGGTGTTTCGTTGGCTCTTTTGGTTTAGGCTCAATCAGGAATTGAGCCTCAAAGCCGATTTCCTTCGCATAATCAACAGCCATATGGAACATACGCGCAATGTTGTCTTGCTCCAGTTGCATATCCGTGTTCAGCAATGTGTCATATCCTTCACGGCCGCCCCAGAATACATAGTTTTCTGCACCGAGACGTTTACCTACTTCCAGACCTTTTTTGATCTGAGCTGCAGCGTGAGCATATACATCAGCATTACATGTGGAAGCCGCACCAAACATGAAACGTGGGTTAGAGAACATGTTAGCCGTATTCCAAAGCAGTTTTTTGCCGCTTGCTTTCATGTGCTCTTCCAGCAAATCAACAATCGTATCGATGTTGCTGTAGAATTCACGCAGTGTTGTGCCTTCTGGAGCCACGTCTACATCGTGGAAACAGTAGTAAGGCAGGTTCATTTTTTCCATGAATTCAAAAGCTGCTTCCACACGAACTTTCGCTTTATCCAAACCGGAGTAGCTATCCCATGAACGTACTGCTGTTTCAGCACCGAACGGATCACTACCACCTGCTGTCAATGTGTGCCAATATGCCATACCAAAACGTAAGTGCTCTTCCATCGTTTTGCCAGCGACTACTTCTTGCGGATTATAATGTTTAAAAGCAAATGGATTCTTGGAATCTTTACCTTCGAATGCGACTTTATTAACGGATTCAAAATAGGCCATGTTGTAAATTGCCTCCTCAATAGTTTTGAATATAGTTTTAAAAGAAATCGTTTACACCGTTATCCTAACACATCAATTTTACTTTGTCTATCGGTTAAACAAAGTAAAAATAAAATTGTTTTTTCCTTGTTCGTTTACGCTATAATAGTCGAATAGCTTCTTAGCGGATATACTGAAATCCTTTGTTACAAAGAATAGGAGTGCCTTAGCCATATGAAAATTACCGGAGACCAGATGCTGGTCAAAAAAATAAATAAGTCGATCGTACTGGATACGATCCGCCGTCACGCCCCCCTTTCCCGCGCCAAATTGTCCGAAGTGACCGGTCTCAACAAAGCAACGGTTTCCAATCTGGTGGCGGATCTAATCAGCGATGAGTTGGTGCAAGAGATTGGGCCAGGAGAATCCAGCGGTGGACGCAAACCTCTGATGCTGCTTTTTCGAGGTACGGCTGGATATGCAGTTGGTCTGGAGCTGAGCGTGGCCCGTTTGAAGGGTGTGCTTACCGACCTTGAAGGCCACATTGTTGCCGACTATGCGGTTGACCTGAAGCAGCAGGATGCAGCATCTGTATTTGAACAATTAAAACGGGCTGCAGATTATCTGATTGAGCAAGCTCCCTCTTCTCCACATGGCGTAATCGGTATTGGTATTGGCGTTCCAGGCATGGTGGATGAGGGTGGAACCGTGCTGTTTGCACCCAACTTGGAATGGGAAATGGTACCCTTGCGAGCCATGATGGAAGAACGTTTCAAACTTCCTGTCACGATTGATAACGAGGCCAATGCAGGAGCGCGAGGCGAACTGAATTTTGGCGCAGGGGTTGGCGTACGTCATCTGATCTATATCAGTGCAGGCATCGGGATTGGTTCAGGCATTATGGTTGATGGTGAATTATATAAGGGTGCCTGGGGTTACGCTGGCGAGACCGGACATATGTCCATTGAAGCAGAGGGTCTGTCTTGTTCTTGCGGTAATCGGGGATGCTGGGAGTTATATGCTTCGGAAAAAGTATACGAGCATCCGGATCAGCAGCACCTTCCTGCGCATACAACCAAGGAACTGATTGAACATGCTCAGGATGGACACGAAGCTGTGTTAACCTTATACAATACCATCGGACGCAAGCTCGGCGTTGGTATTACCAACATCGTCAACAGCTTTAATCCCGAACGCATTATTATTGGTGGGCCGCTTTCGGAGGCGAAACCATGGATCGAATCGGCACTCAAACAGGTGGTAGAGGAACGCACGTTGCCTTATCACCGTCGAAGTTTGCAAGTGGAATGGGCCGGGCTCGGCAGTCGTTCAACCCGGATTGGTGCTGCTTATTCGGCAATATCCCAGTTTTTAGGCAATGTACGCGTCTCTGTTTAATATTAAGCTAAAAATATATAAAATTGACAAGATTTCGCCCCATTTCCTCCCTTTTTGTTAAAGAAATCCAGAGGTATAATGTTACTATGTGATTTTTGTCATGGCAGCGCTCTCGTTGCTGTGTTATCCGATAATGAAACGGAGTGAAAACTCGTGACCTATGTGGATACATCAGATATCTCGGCGCCAGTGTTTGTCACCGTACTCCTGTTCCTGATTGTGCTTGCGCCGCTGTTCAGCCTGGGCATACTCCGATTTTTTCAGAGCAAAAAGAAGGCTGGTATCATGTACATGCTGTCAGGTTTACTGGTGTATGTCGTATTTCAGACGTTTATGAGTATTTTTTTCTAGCAGAAACTTCTCTACGCCTGAATGCACTTCTGTACTCACAAGCAAATGATGTTTCTCCGACAAAAAAGGAGACGCTTATGCGCAATGTCCTTAAGTCTAGACGTTGCCTTACGCGTCTTCTTTTTGTTTTTCTCCAATTGTTCCAACATCGGAAAAATTAAAAAGACCGTACCTTAAACGGTACGGCCTCTTCCCAATCATACTTCTATATTCAAACGGCTCGCGCGAACCGGAATAGCTTAGTTCTTATATGCGCATACAGATTTTTGTACAGCTTTTGAATACAATCTCTATACAAATCTCATCGCGCTCCACTTAGCCAGTTTACATACTAGCAAAGCGTTAATTAAGCGTCCAATGCTTTGGCAAATTGCGTTTTGTTCATGCCCAGAATACGGTGTTCACCGATAACAGTCAGAGGCACGGCACGTACACCCATGTCCCATACTTGTTGTGCGAACTCATCGCTTGTTTCGATGTTGCGCTCTTCATAAGCAATACCTTTGTCAGCCAAGAACGACTTGACGGATTTGCAGTTCGGGCAGTTCGTGGATGTGTATACAATTACGTTTTCCATGTTCGATTCACCTCATAATAATTATTTGATTTATACGGTTAATTATTTATACGCTTAATAAAGCACTATTCAAACACCGGACTTCACATTGTGATCCAGTTTATTTAGAAGGTTACAAATTACAACGCTACTGCACTGTGCTCCAGACTTTCAATGAATTTCTCCGTGTCCATCGCAGCCATACATCCGCTACCTGCAGCTGTAATTGCTTGTTTGTAACGTGTATCCTGAACGTCACCACATGCGAATACGCCTGGAATGTTTGTTTCAGAAGTACCTGGTGTAGTCAAAATATACCCATGCTCGTCTGTAGTAATCTGACCACCAAGGAAACCTGTGTTTGGTGTATGACCAATCGCTACGAATACGCCGCTTGCCGGGATGATTTCTTCTTCACCTGTTGCGTTGTTGAGCACTTTCAAGCCAGTTACGCCGTTGTCGCCAGCAATCACTTCAAGTGGTGTGCGGTTTAGTGCCATTTCCACTTTTTCGTTGCTACGTGCACGATCTTGCATGATTTTGGAGCCACGCAGCTCTTCACGACGGTGCACCAAGGTTACTTTGGAACCGAAACGGGACAGGAAGCTTGCTTCTTCCAGCGCGGAATCGCCGCCACCAATAACGATAATCTCTTTGTTGCGGAAGAAGAATCCGTCACATGTCGCACATGTGCTGACACCGCGACCTACGTTTGTTTCTTCTCCTGGAATACCCAGATATTTAGCAGATGCGCCTGTAGACAGGATCAAAGTTTCAGATACGAGTTCGCCCATACCTTCGACTTGGATTTTAAATGGACGCTCGCTCATGTCGATGTTGTTTACCCAGCCCGTACGGAATTCTGCGCCAAAACGCTCTGCTTGCTTACGCATGTTATCCATCAACTCAGGACCCATGATGCCATCAGGGAAACCCGGAAAGTTCTCCACTTCCGTCGTTGTTGTCAGCTGTCCGCCAGGTTGCGGTCCTTCAATAACAAGTGGGCTCAGGTTGGCACGTGCCAAGTAGATTGCTGCTGTCAGCCCTGCAGGGCCTGTTCCGATAATAATTGATTTATACATGTATAGTTCCTCCCCCAGGTTCTGCAAAAAGATCAGGTTCTCCGGCATCAAAAGCGCGAGCCTTTGCATACACTAAAACGAATAGCCCATGTCATGTCCATCAAACGGAGTAGATCATGACATTTTACCTATGCAGAAGCGGAATTCTAATTTATAATCATTCTAATCTGTTGTTCATTATGATCTCTTTTAAGTACGGTGTCAATGCTCGGCAACGATTATGAAGAAGTCTTCATCAGGAGGGAAATTGGAAGCATGAATGACGCTCTACTAGGCAGTTTTATTTCGGCCATGTCTACCGGACTTGGAGCCGTACCGATTTTATTTATGCGTAAAATATCACATCGTCTGCGCGACATTCTGCTCGCTTACGCAGCGGGCATTATGACCTCGGCATCGGTGTATAATCTCATTCCCGAAGCGCTCGGGCAGTCCAATATGTTTGTGCTCGCTTTTGGCATTATGCTCGGAAGCCTGGTTCTACTTATACTGGAGATGCGAATACCGCACGTAGACCTGGAAAATCCAGAGAAGATGCCTTTCAAAATTGAAGGCAAAGCCTTCATGATTATCGCAGCCATCACCATGCATAACTTGCCGGAGGGATTGTCTGTCGGTGTAAGTTATGCAAGTACGGATGAGAATCTAGGAAATCTGATCGCCTTTTCCATAGGACTACAAAATGCACCCGAAGGTTTCTTGGTTGCTCTCTTTCTCGTCAATCAGAACATCGGCCGCTTCAAGGCGCTTGGCATTGCAACACTGACCGGGGCTGTAGAGATTATAACGGCCATGATCGGGTATACATTGAGCAGTCTGGTGGCTGGCCTTGTGCCTTACGGTCTTGCATTTGCGGCAGGCGCGATGATGTTTATCGTCTACAAAGAGCTGATTCCCGAGAGTCACGGTGACGGCAATGCGCGAGCTGCTACGATCTCGTTCCTGTTCGGTCTGATTACGATGATTGGGCTGACTGAGTTGTTCTAAATGAAACTTAAGCTACGAAGTTGCTCAATGTTAACGGAAAACCAAAAGAACCCGAACAACAGCCGCAAGCTGAAGTCGGGTCTTTATTTAGCCATAAATGAAGATTCCATGAAATTACTGAAATTGTTGAAATCATCTGTAAGCCATTCAATTCATTCTTTTCATCCACACGATCAAGATTGAATAAATCGAATCAGCTCGGCATTGTATTTTTCCAACTCGTCGTAAAAAGCACCGTGTCCACTCTCTTCAAACACAACCATTTCAGCCGAAGGGATCGCTTTTTGCATCTCCTCAGCGAATTCGAACGGACAGATTTCATCTTTTTTACCGTGGAAAATGGCTGTAGGCACCTGGATCGTTTCCAACTCTCCGCGCAAATCCTCATCCCTCAGCGCCATCGCACTGCTGATCGTACCATAAGACGAAGCTTCCATGCCGAGTGCATGAAACCACTGCATGAATGGCTGGCTATGCTCCTTCGCAAAAAACATCCCGCCGAATGTGTCCAGCAACTTCGGACGATCCGCGAAGATCGGCTCAATAATCTGCTCGTTTAGCTCATCCGGCGTCAGACCGTACGGGTAACCTTCACGCTGCGTAAATACAGGTGCCGCTGCTGACAACAAGGCTAGCTTGGATACTCCGTGCCCCTGATGACGCGCCATATAATGTGCCGCGATGGCACCACCCATGGAGAAGCCAGCGAGTACAGCATCCGTCAGCTTCAGATCATCGATAATAGCACGCACATCGTCTGCCATGCGGTCATAGTCATATCCGGTGGATGGCTTATCAGATAAGCCATAACCTCTGAAATCCATCGCAATTGCCCGAATGCCGTGCTTCGGCAGCACATTCAACTGGTATTCAAACATTTTATAATTGACAGGCCAGCCGTGCAAAAAGAGTACCGGAGTCCCTTCACCAATATCTTCAACATATACTTTTACATTTGGTTCTACTTGTACGTAACGGCCCATTGTTCACAGCTCCCTTATCCTTATAGTAATTCGTAATTATCGTTAGCAAGATACGTTATCTCGTCTCTTCGACTATTACCCTCTGACCACAGGTTCAAACGGAAGCCGCCAGACCAGCTAAGGTGCACCTGGATGGCCACATTACGTACTTTTCGATGATAGGTAACCTTATCTCAGCAGCCGAAGTCCATTCAGAATCACCAGAATGGTACTGCCTTCATGACCAATCACACCAAGTGGCAAAGCTACATCTTGCAAGAAGTTTCCTGCGATTAACGCCAAAATAACTGTAATGGCGAAGCACATATTATACTTCACCGTGCGTTCCGCCCGCCGAGCCTGCTCAATCACCCAAGCAATCTCTTCGATGTTATCGTTCATAAGTACCGCATCCGCTACCTCAATTGCCGTTCCGCTTCCAGACAAGCCCATACCCATACCAACGGTTGCAGCAGCAAGTGCCGGCGCATCATTGACCCCGTCACCAACCATCAGCACATGACCATATTGCTCGCGGAGCGCTTGCACCTGTTTGACCTTATCTTCAGGCAACAAATCTGCATAGACCAGACTAACCCCGGTTTCACCGGCAATGACCGAAGCCGAACGGGCACGATCACCCGTTAACATCGCTACTTTTACACCCATACTCTCCAGTTTCTGCACAGCTGTAGCCGCCTGTGGACGGATCATATCTCGCATCGCAATCAAACCCGCAAACTCACCATTGACGGTTACCACAGATATCGTTTTGCCTTCCTGCTCCAGTCGGGTAGATACCTCTTCCCAGTCCGCCGCGCTGTTTCCAGGTACTTCATCGGCTGTGGACTTCACAGCTATTCCATTCTCCAATTCGCCAATTGGCGTTACAGCCACTGTTTCCGTGGCTCCTCTCTCATCCGCCGTTTGCATCATTTGTGACCATAGCGTGCCATCCAGTCGTCCAATCTTCCATACGGCACCGTTCACCGTTCCTTCAATGCCGTGCCCTGTAATGGACTGCACATGCTCTGCTTCTTGCAGAGATAAGTTCTCTTTGCCAGCCTGCTCCACAATCGCCCGGGCAAGAGGATGCATCGAGAGATTTTCAACGGAGGCCACCGCAGATAATAGCTGTTCCCTGCTTACGCTTGGTGCAGTCAGGATATCCGTTACTTGAGGTGTTCCCATCGTGAGTGTACCTGTTTTATCAAAAGCAACCACCTTGGTGTGGGCGATATTCTCCATATGTGCCCCACCCTTGAACAAAATGCCCCGGCGTGCGCTACTGGACATCGCCGACAGCATTACGGGCATAATGGACGATACAAGAGCACAAGGTGATGCCACCACCAGAAAGACCATCGCTTTGTAAAAAGCTTCATTCCACGTCCACCCCAACAGTAACGGTGTTCCAATAATAACCAGGACTGTAACCCCTACAACAATTCGTGCATAGATACCTTCAAAACGTTCCATAAAACGCTGGGAATCCGGCACTTCGGCCTGTGCTTCCTCCACCAGTTTAATGATTTTTCCGAATAGAGAGCCCTCAGCCGACTTCGTAACCTCGACATATAAAGCACCTTCGCCGTTTACTGTACCTGCGTAAACTTCGTCGCCTGCACTCTTATCGACTGGCATGGATTCCCCAGTGATTGACGATTGATTAATAAAAGAACTCCCACGATAGACCACACCATCTGCAGGAATCAGTTCGCCTGGTTTCACGAGCAGCAGATCTCCAAGCTTCAAATCCTCAATAGCCACCACATTCATTTGTCCATCCTCGATCCGCAGTGCGGTCTCCGGTTTAAGTGCCAACAAAGAGGAAATATCTTTGTGACTTCGCTCCGTTGCGTAACTTTCCAACGCCCCACTAAGTGCGAAAATAAAGATCAGCATCGCGCCTTCATTCCAGTAACCAATCGTTGCTGCCCCGAGTGATGCGGCAATCATCAGCAGATTAACGTCCAGATCACGATCCTTAACCAACGTTTCGATGCCTTCCTTCGCCTTCGTCCAGCCACCAATCGCATAAGCGGCGATGTAGAGCATCACAGACAATGTTGCAAAATAAGGTGCAATGCCCCATGCAATCAGCATCATAACGCCGCTGCCCAGCGCCGCCTGCATCTCTTTGTTCTGCAGCATTGCGCGCAAGTTCGGTTTCTTCCCCCGGTTGGGGCCAGGAGTTTGGGCGGACTTCTGCTTGGCTTGCTGCTTTCCTTGTAAAGGCTGATGTATCGCTTGCATATAAATCACGTTCCCTTCGTATGGTTTTGAGCGTAATAATGCTGCTTGTTGATTTTGTATTGAGAATGAGAGCCATTGTTATTGCCCTAAAAATGGCACATGCTGCTGCGGGAATCCCGCAGCAGCATGGTTTAGAGGTGATTTTACATTCTAAGCGGATCAAAAATCCAGTGAGAATGATAATCATTTTTGTACTTATGCAATTATTTTTACTCAATACAACTTTTGCTCAATTATATGCCTGTGCTGTTCATTTGTAAATGGGTATTTCTTGTAGGTTTTAACACATATAATTCTTCTTCATCTTCTCCTCCCCCTATCCCTTTCCACTAGGCAAATTGAACAAAGACATGCTAGTTTGCATGGTAATAACCACAAAACTTCTCAAACCAAGAAACTGCCCACACAAAAAGGCCAAAGCACGCTAACGCGACTTCGGCCTTCAATGTACATAATTATTTCTTTTCTTTTACAACACTTAATTCTGTTACCTCACTCAAATCAATTTCACATGTTTTGATGCACTTACAATTACCCCTTACTTTTTACGCGCCAACACTTGCACCTTGGCTCGCTTTAATCGCTTGCTCCAGATCATAGATGATGTCCTGAACATTCTCTGTACCGATGGACAGACGGATCAATTCCGGATTAACGCCAGCAGCTGTTTGCTCTGCCTCCGTCAACTGGGCATGTGTTGTGCTTGCCGGATGAATGATCAATGACTTGGAGTCACCTACGTTGGCAAGGTGAGAGAACAATTTTACACTTTCGATCAATTTACGTCCTGCATCTACGCCGCCTTTAATACCAAACGTCAGGATTGCACCTTGTCCTCTTGGCAGATATTTCTGCGCAAGCTCATAGGATGGATGACTTGGCAGACCCGCATAACTCACCCACAGGACATCCTCATGTTTCTCCAGATACTCTGCAACTGCCAGCGCGTTGCTGCTATGACGTTCCACGCGAAGATGCAATGTCTCCAAACCTTGTACCAAGAGCCAGGAGTTAAATGGTGAAATGGACGCTCCCAAGTCACGCAGCAACTGCACACGTGCTTTAATAATATAAGCAATCGGGCCAACGGCTTCCGTATACACAACCCCATTATAACTTGGGTCCGGTTCAGTCAATCCCGGGAATTTCCCGCTTGCTTTCCAGTCAAATTTACCGCTGTCTACGATCACACCACCGATGGATGTACCATGTCCGCCAATGAACTTGGTCGCCGAGTGAACGACAATGTCCGCTCCATGTTCAATTGGACGAAGCAAATAGGGGCTTGGGAACGTGTTATCCACGATCAGTGGAATCCCATGTTCATGGGCAATTGCTGCTACGGCTTCAATATCAAGTACGTTACCTTTCGGGTTACCAATCGTTTCAGCGTACAACGCTTTTGTTTTCTCCGTAATTGCCTCACGGAAGTTCTCCGGATCGCTGGAATCTACAAATTTCACATCAAGTCCTAATTTCGGCAGCGTGGTTGAGAACAGGTTATACGTACCCCCATACAAACTTGCCGAGGACACAATCTCATCGCCAGCACCGGCGATATTCAGCAAAGAGAACGTAATGGCTGCCTGGCCCGAAGCCGTAGCCAATGCGCCTGCTCCACCTTCCAGTGCCGCAATCCGCTGTTCAAATACATCCGTTGTCGGATTCATCAGACGTGTATAAATGTTGCCAAACTCTTTCAAACCAAACAGATTAGCAGCATGCTCCGTATCACGGAATCCATAAGATGTTGTCTGGTACAAAGGCACAGCTCTTGATTGAGTTGTTGGGTCAATCTCTTGACCTGCATGAATAGCTAATGTTTCAAATGAAAGCTCACGTTCGTATGACATAATACTGAATCCTCCCTTGATATGTGCACTCTTGTGCATCCTGTTCTCAATTCCTGGCTTCCTGATGTCTGATCATGGCGGCTTATGTTTTCCATATTCTCTCACAAGATGTCGGTTTTGAAAAGAGTTATTTCCGATTTTTCCGATAAGAAATGTAAATATGTAAAATACAATCTTGCTGTACTAAAAAAACCTTTGCCGTAGCAAAGGTTTTTCAGTTCATTCGTCGTTAGAACTTCTACTAAGCTCTCATTGCATTTTTGTAGCTTCATCATTCAGCATAACATTTTTCATCCGCTAGAGGAACGGACCGCTGACCGATTCTCTACTAGTCGTTCAACTCTCTCGTTATTACACCTTCACAGAGTGCCATACCTCTCGCAGATGCTTGGCAGCAGGTACAGCCTCTTCTGCATTCACACCTTCAAGCGAGATATCAATGTGTGGTTTATACGTTTTGAGCAATTCAAAGAACAATGGATAGTCCAGAATCCCCGCTCCAGGAACAGGGTTATACTTCTCTCCCTGTGCATTGAACGCCACATCCTTCGCATGAATGACGATGATCTTCTCGTATAACTTCTCCATCACTTCACGCAGAAATGCGCCTTGATCTGCCGTATGATGATGCTTGATCAGATTACACGGATCAAACAACATCCCCAGATTCGATGATGGAATCTCTTCAAACAAACGAGTCATATGTTCATGCGTATGAAGCGTATGAGTCGCTACCGGTTCAATGGCGGCATGTACGCCCCATTTTTCGGCTTCCTCCGTGATTTCCTCCAGCGTATCTTTCAGAACACTCCAGGATTTCTCATCATATGTGTCCGGATGGGAATCCCGATATGTGGTTCGTTCCCCTGTTTCCGTTGCAACCATGCTGCAGCCAAAATCCCGGGCATAACGCAGATGTTCCTTGAACCGGTTAATATCTGCACGCCGGCTAATAGGATCGGGATCAATTGGGTTGATATAACATCCCAGAACGGCAATTTTTACTCCGCGACTTGCAAATTGTTCTCCGACCTCGTTAGCAAATCCAGGGCTTAATTTGCCATTCGCAGAATCCATATCTGACAACGCTTTGGCAAGTGCCAGCTGCACGGAGTTAAATCCGTTATCCGCAATGATTTGTGCCAGCTCAGCTGTAGGCCGTTTACCAAACGTATGGGCTAGAATGCCAAGTTTCATCTCATTGCCTCCTTCTGCAAAACGGACTTCAGTAGACGAATTAACGCGCCATCCAACCGCCGTCTACATTCAGTACGTGACCATTCAAATAATCCGATGCGGCAGAAGCCAGGAACACAACCGGGCCTTTTAGATCCTCTGGTGTTCCCCAGCGACCTGCTGGAATACGTGCTGTAATGTCGCGGTAACGATTCTCATCGGCACGAATTTGGGTTGTATTATCGGTTTCCATATAACCTGGAGCAATGCCGTTAATCTGAATGCCTTTGCCAGCCCACTCGTTGGCGAGTGCCTTCGTCAACCCGGCAACGCCATGTTTACTCGCCGTATATCCCGGCACATTAATGCCGCCTTGATAAGAAAGCATCGATGCGATGTTAATGATTTTGCCGCTTCCACGTTCAATCATATGTCTGCCTGCCAATTGGCTCAGGAAGAACACGCTGTTCAAGTTCAGAGCAATCACGTCATGCCAGTCCTGATGTGCGTGATCCGCTGCCGGAGTACGGCGAATAATGCCGGCATTGTTGACGAGAATATCAATTCTGCCTTGAAAAGCGAGCGCTTTTTCAAACACAGCTGACAGTTCCTCTTCCTTGCTCAGATCAGCTTCGATGATATACGCTTTGCGTCCCAATGCTTCAATAGCACTAGCCGTCTCTGCCGGTTTGGAGTAAGACACGAGCACCACATCTGCTCCCGCTTCTGCGAGACCAACAGCCATCCCTTGTCCAAGTCCTCCTGAAGTACCAGTCACCATTGCAACTTGTCCGCTTAAATCAAATGGGTTCATGAACAATTCCTCCGCATGTCTTTGATATGCAAATAACAACATTATTTATTTTGATATTTCATTCCGTTAAAAGTGCATGAAGTTAACTTTGGTAATCCACGTTGACACCACTCTGCCTGTATAAAGCTGCTGTCTCTTCGTCCAGCTTCCGGTCACTGATGATATAATCCAGTTCAGAGCACTGTGCGAAGGTACGGAGTGCAAATTGCCCGAATTTGTAATGATCCACCACGCCGAATACTTGCTGCGCGGCAGCGATCATCGCTTTTTTCAGCGGAACCAAATCCCCTGTATAGATCGACAATCCAAATTCCGGATGCAGTGCCGTTGTAGAAATGAAGGCTTTGTGAATGTTCAGACCGGAGATAAACGCCGCTGTATCTTCACCTACCAACATATTACGCACACGCGCTCCTCCGGGAACGACCAGTCGCACCTGCTCCTTTTTGGTTAGCTCTGCAATGATGTACAAGTCACTTGTGATCACCGTAAGCGGCTGGTTGTCGAGCCGCTTGGCCATCTCTAACGTCGTGCTTCCACCATCCAGTGCTACAATGTCACCAGGTTTAACGTACGCAAGAGCACGTTCTGCAATCTCGGTTTTCTCGGACTGGTGTTTCTCCAGTGCCCCGCGGCTGTTCAAAATACCATATTGGTCATTCTGAGCAAGCATGGCTCCGCCGTGTACACGCACAAGCAATCCCATACTCTCCAGCTTGTCGAGATCCTCTCGCACCGTTTTGCCTGTCACCTGCAACAGCTCGCTCAGGTCACTTACCGTGACCTCTTGGCGTTCCAGCAGAGCCTCCATGATCTTTTCATGTCGTTTCAATGGATTCATCTAATCAACTTCCTATTTCGTTCTTATTTCAGATCCTTCATCGCTACGCCGTCCATGTCCTCGAACGTTTGGTTTTCTCCAGCCATTGCCCAGCAGAACGTGTAGTTGCTTGTGCCCACACCACTGTGAATGGACCAGCTTGGAGAGATGATTGCCTGACGATCACGCACAACGAGATGACGTGTTTCCGTTGGCTCACCCATCATATGGAATACAACGCCATCTTCAGGCAGGTTCCAGTACAGGTACACTTCGGAACGACGGTTATGTGTATGTGCTGGCATCGTGTTCCACATGTTACCTTTGTTCAGTTCTGTGATACCCATAACGAGCTGACAGCTCTTGATTCCGCCTTCACCTTGGTGAATGTAACGATAGATGGTACGTTCGTTGGAAGTTTCAATGCTGCCGAGGTGGTTCGGCTGTGCTTGCTCTTGAGTTGCTTTTACCGTTGGATAGGTATGGTGAGCTGGTGTAGAAACAAAGTAGAACTGAGCCGCCTGCTCTGTGCCGTTGCTCTTGAATACCACTTCCTTAACGCCTTTACCGATGTAGAGGCATTCTTTGGCTCCAATCTCATACACTTCTCCGTCCGCTGTTACTGTACCTTGTCCGCCCACATTGATGATACCGATTTCACGGCGCTCCAGGAAAAAGTCGGTTCCGATATCTTTTAGGTTTACTTCAAGGGTGATGTCTTTGCTTTGTGTAACCGCAGTTCCGACAATGTAACGATCCACATGAGAGTACACCGTCACCAGTTCGTCCTTCGCAAACAATTGCTCCATGAGGAATTCCTCACGCAAACGAGCTGTATCATACGTTTTCACTTCATTCGGGTGTGCTGCATAACGGTTTTCCATCTGTAATCCATCCCTTTCGTCTTGTGAGTATTGTTTATTAATATCTTTCAAAGTTCATATATGTTCATTTTAGTTCATTTCGTATCTTTTGTGTACCCTTATTTTATGGATAGTACAAATTATCGAATCGTGTTGGCTATTTTTAGCAATGTCGGGTAATCATATAGCGGTTCGAGATTATTGTTTTTTCCGGATACCACAGCATAGGTTAACCCCTCATGTCTCCAATATATGGAACTCACTTCTGTATTTCCTTGATCCCATGTCTGCGCACCGTTGGTTAACTTCTGACCTTTTTTCCCTTTTGGAGGGGTATCTACCTTCGAGCTGGTTATCAGCAAAATTAAATTTAAATCCTCTTCCCTATTTGCATAAGTCATTTCCACTGCTTCATATGTTCCATTTGTTTCTAGAATTCGAGTGGATTGTTCAGTTACTTCGAACGGGACGACCGGTTGCTTGATTTTAAAAGGAACCCTGGCTTCCGCCTCCTGCAAAGAAACTTCAACCGCCGGAGGGCTAGGCTCAACATCACCCGCCATCGGGTTGCTCTCGGTTTGTTGCGAGCACGCAGATAATATAACCAAGACCATACATAGCATAGATAGACATCGTACTCTCTTCGAAATCTTCATCTCATCACCTCATAATATCTACTTCGATCCCTTAACTGGAACAACAACCCAAATATACACTATCGTAACATTAAAAATATTCTATGTAACCACATATGCAGGCCAATACCATTGTTCAACCTAACGTTCACCTCCGCTAAAATAAAAAAAAAGAACCTTCTCGTCTGAAATCCAGACAAGAAGGTTCTCGTTAAATCCTATTAATGCGCAACTGCGTTATTCAACATGATCCAGATCGATCCAATGACGATCGTCAACATCATCAGCAATCCGAAAATAAGGGCCATCACATTCCAGCGAGGCTTCTCTGTTTCACGGATATGCATGAAGAAGAAGAGTTGAACCACAAACTGAAGTGCTGCAGTTCCGAGAATAACAACCATTGTTCCTGTTTTGCCCATCATGTCGTTCAGCACCACTACCAGAGGAATGATGGTCAGAACGATGGACAGAATGAAACCGACGACATAGGACTTCAATGAACCATGTTGTTCGTGTCCATGGGAATCATGTGCGTTGTGTCCTGCCATCTACATCACCCCCATCAGATAGACGATCGTAAGGAGGAAAATCCATACGACGTCCAAGAAGTGCCAGTACAAGCTGATTACGTTGATTTTACCGCGAGTTACATCGGTAATACCGCGTTTTTTCAATTGGAACATGAGTCCGATCATCCAGATCAGACCGAGCGATACGTGAAGTCCGTGAGTACCCACGAGGGTAAAGAACGCGCCGGATGCTGCACTTGTTGTGTAGCTGAATCCTTCGTGAACCATCTCAACAAACTCATAAATTTCCAGTGCGAGGAAACCCGCGCCTAGAACGGCTGTAACGATCAACCAGTTAATCAATTGTTTCACTTTGCCTTGGTTCATGGCCAGAACAGCAAGTCCGCTCGTAAATGAACTTGTGAGCAAGAGGAATGTTTCAGCAATGACACCAGGCATTTTGATCAAATCGGACAATATCGGTCCGCCCGCCGTATTGTCACGCAACACAATAAAGGTTGCGAACAATACGGAGAACAGGATTACGTCGGATATCAGGAAGAACCAGAATCCGAGAATTTTCATTTCCTGTGGATCATGGTGGCCATGGTCATGACCGTGTGCATGATTCTCACCGTGCTTAGCGGCTGCTTGAGCCATCTATACCGACCCCCTTAACGACGCTTCGGTACGCTTGATCTCATCGACCGGAATGTAATAATCCGTATCGTAAGAGAAGGAACGCGCAATCATGCAGATACCCACGCCAGCGAGTCCGAGAATTGCCATCCACAGCCATCCAAAGACGAAGCCGAAACCGGCTACGAACCAGAAGACAGACATGATGAACGGAATGGAAGAATTCTTCGGCATATGAATTGGCTCATATACAGGCTCAGGCGGATGAATGCCTTTCGCACGACGTTCTTTCTCTTCCCACCACTCATCGATATCATCTCCGCGCGGTGTAACAGCGAAGTTGTACTCTGGAGCTGGTGAAGGAATCGACCACTCGAGCGTACGACCATCCCATGGATCGCCAGAAGCTTTGAGTGTTTTGTATTTGCGAATACCGTCTGCAATTTGTGCAACCTGGAACAGGAATCCGACACCCATCAGGAATGCCCCGATAGTGGATACGAAGTTCAGTTCCCACCAGCCAGTATCCCAGCCGTATGTGCTCAGACGACGTGTCATACCCATCAGACCGACAGCATACTGCGGCATGAAGCAGACATAGAAACCGATATTCCAAGTCCAGAATGCCCATTTGCCCAGTTTCTCTTCCAGTTGGAAACCGAACATTTTTGGCCACCAGTAGTACAGACCTGCGAAGTATCCGAAGACAACGCCACCGATCAATACTTGGTGGAAGTGGGCAATCAGGAAGTAACTGTTGTGGAACTGGAAGTCAGCTGGAGCAACGGATAACAGAACGCCTGTCATACCCCCGACGATAAAGCACGGGATAAAGGCAAGTGTCCACATCATCGGAGTGGCCATGCGAATCCTTCCTCGATACATCGTAAACAGCCAGTTAAATATCTTAACCCCTGTTGGGATAGCAATCAACATCGTTGTAACCGCGAAGAATGCATTCACGTCCGCTCCGGAACCCATCGTGAAGAAGTGATGCGCCCATGTGAAGAAGGACAGGAAGCTGATGATCAACATCGCGAATACCATCGATTTGTAACCAAACAGTTTTTTCTTCGAGAAGGTACTTACAATCTCGGAGAACACACCAAATGCCGGCAAGACGACAATGTATACCTCAGGGTGACCCCACATCCAGATCAAGTTGATATACATCATTGGGTTGCCGCCCAGATCAAGTGTGAAGAAATGCGCCCCGGCAAACCTGTCGAGGAAGAGCAACGCAAGTGTCACGGTCAAGATCGGGAATGCAAACAAGATAATGATACAAGTGGAGAATACCGACCATGTGAACATCGGCAGTTTCATCCATTTCATGCCTGGCGCACGCATTTTAATGATGGTAACCATAAAGTTGATACCGGTTGCCAGGGAACCGATACCCGATATCTGGATACCCCATATATAGAAGTTCTGTCCTACCCCCGGACTGTGTGACAGCTCCGATAGAGGCGGATAACTCAGCCATCCTGCATCCGGTGAACCACCGATGACGAAGGACAGGTTGAACAGCATTGCGCCCAGGAAGAATAACCAGAAGCTCAGTGCGTTCAGGAACGGGAATGCCACGTCCCTCGCTCCGATCTGTAACGGCACAATGACGTTAAACAAACCGAACATAAATGGCATCGCCATGAACAGGATCATGATCGTACCATGTGTTGTGAAGACCTGATTATAGTGTTCTGGATGTAAGAAATCCATATTAGGCATAGCCAGCTGCAGACGCATCATCAATGCATCCACACCACCACGGAACAACATGATAATGGAAGCAATGATATACATAATACCGATCTTTTTGTGATCGACAGTAGTTAACCAGTTACGCCAGAGCCAGCCCCATTTTTTAAAATAAGTCAGCACCGCTACAATCGTAATCATCGTAATTCCGATCGCTACCATCGCACCGTAGATCAACGGATCACCAGTTACGAAGAATTCAGATGCAAACTCCTTTAATCTCTCTAACATTGGGGGCCTCCTTTCGAATCTTTAGTTCGTACTT
The DNA here is from genome assembly GCF_052691815.1 of Paenibacillus sp. TSA_86.1. Lineage (NCBI taxonomy): Bacteria > Bacillati > Bacillota > Bacilli > Caryophanales > Paenibacillaceae > Paenibacillus > Paenibacillus sp. TSA_86.1. The sequence continues at coordinate 62,675 of NZ_JBQZGE010000015.1, read as the reverse complement.
GTATTTAATTTCGGTACAGACAAGGATTTGTCTCCAGCAGCAGACTCGTTCGAGCTTGAACCTTCATGCTTGCTGTGAGCACTTTTACCGTCAACAACATACTTGGTCACGATTTTCTGGAACAGACCTTCAGGGAAGGCAGAGTAATAAGCAACGTTACTTGTTCCAGGCTTAGCCAGTGCATCATACGTATCTTGTGTCATTGGCTGGGATTGTTGTTTCACTTCATTCACCCATTTATCAAACTCTTCGTCCGAAGTTGCATTAACATCAAAACGCATCTCCCCAAAGTGTTCACCGGTGAAGTTCGCTCCCGAACCCCAGTATTTACCCTCATGGTCTGCTTGCAGGTACAGGGTCATCGCCATTCCTGACATCGTGTAAATTTGTCCACCCAATTGCGGAATCCAGAACGAGTTCATTGGTGAATCCGCAGTAAGCTCAAATTTCACAGGCCGGTCTGCAGGAATATTCAGCGTGTTAACCGTTGCAATGCCCTGCTCTGGATAGAGGAACAACCATTTCCAATCCAGTGAAGATACCTGAATCGTAATTGGATCTTTCTCGTGAGCCAGCGGCTTGGAAGGCTCCAGATCATACGTGTAGCGTACAGTTACAATAGCCAAAAGTCCGATGATAACAATCGGAATCGTCCACCAGATGACTTCCGCTTTTGTACTGTGAGCCCAGTTTGGTTGGTACTCATTTTTGTTGTCTGGCTTGTCGCGGTAACGCCAAACGATTACAGCAGACAAAATCAACACAGGAACGATGACAATTGCACACAAGAGAGTTGAAATAATAATCAAATCTTTCTGTGCAGCGCCAATAGGCCCCTTCGGATCCAGAACAACATACTGCCCGCCTGCCAGCATTGGCCAGACAATCAATGCAATTGTAACCAACGTCAGGACAACCGGAATGATAATCCGGATAAGCGACCTAGGTTTCTTGTTCATTTTGATCCCCTCTCCTTAAATATTCGCTAATACTAAAAAATCAGTATACTACTCTCTTCCTACTAAAGATATCAGAAACGAGCGACTTTTTTATTCTTGTTAACAAATTTGTCGATTTTACACCCCAAATGTGTGAATTTTTTCTCACAAATCGCTTGATCGGTTGATATTTGCACATCGTAATCTTTACACTCCAGGTCACAAAACAAAACCCTTTGCAGTCCCGTTGAACTAATGTCAACGAATCCGCAAAGGGCTTTATTGACTGGATTCCGAGGAATATTCCAGTCTTATTATGGACAATTTTGCGCTGGATTATAATTAATCTGCGCCTTCATCTTCCTGGCGTGTATGAACCAGACCAATCGCTTTGGCAATAACGTAGATAAATACGCTACCTACAAGGAAACCAATACCAACCATTAAACCTAAATTGCGATCATTAAAGTCATTCAAGTTGATCAGGCACAGTACAACTCCAGTGATGAGTGCTACCCATGCCAGAACCGTCATCGTCAAGACTGCACGATGCATATTTTTATCTTTACGCTCCAATTGGCTGACCATTGCTGTTTTAGATGCCATAGTAAACACTTCCTTTTCCCTTTTTGTAAGTGCTTTCCTAATACCAATATACCACATCAGTATGAATTTTAGTCAAGAAATGTTCAAATTTATTTCTCATTTTGGACACTTTATTTCTTTTAATTATATTGACAAACATGAATGTCATTTGTTCTTACTTCTTATAACCCAAAAATTCGGTTTTCATAACAGAAATAAATGCCAAAACATATACAAGCTTTAGGAACTTCAATTTTCACTCGTGACAAAAGAAAAAGACGACCTGTCGGAAAAGTCCGACAGAGCCGCCTATATATAATAGAAAGAACTTGTTTTTGTCCAAACAACCAATTAGTTCCGAGTTTCCAACCAATTGTTCTTGATCACGCTCTGATACCAGTAGAAACTTTCCTTAGGCGTTCTTACAAGTGAACGAAAATCAACGTGCACCAAACCAAAGCGCATCCGGTAACCTTCAGCCCATTCATAATTATCCATTAGCGACCAAGCCATGTACCCTTTGAGGTTGATGCCGTCATTGATAATGCGATGGATTTGAGCCAAATGCTGCTCATAATAAGAAATGCGGCGATCATCGTTAATTTTGCCATTTTCCAGATCATCGTTAATGCAGGCACCATTCTCTGTAATATATACATCCACGTTTCCGTACTTTTGCAGGTAATGCATGAATTCATACAAACCGCGTGATTCCACCGGCCAGCCGATGTCCGTTTTAACCAAGCCCATATTCATTTCTTCAGATTGAAGCACACCAGCTTCCGGATTATAACGGTTAATTCCCATGGTGTAATAGTTAATGCCCAGCAGATCGATCGGCTCTCCGATAATTTCCATATCTCCTTCTTGAATCGGCACCGTTGCTCCTGCCTCCGCAAACCAGTCCACCAGAAATTGTGGGTACGCCCCCTTATAAATAGGATCAAGGAACCAATCCGTATTCAGCGCAATCGCCCGGTCACATGCTGCCTGATCTTCAGGAGACTTACTGTAAGGTTCAGCCCAGCATACGTTGGGAGCGATACCAATCTGACCGGTGATCCCCATACGCCGGAAGGACTGAACCGCTTTACCATGTGCAACGAGCAGGCCGTGAGCCACGTTAATTGCCGTTTGCACGTCTTTATTACCTGGCGCATGAATGCCCAGCATATTGGACAGAAATGCAATACACCAGGGTTCATTGAAGGTCAGCCAGAAGTTGATTTTGCCCGAGAACTCTTTGAAGATCACTTCTGCATATTTGACAAACGCATCCACCGTTCTGCGATTTCCCCAGCCTCCGTCATCCTCCAACGTCTGCGGCAGATCCCAGTGATACAGTGTGAGAAACGGTTCAATACCAGCATCCAGCAGGGCATCCACAAAACGATGGTAAAAGTCCAGACCTTCACGGTTGATCTCCCCATCTCCATCTGGAATAATGCGCGGCCACGCAATAGAGAAACGATATGTGTTGATGCCGAGCTTTTTCATCAGTTCAATATCTTCTTCGTAGCGGTGGTAGCTGTCACAAGCAACGTCACCATTGTCACCGTTAAATACTTTACCAGGTGTACGCGCAAATGTATCCCAGATGGATACTCCGCGACCTCCCTCTTGCGCTGCACCTTCAATCTGATAGGACGCAGTTGCTGTTCCCCAGCGGAAATCATGCGGGAATTGGAAAATGGTCATGGCTAAAATCCTCCGTCTCTGATGACACGCGGATCGTATATCCGGCGGTCATTCTAATTCATAGTTTTGAATGTAAGGCTCATTCCGCCTCGGTTTTGATTTGTCTCCAAAATTCAACAGAAATGAAGCAATTAGCGAAACTGGTTTCCTAAAACGTTTTCGAAAATAAAAAAAATAAAAACCAATTCATTTCTTTACTGGCTAACGCACGTTAAAAACGTAATCTTCATCTCTTGTTGTACTGGAAGTGCTTACAATAAGAGGATTATATTCGATTTCAAAAATGTCGTCAATGCTTCTACTCACAGTTTTATACAAAAAGACCCTCAAAGCGAGGGCCTTCTTTGAACTAATTTAATTTGAATGAAGGAAAATAACTCCGTATTATTTCACATTTTTCCCTGTCCATAGAGATACACGGTCTTTGATCCATTCCGTGTATTGTTTCTCCATCTCCACTGCACCGGCTTTATCCAGTTCAGCGAGGAATGCATCGTAAGTTGTATCAAAGTTCGCTGGTGAAGTCAGAACGGCTTCCGGAATACGTTTGCGTACGATATCCTGTGTTTTTTGGAATTTCACCCTGTAATCTGTGCCGGAAGGAACGGGCATATTATAAGCTGCTCCCCACTCTTTCAGCTTCAGATCGTCTTCAGCAGGATAGAAATCTTTCCATGTCTTAATGCCGTAAGCTTTCAACGTTTCCTTCTCAGCCGCTGTGTATCCAGCCTGGATCTGCTCTGGGAAGTTCGTGGTGTAATAATTATCCGTTGCATCCTTCACACCATCGCCGTATCTGGCACTGAAAATGTTGTACATGCCAATTCCCGTTTCTTTGGTAAAAGCGGAGTTATCATTTACTTTGCGATCCTGAATATCCTGCGGAATGACACGTTTGCCATCCTCTACTTTGTAATGCTCGTTTTCAATTCCCCAGTTTCTCAGGACTTGACCTTGTTCGGATGCAAGCCAATCCATGAACTTGATGATGCGAACCGGATCCTTAGCTGACGTTGTAATCCCGATGCCATATCCATCAAAGCCGGTTGGCTGGAACGTATGGTCTACGATATCCTTGTTCAGTGAGACGGAGAAGTGAGCATACGTGCTGTCATCCTTACCTGCGGATTTCAGAGCATTCTCGGCTTCACTATAGTTCCACTCCTGATCAATCAGACCCAGAACACGGCCGCTGGCAATTTTGGACTTGTATTGGTCATCTTTTTGCACAAATGTATCTTTGTCCAGAAAACCTTCGTTGTACATTTTGTTCAACCAGCGGAAGTACTCTTTCTCCTCTGGACGTTTGTAATGAAGCATCGCTTCATACGTCTCAGGATTGATATAATACTCCCCATCGTCCGGTGCACCTGTTGCCTGGAAGGCCGGATTCGTAACGGTGATCATGATTTTCCAATCATCCGCATTCAGCGTCAGTGGAATCGTTGGCTGACCGTCGATAGTAGGGTGCTTTTCATAATACGCACGGAGTACATTTTCGTAGTCCTCCAGTGTTTTTACTTCCGGGTAACCCAGTTCTTTCAGTACCTTTTGCTGGATTTCGAATCCGCCCGTAGCATCAAAGACAACGTTATCTACTCCCATGTTGGTCGGGATCGTATAAATCGCTTGATCTTCGGTGCTGTATTTCAGACGGTTCATCTGATCACCATAGATTTTTTTCAGGTTGGGAGCATGCTTCTCAATCAGATCCGTGAGGTCAACCATGGCTCCGGCATCCACTAGCTTCGACAAGTTCCCTTTTGGAAAAATCATATCCGGATAATCGCCGCTGGCCGCCATCAGCGCAACCTTCTGGTCACCGCCATTGTTGACATCATACTCTGCTTCAATGGTAACGCCTGTTTGCTTCGTAATCTCTTTGCCCACTGTATCCTGCATGTTGTTCCAGGTTGGACTTGGGTCCGCACCAAAGAACGAGATCGTAATCGGGTCGGTACCACTGGATTCGGTAGTCTCTTTGCTACCGGAGTTACCGCATCCAGCCGTAACCAACATTGCACTAGCCAACATTAACATTGCAAACGTCTTAGGTGTCTTAGCTGTCATTCTGGCTTTCATTTTACCTCTCATTTGTCTATCTCCCCTATTTATGAAGGTTTTATCTGTATAACAGGCTCGGGGCCTGTGAATACCACGTCTTATTTAAGTGAAACTTATTCATGAATTTTGATCAGAATATATGCTTCAATCGATATATTGTACTGAAACTTATTTCACATCTTTACCTGTCCAGAGGGATACACGATCTTTGATCCAGACGGTATATTGTTTTTCCATCTCCACTGCGCCTGCTTTATCCAGTTCAGCAAGCAGTCCGTCATAGAGACTGTCAAATTGATCCGGCTTCGCCAAGATTGCTTCCGGAATACGTTTGCGAATAATATCCTGTGTTTTTTGGAAGGTTACGTTGTATTCGGTATCGGAAGGCACTGGCATGTTAAAGGCTGCCCCCCAATCCTTCAGTGTTAACTTATCCTCAGATGGGAAGAAATCTTTCCAAGTCGTAATGCCATATGCTTTCAACGTCTCTTTCTCCGCTGCTGTATATCCAGCCTGAATCTGTTCAGGGAAGTTCGTAGTGTAGTAGTTATCTGTGGAATCTTTCATACCATCACCATATCTGGCACTAAAAATGTTATACAGTCCAACTCCAGATTCTTTCATGAACGCGGAGTTATCGTTAATTTTACGCTCCTGCACATCATCTGGTACGATGCGTTTTCCATTCTCTACTTTGTAGTGCTGGTTCTCAACACCCCAGTACCGCAGGAGCTGACCTTCATCGGAGGCAAGCCAATCCATAAATTTGATGATTCGAACCGGATCTTTCGCAGTTTTTGTGATCCCGATGCCATAACCGTCAAAACCTGTGGGTTGGAACGTGTGATCCACAATATCCTTGTTTAGTGAAACAGAGAAGTGAGCATATGTGCTCTCGCCATTGTTTTTGGACTTCAAAGCATTCTCTGCTGCGCTGTAGTTCCATTCCTGGTCAATCAGACCGAGAACCCGGCCACTCGCAATTTTGGATTTATATTGGTCATCCTTCTGAACAAACGTATCTTTATCCAAGAGACCTTCGTTGTACATTTTGTTCAACCAACGGAAGTATTCTTTTTCCTCTGGACGTTTGTAATGCAGCTTTGCTTCATATGTTTCCGGATCAATATAGTATTCACCATCGTCCGGTGCACCTGTTGCCTGGAAGGCCGGGTTTGTAACCGTAATCATAATCTTCCAGTCATCCGCATTCAGCGTCAGCGGAATGGTAGGCTGTCCATCAATGGTTGGATGTTTTTCATAGTAAGTTCGCAGCACATTCTCATAATCTTCAAGGGTTTTCACTTCAGGGTAACCCAGTTCTTTCAACACTTTCTGCTGAATCTCAAATCCGCCGGTAGCATCGAATGCTACGTTACCTACACCCATATTAGTTGGAATCGTATAGATCTTCTGATCTTCCGTGCTGTATTTCAGACGGTTCATCTGGTCGCCATAGATTTTTTTCAAGTTGGGAGCATGCTCCTCAATCAGATCAGTCAGATCAAGCATTGCACCTGCATCCACCAGCTTCGACAGGTTTCCTTTAGGATAGATAATATCAGGGTAATCACCACTCGCAGCCATGAGAGGAATCTTCTGGTCGCCGCCGTTATTTACATCAAATTCAGCTTCAAGCGTAACACCCGTTGCCTTCGTGATCTCTTGCCCGACAGCATCCTTCATGTTGTTCCAGTTTGGACTCGCATCTGCTCCAAAGAATGTAAAGGTGATTGGCGTTGTTGTATCCCCCGTGTCCACCGGTTTTTCTTCAGCTGATTTTCCTCCGCTGCTGCATCCTGCTGTAACCGCAAGAGCGCTGGCTAACAAAAGCATTGCAAATGTTTTTGGTGTTCTGCCCTTCATGTATAATCCCCCTTTTGGATAAAATGAAGCTGTGTATTTGTACAACAGGGCTCGCCTGCTCATACCATGTTCGGGTGAATCCAATCTTCATGTCAGATCCAATGACATTAAAAGCGCTTACTTAATTCCCAGTTAATAAGGGATCCAAATCTGACCTAACCATACTTTGTTTACTCCCAAGTTGATTCCGTTTCTTCCCTTGAGATGAGCTGTTCAATAGTGTACAAGTTATTGTAAGTGCTTTCACAGTTGAATCATAATGGTTAAGAAAACCCTTGTCAATAGCTAATTACTAAAATCTAAAACGGTTTCTCTAAAACGTTTTCGGTATAAAACAAACCCGGTATTCCGGGTTCTATTTTATTTTTCAAATGGACATGTCTGTACGACTTCAACCCTAATCAGCGTTCCACAAACGAACACGATTTTGAATCAATATGCTATATTGTTTTTCCATTTTTTCTGCTCCTGCCTGGTTCAGTTCAGCGATCATGCCGTCATAAATGGCATCAAACTTCTCGGGTGAGCTTAAGACAGCTTCGGGAATCCGTTTGCGGATAATATCCTGTGTTTTCTGGAAAATAACATTATAGTCTGAGTCCCCTGGTGTAGGCATGTTATAAGCAACTCCCCAAGGTTTAACCGGGAATTCCTCTTCACTCGGGAACAGATCCTTCCATGTTAACGCCCCATATGCCTGAAGGGTCTCCTTCTCGGCTTGAGTATAGGAAGCTTCAATCTGCTCTGGGAAATTTGTCGTGTAATAATTGTCCGTAGAGTCTTTCACGCCATCTCCATAATGTCCGGACATATTTTTATATAGTCCGATGCCAGACTCTTTTTGGAACGCGGAAGCATGGTTTGTTTTCCGATCTTGAACCGCTGCCGAAATGACACGCTTGCCATTCTTGATCTCATAGTGCTTGCCTTCGATGCCCCAGTTCATCAGAATCTGACCTTCTTCGGAAGCTAAATAATCAAAGAACTGGATGGTACGCACCGGATCAGGGTTTGAAGTCGTAATTCCTACCCCCCAGCCGGATACAAATCCCGTGTCCTGAAAAGAATGATCTTTCAACTCCTCGGACAGTGTCACCGGGAAATGAGAATACGCGGCCTCCGCCCTGCCCGACGATTTCAATACGTCCTCTGCATCGGCATACCCCCAATCCTGATCAATGACGCCCAGTACGCGTCCGCTTGCAATCTTGGATTTATACTGATCCGATTTCTGCACAAAGCTTTCCTGATCCAGCAAATCTTCGTTGTACATATGATTCAACCAGCGGAAGTACTCTTTCTCCTCCGGGCGCTTGTAATGCAGCTTCGCTTCATAGGTTTCCGGGTGAATGTAGTACTCGCCGTCATCCGGCGCACCTGTCGCCAGAAAAGCTGGATTCGTGACCGTGATCATAATTCGCCAGTTGTCCGCATCCAGCGTTAACGGAATGGTCGGCTGGCCATCCGTCATTGGATGTTTATCACTGTATGTTCGTAGTACATTTTCATAGTCTTGAAGTGTACGAACCTCAGGGTATCCTAATTCCTTCAGCACACGATGCTGAATACCGAATCCGCCTCCAGCGTCAAAATACTTCTGATCCACCGCATAATACGTTGGCAGCACATAAATGGCCTGATCTTCGTTACTGTATTTCAAACGATCCATGTAATGGCCATATAGCTTCTTCAGGTTGGGAGCATGCTGTTCGATGAGGTCAGTCAGGTCCAGCATCGCCCCAGCATCCACCAGTTTGCTAAGCTCACCCTTCGGTGACACGATATCTGGATAATCCCGGCTTGCTGCCATCAGGGAAATTCTGTCCTGTCCCCCGCTAACGGCAAATTCACCGTTCAGGGTAATGCCTGTTTTGGCTGTAATAACCTTGCCTACTTCATCCTTCATGCTATTCCAGTTCAGACTCGGATCAACACTGAAAAAATCAAATGTAAGTGGTGATGGTGCATCCCGTACTCCGCTTTTATCCGTAAGTGACGTTTTACCGCCAACACCTCCATCGCAAGCTGTAAGCAAAAGTAAAGCCAGAACCGGCGCCAGTGTGACCTTCCATTTGAAACTGGACATAATGGTAATCCTCCCTATTTCATACGTCTGTCTTATACGGAACGATCTGTTCCTCTCTATAGCTTCACGAATGTCCTCTGCTGCCGCGACCGACACTCTTACCTGTGACCGTGTAGCAGCAGTATGGATATCCTGAGCTCATCTATATAAGCACTTTATTATAGGTGTACAATCCATTATTAAGCCAGTCTTTACCTCTGGATATAGGTCTATGCTTTTACGGCTCCAAGCGTCATCCCGCCAACAAAGTACTTTTGCAGGAACGGATATACAATCAGAATCGGAACTGTGACTACAATTGTAATTGCCATTTTGATCGATTCCGGAGAGATCTGTGTCATTTGCTGTGCCATATCATTCGCATTTCGTCCGGCTCCCGAACCTTGTTGTGTACTTTGCAGTACTTTCATCAACTCATATTGCAACGTCGTCAGGTGTGCTTTCGAACCGTTATACAGGTACGTATCAAACCACGCATTCCATTGACCCACTGCCAGAAACAAAGCAATTGTTGCGAGTACCGGCTTGCAAAGCGGCAAAATGATGCGGTAATAGATTTTAAAATCATTTGCACCGTCCAGCTTGGCTGATTCCTGCAAGGCATAAGGCAGACCGTCAATGAATGAACGGATGATAAATACGTTCCAGGCACTGATCATGCCAGGCAATACATACACCCAGAATGTACCGATCAGGTTCAGGTCACGCATCAGGATGTATACCGGAATCAGACCACCCGAGAAATACATCGTCAGCGCCAGAGTTGTAGATACAAATTTCCGAAGACCAAAATCGGGTCTGCTCAGCGTAAATGCAATCATGGATGAACTGATCAGTCCAAGCAGTGTACCTACAAGGGTACGCATAATGGAGATTTTCAAACCTTGGAGCAAACCTTCATACTGAAAGATCGTCTGATAGTTCTGTAATGTAAATTCACGAGGCCATAAGTAAATTCCGCCACGTACCGTATCCGCCGAGTTATTAAGCGAAATCGCCAGTACGTTAAGGAATGGATAGAGTGTTACAACCAGCACCAGGGTCATCGCGAGGATATTGAATATATCGAACACCTTATCGCCCCGTGTAGCATTGAATGCTTTGTTCGCCATAATGTCTCCCCCTCCCTACATGATGCTTTCTTTGGTGAATTTTTTGAACAAACCGTTGGCCGTAAACAGAAGGATGATACTGACAACAGAGTTGAATATACCTATCGCTGTACCATACGAGAATCGACCCATATTCAAACCGTAATTGAGTGCGTACAGATCAAGGACTTCCGAGTAATCCAGGACCAGACTGTTCTGTAGCAAAAATTGTTTCTCAAAACCGATGCTGATCAGATGTCCGATGGACATAATGAACAATACGGAGATGGTTGTGCGAATACCTGGCAGCGTAATATGCCACATCTGTCTGAAGCGGTTTGCACCGTCTACCCGGGATGCTTCATACAGCTCCTGGTCGATACCTGTGATTGCCGCCAGATAGATGATCGCATTCCAGCCCGTTTCCTTCCACATATCTGAAGCGGTTACAATGTACCAGAACAGATTACCCTTCGCCATAAATTGAATCGGCTGATCAATAATATTGAGACCGATTAACAAATCGTTGATAATTCCACCATCAGTGGACAGCATTTTGGTAATAATCCCTGCAACGACGACCCAGGATACAAAGTGAGGAAGGTACGATACGGTCTGCACAGCCCGCTTGAAGAACATACCTTTCATTTCGTTCAGAAGGATGGCGAAGAGAATAGGCACGATAAAACCAACAACTAGTCCCATCAAGCTCATTGCAAGTGTATTTCGAAGCACCAGATAGAACCGATCATCACTGAACAATTCTACAAAGTGTTTAAATCCAACCCAATCCTGTTCACCAAACGATCTGGCAGGTTTATAGTTTTGAAAAGCCATCGTCCATCCCCATAGCGGAAGATAGTTAAATACAAAAACCCAAGCAACGAATGGCAATGACATAAGATAAAGATACTTCTGCTGTTTCATTCTGTCCCAAACTCCGTTGCGCCTTGGCTTCAATGGCGGTTTGGAATCACTGCCTCTTTTCGCGGAAGCGGATTTCTTTGTTAGCGTTTCCATCTCCGTTCCCCCTCCTCTGTTTTTATAAAATAATCATAATCGATAGAGCGTTTTCAAAATACCATCTGGATTTTAGAGAAAATCATATAAAAATTAGATATATCCCGCTGAAATCAGACATTTAGCCGTTAAAATTAGAGATAATCTAAGCTTATTAACAATAAAAAATCTATATAAAGGTTTATTTTACTTTTTAAGGATAAATACGAAAACGTTTTTTAGAAATCGTTCACCTCACTTTTTACGCAGCAAAAAAGAGACCTTCACAGGTCTCTCGATGCATCCCATTGATCACAAAGTAAATTGAATGGGTTGAAGTTTGAAAATGCCTAACAGCTCGGCAGAAGTAACGGAGCTTTCTGGCTGAAATCGCTCTCCGCGGACATAAGACAACATCTCTTGAAAAAGAAAAGCAGCTTCCGGACGTTTCATTAAGGCTGTATCGGTAAAAGGAAAAGAGGTCACCAGCATGCGGCCCTTTCCAGCTCTCGCCTCAAAGGCATAAGCCAGCCGTTTCGCCCGGTGAAAATGATCTACCACCTCGATCAGCGGTGTAACTTCCTGCATGGTATCCAGGCATATGGCTGGCGTACCATTCACAAGATGATACCAGTGCCAGTCCGAAGCTCCATCCTGTGGAAAGGCTCCGAGAAGAGCCGTTTCTCTCTCCATGTGCATGCCCATCGTAGCGCCCGGCTGGGTAGCAAACATGAGATAATTCCAGAACACCGGCAGGTACTTCGTTTCCACCGAATCATACAGATCCGCTGCAGTTGGCATAAGCCAAACCCTACCGCCATTCAAGAGAACATCCAGCACATTGGAAGTTAGTGACTTCACGATCAACAGGTCATGCTGACCTTGATTTAACAACCGAAAGCCATCCACATGATCTGCACAATCATGATACGATTCGACCAACAGAGGCTCTAACTCCTTTACCGTATTCCAGATACGCTTCATATCTCCATGACGTTCGCTCTCCACCTGCATCAGCGGGAAAAACCAACCATGCCAACCATTCTGAGCCGCCGTAACGACTGCCTCACGATTAGATGATCGCGCGATGGAATGACCAGAGCTACCGGGATGAATCGAATCATTCACATTCTGGCAACGCAGCTCGGCCTCCACTCGAAAAGCAGATACACTCTCGACAGGTGCGTTGACCTTCACACTTCCAAGAGACATGACCGAACCACACGGGATATCCCCGCAGCTCCATCCTCCTTCAACAAGGACTACTTCATCCATAACCATTCTCCAGTGAATGGCAGCATTCTTTAAGACCGCTTTACCGTAATGGGATATACGCACATCGATTTCAATGGGTTCTCCCGCATAGTACGTGCGCTCTCGCGAACTCAGAAGAAGAACTATATCAGCGTTAAATTGTTTCACTTCATCCGGTGTAGTTATTCCTTTATCCTCCCAAAAGACATCCAGAAAACCTGTGGTCGCATGCCCCTGCCCCGGAAAATCACGAATATCCAGCAGCTGAATACCCGCTGCATCTGAAGTACGTCGCACTCGCTCCATCGCTTCTTTAAGCGATCGCATCAGATGTGTGGCCGTTGCCTGCTGATATTGTTCCAGCTTGGCTATCATGCCTTTACGTGTAAGCGACTCTTCGACAGAATCTAACCATGTGGGACGAAGGACACCCGTATACTTCTCTCGTTCCTGCGGACGTACATACATCGTAAATTGCGCATGTTCATGCCCGATCACCGGATGTGATGCAAGCCTTGTAACCGCATGATAATCCAGCGTAGTATCCGGCACAGCCGACAAAACGGATTCCAGCGGGGGATGCCAGTTAAATGACTGAATAAAATAATCGGCCTCTCTTCCTTGAGGTGGAAGCTGTCCAAATCCGGTATTATCCGTATACAGCCTGGACGGGTCTTTTTCCCGCGCTCTTGCGATCAGCATATTCAGTTCAGGGTGCCCGTTCGCACCAATCAACTCATTGCCCAGTGAGAATAGAACAAAGGAAGGATAACGATGCAATGCCTCCAGCAGCCGATCCAGTTCCTGTGTCAGATATGTCTGGATTTCAGGAGGAGCTGATACATCCCGCTTCTCATAAAAGCGTGACCAGTGCGGTAGCTCCGCCTGTACAAGCATCCCCTCTTCATCGGCAGCCTCCCAGAACGGTTCCGGTGGACTCCACCCGTGTAATCGCACATGGTTGAAGCCGTAAGACTTGGCCATGCGAAACTGCTTCTTATAATGCTCGTAATCCCAGACCGGATATCCCGTAAGCGGAAAAATGCAACAGTCCACATATCCACGCAGAAAGACCGGCGTTTCATTCAGGAGAAGCTGTTTTCCCATTGCTGCAAAAGATCGCATGCCAAACCGCTGCTCCACCCGGTCAAGCTCCTGTTCACCTTCCTGCAGTCGAATCACGGCCCGATATAAGGCCGGGTTCTCATCGCTCCACAAGACGACGGGGCTCGATGCACCCAGTGCAATGTGGCATGACGTAATAACCTGGTCTGCCTTCACCCTGTCACTCCCGATATGGTCATCACACCCTGCGCTTACACTGTTTCCCTCACAATAGATATGATGATGCTCGCGTTGGAGCCATGTGCCGTCTGGATGTTGGATATCAATCAGCAAGTGTAGCGATGCTGTTGAGACTGGAATAGGAGTTCTCACCGTGCACTGAACGGCTATCGTTCCATCGGCAAGATCAGGTTCAATACCCACAGTATGTATCCGTCTCACCGGTAGCCTTTCCAGATAAGCTCCTCCTGTGATACCTCCCCAGGCCGTAGCCGTATGCAAAGAATGGATGTGGCTGCCCGCGAGAGGAAGCTTCATCGAATTATCGACCCAAATCTCCACACGGTTGATCTTCCCTGGCTTTACCCAATCCGTTACATCCCACGTCTGTTCTGTAAGCAGACTGTCCCTTTCGCCTGCTTCATTCCCATTGAACCAGAGCCTTGATGTCCAGCGTACCCCTTGCAGTCTAAATACATAGTGCCCGTTCTGTGTATCAGGGGGGATATCCATATCCTGAGCATACCAGGCTGATCCCTCATACTCACGAGTTTTGGTCCATGTGTCGATTCTGGCATACTCTGGTGTTTCTCCGTACCCCTGCTCTTCCCATGACCCCGGAACCTGAATTGTATTCCATAAGGCATCATCCTGGTGTGGAGGGCTGCATGGCGCAGCGTTCCGTCGTTCTCTTGGTTCTCCAGTCGGCTCAGCTAATTGAAACTGCCAGGTACCGTTCAAATTCACCGTATAACGTACATCAGCTAGATCCGTCCGATTCATATCCTGCAGCCATCCCTTCATCTGGACTCTTGTACTTTGTACAGTCAGTCTAAGGTGTAAGGCATTCATAAAACATTGTTTATTCCAGGAAGTGCTTGGATTATATTAAGATCATCCCCGTAGATGGTTCGATAAATAATGTAGTCGGTAACTCCCCGGAACACCGTGGGTTATTCATCTTCGTTGTCATCATGATTCGTTTCCCTCGTAAGAGATTGCGTTCTGGATTGTTTATATGCCGAAGGGGATTCGCCTACGTATTTCTTGAATTTACCGTGAAAATAGTCCACATTGGCATAACCTACTCTGGATGCCACCTGATGAACCTTCAACCCTTCATCAAGTAATTCTTTTGCTTTTTCGATCCGAACTTTATCCAGAAAAGCATTAAAAGATTCGCCAGTATGATTCTTGAACAATTTTCCAAGATAGCTGCTGTTGTAATTAAATACCTCAGCCAGAACCTCTAACTTCAGATTCTCGCCCGGATTGCGCTGAATGAATTCAATCATCTGTTTCATCACCGTGTCCGTGCTGCCTCCGCCCATACGCTGAATCAGACGATTCAGGTGCTCCGTCGCCATTACTTTAAGATCAGCCATCGTCAACTGATGGTATACTTCATTAATCAGCACGGAGTGCTCCTGCATAATGGATTGCATATGTTGATTAGCTGCCGCGAGTTTGTTGAATGCGAGCGAAAACACCTGAGAGAATACGGTCTTGATTGCCTGCTCTGTCCAGTGATACGGAATCAGACGTTCCTGCATCTCTTCAAGTACACGCATGACCGATTCATTGCTGCGTATATCCAGGGCGTAATATAACTTGTCCGCCAACTCAACTTCGTCAGGCTCCTGTACTCCGTCTGCTTCGATTATCCTTCCGTCTCTTTCCGTACTTGTGGGAGAAAGACGCGCTTCATCCCAGCGTTTGATCCGTTGCTCTGTAAACAGAAAACGTTCTGCAAGCAGGCTGCTCGCCTGTGTGTAAGATCTGGCAATCTCCGCTGTAGACTGTACCGGTTCTCCAGCAGCAGCGTACATGTGCACATTCCATTCTGCAAGTAATGTTTGCAATTCACCATAGAGACTCTGTGCTGAGGAATTCTGGATAACCGCTTCTTTAATTAATAGCCCCAAACCGGAATGATATGAAAATACGATACCTCTTTCCTTCTGATCAAAGGTTTCAATCAGTTTGCGCTTCATCTCATTGCCCCGCTGCAGATCAAGCGCAGCATGAATCTCCAGCAAAATGACTTGATACTGCGGCCAGTGAAGTCCAAGACTGTCCTCTTCTTTGCTCCCTGTACCTTGCAAAGAGTCGTACAGTAGCGCTTCAATCTGATGTTCTCTGTATACTGTATCTTCACCCGCATAGCGAGTCTGCGTTTCACGTTCCTGATGAAGCTGCACCGCAATGCGTTCCAGTTCAGCGATAATCTCTTCTTCATCCACCGGTTTCAGCAGATAACCATCCACGCCGAAGCTGATCGCTTTTTTGGCGTAATCAAAGTCAGCATAACCACTCAAAATCAGAAAATGCGCCTCCGGTTCATGCTGACGGATCTCTTCGATGACTTCCAGGCCATTCATGCCTGGCATCCGTATATCAATAATGGTCAGGTCCGGCTTCATTTCGTTGAAACACGCGATCGCCTCGCGCCCACTTCCGGCTGTAGCCATGACCTGGAAGCGGTATTTTTCCCAATCGATAATCGTGGTCAGTCCCTCGCGAATGCTTGGTTCATCGTCTACCAACAATACTTTATACATGCTGGTTCCCTCCTGCTGGTAAGGTGAAAGAAACCTCCGTTCCTTCCCCATACACACTGTTGATCTGTAATCCCGCATTTTCTCCGTACGTCAAAGTCAAACGCTGATGCACATTCCGTATCCCAATCCGGCTCTTCTCCTGTTCTTCAGGGCCGCTGACAAATTGCATTACCTCTGCAAGCCGTTCCGGCGTGATGCCCGCCCCATCATCTTTCACTCGAACCTGAACCAGTCCGTCCTTCATAACAATGTGAATATGCACCTGCACAGTTCCTTCTTTATTTTCTAGTCCATGCACAATCGCATTCTCCACAATCGGCTGTATGATCAACGGCGGAATATACATCTTCTCCACCTCAGGATCGAGAAGTATCTCAAACGCCAGCCGATCTCCATACCTAAATTTCTGAATTTCGAGATAGGAACGTACCATCTCCAGTTCTGCCCGGAAGGTCGTTTTGCCGCTGCCAATCTCCAGACTTTTCCGCATCAGCTTGCCTAGCAGCCTGACAATATTCGCAATCTCGGCTTCTCCCTTGATATGTGCCTTCATGCGAATGGATTCAAGTGCATTAAACAAAAAGTGAGGATTAATCTGACTAGCCATCATTTTCAGTTTAATCTCTTTCTGGGCGATTTCCAATTGGTTGTTCTGTTCTGTTGTTTCGACCACCTGGGACATTAGCTCATTAATACTTTTCACCATGTAATTGAACTGGCGCGACAATTGTCCAATCTCATCGTTCCCGTCAATGCGCGAAGTGACATTCAAATCCCCAAGAGCCAGCTTGTTCAGATGTTTACTGAGCCGGAGCAGCCGGTTCGAGGTGAGGAAAGAAATGATATACACCAGCAGCAGCGCAATCACCAGCACCAAGGTAATAAAAATCATGCCGATCTGGCTAATCCGGTTGGCATCTTTGACAATATTTTTGGTAGCAAACACCGTGATGACCTTCAGTTTATTAAAGCTTGACCCCGGCCCCAGTTCATCAATCACAATATTGGAGGGTTCACCCTGAAAATCAGCTTCAATAGTGCCTTTGGGTTGACTCTGCAGGTCGACGCCGAAATCCAGTTCGTCCAGCGTTTTGCCGACCAGTTCGGTATTTTTTGCTGCCACAACATACCCTTGCTCATCCGTAATCAACGTCTCGAATTGCTCCTGTCGCAACAAACCGTTGAGTTCTTCCTGATTGATTACAATCATCAGTACCCCTTCGGTCTTATATTCGGCAAAAGGAACCTTGCGCACCAGACTTAACCGGTGAACCGGATTGTCTTCGTTGCCAGGGATATAAAACCAGCCAATGCTCGTTGTTTCGAGCGCTTTCTTGTACCAATAACTCTCCTTGGTTCGCTCATTGACCGGAATAAACTCCAAATTGTTGATTAATGTCGGGTTGGTTGAGTAAAAACGAATACCCGCAATTTCTCGGTATAGCCGCCTGTATTCCTGAAAATCTTTATACGCGAGGTAAGCTGAGGTCAGCTCCACCACACTCTTATACTGCCGATTTACGATCTCCTTGAGATCGGTATTAAACATAAGCAGATTAGATATGTCGGTAGGCACACGCAGCATGGTTGCCGTCTGGCTTTTGATTTTATCCACATTGATGATCGTCTGTCCAATGGCATTATCCAGCGCTTGCTGACGAAAATAACTGGTGACCGCCAAGCCGATAATCAGCACTGGAATCATGACAACAAGCACATAGGAAATAAGCAATTTATGCTTTAATTTCAGATCATTTGATATTCGAATCAGCCGTTTTAACATATCTGCACCTTCCGTCATCTGTATAAGCGCTTACAACTTTCGATCATCCAAAGCAGGTCATTCTCACCTGCGCATCCATCATACCATATAAATGCAGCGTACAATTTGACATTAAAAAGGAGATATAGAACGGAGTTGTTACAGGCGTCTAGGTTCCTAATCAAAAAAATATGCAGATGCCAAAAAGGCACTCCCCTGATTGGGAATGCCTTCATATTCGCTTTAACATGTTTTCGATGTAAAAGTTCACGTTGTATCTTAAGGACGAGGTGTGCTTGCGCCGTTAAGAATCAGCTTCGGATGGATATCTGCGCTGAGTGATGCAGAAACCGCGCAGTATTTCTCTTCGGCCATTTGGATGGCTTTCCAGATTCGGTAATCCGGGATATCGCCGTCTACTTTGAAAATCAAGTCGATGGACGTAAAACCTTTGGGCATCTCCTCGCTGCGTGTACCTTGCGCTTCAATCTCAATCGAATCGATCTTGTCCAGAAAAGCATCCAGAATCATCGTAATGTCGATTCCCATACAGCCGCCAAGCCCAGCGAGTAACAATTCCATCGGCGTAGCTCCTTGGCTGTCACCGCCATATGCCGCTGTGGCATCCATGCCTACCGCATACCCTGAAGGTCCTTCGGAGGTAAACGCGCGTTTTCCCTTCCATACTGTTGTTACATTCATGGTGTTTCCCTTCTTTCTATATAGTGTTTACACATACACTCCGATTACAGAATAACCTTCCCATCGCTGGGGAGCCTAAAATTCGGTAATCTGCCGCAGGAACTGGCGTGTGCGCTCTTGCTCCGGATGTTCGAAAAAAGCTACCGGGCTTGCTGTCTCCACAATGGAACCGTCCGCCATAAAGACAATTTTGTTCGCCACATTCCGGGCAAATTTCAGCTCATGTGTCACGACTAGCATCGTCATGCCTTCCTGCGCCAACTCCTTCATGACCGACAGCACCTCT
Source organism: Paenibacillus sp. TSA_86.1 (assembly GCF_052691815.1). Taxonomy (NCBI): domain Bacteria; kingdom Bacillati; phylum Bacillota; class Bacilli; order Caryophanales; family Paenibacillaceae; genus Paenibacillus; species Paenibacillus sp. TSA_86.1. Next base: position 43,499 of record NZ_JBQZGE010000015.1, on the reverse strand, counting down.
CCGACCAGTTCGGGGTCAAGGGCTGAAGTCGGTTCGTCAAACAGCATCACTTCCGGCTCCATCGCCAGTGCCCGCGCAATCGCTACGCGCTGCTGCTGTCCACCTGATAAACGGGAAGGATAAGCGTCCTGCTTGTCCGACAGACCCACACGATCCAACAATAGCCGTCCGCGCTCGGCGGCTTCGTCCCGTTTTATTTTTTTCACCGTCACAAGACCTTCCATTACATTGCCAAGCACCGTCTTATGGGGATACAGGTTGAACTGCTGGAACACCATGCCGGTCTGACGACGAATCTCCAGCACCCTGGCACGCTGAACGCGCAGCGGATCTGCACTGTTCACCACAATGCCGTTCACTTCAATCTGTCCGCCGGACAACTGCTCTAACCCATTAAGACAGCGAAGCAGTGTACTTTTGCCTGAACCGCTAGGCCCTAGCAGGACAACAATATCTTTCGCATCAACGTGCATATCGATATTGGTGAGCACTTCATGATTTTGAAAACGTTTCGTTAATCCAGTTGTTGTAATCACCCGGTTCTCTCCCCCTTTAGTAAGCTCGGGCAAGCCGGCGCTCCACTTGTTCCAGAATGGCCGAGAAGCCGATACTCATAATCCAATAGATCACGCCGATTGCCAGATAAAATGGCATGTTCAGCGCATACTGCGACACCAGAAGCTGTGCAGAACGCAGCAACTCCGTAACGCCAATAGCCGCCACCAGTGATGTTTCCTTGAGCATACCAATAAAGGTATTGCCCATCGGTGGAATGGCAATGCGTACGGCTTGCGGGAAAATAATACGTCTCATCGCCTGAGCCGGCGTCATGCCCGTAGCGTATGCCGCTTCCGTTTGCCCTTTAGGCACCGCTTGAATCGCACCGCGGAACGTTTCCGATAGGAACGCCCCCGCGTTCAGACTGAGACCCAGACAAGCGGCCGTTAGTGACCCGAGAGTTACGCCGTAGTCTACAAGCCCGTAATAGATAACGAATAATTGCACGAGAAGCGGGGTTCCCCGCATGATGGATACATAAAATCTGGCGATCAGCCTTAACCACATCGGCCCTTTAAGCCGGGCAATAGCTACAAGCACCCCGATAATAAAGGCAAAAAACATGGAGATCACCGTAACATAAAGCGTATAATAAGCCCCCTTCAGAAAGAAGGGGATATTCTCGAATATCAGTTCCATGGATCAAACTTCCCTTCGCCTTGCTGGTTCATTATTGCGCAGGCTCTTCACCAAACCACTTTTTGAAAATGGTATTGTACGTGCCGTCATCCTTCATGCCTTTCAATGCATCGTTCAGTGCAGATACAAGCTCAGGGTTGTCCTTGCGTACTGCGATACCTGCCTGGTCACTCTTGATTGCTTCGCCAACAGCTTTAATTTTGAATCCATTGGCATCCACAATCGGTTTCAACGCATACAGGTTGTTGATCGTTGCATCGATCCGTCCTGCGTTCAGGTCTTTCAAGGATGAGATAACATCATCATACGTTTTGATTGTAAAATCTCCGACTTTGGGCAGCACTTCGTTACGCAGGTATGTTTCATCATTCGTGCCCAAACCTACACCGATCGTTTTGCCTTTGAAATCTTCCAGTTTCGTAATATCGTTGTTGTCTTCTTTGACAATGATTTTGACCTGGTTGGTGATGTACGGATCACTGAAATCCAGTACCTTTTTACGATCGTCCGTAATCGTCATTTGGCTGATAATCGCATCCAGCTTTTTCGCTTGCAAACTTGGTGTCAGACCCGAGAACTCCTGAGATACAAATTCAACCTTAACTCCGAGACGCTTCGCTACTTCACGTGCGATATCCGCATCAAATCCGTCCATTTCTTTCTTATCATTCAGGAAGTTATATGGACGATACGTACCCATCATACCGACTTTGATCACACCTGCTGATTTGATCTGTTCCAGTTCGTTGCCACCAGACTGTGCTGAATTGTTCGTATTGCCATTCTCTGCCGCTGGTTTGCTGCCGCAAGCACTTAGTACGAGCACAACCATGAGCAGAATTGCGGTGAAAGACCACCCTTTGCGAATTTTACTTCCATATGTGTTATTCATGACGTTAACTTCCTCTCATTCATCGTATGTTCTCTTGGTGATTCCATTATTCCCTGTGACTGGCTTAATCATGTGAAGAAGTGTGAATGTCTATCTATCTGCCTCTTTTGCCTGAAAAATAAAACCTTCGACCTTGCCGACTTTTATGTGCCGAGCAGGCCGTAAAACTCAAAACTCGCCGCTTCAGCTGCCAATTCAGCAGCATTCATCTCCGCGAACCGGCTGTGCAGTTCCTCTGAACCGAACAACCAGCGTGAGATCATACCCTCGATCATGCTAACAAGTAATGCCGCACGGAGGGGCACATTCATGTCTGCCGGCAACATCCCCAGTTCGATAGCTCGCTTCATGTTGTGGCGGAACGCTGTCTCCACCGCATTACGAGTCTCCTCAACCAGTCGCTGGACGGAATCTTCGGTCACAATACCTTTAAGTAACAACTCCATGAAATACCGGTTCTGTGCAGCAAAGGTGAACAAAGCAGTGAATAGCTTCTCCGATGCCCCTACCATATCCTCAACCGATCCGGCATCCTTACGGTATCCTTGCCCTATGGCTTCCAGTAGTTGCTCTCTACCTGTTAACAAAATCTCGGAGGCAATGGCTTCCTTACTTTTGAAGTGCCAATAAAAGGTTCCTTGGGCAACTCCGGCTTCGCGAACAATATCAGAGATTTTGGTCTGATGATACCCCTGGGTTGCGAAACGTTCCATCGCTATGCGAATAATTTGGTCCCGGCGTTCTTCTCCGGGTTCCAAACCGCTATGTTTAGCCATTCTTCAAACCCTCCCGATTGATCAGTCAGTCAGTTAATGTATATCCTATTGGATAACTCGGTTTTTGTCAATATAGTTTTAAACCATGGGTTACAAGCATAGAGTTGAAGTGAGGGACCATTCTGAGCATAATAGAGGATAGTCTTGTTCGAAAGAACAGACATCGTCATAGCAGGACAGGCCATATCGCTTGTCGTCTGCATCTCAAGGAGGAAGAGAATTGGACTTTATATCATCCATTATTATGGGCATCATCGAGGGTTTGACTGAGTTTTTGCCCGTGTCCTCTACCGGACACATGATTCTGACAGCTCACTTGCTGGGTCTATCAGAGGACAACGAGTCAGTCAAAACGTTTGAGGTGGTTGTCCAGCTTGGTGCTGTACTGGCTGTTGTTGTACTGTACTGGAACAAATTCATTGATATGTTTCGCTTCACTGGAGGCAAAAGGCCGTATTCCCGCCGCCTCAATCTGGGACATATTATTCTGGCGATGGTTCCTGCTGTCGTCATCGGACTCGTGTTCCGGGACTGGATCAAGGCTCACTTGTTTGGTCCGCAAACCGTACTGTACAGCCTTGTGATCGGTGGTATATTGATGATCGTAGCTGAACGCTGGAGCCATAAAGGCTCACGTATTACCACACATGACGTTGACGATATCACCTACAAACAGGCGTTTGCTGTGGGGATGTTTCAGATTTTGGCGTTGTGGCCAGGCTTCTCCCGTTCAGGCTCTACGATCTCGGGCGGCTTGTTTGCCGGAATCAGCCGGGTAGCTGCGGCAGAGTTCACCTTCCTCGTGTCCGTTCCAATCATGATTGGTGCCACGGGATATGACCTGTACAAAAGCATCGATCATCTGAATAGCGATGATTTTCTCATCTTTGCAATCGGCTTTATCGCTGCGTTCATCGTTGCCATGCTGGCAATCAAGACGTTCCTGTCCATTCTGAAAAGATTGAGTCTGACCGTCTTTGCTGTGTACCGTTTTGTTCTCGCAGCTGTATTTTTCGTGATCCTGATGATGTAATTCTTATCAACATCAAACAGATCAGTTGTATTAAACAGAAATAGCGGCTCTGCTTCCGTACGGAAGACAGTGCCGCTATTTTAGTATGTTTCATTATGTACATGTAATCATAGAAATTCTATAGCATATTTAAAAATTCGATGTTATTCCCATCGGCCAGCCTGTATGCTCCGCTGCCTTTTTCGCTCTTTAAGTCTCCCGAGCCATCGATATCTGTTCAACTTCTGTTTATGTAACATTTGCTTGACACCGATCATCAGTAAATGATATCTGCGGTCATTGTTATGGCTTAGCTGGTGCATTTCCTCCAAAATCTCTCTGCTCATGCGCCTCTTGTTCACTCCAATATTCAGTTTGTTCTATCAGTATAACGGAACAGTACTGAACAAATTCTAAACAAGATTTTTCCTGCTGCTGTCCAAACAATTGTAATGCCGTTTCCTCCTAGGAGAATCCATCACCATCAATCTGATTGCTGGACTGGTTGATTATTGCAAGCATTCTGCTTGTAAACCTCTAGTCAAAAAGAAGTAAACTTGTTAAACTGTAACGCCATCGAAGCGATTACAATTCAAAAACCCCTGCTTTGTCCTAAGACAGGCAGGGGTTTTGCTAAGCATCGGCTTACACTTTGGATTCAAGCGTCTCCAGATACTCAGAGATTTGTGCAGGTGTTTTTGCCCATTTGCTGTGAAGATGGGCAAGCTTTTGTCCATTTTGGAACACAAGCAGGCTTGGAATGCCACGTACACCGTTCTCTTCAGCAAATGGCTGGAACTTTTCCGCATCCAGTGCATAGAACGATTTGTCGCTATGCTGTTCCATAACGTCACCGATGAATCGATCCAGGTTTTTGCAGTCCGGACACCAGTTTGTATCAAATTTAATGACCGTTAAACCGTCGGAGTTAATCAGGTCGCGGTATTGCTGTTCACTTTGAATTCTTTCCATATAAGTTTCTCTCCTTATGTCGTTTTATTATTGGTTGTTCATTGGGGTAGAAATGGTTCATGGTTCAGGCTACTCATCTTGCTACAACTGTTGCCTGTCTTTATTGTACTTCAAATAGTTACATTTGAAAACAGGTAACCCTTCCTTCAGCGATGTTGCGTATAACGGTTGGCAGGACTCTGCTCCCTTATGGCCTGAATCTCGGCGGTAGTGAGCGGGGCTGACGAAGCAGCAGCAATGTTATGCAGCAATTGTGTTCTGGAGCTTGCCCCGGGCACGACAGCAGCAACAGCAGGGTGCGCAAGCGCATAACGGATTGCCGTCTGTGCCATACTGCGATCATCCGTGACCAGTCCGGCCAGACCTTGGCGAATATGATGCAACTGCTCTGGCGTATAGCCCAAATATCCTTTATCCGCCTTCGCTGTTCCTGATTCTGCCAGTACACCACTGGCAACCGGGCCGCGAGCGATGACGCTGATTTCTTTTTGCTCAAGTAAAGGTAATACGTCCTCTTCAGCCCGGCGATCCAACACACTGTATTGGTTCATCACGCTGACAATGGATGATTTCTCTACATACTCCCGAATCACGTTAGGACGAATGGAAGAGATGCCATAGTATCGGATAAGTCCTTCCTTCTTCAACTCCTCAAACGCTTCAATGGTCTCAGCGATTGGATCATCCAGCGTGCCTCCGTGCAATTGATACAGATCAATATAATCGGTCTGCAACCGTTTGAGGCTCTCCTGCACAGCCTGCTTGATATAGGCTTTGGACGGGTCCCATGACAGGCCTTCCTTGCCAGGAATACGGCGGTTCCCCACCTTCGTCGCCAGAATCACTTGATCCCGGCGCCCTTTGATCGCTTGTCCCACGATCTCTTCGTTCCGTCCAGCATCATACAGATCGGCTGTGTCCAGCAAGTTAACTCCCATATCCAGCGCTTCGTGAATCAGTTCCACCGCAGGTTTGACTTCCGTTCCAAGCGACATACAGCCCAGTCCGATCTCTCCCACCATTAATTCGGATGTGCCCAAACGATTGTTTCTCATGGTTATGTTCAAACGACCATTTTCCATAAGTGCATCTCCTCTCCATACGTTCTGCAAGTATCCATTGTATCATTCTTCCTGGAAAAAATCGCATAGGCGCTCAATGCCAATCACGTGCGGGCAGCATATCAGAAAAACCCGGAACAACCGTCCCAGGCTCTGTTAGTTATTTTATTACTTTTCACGATTACTTTTCACGGCCTTGCCTTAATTCTTCCACTCTCTGTTATTAACCTCCACCCGTGGGGTAGCGGTACGAGATGATGATCCGTTCTTTTTCACCATATTGGATACCGTGCTAATGACCTTGTCTCGGGCCTGCTTATTCCTCATTAAATACGTCACGCCAGCTCCAATCGCCGTCATGAGCAATTTGCGTTTCGACATGTAACTCTCCTCCTTCTGGATTCATGTACATCGTGTCTTGTTTGAGTTTTACCCGATCTAGCGCAAACGAAACGATCCCAAGGCTTGCCTTCGAAAAAATAAATCGTTTCCCCCATCAGGTACAACCCTGATGTCAGGTTCAGCAGTACAAAAAAGATGATTACCGAATGAACTAACATTCGGCAATCATCCTGATTCTTAAATATTGTGCTCCATTACGCGAACCTATATAAGCTATCTCATGATTTCTTTGACGCCATATAAACTTATTACGCATCATGTGATTTCCTACCGTTTAACGAGATGTTTGAGGTCTGCGGGTTCGTCATCAATCGGATGGTCGAGCTACGTGGCTCATCTCTTCGTGTTTGTAGGTGGAGCCATCGGCGGTCAGATAAAAATGACCGGTCGGGTGCAGATCTTCGTTCAACTCATAGACAAGCGGAATGCCGGTCGGGATGTTGAGCGCCATCACGTCTGCTTCGGACAATTGGTCCAGATGCATGACAAGTGAACGGAGCGTATTCCCATGCGCGGAGATCAGTACTCTTTTTCCCGCCGAAACCATCGGTTTAATCTCTGCATCCCAGTATTCCAGCACTCGTTTGGACGTATCCATCAAATTCTCGGTACGCGGGATCGTGCAGCCAAGGCGTTTGTACTTGTCCAGATCTTGCACATACCTGTCGTCATTCTCATCCAGAGGTGGTGGGGAAATGTTTATCGAACGTCTCCATTCATGAACCTGGTCTTCCCCGTATTTCAAAGCTGTTTGCTGCTTGTTCAGCCCTTGCAGCGCTCCATAGTGCCGCTCATTCAGCTTCCACGTCTTCTCAATGGGAATCCACATCAAGTCCATCTCATCCAGCGCAATATCCAGTGTACGAATGGAACGTTTTAATACCGAGGCATAGGCACAGTCAAAATCAAACCCCTGCTCTTTCAGGATTTTCCCGGCCTTGCGCGCTTCACCGTACCCATCCTCCGTCAGATCCACGTCCGTCCAACCGGTAAACCGGTTTTCCACGTTCCACATGCTCTGTCCATGGCGAATCAACACTATTCTGTACATCACGTGACCCTCCTTCCTTGGATACATTACCCTTAGAACCAGCGAACTTATACACCATTAGCCGCATGCATAATGAATGGATCCAGCTCATTCCAGGCCATTATCAGCTTAGTCAAAACAACATTCATCCCACGAAACATTGATGGTATGAAATGAAATCAATAATACGGTGCCATCATCAGGTAAACGACTACACCTGTAGAGCTGACATACAGCCAGATCGGCATAGTCCAGCGTGCAATTTTACGGTGCTTCTGCAACTGGTTTGTCCAGCCCCATACTAACGTAAATAGCGCAAGCGGCACGATCAGCGCAGCCAGAATACTGTGTGTAATCAAAATAAAGAAATAGATCGAACGAATGATACCCTCGCCGCCAAACTTGGACGTTTCCGGAGAAAGATAATGGAACGTCAGATACGTCACCAGGAACAGGAGCGTCGTTGAAAATGCCGCCAAAATAAAGCGCTTGTGCAGCTTGACGTTACGTTTAATGATCGCGATTAGCGCAGCAAGCAAAAAGATAAAGGTGAAGCTGTTAAACACGGCGTTAAAGCGCGGCAACACGGTAATGTCGAACGTCACCTCACCTTTGTAACCGATTGATGGTGCGAAGAACAATAACAAGATGATAACGTTAGCAAGAATGGAGATGGTAATAATAATACCTGCGAAATTTTTATTACTGGTCGGGGTCGCCCGATTGGACGTGTTCAGTTCCCCTGTATCCTTTTTAGCCAATGCAAAATCCTCCTCATATCCTAACTTTCTGTGTTCTATATCATTATATCGCGGCAATTCAGGGCTGTTAAGTGACAACACTCTGAACAAAAATAAGCTGCCTTTACGTATAAATGCCCGTTTAGAGCCTTTTTCATCCTTCTTCACCCCAGCCCTATTTTACCTGAGTCTGCAGATGTGGTATAATTAATTCACTTAATTACATACGCATCGACTATGGAGGAGCCTGTCACCAAGGGTCCCTCTTTGTCTTTTACAGGCATGGAACGGTAACTTGTTATCGTTGTTCCATGCCTTTTGTCTTTTCCAGGCTGGCTGGGACGGGTTGTTTCCCCCTGGAAAGGATATTCTAAGTACGTTGCGATCTGAGAGGAGAAATCGTCTGTGGAATTTATTTTAGCACTTGTCCTTATTTTGATTTTCACTAAACTGGCCGGTGATCTGTCTGTCCGGTTAGGTCAACCATCCGTGCTCGGAAAACTGATTGTGGGTGTTATTCTCGGGCCTGCCCTGCTGGGCTGGGTTGAAAAAACTGATTTTGTACATTACATGGCCGAGATCGGCGTATTGCTGCTCATGTTCATCGCCGGTCTGGAAACCGACCTGGAGCAATTAAAGAAGAACTGGAAGTCCGCTTTCGCTGTCGCGGTGGGCGGGGTTATTTTACCTTTTATCGGAGGATACGGTTCGGCTGTTGCCTTTGGCATGTCGCAGACACATGCGCTGTTCTTTGGTCTGTTATTCTGCGCCACATCCGTAAGCATTTCGGTGCAAACGTTGAAGGATATGGATCAGCTTAGTTCCCGTGAGGGCACAACCATTTTAGGGGCAGCCGTAGTCGATGATGTGCTCGTCGTTGTTCTGCTGGCGGTGATGATGAGTGTGCTTGGAACAGGTGGCGGAGACGTTTCGATTGGCTGGCTCATAGGTAAAAAGCTGTTGTTCTTTGTCATCATTATTGCAGCAAGCTGGCTGCTTGTACCACGGATTATGAAATGGATGGCTCCGCTGCGTGTAACGGAAACCGTGATTACGGCTGGACTCATCATCTGCTTTGGTTTCTCCTACTTCGCGGAATGGATGGGTGTTGCAGGGATTATCGGCGCATTTGCGGCGGGTATAGCCGTGTCTCAAACCGGCTTCAAACATGAGGTGGAGCAAAAGGTTGAACCGATTGCGTACAGCATCTTTGTGCCTGTCTTTTTCGTCAGCATCGGACTGAATGTAACCTTTGAGGGTGTTGGCTCACAGCTTGGTCTGATCGTTGTCATAAGCATCGTTGCCATTGTGACCAAGATTCTTGGCGGAGGAGTTGGTGCCCGGCTGACAGGTTTTGACCGTCCTTCTTCGATAGCTATTGGTGCGGGCATGATCTCCAGAGGCGAAGTTGCCCTTATTATTGCCTCGACTGGACTTGCGTCCGGTTTACTTGATGCTGAATATTTTACCAGCGTTGTGATCATGGTAATCGTCACCACACTGGTTACACCCCCACTGCTCAAAATCACGTTTGCCCGTAAGAAAGGGGAACAACGTGTGGAACAAGGGATTGAAGATTCACATCGGAACGAGTGAGCAGCAGACGCTAAGCGGGAGTAGCATCTAAACTGGGTCTGAGTTATACTTGGTTTAGTATTTGACCAGAACAGAATTGGTACAGAAACTTCAAAAAAATATACAAATCGAATGAAAATCTAATAAAATAAGTCACTACATCAGTGAATTATTAATCAGTTGAGTCGTGAAGCACACGCCGCTTTGTCCATTTTTCCAACCTCCCAATCATGGAGGCAGGAAAGATTGGGCAAAGCGGCTTTTTACATTTTTTTATCTAACTTGGTAAGGAGAATGTATCGTCATGAGCACAATAAATCAAAATTTTGATGAGGCATATGAAGAATGGATGAAAGCGCTGATCGCCAAGGAAACCAATCCAAGGGTTCGTTCGCGAATCGAACAGGGTCTTGAACACGGTACATTGGAGTTTTTGCGTTCCGTCTGGTTCCCCGTCATGAAAAATTTCAACCATCTGCATCCGGAATGGGAAGTTCGGGATTTTCACAACGGCTATCGCTACCTGGATCTTGCCTACTTACCAGGTAACGGTGTAAAGGGCGGTATTGAGATTCAGGGTTACGGGCCTCACGCCCGTGATCTGGATGTGAGACGTTTCAAAGATCTATGCTGGCGGCATTGTCTACTAACATTGGATGATTGGACTTTTCTTCCAATTGCTTATCTCTCCATCAAAGACGAGCCAAAACAGTGCCAGCAACTCGTGCTGGCTTTCATGGGGAAGTTTATGGCGGCAGATGCACCAGCATCCTTGAACTGGTTGGATGCTGAGGCCGTCCGGTATGCTAGACGTATAATTCGGCCGTTTACACCTCTGGAGCTCGCAACACATCTGCGTATCTCTGACGTCCACACAAGACGGGTTCTCCGCAGCCTGTTGGACCAACAAATAATATATGTCGCGAGCGGCAATCAGCGGTATCGAACTTATGCTCTACGAGCGTAAAACGAGTAAGTGTATGTGCCTCGGACGTGTCTCGAATGTGCAGTCTTAGTTCCTGAGTGCAGTGTTAGCACGTGTCCCACACATAGTGAATGTGATTCCGTGGTGCAGTGGTTGGACATACTTGGCAAACGTTGTCCCACGGCGTAGTAGTCGGAGGTGCTTGGCAAACGTTGTCCCACGGCGTAGTAGTCGGAGGTGCTTGGCAAACGTTGTCCCGCGGTGTAGTAGTCGGAGGTGCTTGGCAAACGTTGTCCCGCGGTGTAGTAGTCGGAGGTGCTTGGCAAACGTTGTCCCGCGGTGTAGTAGTCGGATGTGCTTGGCAAACGTTGTCCCGCGGTGTAATGATTGCATTTGATCCCGTAACCGTGGGTAGGTGGATGTAGCATCACAGTATTTATGTATTATATGATTACTTTCCCGTGGCTGATTTATGAGTGAATGTGGCTCCGATGTGTCACGTTACACGTGTCTTCTTAGGCGTGAACGTTTCTCCACAATGTTCTTAGGTACTCATACTCCCTATGTGCATTGCATATAACCAAATGTGACTCTCTGGTGGTACAGCCCGATCTGCCGCTGATGACTGAATATGGTCTCAAAGTGTTTTAGCTGTTGATTACGAAGCAGCCGCAGTCTTATGCGAAATTTATGAGCAGCAATTTTCTAACGATCACCAGAGACGCTATTTGGCGTATATTACACCTTTTTATTTTCTAACGATCTCAGGAGAGCTTATTTCGGTCATTTGGTGGGAAAACAGGTCTATTTCTTGTATTTTTGCTGAAATAAGCTCTCTGGTGATCGTTAGAATTCCAGACAGCTCAAAACCGTGCAAATAAGCTCATCTGTGATCGTTAGAATTATTGAGGAGGAGTTTTACATCTAATTGGTCTATTCCAGTGGCTCTCTCGTTGATTATTGAAATGGAATTGGCTTGTAATGGACTCGCTGTGAAGTTTGCTGATCTAGGGTGGGCTTAGCATAGAATAAAGACGGAATTGGTATAGTTCTGATGTGCTTTTGGTTTACTTCTTGGTTTGGTTCTAGTGTGCTTCTGGTTTGGTTCTTAGTGTGTTTCTTGGTGCGCTTATGGCGTACTTCCGATGTGCTTCTGATGCGCTGTTGATGTACTTTGGCGTGCTTGTAGATGGTTCTGGTTTGATTCTGGTTCGCATCTGATATGCTTCTGTCGTGCTTTGGCGTGATTCTAGTTGGGTTGCGGATTGGTTCTGGTGTGGTTCTTGCCTAGTTCTGGCTTGCTTGCTTCTGACATGCTGCTGATGTGCTTCTGGCCTAGTTCTGATGTGCTTCTGGTTTGGTTCTGGTGTGGCTCTGCTATTGCTGCTACTTTTCTCAGAAAATACACAGCAAAAAAAGACCATCTTAAACGTAAAGAGGTCTTCAATCCTAAGATGTATTTAGAAATTAGTCTGTCCGTCTGCCACTAAGGTTGTCCAATCTAGGTTAACACACCCACATAGAAACCAATCGAGATAAATACGACACACCAAGCAAAGGCACCAATACCGGATACAATAACATATCTGCTCATCGCCATACGGCTCATGCCGGAGAAGCAGCACATCAGATGACGAATACCTGGAATAAAATAACCGAGAATAATGGACCAGGATCCATATTTCAGAAACCATGTCTCCACCCTGCTGAATCGCTTGGCGTTTACGCCGATCCATTTGCCATATTTATCAAACAGAGGCCTGCCTGCTTTTCTGCCGATCGTATAACTCAACAGTCCTCCTGTAAACGCCCCGCCAAAGCTAACTAAAATGGACGCGGAATAATTCAGAACCGAGATGGAGGCGAGATAACCAACAAAGGTCATCAGCACCTCATCCGGAATTGGCATCCCAATGACACCAAGAGCGAGTATACCATATATTGCAAAATACCCATATTGACCAATAATCTCTTTAGCAATTTCCATAAGTGACTCGCTCCTTATTTCGGTTCCACAATATCCTTCTCATGAGAGGGCAGTATTTGCTTCAATGAAGGGAATCGGATTTGACTAACCATGAGACCGGATAACACAATAATAACGATATACGCTACACCTTGATTAAAATAAGGACTCCACAGGGCGAAGAAAGACATCAGCCCGCCTGCAAATGTAATTGGCATACCGACAAAACCGCTAACCGGTGTTTTCTGGCAGTTATAACGTGCAAGACGCAAAGCTCCACACACCGGGAATAGTGCCGTCAGTGCCATACCGATTATCCCAACTTCAGTCATCGAATTGAGGTACAAAATCAGCACGGGTGCTGTCCCGAAGGAGACTACATCGGCGAGGGAGTCTAGTGCCTTGCCAAATTCCCCTTCGCAATGTAGCTTGCGTGCTGCATATCCATCAAACAAATCAAAGAACATCGCAACCCATATCATGGTCACAGCCAAGGCAAACTCCCCATGAATCGCCATAATGACCGCAAGCATCCCCGAACTTAAATTCCCCAAGGTTAAAATGGATGGTAAAGACTTCATAAAATTTAACTTCCTTTCATACTAGGCTTTAGGAAATGTAATATAAAAACGTACGCCATCCGGTGTATTCTCCACACCATAACCACATCCGTGCAGATCCAGAATCTGTTTCGCAATGGCCAGGCCTAGCCCGGTCCCTCCCATTTTGCGATTGCGCGAGCGCTCTACACGATAGAATCTCTCCCATATATATTGACGTTCGTCCTCTGCTATGTGTTCGCCTTTATTTTCAATCGTGACGTGAACACAACCTTCGTGCCTGTTAATCTCAATCATTATATCGGTTTTCGGAACCGCGTGGCGTATAGCATTCATCATAATATTGTAAAATACTTGCTCCAGCTTGCTTCGATCCCCTTCAATGGTCTGCTCCGTTGTGGAGACCAGCACCACTTCAAGTCCTTTATCTTTCAACTGAGGCCCAAGACGCCCAGCAATATCTTCAATCATATCCGCCAGAGCAACCGCTCCGATATTCAGTTGAATCGCAGCAGATTCCAGTCTGACCAGATCCAGCATTTCCTCAACCATGGTTTCCATCTTGATGGCTTCGTCTACAATGACTTCAATATAGCGTTCCCGTTTGCTTTCGCTCACACCGTCTTTTAGCCCTTCGGAATAACCCTTGATAATACTGATCGGAGTCTTGAGTTCATGAGAAGCATCGGCAAAAAACTTACGCTGACGCTGTTCAATCTGCTGCTTCAATTCCATATCGGTACGCATCTGATCATTGGCCTGCTTAAGCTCTTCCAGCGTCTGCCCCAGTGTGCCTGATAAAGCATTCAGACTATCAGAAAGGCTTCCAATCTCATCCTTGCGCCGGATCGATGATCTCACCGTGAAATCCAGCGTGGACATCTTTTTCGCCACATGGTTCAAAGCGATTAAAGGCTTGGTTATGATTTTGGACAGTAACAGCGCGAGCAGCAGAATAAGTACAAAGGCACCTATACCAAAGTATCCATAAAATAAACGAGTAGCTTCATTCGCTTCCCGCACCTCCTGCAGGGAAGTGAGCGAGAAAATCAACTGCTGCTCCGCACCTGCACGGTGCACAGGAGCAATGGTAATGATATTACGCACTCCGCTCCAGCTTTCCGTCCATTCTTCATTAATCATTTTGCCATTAGACAGTTTTTGCTGATCTTCTGACGACAACGGGAATCGACTGTCCAGAGCCTGCACGAGCAGACCTTGTCTCTGACTCCAGGTAGAAAGGTCCGGCAGCACAACCTCCGTTAGAACTCCCGTCCATTCCTGCACAGGTAACAGCGATTCTTGAAAAGTTTCTGTGCCCCATGCAGCAGAAGCTGCATTTTGAATTTTGAAGGGATACACCGTAGGTTCTGTTTTTCCCTGATCGCTGGAAGACCCTTTTACGGTCAGCTTTTGTCCAAATTTGAGATGCGACCTGATCCAGCCTGCGTTTTCACTATTAATGAACAGCGACAACGATACCTTCACACGTTTGCCGTCTTCCTGAAGAAGCGTGATATGAAAGGGATCATCTACCAGCTTGCCTGTGTTCGTTAATATAATGAGATGGGACTGATTTTGTCGCATGAATCTACCCATTTCCTTCGCAAGCTGCATATCACTCCAGTGACTGTCAGAGTATTGCTGTTCAAACTTGGATAGCTTTTTTTTCATACTGGTAATCTTCTGATGCTGGTAAAAATCGGGGAACCAGATCAGCTGGGCAAGCACCGTTGTCCCATATAACAGGACCACAAATCCGGCCATGACCAGAAACAGCTTCATCGTTACGCCATTTCTTCTCATGCTTCTGCCTCAAAACGGTAGCCTGTGCCAATGACGGTACGAATGCACTTTGCTTCATCGCCCAGTTTACTACGGAGCTTCTTGATATGCGTATCTACCACACGGGAATCACCTTCAAAATCAAATCCCCATATCCGATTTAATATCGCTTCCCGGGATAAGACAATGCCAGCATTTCGAGCCAAATAGAGTAGCAGATCATACTCTTTTGGTGCAAGCTCTACCTCAATTCCGTTCCTCTCCAAACGTCTTGCCCAAGGATCGAGGGTAACTTCGCCAAAGCGAATGGCACCCTGCTCGCGCCCCACTGCACCTTCTACACGTTTCATCAGCGTCTCCGCTCGCGCAACCAGAACCCGGGGGCTGAACGGCTTGGTGACATAATCGTCTACGCCTAACTGGAATCCGTGAATCTTGTCATCATCCTCTGACCTTGCAGTGAGCATGATAATAGGTACGGCAGAAGTGGAGCGAATATGACCACATAATGTCCACCCATCCATTTCAGGCATTAATACATCCAGAATGACCAAATCCACCTGATGCAGAGCTAGCTGTTCCAGTGCCTGAACTCCATCCTCCGCTTCAATCACATTCCATTGTTCTTTTATAAAATAATCGGCCACAATCTCACGAATGCGGCTTTCGTCTTCTACCAGAAGCACGGTTCTGATCATGACCGACTCTCCTTCTCGATTTCTACACTTAATTTACCTGCCCCATGTGTCGTTCATGTGTCCTGGTATATCCAGATGAATCCAGTTTATACTCAGGAACCGGCTCCATCATATATACGATTAATATATACCAAAAGTTACTATTTTTTATCAAAATGAGCATAAAAAAAGCAGCCAACAGACAATATACGCTCTGTTGACCGCTCTTGAGATGTAATTCGGAATGTTTTTACCACAATCATATTCTGGTAACCTTTGATTAACGTTGATGCTCCAAACGATGTGCAACGTGCAGTGTAGGGCCAACAAAGCGGTTCAATGGGAACCCACCAGCAATCGCTTTGGTTACGAAAGCTTTACCTTCACGAACTGCCTCTTTCACGGAAAGACCACGAGCCAAACCGGCTGTAATTGCAGCAGATGTTGTGCATCCCGCACCATGTGTGTACCCGGAGCCGACAACATCAGCCTCGAACCACTCATAATTCGCCCCGTCATAGAGCAAGTCCATCGCTTTACCCGGGTTAATTACACCGCGATCCTTAATCAAAACATGTTTGGCACCATGAGCATGAATGGCGGCGGCTGCAGCTTCCATCTGTTCTTTGGAGCGAATCGGGCCACTCTTTGCCAATTGAGAAGCTTCGAACAGGTTTGGCGTTACGAGATCTGCACCTGGGAGCAAAAACTCAATCATGGCTTCCGTGTTTTCCGGCTGAAGTACTTCATCTGTACCTTTGCAAACCATAACCGGATCAATAACGATTTGTGGCAGACCACTGCGGCGAATATGTCTGGCAACAAGCTCGATGATATCCACTGAACCGAGCATGCCTGTCTTCATCGCATCAAAACCAATCCCGTCCAGAACGGTACGAAGCTGTGCTTCCACTACGTTCAACTCCACAGGAAAGACCTGGTGATCCCATGTCTCAGGTTCCATAGAAACAACCGTTGTAAGTACGGTCATCCCGTAGACACCCAATTCCTGGAATGTTTTCAAATCCGCTTGAATGCCTGCGCCACCGCTCGTATCCGAGCCAGCGATTGTTAATGTTTTTGGAATCGTCATGGTCTTTCTAATCTCCTTCGTGTCTCAGTTGACACTATCCTATCCCTTGTGGGTGCGGATGTCAATGGCATGTCAAGTCAAGCGGAGCATGGTTTTCAGCAAGAAACGAGTCATGTCTTCATTCCGATATTTGATCCGTAACAGATCTAGAAAAAAACTGACCAAGCAGACACTTGGACTTCAAGTGTGCTCCATCAGTTTTTAGGCGGTTATGCATGTTCACTGCGAATCCAGCACAATCCGATTGTACCCGATCCAGTATGAATGCTGACCACTGGAATAAACGGCATGATCTCTGTCTTCAAGCGAGGAAGCATTTCTGCGATCTGCTGTTTAATCGTATGGGCTTCATCATCATTGTTCGCATGCATAATACACACATGTTTAACCTTCTCCATGTCTTTCTTCAGCATATCGAGCATACGCTCTTTGGTACGTTTGAACGTCCGGATCTTCTCGTTTACCACCACTTTGCCTTCTTCAAACCGGAGCAACAGGTTTATTTTGAGCAGTTGGCTGATGATCAGCTGTGTTCCGCTCACACGTCCGCTACGGTGAAGATTCTGAAGACTGCCAGGGATCAGATAAAAAGACATGTTATCAATCATCTGTTCAATGCGGGTTTTAATCTCGGTAGCCGAGCATCCTTGCTTCTGCCATTCCAGGCCTTGCATAACCATCTCGCGAAGAGGATAGGCTCCTGCCTTTGAGTCAATTGCGGTAACCGTCACGCCTGCAATGTCCGCAGCCTGCATCGAGGTGTGGAGCGTTCCGCTAAGTTCCGTAGAGCAATGAATCGTAATAATCTCATCATACTTGTCCTTCAGTGACTCATACAGTTCAATAAATTCGCCAATCGGCGGCTGTGAACTGCTCGCGTGTGAAGAAGCTGCCAGTTTCTCATAAAAGGTATCCGACGAGATTTCCTCGGTTTCCCGGTAACATTCCTCGCCAAATACGATGCGCAGCGGCACGATATAGATATGATTTTGCTCCGCAAAAGCGGAATCGATTGTACTGGTGCTGTCGGTGACCCATGCAATTTTCTTCATGACATCCTTCTCTCTTGCCGGCTTTCGTGCTGGTATTCTACCAAACGTCAGGCACATGCCCGGCGGTTATTTTAAATTTGAATAAAAACAATTGTAAACGTTTGCGGTTTTACCTCTTGATTATAAAGGATTTGACCCCTACCTGTCTTGTGGCGCATTCATGAACAATCCTAAAATTCCAGTATTCTCTAAAAAAATGTCTTGCCTGTGAAGGGATAAATTGGTATGCTGTTGTCCTTCTCTCTTTTTCGCCTTGACTGAAGTGAACGGGTCCGCCGTTCAATCCACTTATCGGAGGTGTCATATGCTTTATTTTACGTTGGCTTCCAAAGCCTACGCCCGAAACCTGCACTACCGCGGGGCACACATGGTACATAACCTGGCAAGCGCCATGTTTGGTTACATGTACGCCTGTCTCTGGATCGGCATCGGGGCCGACCACCAGCTTGGAGAATACGGAGTTCAGGGGATGATCAGTTACATTGCGTTCACGCAAGCATCACTCTGGATTTCAGGCTTCCTGACCAATGGACTCGGCATTCCGCTTAGTGTCAGGACAGGGCAGATTGCACTGGATCTCATGCGTCCGGTACATCTGTTCACTCACCTGATGGCACGGGAATGGGGGCAGATCGCCTACCAGTTCGTGTACAAAAGCCTTCCAATTTATCTACTCTACTCCATCGTTTTTTCCCTGAAATGGCCTGCGGAGGCCGCCACAATAGGCTATGCCGTACTTGCACTTGCCGGCGCTGCATACTTGTCTATCTGCATGAACTATATCATCGGTGTCACATCCATGTGGACTACGGAGTCATCTTGGCTGCACTGGGCTAATCACGCCCTGATGAACTTATTGGCCGGTTTCTTCATCCCGCTGGAATGGCTGCCGGATTGGCTGGAACAACTAGCCTGGCTGTCCCCTTATCCTTTCTTGCTTTACGTCCCTACCCGAATTTACCTTGGTTTTGAAGATGGCTCCTTCCTGTGGGGAACCTTGCTTTGGTGTGTGTTCATGACCCTGCTCTGTCTTGCCATGACCAAAGTGTTACGTCGTAAAGTGGAGGTGCAGGGCGGATGAAGCCAATCTCATGGTTCCATTTATATAAAATACTCATTCGAACCAGCATCCGCAGCCGGATGCAGTACAAGTTCAATTTCGTGTTAGGGTCCATTCTCGCTGCACTCATTCAAATCTCCGAGTTTCTGATGGTTGCTCTAGTGCTCCACAAGTTCGGCGCAATCCAGGGTTGGTCGCTACATGAGATGGGTTATCTCTTTGCCATCATGACATTATCCAAAACGCTCTATCGTACATTCGGCAACGAGGTGCATCATCTGGAGAAATATTTGGTGGGTGGTGAGCTGGACCAACTGCTGACACGACCTATGCCTGTCCTGCTCGCACTGATGCCGCAGAATTTCCGCATCATGATTGGTGAAGTGCTTCAGGGCGGATCCATTCTTTGCTGGTCGCTGGCAGGTATGATGCACAGCGGGCAGATCGGCTGGACGGTTATTCCACTCTCCTTGTTCGTCATTGTGACCGGTGCCATCATTCTTTTTTCCATTGGACTCGCTACAGCGACTCTGGGTTTCTGGACAACACGTATTGAGGAACTACAGGTCATTACAGAAGATGCAGCCCGTACAGCAGCTCAATATCCGCTCACCCTCTATCCCAAATGGATGTCTGGTCTCCTGCTGACCGCCATCCCCGTCGGATTTGTAAACTATATTCCCTCTCTCTACCTGTTGCGCGGTGAAGGCGGCGCCTGGGTACTGGCAGTCATTGCTGCGGTGGCGGTGATATGTTTAGCCGCAAGTTTGCGGTTCTGGGCGTTCGGTATGACTAAATATCAAAGCACGGGTAGTTAAATGAATCAACGAAGGAGGCGAAATACACATGAATATGATTACAGCACGTAATCTGCAAAAACAATTCAAAACCCCTGTCGTGCGGGAAGGCCGCTTCTCAGGGGTACGCACCTTGTTTTCACGCCAGTATGTGACCAAAGAAGCGGTTCGTGATATCAGCTTTGATATCCGGCAAGGGGAATTTGTTGGTTACATCGGACCAAACGGGGCTGGCAAATCCACCACGATTAAAATGCTGACAGGCATTCTTCACCCCACCGAGGGTGAGGTACGACTTGGCGGAATGAATCCACATGAGGAACGACGCAGGACCGTCCGCAAGCTCGGCGTTGTCTTTGGTCAGCGAAGTCAGCTCTGGTGGGACTTACCTGTAAAAGATTCATATGATATTTTGGCAGAGATGTACTGTGTGAGTACGGAGGTCAAAAAGAAACGGCTGTCCCAGTTCGCTGAACTGCTGGATCTCGAATCCTTCTGGGCTACCCCGGTTCGCAAGCTCTCCCTAGGGCAACGCATGCGGGCAGATCTGGCGGCGGCCATGCTGCATGATCCTGAACTGCTTTTTCTCGATGAACCCACCATTGGACTCGACGTGAATGCAAAGCGAAATATTCGCCAGTTTTTGCGCACATTAAATGAAGAGTTTGGCAAAACCATTTTGCTCACCACCCACGACATGGATGATATCGAGCAGTTATGCAGCCGCGTCATGGTCATTAATCACGGACAGCTTACATATGACGGAACCATCGCCTCCCTTCGGGATACCATCGGTCTGCCTACACTGATCCGTGTCACCTTCCGTGGACGGGTTCAGCTGCCAGATGCATTGCCTTCCGCCATTCAGGTGACAAGTGTGGACAATCAGGTGCTCACTGCATTGGTGAACCGGAAGGAATGGCGTACGATGGACATTTTGAAGGAGCTGGAGCAGTGGGGAGAGATTGACGATATTGAGATGAAAGAACCGGACTTCGAGGATGTTATACACAAAGTCTATTGATTAGGGCGTGTCTGAAAACTCTGAAGAAAGCAGATTTTGCTGAATTTTCGCTCCAAGCAAGGAAGTTTTCTGCAGGTGTGCCGGGGCACGTCAAGGGAAACTGACGCAGCAGGGGGCGAAAAGGCGGTAAAAGATGCACTTCAGTAGGTTTCAAGACACGCCCTAGACCAGGGGTTGGCCTATTTTACGATGAAACGGGTTGCAAGGCTGTTCGAACGCCGTTACTGGAGAGAGGGACATGACGTACTCTAGTAACGGAGGTGAGGGTCATGCTTGTGACCAAACATATTCTTGCTGCACCCAGTCCCTATGCTACGCCTTATTACATCGTACGTGGAACGAATCCCGGGCCCATCATGATGATTACATCTGGAGTTCACGGCAATGAAACCGCCAGCATGGCCGCTGCACAGAAGCTTGCCGATGATTGTGCCTCGGGGCGGCATGTGATTCATCGCGGAACCTTGATTATTGTGCCGAGAGTCAACCAGCAGGCTTATGCGAAAAAAATCAGAGGCAAGCCCGACCTGAATCGTACTTTCCCTCGCCGCAAGTCCGGAAAAGCCAAGCATCCGCTGGCATCCGCCGTGTTCAAGCTTGCACGTGAGTATCAACCTGACTGGTGGCTTGATCTGCATGAAGCCAACGGTCTGTCACAGCTAAGTCCACGCGTGCTCGGACAAACGCTGATCACCAACCCCGGCAGCTCAAGCGTGCCGATCTGCCGCAGGGTTATTGAACGCATGAACCGTTCTATACCGGTGGGCAAGCATCATTTTAATCTGAAGCGGCATGAACTGCCGGGCTCTGCTCGGACAGCCGCTTCAAGGTTACTTCAAGCGAAGTCCGTTACCGTTGAAACATGCTGGAGCCTGAAGCGCGCTATGCGGATCAAGCATCAGACGGAGATTGTGCATCATTTTCTACGTGAAGCAGGCCTGACTTGAGCGAAAAAAACAAAAACCACCTCCAATGCAGAAACCCGATGATTGACATGGTGGTGTGCAATGGAGGTGGTTTTTTAGGTATCATCCATGCAGCATCACGGATTCAAGTATGTCCCGGACACCTTTTTAAAAAGTATATCGATCTGTTTTCCAATACCAGAATTTCTCTCCCTGAGAGATAATGAACCGCTCCAGCCATGTTTCGAAATTACTATTGAAAAGACCTGAAAACTCTACGGGATTCATACTTTCGCATAGTAATAAGTATTCTTCCTTGCCGGATTGCCACCGATCTAAATCGATCAATATTCGATCATCAAGAATGTTCGCCACAACAATCTTACGATCTGTTGGTTCGTTGTAATGTATGACATCTTGTACAGAGTACAAAAAAGTCTCTCCACCATATTCAGGATGCTCGAACAATGAGGCCCCATTACATATTTGTAGAAAGCTTATGTAGTCAGGAGGTAAGGAGACAGAAAAGAAATTTGAAATATCCTCAATCTTCTCCTGCGTTGCTCCAGGTTTCAGCCTATTTATAGACGTCATTTTCCCCGCAGAAGTAAATATTTCAATCTGGCCATCGTTTTGGTCAGACCATTCTTTGAACGCTTTGAATAACTCCATCCACACGGCTCCTTATCAGTAGATTGATTTGTGTTATCGATTTCGAAACAGAATTTCGGAAATCCTGTGCAACGTCTATCTCCAATAATAAATAGAAGAAGGAGCCGTGATTACGGCCCTTTCTTGTCCACTCTAAAAGACTGAATATAACTGTCGATATCGTCCTCTGGTGTAAGCAGCAGTACAGCCAGATGTTTCTGCATCTGCTCCAGATGATCGATGTGCTGTTGAATGTCGGCTATTCGTTCGCGGACCAGTGTTTTCAACGTATCTTTTTCCATATCTTCATTGCTCAGTAGCTCCAAGGTCTCCTGTATTTCCTTGAGAGAGTAACCGAGCATCTGCGCATCCTTGATGAATTTGATTTTGACCAGATAATCCTCGGTGTACACGCGATAGCCATTGGAGGATCGATGAGGAGTGGGAAGTATACCGCTGTCCTCATAATAACGAAGTGTTGCCATACTTACCCCCGTCTTTTTGGCAAGTTGACCTCTTGTCATAGTCCCCACACCCATCTCCCCCTTTTCTAAAAACTATTTCGTTTGTTCGTTACGTATCTTTGTATACTCATTATCATAAGCTGCTTCAGGGAATTTCTCCGAACTTCCATGTAGTAGCGGCTGTGGTTTTCCTTTCAGATAACGGTCAAAAAAGGCAAGTGCATAACTTCTCGTTATATCGATATTATGCTCCGCAGACATGTCTTTGGCAAACAAGCGTGGTGATATTAATGCAATATCGGTAAAGCTCTGATGGAAAAATCCATCCACGGTCAGATAATACGTATCATTCAGACTGTTATTCATAACATGTTTCAGATCGGGTTCAAATTCGGGATAGAATAACTTTTCATGCTCGGTAGGATTCGGTCCCAGACTTTTAGCTGTCTTGCCAGACATGATGTACATAAAAGGCTGTTTCAGCGACGACTTGGAGACACTGCCCCAGAATCCACCTTCCAGGCTGAGCCCTGCATGAAAACGTTCATCTTGTGCCAATGCTTCGGCTGTTGTCGCCCCGCCATACGAATGTCCCATAATGCCCGTGTGGCTCAGGTCAAGTCTGCCCTCCAGCACCTGATGCGGATCACTCACATTCCACTGTTCAAGCGTGTCGAGTACAAAACGTGCATCGGCTGCACGAATGCCCACTCCCTGTACATTATATTGATACAGTTCTTCCGAGGTTGCAAATTCTGGCCCGGCATCATAAGAAACCTTGTGACCATCCGGGAAAGTTACTCGAGCCGACGTATACGGATGATCCATCCCTACGACGATATAACCATGGCTGACCAGCTCCTCAACCGCAGTCATACTTTGAAAACGGGCAGACCGGACACCGGGAGAGAACAGGACAACTGGGTAAGAGTTGCTTGCATTAGACATCGCTGCACCTTTTACCACATGGGTCGGTATCGTATCCAGATAGCTGAATACTTGAGGCGGGATGCCAAACACCAGACTGATCGCTTCCCCCAATTCGGCAGGGTACGACTCCGGTTTAACCCCTTTTGCAGCCTCCGGATCAACCGGATACCATACATTAATCATCAGTTCCCGCTTGTCTCCAGCTTCAGGGGAAAGAGTCTCTTCACGGGATTCATCCACGATCCGCTGTGAAAATGTACCGATGGCGAATTGTCCCGTTGGTTCGGGCATTGTAAATGCCGGGAAATACCTCGTAAGCATTCCTGACCCAACACCGGAGAATGCAGCCAGAATGAGGATGAACAAGCTTCGAAGCCAAGTACGCCATGTTAACTTTTTCTTGTGTGGCGCCGAATCTATGCTTCCGACACTGCGAGTCCATTTAACCACTTGAATGATTAACAGGGTAAAGAGTACGAGCGCAACGATGTAAGATGGCAATAACATTACGCGCAGTGAATCCAAGATAGCGTGCAGCAGAAATGCGATGATCAAGGCAGTTAGCATACCTGTCGCAAGCTTCCGCCGTTTCGTATAAAACGGTAAACCTAGCGCCCCAGCTATCGTTACAAGTACGAAAATCCATTCGAATATTTTCATGATTTTCCCTCCAAATCTTGTTGTTACAACAAGAATAAACCTTGAAGTATACTTCAAGGTCAAGGATTAAGTTAACTCCATATGAAAATTATTCGACGGTTACCTTCGTACGTGGCATCGTATGCATTGCACCTGAAGTTACATGTGCCTGAACCACGTATACACCCGGCTCCTGAAATGTGTGTTTCACTTCATATATACCATCACCTACAGAGCTAGCCTTGACTGCTCCACGAGCCTCAAGCTCATCGGCACTCATCATGCCTTGTTCGATAGAAGGTGCTGCAGGTTCGTTCTGTTCGTTCCAGATTTGGAACTGTACATGATCTGCGTGATCTACAGGCTGGTCTCCCTGGGTCAGCTTGATCTGCAAAGCGACCTCTTCGTTCACCTTCGCCTGATCGGGTATCATCAGTTTCACTCGAATCATCTCTGGCATTTCACCTGAGGCGGACTGCTCCGTATAAGAGCAGCCAGAGAGGATGAAAATCAGTATGAGTAAAGGCGTAAACCAGCGAGCTTGTCCCTTCATCACCATTGGTCCTTTCTGCGTACGAGGATTTGGGAAGAACATTTAGATAAAAGATTTAAAAAGAACATTTAAATAGAAGATTTAGGTGTTTTACCGATTCCCCATAGCATCACGATAATGATGATAAATGCGATCAGAGCCAGCAGCGGAATCGTGATAAAACCAAACCAGTTCAAATAATCGGTGTAACATGGTACCTTGCCGCATGCCACCGCGTTGCCGGTAGCCGAGAAGATGCGCTGAATCGTTACGTGATACAAGGAAATGCCGCCCCCGATAAAGCTGAGCGGGAGCACGTACTTGGCAATTCCCACGTCATCCTTGAAGTACGCGATACCAAGCAGAATCGTTAACGGATACATAAAGATGCGCTGGAACCAGCACAGATCACATGGAAGAAACTGCTTAATTTCACTTAAATAAAGACTTCCCAAGGTTGCAATAACAGACACAGCCCAGGCGATAAACAATCGGGTATCTACGCTCCGTGCAGGCTTCTCTGAATTGGATGTTGCACTCATACCTCTGTCCTCCTCTTTCATTGTTCATTTTGAATGATTTTAGCATTACGTTGTATTCCTTGAGTTATTTGAATGCTTATGTAATTAACTACGCGATTAATTATACCAAATATTTGCTCTTTCAGGCGAATACAAAAAAGCTGCCACATGGGCAGCTTTTCAGTTTGAATGTGAGATTGATTATATCAACTTATCGAGTGTATTAGATCACAGGGTTGATTTTTTCGTTACGTTTCCCTTACATTGCTTTGGTCAGTGTAATAGAACCATCTTTCTGAGCCCATTTCACATCCCATTGCAGCAATTCAGCAATGAAACGCAGCGGTACTTGTGTACGTCCATCTTTGTTAACAAATACAGTGGAACCTACGTTTTTCTTCATACCGTTGACTTCCATGACCGTGTTGTTCACCCAGAATACGAGTGTATCATCACCAGCCATAACGGTAACTTGTTGCGCTTTTTTATCCCATTTCACCGTTGCGCCGATACCTTCACTCAGGAAACGCAGCGGGATGTATGTTGTGTTTTTCCAAAGCACAGGTGTGGTATCCATGTTCGTTGTTTTGTCGTTAATTTTCAGCATTTTGCTGTTCAGCTTCATCCATACGGTTGTCATGTCTGGCGCTGGTGCAGGCGTTGTTGGTGCTGTCTCTTGGAACTTGTCGTTGAACTGAGTCACAATCGCATTACCGAGCGCTTGACCTACCCCAAACATCACTTTGTAACCTTCGCGATTCGTGGTGTAAGAAGCATCATAGTTGCCTGCTGCATATTGATCCAGCACTTTTTGCACTTGATTTTCATGCGTTGTCAGCGCTTGTTGTCCTGCTTCTTTTGGCAGGTTGCCTGCTGTTGCGGAATCGAGGAATGTAGCAAACTCCGTTGTGAAGCCGTCGATCCGTTTTTGCACAGCTGCACGTGCGGTAGCATCATTATCTTTTACAGCTTTAACATAATCACTCTGAGCATTAACATGGTTAGTCACCCAGATTTTTTCGAACGCATTCGCTCCTTCATTACCATAAATAGAAGCAATCGCAGCTTTGAAGTCCGCTGTGTTTCCAGCTTCTGCGGTTACGAGGGCATTCGATGCCGCAGTGCGTCCATCATATTGCTCCTGCATTTGCAGAGCGGAAAGTGCAAAGTGTTCCGAAGCCAAATGGTTGAGTGCAGATCTCAGATCAGCTGCTTTGGTATCCGCTTTGGTGTTGTTGAACTTCTCGGGCATTTGTGTAGTGATTGCAGTGGAAAGTGCTTTACTTACGTCAAACATTTCCTTGAAACCTTCACGATAAGCTTTGTAAGCATCCGTGTAATCTCCGGCTACGTACTCATCAAATACTTTTTGCACGAGGTCTTCATGCACTTTCAATGCTTGTTTAGCAGCATTTTTAGGCAATTTGCCTTCTGTAGCCGTGCTCAGGAAGGTGGAGAATTCATCCACGAATCCGTTGATGTTATCCTGAGCTTGCTTGATGCCAGCCTGGTTACCCATCTTGGTTGCTTTCACCAGGTCATCGGTGTATTTGTTATGTGCACGGAAGATCCGTTCGAATTCTTTGGCACCCGCCTCACCGTAGAGGGAAGCAATCGCCGGTTGCATATCCAGTGCATTTTGGTCGAGTGCTTTGTAGGCTGCATCTGCATCTTTGGCTCCATCATAAGCTTTAGCCATAGCTGTCACCGCAAGAGCAAAGTGCTCGGACAACAGATGATCCAGATTCGCTCTCAGATCAGCTGCAGGTGTATTCACGGATGCTTTCATCATCGTCATGGAAGTGGAAGTCTGAGGTGCAGAAGCAGCTCCCGCGATTCCTGGCATTAACAGAGACAAGCTAAGTACTGGTGCAATAAATGTTTTCATTTTCATCTTCATTGTGTGTCACTCCTTAAGTATGTTTTTGGTTCCTTTGTTTCTTTGTCGTTGTCTTCATAGGGTGTAACGCACGGTTCTCCATTCTGGATCACTCCACAGACAAAAAAAATTACAGCTTTCAGTAAAGAAAGCCGCAAATGCTTGATACATCTATGTTTTTTCATTTAAAAAAAATTTAAAATTCTAGTGATCTGAGTCTAAAACATACACCTCAAACTGTAATATCGCGTATAGACTCAAGTCATTCTTCCATCTACATGTGCATGTAAATCCTTCAAATTCAGATCACACAAATTTCCTATATTTCTCAATAATAGCTTACATTGCGAGTAAACCTGAGATACAATAGAGTCAAACGCTCTCCATTGAATGGAAAAGGAGGTCAACTCATGACTTGGCTACCTTATGCATTGGTTATCGGCATCGCCTTATTCGGCGGAATTGCTACACTTATCATCGGGAATTCGAAAGCCAATCGCATCAGTAACCCCGAATATGATCGCCGTACACGGCAAAACCTGAGCAAGCTTACATATGTATACGTCGGCGCCGTGGTATTGGGCATAGGCGGGTTTGTCCTGTATTTGTACAATTGATTAGGTTCCGTGAACACTAAAGCAACATCTTCTTGAAAGTGGCAACTCTCCGCATGCCTTGCTGAATATACTCCACCATCGGGGAGGTAACTCCCCTCTCCCTGACTACGGTACCGTTTCTTCCACGTAGTACTGCAAATGATAAATCTCATGATTCAAATGAACATAAGACAACCCATTTCACGCAATTACCAGGTTGGAGAGATGCGTGCAGTGACTAGACGTGGAGCCTTTCTTCATTTACAGCCTGCTGCTTATTTCTTAGTTTTCGCAAAGATCGTTACATATGTTTACAAGTTGGAGATAATTCAGAATTATTCTGGATAAGTTCGGGGGGTAATATAAAGCCATAAGGAACAGCAAGACAACAAATAACCCCAACTTAAAGGAGAGATATATGATGAAAAAGAACATAAAGAAATCCGTAGCTACAATGATGGTACTTGGTATGACCTTAACAGGAGCAGCTGGTGTTTTTGCCGGTACACAACTGGAGAAAATTTCAGCCTACCTGAATCACGGAATCAGCTTTAACGTAGATGGTGCAGCATACACACCAACGGACGGCAATGGTAAAACACTTGCACCAATCACGTATAATAACTCGACTTATCTTCCAGTACGTGCGCTTGCCGATGCACTTCATGTGCCTGTAACGTACGATGGTGCAAAGAAACAAGTCATTATCGGTCAAACGAATAACAATCCATCTGCACTGACAAATGTAACCTATACCGCAGCACAGAAAGAAGCAATCCAAAAAGCTTTTGCTCAATTCGATGGCTTTGAGACAGCGTATGCTCCGCAACGGATGACTGCAGGTGATATGTTCAAAAGTGTTGCCGCTGGCGACGGTGTAAGCTTCATTTTCAACCATATGAAGGTGGATGTTTCTCCTAGAGACTATTCGGACGGTTACACGAGCAAAGAGGTTAAACTGTCCAACGGTGTTAGTGGAAAATGGTATACCCCAAGCGATATCGGCATGTTGACCTTCAAGCTGGATGATCGTTATGTCACCCTAAGCTCGCCAGATCATAAACTGTCCCAAGCACAGTTGCAACAAGTGGCTGTGTCTGTACAAAAAGTAAAAGGTGGTAACGATCAAGGCATTACTGCTTTTGAAAATGTAAACTACTCCAAACAGCAACTCGATAATATCCGTAAATCATTTGCTCAATTCGATGGCTTCACCACGGCTTATGCACCACAACATATGGTTGCGGGAGATGCATTCAAAAGTGTTGGTGCAGGCGGTGATGGTGTGAACTTTGTATTCAACCGCATGAATGTAACGGTATCTCCTAGAGACTATGCGTTCAGTTATGACGGCAACACGGTAAAACTGCCTAACGGCGTATCTGCGAAATGGTACACACCGGATAAAACCGACATGCTTACTTTCAAGCTGGATGATCGTTATGTCACACTTAGCTCGCCAAATAACCAATTGACGCGTACACAACTCGAGCAAATGGCTGTAGCTGTACAAAAAGTGAAATAACCTTTAGCTTCTATAGATAAGCACTAACCATACAACACATATCATCTCGGCTGATCCGTTCTCCAGACGTAAAAGCTGACCTGGTATGTGTTTTGTTTATGAAAAAGGCACAGCCGGGAGGCTGTACCTGGTGTTGAACGATTTTTATTCGCGATCTAATTCTACATCTGCCAGACGGATCACTCGGCGATAATACAGCGTGTCCATCAATTCCTCCCAATCCAGTTCATCTACACAAGCGTCCCGGAAAAATACCGAAGCAGAAGGAAGGAAACTAAGTAATGGCCCTGCTCCTCCACAGATCAGAGCCCCGCCATCTCCACCTTTTGGCATCACTTCTCCATCTGTACCCAGTGTAAGCTCATATTTGTATGGATCTCCGGCAAACTGTACACCGAAGAAGTTTGGCAGCTCCAGATCATAAAGGTGATGATCTTCTCCATCTGTTTCTGGTTCAACCGACGCTTGCTCAGACTGAACCGGTCTCTCCGGCTTACCCAAGTGCCTTAATCTCATCGTATAGTCAAAGCTATCCCCCCATGGGAATAACGTACGGCAGCCGCCTCCATATACGTACTCCCACTCATCTTCTGTCAACAAACTAAACCCGTCTGCTCTTTCTTCTCGTACAATGTCCTCCAACTCGATCCCTTCATTAAACCAGAGAATTCGCACCTCTCCTCTGTCTTGAATCAGTTTAAATTGCAGGTGAAGTTCGTATTCATTCAGCCCCGATTCCTTGAATTCGGCCAAGGCCTTAGGGAAATCTTCATGCTCCTGGGCAAACGCCTCTTCCTCGGTAACCTCAATCCACCCTAAGGGGATTGTCTTACATTCTACGAGCATGGGGCCGATGTTGACTTCTCTAACAGGTGACATCTGACTAGCCAAAAATGAATCGACATTCTGCACCCCATATTCACTAACGGTTTCATGTAGTTCCTCAGAAGTTTCCTCATCCATTCCGTTATGCCACTTTTCCCAGCCCAAAGTCACCTGATCACCTGGAACAAATACGAACCGCTCTTCATCGTGCATAAACACTCCGGTCTGAGTCCGCTGCCCATATCGTTCAAACGTTTGTAACCCCTCATACTTCATGCCTTCAGGCAACTGAGGCTCAATGCGGCGCATCCACTCCTGCTTGTCCTGTTCGGATAGACCTTGCCAGACATTTCTTGTTAATGCTTCCATCTCAATCCCACCTCTCATCACATCTCATCTCATCGTGTCTACTGCGTTATTTAATGGATCGCCAAGCTCGTTTATTTGAATGGGTTGAATTGGTAACAGAATCGTTTATTTGCCTGCGGCCTGTGACAATCCCAGTAATAATTCCTTTCGTTTCCCATCTGCTTTGCGGGCCAGCGCTACCAGCTTCTCCACCTTGCCAAAAATCGGGTAGAGCACACGCTGTGCATCATGCGATTCCAACTCCTCAACCTGTCCGAGCAGCCATTCAAGCTTCTCATCCTGCTCGAACTCCGGCAGCAACTTAAGCTTCAGTCCATCCGTTGAACGACGCAAGCCCTGTACAAGAACTGACACAGAGTTTACTGTCACCCCGTATTTTTCGGCAAACGCAGCGATAAACTTGTCCTGAATCATCTGATGTTCGTCATCGACCTGTCCCATGTAATCGTTAATCAGAGGGAAATACTGCTCACTCGAAAGTCCAAGCCCGAAGACAGCATAACTTCCCGGCATCCCACTTTTCTCCCCTTCTGTATCAGCATAAAACTCGAACTCCTGGATGGCAGCTCGTGCGTACTGCTCCAGAAGCGGATGCAGCTCAGGATATGCCAGAGCATTCGCAAAGAATCGATGTGTATCCGATTTGGCAAGTCCTTTAACTGGCAGGTACTGCTTTGCTTTGGATTTCAGTTTGATGTGATAGCTCTTGGGGAAACCCTGCTCGAGCAATCGAATAATAAAGGCTAGCGCCTGTTGATATGCTCCCGGTCCTTCCTGATGTATCTGAATCGTTATCCGTGCAAACACATCATTGGCCTGGCATTTCACCTGCTCCGTTTTTACATAAGTATCCTCCGGCTTATATGTACCGCTGCCCTCAGTCAACATACGTTCTGCCTGCTCACTGCCGAGCTGCTTGGCCAGTTCCAGAAATTTGAGCCCCCTTGGTTTGCTGTAACTGGGTTCGAAACGCAGAATCATCACCGCTGCATAGAGAAGCAGATCTATAGGGTGCGAATCCTCAGCCTGATCCTGATCCGGATCTATACCCATGTCCTTATCCTGATTTGTATCCTTAATCTGTCCACCCAGCTTCTGACCTGGCTTCAACGTATATTCATTTTCTCGATAATCTGAAACCTGCACGTCAAAAAACTGCGGTAAAAATTGCTTCTCTGCCCATAGCGTCAAAGCATAAATAATCGTATGGCGATGCTCTGCAAGAGCGTCCTTCCGCTCCCGATTTAACGTTTGAATCTGTTCATATTGTCTAATGATCCATGGCGAATCCAGAGATGGAAACAACACAGGATCAAGCAAATGTTTTGCCAAAAAAGTCGTTTCAAGTGGCTTGGTCGGGTGTACGCCTTGCTCCAGTCTTTGCTCCGTATACGTGCGAATTCGTTCCAAAAGCAGCTGTCTTTTCTCTTCATTGACGTACTCCAGCAGCGTTAACTTTAGCATGCCGTTACTTGTGGGGAACTTGCCTCGGAAGGTAAAGCGATAATCAATCAGCGGTGTATCTGCCCAGTCAGCTAATTTTTCCTGAATCACCTCAACCAGCCTCGGCTGAACTTCGGTGCGCACCATTTCTTCTGTAAACCGGATGGTTTGCGTGGATAGAGATCCCTCATCCCATCCCATATCCAGGCTATCTACAATCGTTCTTCCCGGCTTGTACAGAACAAAGATATCATCAAATATGCCCATCTGCAGTTTCGTTCGTTGGATCGTCTGCTCTAAATCGGTACGTGCCGCCTGCTCGTTAAACCATTCGTTTATGGCCTGAATCATTTCTTCCAAAGCCTGCTCCACTGCTTCTTTCACTTTATCTCCTGCCTTCCCGTAATCCATGTTGTATGTATTCCTGTTCTAAAACCCTGACGCTTCTATTCCAAACGGCTCAACAACCTGTTTATTACATGGTAAAAATACGGATTAACGTTCGTAATCCACCTATATTTTACACGTTCGACCACACTCGCAACAATAAGACTTATGCACGGTTGTTCCTCTCTTGATTCCGATTACGTGTCCCCTCTCTACCGTGAAACTTCGGAGAAAGCGCAAAAAAACACCGAAATGGGGTATTAGCAGCCTCGTTTCGGTGTATTTGTGAAATGGATTGTTTCCTTGTCGGACTTTTGTACGATTACATGAAGACTAAACGCCTATGATTTAGGAAAAGAGAAATCATTCATGATATAAAATATTTAGACCATGTATTATATATCTATCCCCAAATTTTAACAGGCGTTATATAATGTAAATAGATATTGCATGCCATACTTATGAAGGAGGATACAATGATGAAGTTGACAGAACAAGGTGTGTTAGTGCTTGAAGAAAAGGATATTGACTATATGCACTGCTACCGGGATCGAGATGGAATAAGGTTTGATGACTCATTTCTCTCTTTCTTAGAATCTCACAATATGACACTGTCTGAAGGTGATGTCCGAACGATTCACTTTCAGTTTGATGAAGAAGAGATGCCGCTCTACGAAGAACGCGAACGACTTGTTTCGGAGGTTCAGTCAGCCGTTCGTACACTTGACCCTAACTATGATGGTTCGTTTGTGAAATGAAGCGTTTGGCATCGTTATATTCATTAATTAATTCATCCAGCACCATCGACTGACGAATGACTTCTGGATGTTGCAGATTCGTATATTGGTTTGCTATCTGGTAAAGTCTCTGCCTTGCGTTTTCGATACATTCCTGAAGGGTTTCCGGGTTCCGTACCATCGTTCTGCCCCCATTCATTCCTTGAATTCAACATCCAAATAAGACCATATATTATAATATTCGGAATGAAGTAGGGTTCAGATTACCTTTATTTAAAATTTCATGTATTTTTTTATTAAAAACAAAAATTCACCCTGCCCACGAAGCAGCAAAATATATAAAAAAACACCAGATCGGCTCATCGCCATTCTGGTGTTTAACATGTCATTTGATCTATAGCAATGTTGATGTAAAGCGGCTTAGCATTATCTGAGCCCAATATCCGAGGAGCGATTGTTTATCGTTTCGGGAAAGGCTTGTTTAATTGCATCAATCGCTGTCTGTTCCGCATCCCCCGCACTTTGAATAAGTTCACTAACTCGCTGTACACTTTCCGGTTCTCGTACATCCCACGCCGTGGAATCATCCAGCACTTCAATAATCGATCTATAGATATCCGCAAGTTTTGTGTATCGCATGATCACTTGATTCATATACGGCGATAAATGCTCAAGTGTTTTGACATATAAAGCGATATCCCCTCTTGTATACGCATAATAGCGAAGCACCGTTGTCGCTTGATCGCTCTCATAATTTCCAGACTGCAAAACGTCCGCGATAGCGGTGTATGCGGCAGCACCGCAAGCGTAATCCTGCCCTGGCAGCATATAGTCGTGCGTTTCCCATTTGTATACGGCCTGTAATAACGATTCCTTGCATACCTCCCACATATCGATGGATTGGTGAGCTTCCAACACTTGATAATACCAGTATGGAGAACTGTTCCGGCCTACTAACGTATAGGGTAAACGAAGCACTTCAGGATCATCCCCTGTGCAAAAAAACAATACTTCCTCGTCATCATCGTATCCGACAACAACAACAAATTGATCATGCCACAGCACAGCCCCTGTCCCGCGGTCAATGGAAGCCTTAATATCAAGCACTGCTTGCTTCTGATAAAGGGGGAAGGTCGGTTCAAAGGAAAATCCGGCAGCCTGACTCGCTGTCACTCCGATGAAATCAGCAGCAACAAAATTTTCTGCCATCCAGTTATACGCCGAGATGGACTCTGTCGTCAGACGACGATCAACCACGAAACGAAAAAGACCTGCCGTCATGCCTGCAATCATATATCGCGGAAGATGTGTCCACTTTTTGTGTTGCAAAATAGCATATAACGCATCTACATAGGAGCCTGTTTGGTTTCGCCATATATCTGTGCTTGGATGACTTGGGTTATCCGAGTTACCATGAGGCGGCGGTTGAGTCGAATCAGCCAAATCAGCCAAGAATCTCATTCTCTTCATTTATAAACCCTCATCCCTGCTTCGATTCTGCCTGCCTTTCTTATCACCCATCCCTCTGCCCCACTTCTACCGTGCGGAGTGTGTGCCCCAGCGGGGTATAGTAAATCGTTTACGATCCGGATATCGAACGGATATCTGCCGAAAAGAATCAACCGCCTGCTCTTCTAGCAGCTTCGCATCCTGGAGCAACTGTGCAAGGCACTCATTGGCATCCGCTCGCAGCACAAGCCGTCTTTCATCCTGTACCAGATATTCTCTCATCTGTCCGATCAGATCAGCAAGCCGTTCATAACAAATCGATGCCTGTTCCAGTTCAGTCCACAATCCGCGAACATCATGTAAATACATTTGAATTTCAGTACGCGATTGACAATATGAATCCAGAAGATAGGCTGCTCCTGATGCATCGTAATCTCCAGAGTACAGTGCTTCAATCCAAACGTCATATGCCAGACGGCCGGAAGCTATATTTTGATCAGGTAACAAACGGTATGGAATATCCCAATCTTCAATCGCCAGCCGCAAAGACTCGAGCACCATCTCCTGCTCTGTACGCTGCACATGATCACCAAAGATCTGACAGTACCAGAAACCGGTGAAATTCAATCCGAAATTATCATACAGTAAAATATGCGGCTCTTTGCTCCAGCCATCCTGCACATAAAAGACCCGATCTGCATCATCGTATCCATAAATGACACCAAACTCGGGAATCCAGTAGATGACACCTTTGCCTTCATCCAGACTGCGTCTGACCCAGTTCACGGCATCTTGCTGATAATAAACAAATGTCGGATGGCGACTGCGTCCCCCATCATATATGGTAAATAGGCCGAGATTATCGATCCCTCCTTGATGCGACACTCCCCACTGTCCGTAAGCCGTTACGGACATCGGAAGTAATCTCTTATGAACCGATAATTTAAAGGCCATGCCGGTATAACCTGCAAGCATATACTTCTCACCCTTGAATTGACCTGTATGCGTCAAAATCGCATGTAAACTGTCCACATAGGATTTCGACTCCCGTTTCATGCCTAGGTGCTCCAGCATTTTTTCAGCCAAGATGTTCTCCCCCGTTCGTTCCCCTGCTCAGCCGTTGTGTAATATCTTCTGTCCGCTGCATAAGCTTACGTCTGAGCCAGCCCGGGGAAAGCAGTTCCTCCCATTCCGCTGCATACAGGTGTTGCAAGAATACGTCAGCATCATAAAATTCAATAAAACAAACTTGCCCTTTTTGTTCTCGAATTCGGTACCCTTGCCACAGTTCAGATCCTTGCACTTCCCGAAAACGAATCTCTGCCACGAACGGTTTGCGAACAGGCAGTGTATCCTCCCAATTGCTGATCCATGCATCCTGACGGCATTCGAAGTGTTCATCCAAGAGCGTCAGCTGCACGATGCTCTCCAGCCGAATCGCTGTCTGTTGCAGCGGGTCTGTCTCATACCCCACTACGTAGTCTGCATTGTACTGCGAGGTCATCTTTACAGGACAAAAGGTCATCTGGTGCTCCCCCTCGTGATCCTTGTAATAAATATGTACCTTTCTTGCATCATCGATGGCATGGTTCAACAATTCAAACCATTGAAGCTGCTTCGGCTGTGCTGTAAACACCGGGAACTGCTGTTGATCAGACGGATGCTCCTCCATTGTAAAACGTTCCAGCAAATGCGCTACCCGCTTCACCGCATCCGATTGATCATAGGTATAATGCCGATACCGATGAGCCAGATATTTCAGAACACGCTGCTCCTCATCCGTCATATATAAATGCGGCAGGCGGAATGTCTGGTCCTCGTAGCAATACCCGCGATACTTGGCTACATACATCAACGGAGCTCGAAGAGTATTCAACATATATTCAATATCACGCTGCGCCTGGCGCCGAGAGATTTCAAATTGACGCGCCAAACCACCGCTGTTCGGAAAACGCCCGCTTCGAATCTGTTCATCAAACCAATGAATCCGATGCATGTTGCTCAAGCGATTCTCCCCCTGACTGATTCCAACGTTTATTCCTGTATTATATCAAAAGGATAGCCTGTTCCGAAGAACAGGCTATATAGGCTTTCCGTATGACTTTTACTTACACGAATTGTCTGTCTCTGCTCTACACTTGCGCTTCTGCCAGATCCACTCTGGACTGCACCGCTTTGGAGCATTTTTTGCACACTTTCAGACTCGTACCATCTGTTTTCGTCTGCGTATACAACAATTTGATTCGTGTACTCTTGCATATTGGACATGTTCCCCGACCTCTGGACGGAAGACTCCATAGAACGCGACCTCTTTTCGTTTTAGCCAATGATTGTGAACCTCTTTTCGATAGGGTTTGTGTGTTCACCATCATTATAGGGGCGCTGGCACGACACAGAATGTCGCATCAGGAGCAATCTTTTATTAAGTGAATATGGAGTCATTCATATGCTTCTATCCAAAAATAAAAAATGCCCCTTCTTCATAAGGAAGAAAGGACATTCATTCGGACGAACCTGCACTTGTCTGCGCCGCAGCTTGGAGAAGAGGTTGTAGCAACCCTGGGAATCGCACTTCCAGATCCTCAGACCGCAGTGTAATAAAATGCTGTGTTCCCTGTACTCGGACTCGGATCACCCCCGCCTCCCGTAAGGTACGGATATGGTGCGACATCGTCGATTTCACAACGCGAGCATGAAAATGACTGCATGGCTGTTCCCCGCTTCTGGCGGCTTCGGCCACAATTCCCAGCCGGGTTGGATCGCTGAGCGCATATAGCACGGAGGAAAGCTCAATATCCGCCGCTTGCGGATGATGTAAAATTTTCATAAGGCAGTCTCCTTTTTAATACTATGCATTGTATTCTAACATACATCCATGATATATTTCTAATGTTCGACACCAATCGAACTTATAAATTTCGCATGTATCCCTTGTGTGAAGCACAGGGGCTGACATCATACACCATTTTGCAAATGTTACACACCGTTTCTGAAATGTTGCGAAATACACATCACGATAGGAGGTTTTTATGAACAACACGGCTACTACTGCAACTCCGATGGAACGGACAGGCATACAGGAAGGATTAATTGTGGCGTTGCTTGGATTCACCGTTGTGCTCGTTGTAATGAACACGATGATGTTTAATCTGGCTCTGCCCAAAATTGCGGCTGAATTCAAGCTGACCTCTGTTGCTTCTTCCTGGATTGTTACGGGTTATTCCATCGTATTTGCGATTTCATCGATTACGTTCTCCCGTTTATCCGATTTTGTGCCGATACGCACCCTGTTTACTACGGGACTTACCCTGCTTGGAGGCGCGTCTGTCTTGGGTTTCTTCAGTGACCATTTCATTGTGCTGCTCATTGCGCGTCTGGTTCAGGCGGCAGGTGCAGCTTCCGTTCCGGGACTTGCGATTGTGCTAATCACCCGATACATCCCGAATGATCGCCGGGGGAAATCCATGGCCGTTATTATGTCCGCCAGTTCGCTAGGTCTGGGACTCGGTCCGGTACTGGGCGGCAGCATTACACAGTTTTTAGGATGGCATGATCTGTTTATCGTCACAGGTTTAGCCCTATTTTTGATTCCTGTTTTTTATAAACTGTTACCACGAGAAACGCCGCAAAAAGGTTCCTTCGACCTGCTCGGCGCGTTCTTGCTTGCCATCGGTACAACCGGGATTCTGTTATTCCTGACTTCTCGTCAGGTCGCTACACTCATTATTGGGGTAACCGCACTGCTGCTGTTCTGGTTCCGCATTCGCCGCGCAGCTGATCCGTTTGTGCAACCTGCACTCTTCAAAGACAAAAAATATATGATTCTCAGCTCGCTCGGGATTGTATCGTACATTAATAACTTCGCTACATTGTTCCTGTTACCGCAGGTTTTGGCACATCTCTACGGACTGACACCCGCACATTCGGGACTTGTGATTTTCCCGGGTGCACTCATATCTATGCTGCTGTCCAACCGCATCGGGCGCATGATTGACCGTCACGGCAATACGTTGCTGCTGAAGTTTGCACCCTGGCTGCTCCTGGCGGCTGCCGGACTTTTCGCTCTGTTTGCAGATCAAAGCATCTATGCGATCATGGTTGTATACATGCTGCTCAGCGTTGGTTTCTCTTCCTTGACGACCAGCGTATCCAACGAATTGTCGGGCAATCTGTCCATGGATCAAGTCGGGGCAGGTATGGGACTGTTCCAGCTCAGTCAATTTTTCAGCGGTGCATTCAGCGTAGCCGTAACCGGGGTTGCTTTGACCGCGATGCAGAACATTCAGCTATCTTCGGCCTACAGCTTTATTTTCTGGGGCATGACCGCAGTCGGCCTCGCATCGGTTATCTTTTCGCAAATCTATCTGAGAATGCAGTCACGGAAACATAAGGTGGCCTAATTCTGATGTATTTCCCTAATCAGAAGATACTGTCGCAGGACAATACCTTCTGATTTTTTTATTTTTCGATACAAAATATTAAAAATAAAAGAAGAGCCCGATCATGATCAGGCTCTCCAAGAAAAAAATTTTAATATAGCGATGCTTATTCAAACAGATCCAGTCGCAGACGTTTCAAGCTGGTGTGCTTAATGCGCCACTGTCCATCGATTTTGACAAATGTTTCGTGATAATGGCCAAACCCATGAAAGGATTTGTTTTCATTGCCTTCAGGGAATGTCACCCAGTCCTCCATCGGAGAAATCACCTTTGCTTCGGTGTCGGATACAAACTCCACTTCTGCACTATGTACATGATGCACAGTTACTGCCGGATCTACAAGGTCACGGAACACTTGTACAATCGTTTCACGTCCATTCAAAACCGGAATCGGATTACCTTCCGTGCTGAAGTCCGCAACAGCATCGGGGGCAAATACATCACCCAGCTCATCCCATGCTTTCGTATCAATGTAGCGGCAGTAACGCGCCTTGGTATTTCTAATATTTTCGAGTGCCAGCAACTGCTCAAGTTCCGTCATCGTTGTCGTTTGGCTCATGTGCATTCCCTCCAGAGATGTAAATGTGATTAAGTATGTATATGTAGTATCTTCCTTATTGTAACATCGCCCTTCTGTCAGGCACAACGCCACCCCAAGTGAGAAATCCAATATTATTACCCAATCTTACTGGAATAGAAGCAGACCAGAGCCACACTAGAACGATAAAGACTATAGCGAATGAGCTTCCCTCATCTGGGATGCCAGCTCGGACATTTTTTTATGATGCAGGAAACGTTCCATCTCTTCCTCCGCCTGAACCATAACCTGCTGGATCAGACACGATGCATTATGATTTTGCGAGCATTCAAATAAAGAAGCCTTGCCTTCGATGGCATGAATGATTTCCAGAAAAGAAGGATCAGGATTCCTGCGGCTCAACCGATAACCGCCATTGGCACCGGATGTGGATTCAATCATGCCAGCCTTGACCAGTTTGGTTAATATTTTCGATAAATAAGTTGGGGATACTTTCTGAAACTCAGCCAGTTGATGCACGCTGATCAGCTGTTCTGGCGCGGTGCTAACCAGATATAACATCGTATGCAGAGCATAGTTGGTCGCTTTGGAATACTTCATGAGTGGACACCTCATATATACGGATTTAATTTATCCATAATAGACCTGATTGATGGCTCTGTCAAACAAATGCACAGGAGAGAGTCGGCAAGGCAGATCGTTAGTTGGAAGTTTGCTTCATCGATTTTTCTTCCTTATTTATGGTATAGCCCCCGGTAATCCGTAGGTGTCATGCCCTCATGTGCCATGAACTGGCGGTTAAAATAGCTGGCATTGGGATAACCTGCTTCCTCTGCAATCTGCCCGATGTTCGCCGACGGACGTTCAAGAAGCCATTGCTTCGCCATCTGCAACCGTGAACGGGTGATAAACTCCATCGGAGTCATCTCGACGGCATTTTTGAATATTTTGCAAAAATAATACGTACTCACCCCTGCGCGATTGGCCCAGTCCTGTAATAGAAAAGGCTCACACGCCTCTTGCTGCATTTGTGGTAAAAGAGAAAGCACCCGGCTCTCCGTTTTGCTCGTGTTACGTGTGTTCTTAAGCGGCACGGCATGTTGTACGAATTCCGCCAGCAAAGCATAGGTCAACGTGGATAACTGGGCTGGACGAAGCATCCGGTTCTGTTCCGCCTCTTCAAGCAGCGCCAGATGAGCTTCTTCCCAGGAAGTGCGCTGTCTCAGGGTCCATAACAGATTGCGGTGCAAGCCCCGCTCCAGCATATAATCATGCAGCCGTTCCCCGTAAAAATGAACCCAGCGTACGTCCCACGGCTCATCTTCGCTACTATAATAATGCTGCCGCTGATGTGGAAAATAGAGCACCGCTTGACCCGCCCGAAGCTCGTGCACCACACCATCCGCCTCCACATACCCTTTACCTGCTGCAACATAGTGAATGTTGAAATTATTAAGCACCCCTGCCTCACGTAATACAGCGTGCTGGGTATGATCCGTATAATGTCCGACAGATTCCGGGTAACAGAAATAAGGGATATCCTGCAGGGTCAGCAATACCGTTTGTCTCATCATGTTGATTCACCCCATTAAACAATATTGTGTTAAACATATTCAATATATTATCATTTTAATTCACTCACCTATTTATTATAATCACAATATACATTCAAACACAGGAGGAAACAAGTTATGAATTCTGTTCAAAAGTTACGCTGGGGTATCCTTGGCAGCGCCAACATTGCAATAGGTTCCGTCATTCCTGGCTTACAGCAATCGGAATTAAACGAAGTTACCGCTATTGCCAGCCGGGACCTCGATAAAGCACAGCAAACGGCTGATAAACTTGGTATTGAAAAGGCTTACGGTAGCTATGAAGCAATCTTGGAAGATGATTCAATTGATGCCGTTTACATTCCACTGCCGAATCATCTGCACCGGGAATGGACGATCCGCGCAGCACAGGCTGGAAAACATATTTTATGCGAAAAGCCACTTGCTCTGACGGAAAAAGAAGCACTAGAGATGGTTCAGGCGTGTGCGGATGCGGGTGTGCATCTGGCCGAAGCATTTATGTATCGCCATCACCCGCGTTATGACCAGATTCGGGAAATTATCGCTAGTGGCGAGATTGGTGAAATCCGCGGCATTCACAGTACGTTTTCGTTTAACAATTCCGGTTCGTCCGGCAACGTACGTTTCCGCAAAGAATGGGGCGGCGGCGCCCTGTACGATATCGGCTGTTACTCCATCAGTGCTGCCCGTCTCCTGCTGGGACAGGAACCGAAAGCGGCAACTGTCATTGGCATGTTCTCCCCAGAGCATGATCAGGTAGATATGATGGCTTCCGGATTACTTGAATTCGACAACCATGTCGGCGTTACATTCGACAGCAGCATGTGGGCCGCTTTTCGTAATACGCTAGAGGTGCTTGGATCTGACGGTATTATTGAAGTACCTTCGGCTTACATTGCTAATCTGGACAACAGCTCTAACTTCTACGTTACTGCAGGCGGTGAACGCCGTGAGGTTGAGGTGCAGCAGGTGAACCATTATGCGTTGCAGGGAGATGATATGGCTCGTGCGGCGCTTCAGGGTAAAGAGTTACGTTTCGCTCCTTCCGATGCGGCAGCCAACATGAAAGTACTCGAAGCTTGTCTTCGCTCCGCAGAAGAACGTACACGAATTACGCTATAAGGCGAGAATTAGGTACCATGTGCTCAACAAGGTTGAGCGCGGTAGCACAAAGCGCTGTAGAACAATTCAAGACACTGAGATGTACTACTAGATCCAACATGTAGCAGTTAATCGTGATTCTACATTCTGACTCTTTATTTCGAATGAACACTCCCAAATGAATTTCACCTTATATATGAGAGGATGGTTTATCTATGGAATATATTGAAATCGCCGGTGCTGGCAAAAAAGTCTCCCGATTAATCAAAGGAACAGACTATTTCTTCCATGATACCTATGAGAAAGCTGCGACAAATCTGGATGCATTCCTGGCTATTGGCGGCAACACGGTAGATACAGCGCACATCTATTGCGGCGGACAGAGCGAAGAGGTTCTCGGACGTTACATGAAGGAACGTGGCAATCGCGACCAGATGGTCATCCTCACGAAAGGGGCACACCATGACCAAAACGGCCCTCGCGTGAATGCCGACGCCATTCGCAGTGACCTGACCGATAGTCTGGAGCGGTTGCAGACGGATCATGTTGAACTTTATGCATTACATCGGGATGATCCCAACATGCCTGTGGCTGCCATTCTGGAGGCACTGAACGAACATATCGAGTCTGGCAAAATCGGCGCCATCGGCGCCTCCAACTGGACCTGGCAGCGGTTAGAAGAAGCTAACGCTTATGCCGCCTCCCACGGTCTCAAAGGATTCACGTTCAGCAGCCCGAACCTCAGTCTCGCCAAAGCGAACGAGCCATTCTGGGCAGGCTGTGTGTCGGCGGACGCCGAAACGCTCGCATGGCATGAGCAGAGCGGGCTGCCGCTCCTGTCCTGGTCTTCCCAGGCTCGCGGTTTCTTCACCGGACGTTTCACGCCTGAAGTACGCGACAATGCTGACCTGGTGCGTGTATTCTACAGTGATGGCAACTGGGAACGACTGCGTCGTGCCGGGGAATTGGCGGAATCGAAGAAAACAACGGCGATTCAGATTGCGTTAGCCTATGTATTGAATCAGTCCTTCCCGACCTGCGCATTGATCGGGGCACAAAATCAGGCAGAATTGCTTTCCTGTGACGAAGGTTCACGCATTACGCTGACTTCGGAAGAGATTGCCTGGATCGATCTGGCGAGTGAGGTTAAACCGGCAGGTGTATAAGTTTTAGTTCTGAAATTTTAAAAGCTTTACATTCGCTAAACATAAAATACACACAGTTCTTTGCATAATAGAATAAACCATAAACGACCAAATCAAAATAACGGGATCGAGGCAGAGAAACTTCTACCTTGGTCCCTTTTTGGGGATAGCTATATGTAGCGGAACATTAGCTCGGGTCTGCTGTATTGGCAATATTACCCCGCACCCGCACCCGCACCCGCACCCGCACCCGC
>NZ_JBQZGE010000014.1:0-151212 GCF_052691815.1 Paenibacillus sp. TSA_86.1 | reverse complement strand
GCTGTAAGCACAGCTCATCTGCAAGATGGTGCAGTTACGGCTTCCAAACTGGCGGACGGCAGTGTAGATGGTAGTAAACTGACCGAAGGGGCAATATCATCCATGCATCTGGCTGATCGTGCCATTGACGGCAGCAAGCTGAGTGAGCAGAGTATTACATCCAGTCACTTAAATGAGGGGATTGTTGGCACGGCTCATTTAAGCGAAGAGATCTGGAATGCGATTCGTCAGGTCAGTGCAGAGACGCTGGAACAGCTCGCCGAGTTCAAAAGGCAGGAAGCGATGCAGGAAGTGCAGCAGCTAATGCAGTCGGTAGGCCTGCAAAATGAAGGTCTGTTCGCTTGGGGAGATGATGCGGAGGTATCATCGGATACGCCAATTGAGCTCCAGGCAGGAAATCTGAATCTACAGGAACTGCTGGGATTGCCCAATAATTTGGAAGCAGAAGCAGCGCTAACGGAAGGAAAGTCTGGTGCGGAGATAACTGAATTGGGGAATGTATTGGACGCAGAAGATACACTATCGTCTGATGAAGCTGGCCCTGAGTTTTCTAATTCTATTGCTCCTGAGTGGTCTAATAATGAGGTGCCAGTT
Source organism: Paenibacillus sp. TSA_86.1 (assembly GCF_052691815.1). Taxonomy (NCBI): domain Bacteria; kingdom Bacillati; phylum Bacillota; class Bacilli; order Caryophanales; family Paenibacillaceae; genus Paenibacillus; species Paenibacillus sp. TSA_86.1. The sequence continues at coordinate 150,618 of NZ_JBQZGE010000014.1, read as the reverse complement.
AGCCATACACTTGAGTCCCAATCGGTTACACAAGAGCATCTGTGTGATGGTTCTGTAGGCAGTGATCAATTGCAGGCTGGTGCTGTTCATGCCGAACATCTGGCATTCCAGCCGGTACGTAGTGTAAGCAAACAGCCTGCTGTGCAGCAGTTCGGCATGGAAGCTTTTGTTTTGCCAGAGAATGAGACGTGTACCGAAGTGACGATTGTGTTTGAAGAGTCATTCGATTCAGAGCATTATGTCATTGTAGCGATGAGTAATGATCGAGGATTTCAGGTATCCCTGTTATCACAGAGCGAAGAGGAAGCAGTGTTGGAAGTAACGCGAACAGTGGATTGCAAGCATACGTATGGATTATTGTCCTGGATTGCGGCGGGGCCTTCGGCATAACCTTCTGCCTTGGCTATCCTGAGTTAACATATTTACAAATTGACAGAAGCGGTGTCCAGAGTTTGTCCCGGACACCGCTTCTGCTTGGCAAGCTTGACCGTTCGGACATGAGGGGGGTCGGAACGATGCTATTTTTTTATAAAAGGATATGCAGATAAATAAACGAGTTCTGTTTGATTGGTATGGATGCCCGTGAACGTTACCGTATAATCATTTAACGATTATAGTCCTACAGCTTGATAGGCTTTGGTGATGGCAGTAGCCTCGGCAGAATTCGCACCGTAGAGGTCTTTGGCAGCCTGGATCGTTGCTGTTTTGGCAGCTGCAAATTTGGATGTTGGTGTCAGGTAATTCACCAGCGTGCTATAGAAAACGCGCACGGCCTTATCCCGGCCGATGCCGCTAACCGTTACACCGTTATGTGTACCGCCTTGGGCTGCAAGGTAAAACGCTTTGTTGATAATACCGCTGTTGGTATGCACACCGCCGTTATCCGCACTGCCTGTGTAGCGGTCACTATATTTGTCAGGCTGGTTGTATAGCGTAGGATCGGATAAGGAACGCAGTGCATCTCCTGGAATGTTAGGAGTATAGATACCGTCACCTAGCAGCCAGTTTTTGCTCTCAATAGTGTTACCCATGATATCAGCAAAAGCTTCGTTTAATGCCCCTGGTTCGTTGCGGTATTCCAGATTGGCGGTGTACTCGATCACTCCATGTGTCAACTCATGACCCACAACATCGAGATCTCCGGAGAAGATACCAAACAGTGAGCCGTCTCCGTCACCGAATACAATCTGTGCCCCGTTCCAGAAGGCGTTGTTATAGTTGGAGCCATAATGTACTGTGGAGCGAATCAAAAGGCCGTTCCCATCAAGGCTGTTGCGGTTAAATTTATTTTTGTAAAAATCATACGTGGCAGCAGCATAAGCGTGTGCATCGACAGCTGCACGGTCCGTCCACACGTTATTAGAGCTGGTAGACAGTGTTCCTGGTAAAGAGGAGCGATTGTTCGCGGAATACGTTTGGATGCCTTTTCCACGTGTGGTATCTTTCAGCTGGTAGGTGCTGCCGGATTGCGTTGTGGTCAGCGTTTTGGTGTCACCAAACACCCCGGTACCTGTTCCTGTAGCAAAATTGATAATATCAAACTGGGATACGATGCTTCCGTCCACGGCGTTAACAAAATATTTGGTTCGCAGCGGTGCCGGTTCAAGCACATTCACTTCGGTAATGTAAACCAGATAGGTCTGACCGTCCTCTTCATGATGATAAATTTGGAGTTCAGCCTTTGGCTCAAGCTCCGGTGCACCTAACTCGCCGATCCGGGATGTCGCTTCTTCCGAGGCTACTTTAATTGCTTCCTCTGCACTGATACCAGGGATTCCGTCATTAGGAATCGCTTGTTCTTCAACAGGCGGAAGTTCACCAAGAGCAGAAGTCACAGCTCCCGTTTTGTCCAGATGGAGGGTCTGCTCGGCACCGTAGACCGGGATACCTTTGATGTACTGTTGCAGACGGAAGTGCCTTACGCCGGAAGTATCCGTGTTACGTTTAATGATTTTGAGTTGGCCTCTGACATCAGAGTTCAGGAACTGTTCCTGTTGTCCAAGGTAATTATAGATCGTTTCGTCAGGATTGTTGTTCAAAAGGATACTCTCCTCGGAGGCATAAGGGGCCTCAAGCGGAATGGATAGATCAGATGGCGCTGCGGCAGCAGAGGATACGGAAGCGAGCAAAAGAGCTCCTCCAAGAATTGTTGGCATAACTTTGGCAAATTTCATTGTTAACTCTCCCATTCTCATCTAAATTTTGTTGGAAAAAAGGGTATTATGCCTAACTTGGCTGGATTTCCGTCTGCATCTGGCAGGGCGGAGTGAGGGGCTCAAACAGAAGTAGGTTTAGAAGCAGGGGTTGTCCCCCTAGTGATTGCGGCAAACCGAAGGTTCTACGGAGAACCGGGATGTTCAATCCGTGTGTGGCATGCGGGAAGAAGAAACCGGGTTGGGAACGGCATCACTCCTTTCAAGTTCATGGTCTGTTTGTGTACTAAAATGGGGAGATCAAACGTCTAAACTAACCGAAGGTCAATAAATGGACAGAAAGAGGTTGTAGGAACATCAGTTCTCAACAAGGTTAAAAATGTAAATTTGTTTGGCTTGAATCGTATAGTATCACAGTGTAAAAGATTGGAAAAGATGCAATTTTGATTTTTTTTGAAAATTGTGTCTAAGGACAGGGAAGAGATGTTATTTCTAATTTTTTTGACGAATCTTGTCACTTTGGAGGATCAGAATATATACATTTCTGCCCAGAACCTACAAGCGGTAAGGACATACGCCGTTTCCACTGCTCCACGAATACATAGAATAACGTGTACTCCCTTGACATGATAAAGATGGTTTGCGGGAGGTGAAATGGTTGAGGAAACAACGGAATATAGCCCGTTTTGCAACAAAAACAGGTAAAAAAAGAATGAGAGGCTTGTCGGGAAAAAGACGAATCCGTTCAGGGAGAAAAAAGGGTACAAAGGCCTATGTTTTCACCATACCACCTAACCATTCCTTTCTTTTGAACGAGCTGAGAGCAGCGCAAACCATGGTTGGAGAGGCTGTTCAACAAGACAGGGAAGTCATCGGCCAGCCAATACTATCGGTGATTATTCCGGCGATGAACGAGGAACGCACCATTGCTGCCGTAGTTCGTGAAGCTGCACGTATATGCCGCGATGCGGAAGTGCTGGTCATCGTGAACGGTTCCAGCGATGGTACAGCGAGTGAAGCTGAACGGGCAGGAGCACGCGTATTGCAGTATTCCGAAGCGCTGGGGCATGATGGCGGACGGAGAGTAGGGGCAGCAGCAGCCCGAGGGCAAATCCTGCTGTTCACGGATGCAGACATTCCGATTCCGGCCGAGCGCCTTGCACCTTACGTTCAAGCCGTGCTGAATGGAGTAGATATTGCGCTGAACGATTACAACGGCCCGGTAACTCGTGTGCCTGTTCATCCGGTCGTCGAAGCGAAACATATGTTGAACGGTCTGCTTTCCAGATCCGATCTCGGCGGGGCTTCAATGACGGCCATTCCCCATGCACTCAGCCGAAAGGCACTTGAGGTCATCGACATATCTTCGCTGGAAATTCCGCCACTTGCTCATGCCAAAGCGGTTCTTGGCGGACTTCGGGTGCAGGCTGTTCATCATGTGCCTGTAGGCAAATGGAATGCAGTTCGTATAAAGAAACGAAGGGGTGCTGATCCGCTGAGCCAGGTGGTATTACAGGATCATCTGGAGGCTATCCGCTGGATTATAGATACACAGGGACCCAGGGGCGGTTACACGGATTTGAAACGTGTTCGCAGTCTGGCCCAATAAGCAGGTTGCCCGTCAAAAAAGGTGAACCTTGAGATAAGTTAGAGGCGGCAACATGCGGGAGGTGACAGCAATGAAAGCACGATCCGGAGCGAGGGCTCAGAGGCGGACAGGAGCAAAGAGAATGGTAGCGGGCAGATTCCGTAGCAGGCTGCATACTGGAGGCAAAAGCAGAAAGAGCCAGAAACGTCAGCGACGGAGCCGCCGGAATCTCCGGCAGGTGATACCGGATCTGCGTCCGTTTTGGCGAGCAGGCCAGCTTGCAGGCAGGCAATTCAGGACAGATGCCGACATCTTGAATAAACATGCTGCTGATGCCTGGCATGTCTATGCGCAGAACCTGCCCGAGCAGATCAGCTTTCAAGCTGCAATACAGGCAGGCAGGGCATTTATCCAGGGCTATGCCCAATCCTCTGGTCGTTCACCGGAGATTGTACCGCTGCCCCTCCGTCATGTTGCTGCTGCCGTAGTCTGTGCCTGCAATGAAGAACGTACTCTAGGGCAAGTGCTGGTACAGCTGGAACGTCTGCCCCTCCGTGATATTGTGGTGGTATTAAACGGAACGACGGATGACAGTCTGGAGCGGGTGCTGCAGCATCCCGGTATTACACTTGTGTATGAACCGGAGCGTGCTGGTCATGATGTGGGGCGGGCACTTGGAGCCAAAATGACCGATGCGGAGACCGTTTTGTTTGTGGATGGAGACATGGTTGTGCCCGCGGAACAACTGGCGCCATTCTTGTTCGCCATTGATCGGGGGCAGGATGTCGCGTTAAACGATTTGACGTCTTTGCTTCCGCCGTTTGCCAGGCAAGATGGGGTCAGCCGTGTTAAAGCCTATCTAAATCATACATTAGGCCGGCGGGATCTTGGCTCCAATTCGATGACTGCGGTGCCCCATGCCCTGTCCAGACGTATGATTGAGATCGTGAAGCCATCATCTCTGGCTGTTCCTCCCAAGGCACAGATGCTGGCGATTCAAAAGGGATTGCGTGTATCGGCACCATGCCAAGTGGATGTCATTCGCACTAACCGACTGCGTCCCGGTAACACAGGGAGTGGTAATGATGTTTCCAGACTGATTTTGGGTGACCATCTGGAAGCACTGGCGGCGTGGATGGCAATGAGTGAACATACGGCTCAGGCCAATCTTCCTTCACGCGCCGAGGTAGCGTACAGGAGGAACGCGAGATGACGCTGACAAGCATAATTATACCCACGTATAACGGAGTCTCGTTGCTAAAGCCTTGTGTAGAGGCTATCCGAAGATATACAGGAGCATCTACACCGTACGAGATCATCGTTGTAGACAATGGCTCGACGGATGGCACTGCCGAATATTGCGCCAAGGAATGTATCCGGTTTGTGCGTTTACCCGAAAATCGGGGATTCCCTGCCGCTTGTAATGCCGGACTTCGGGTTGCCTGCGGAGATGAGTTGCTGCTGCTGAACAATGATGTTACGGTTACGCTACATTGGCTGGAAAATATGCGTACAGCACTGTACAGTGAGGAGCACATTGGCATTATCGGCCCGGTCACGAACTATGCCAGCGGCATTCAACAGGTGGATGTGGCCTTTCGGGATATGCAACATTTTCAGGAACTGGCGGCTGCCAATAATGTTTCGGATATGACAAGGTGGAGGGAAGTACGCCGAATTGTCGGGCTGTGTATGCTGATGAAACGAAGTGTACTGGAGGCCGTAGGCTGGCTTGACGAAGCGTATTCCCCTGGCCACTATGAAGATGACGACTATTGTTATCGAGCTAGGTTGCAGGGCTTCCGTTTGTTAATATGCGGTGATGTCCTTGTACATCATCAAGGCAGTGCGAGTTTTCAAAAGACAGATCATACGGAATGGAAACAGTTGCTGGAGCGTAACCGTTCCATTTTCATCAATAAATGGAAAGTCGATCCGCGTGAATTTATGGACATATCCGATGAAGGAGGGAACAAGGAATGAAAGGTGTAATTCTTGCTGGTGGCACAGGAACCAGGCTGTACCCTCTGACCCGGCTTATTAATAAACATCTGCTTCCCGTCGGTAAACATCCGATGATTATGTATGGTATCGACAGGCTCCGTCAGGCAGGGATTGAGGATATCCTGATTGTTATCAACAAACATTCCGCTGGTTTGTATACGGAGTATCTTGGTGGCGGAGCGGATCATGGAGTCAGGCTGACGTATCGTATTCAGGAAAAGGCTGGCGGTATTGCCGAAGCGCTTGATCTGGCCTCATCGTTTATTCTTCCGGGCGAAAAATTTGTGGTGTTGCTTGGTGATAATCTATTCAGCGATGATTTGAAACCGTATGTAGAGCGATATATGCAGCAACCTGCGGGTACGGCGCGAGTGTTGCTTAAAGGCGTGGACGATGCACGTCGCTACGGGGTGCCTGTCTTTGATGAACACCATCCGGAACGTATCGCGTACATTGAAGAAAAGCCAAGTCAGCCGAAGACCTCTTACTGTGTAACGGGCATATATATGTATGATGACCATGTGTTTAGCCTGATTCATAACATTGTACCGTCCGCACGTGGAGAGCTGGAGATCACCGATGTAAACAACCATTATGCCTCCGGCGGCGGATTGGAGTATGACATTTTGCAAAAATATTGGAGCGATGCCGGCACATTTGAATCGCTCCAGGAGGCAGCTGTGCGCATGAAAGGGCAGCTGCCTTAATCGGAAATAATATGATACAGCCGCGGAGCGGTGGGTGATCGAAACAGATGAGCAGAGCAAATGATTGAATTAGACGACTGAGTGAATGGGTCATAACGATGAATGAAGTACAACTTGCGCCGGCGCTTTCTTTAAGGCTCCGGCGTTTTGCGCAGGCAGGAGAGAAAGCATGAAGTGTTGTGGGGCGTACGGGCAAGGCTGCAAACGGGAAGCGTGCAGGAAAGTGTGGGATGTGAAAGTACGGTGAGAACAGAGAGTAGACGTGCTCCGGGTAATGCGAGTGGCGTGAAGAGTGGAGACAGAGCAGTGCGAGTGAAAAGCGCAGGGAAGTGAGGCATGTGAAAGGTATAGCAAGACCAGAGGGCATTAAGGGTGGCGGCAAGGCAGGTCAGACTGGAGTGGTGTCGGGTGTGAGTGAGACAGGTCGAGCTGGAAGCGTAATAAATGTGGGTAGAGTAGGCAGGGCGGTAAGCGGGATAAGAGCGGAGAAGGCAGGTAGGGCTGTCGGTGTGATCCACGCGGTCAGAGCGGGCAGAGTCAGAGGCGAGATCAAGACGGGGAAAGCTGGCAGGGGCAGAGGCGAGATCAAGATGGCAAAGGCGGGCAGGGTCAAAGGTGAGATGAAAGCGGGGAGGGCGGGCACAGCACAAGGTCGGTTGCGCCAAGGCTCGGCCCGGCGCAGGCACGCCTCCGCGCAGGGCCGGCGCGCCGCGGCCCGCGCCAAGCAGCGCACGGCGATGCGCCGTGCGCCCAAGCCAGCACCGCACGCAAGCTCGCCACAGGCGATGCCTGCCCGCGGTGCTGGCCCCGCCCCGCGCCAGACGACACACCCGCAGGGTGTCGTCCTACCCGCGGGGCGGGAAGGCGCTGCCGCGAGTGCGGGCAGCGCAAACGGCGTGCCGCTGCCGGCTGCGGAGCATGCCGTGCAGGCGGCAGGGCCCGGCGGTTACGCCGCGGGCTACCGCGACGGCGTATTCGCCGGAGGCGAGGCGCTGGTGGCGCAGCACATCCCGCCGGATCACATTCTGCCTGCTGTCGCAGCGGCAGATTTGATCGCGGCGGGCTTCCGCCAGTATGCGCCCAGCCTGACCCGGCTGACCAGCCCTCATGAGATGGCTGGTCATATCATGGCGGCGCTGGATGCGCAGCGCCCCCTGTCTGTTGTTCGCCTCGGGGATGGCGAACTGCTTACACTGGCAGCAGATACCGTGCTGCCAGCTGCCGAAGTGCAGGAGCTGGCACCGTTTCTGCCGTATGCAGGGGTGCCGTGCTCCACACCGGACATCCGCGCGGCGCTTGCGGAAGCCGTTAAGGCAGCAGACTGGGTGGGCGTACCCATCTCGCGTGCACCTACATTTCAGGGACTGTTATTCCCGGTGCTGCGCCATTTCGGGATCGATTGGTCCAGCCTGAAATTGACCAGTTCCACGATCAATTACAGTCTGCATCAGTCTCATCTGCTGCTTCCGATTCTGCAAGGACGGCGAGTGCTGCTCATCGGCAGTCAGGCGGCAGAGCTTGGAGGCTTGCTGCATCCGCGTGGGATACAGGTCATGGGTATCATCCCGGATGTGGCAGGGATGGCAGATATTCCGAGGGTGATGCAGCTTACAGCGGAACATAGCTTTGATATCGCACTAGTCGCAGCGGGCATTCCAGCAGTGGTACTATGCAGACGTATTGCGGGAGAACTCGGCAGAGTTGCCTTCGATTTCGGACATTTGGCTGACAAATTGGTGACAGGGGAGCTTCAACTCTAGTGGGTCGTCTTGGGCAGGAGAACAACTTGAATTTGCCTCAGCGGGATTGGAATGGAGGAAGCAACATGAAGAAAGCGGAAATACAGCCTCATCGTGCTCGGAAAAATAATCAGAGCAGCTCACAGCAGAGCAACCAGCTTCGAGAGGGTTCGCCATCATCGGGAAGCCATCCTCATCGCATGGGGTCCTCTGCTGAGGTTCTTCTACATGCAGCCGGTAGCCGTAATCGGCGTAATGCCCCACGGACAGGCAAAAGAAGAAAACGTGTCCTTCGAAGCACCAAGTTATACAGGCAGGGATACGACCGAGGTTACGAAGATGGTGTTCGTCAGGGACAGAATTCATTCGGGATTGTTTTTGAAGGGGTCAGCATTATCATTCCTACCTATAATCAGCGGGATTATGTGCTGCAATGTGTGTCAAGCATTGAGAAAAATACCCCGGCTCCTTATGAAATCATCGTTGTAGACAACGCTTCTCAGGATGGTACGGCCGATGCGCTGCTTCGCCAAGGCGGTATGGTGAGGGTTGCTGCACTGGAGAAGAATCGGGGGTTTGCCGGAGGAGTCAATCACGGACTCATGATGGCAAAAGGACGGCATATTGTCGTGCTGAATAACGATACGCTTGTTACACCAGGGTGGCTTGAGAATATGATGGCGTGTCTGAACAGTGATCCACAGATCGGTGTAGTGGGCCCTGTGACAAACTATATTGGCGGAGATCAGCAGATTGAAGTGCCATATCATGATGTGCAGGAGATGTGGTCTTTTGCCGCCAGCCAGAATCGTCCTGACCCCGGGAAACATCGGATGACGGATCGGCTCGTCGGGTTCTGCTGGCTGTTTTCGCGAGACGTATTGGAACGCACGGGTTATCTGGATGAGGGGTATGCCGTAGGCAACTTTGAGGATGACGACTGGATTATTCGGGTACGAATGCTGGGATACCGGCTCGCTGTAGCTGGTGACGCCTTTATCCATCATTTTGGAAGTGTGAGTATGAAAGCGCTGGGAGAGCAAGACTTTCACACGGTGAACAAGGGCAATGAACAATTTTACAGTCAAAAATGGGGAGATCCACAAGCGCTCATCGCGGAAACCGCCAGATTGGCGCAGACTCCGTACTCAGACCCTCAAACGCGATCTCAGGCGAAGGTATCTTCGTCAGCAGTAGAGAGGGACTTAGGCCAGCCTGCAGCGCGTTTCTCTTCTGAAAACAGTCTTGCAACATCACCGTTCAGACGAAGCAGTGATTTCTATCCCGAAGGTGCATTCCTTGTTGATCTTAAGGGGGATGTCTATGTAATAAGAGGGGGTCAGCGTCGAAAGTTGAACATTCCCGTTCCGCGAGGCATCTCGCCGGTGCTGGTAGCCAAACCTGATCTAATGGGCATACCCGTGGGTGAACCACTGGTATCCGCCGGAGATATCTGGAATGGATCGCATGAGCCTGAACTTCCTCTTGCTGTAACTTCTGATCCCGGCGTGGCGTCTACAGATGTAAGTATTGTAGCTGCTACTGACGCACCTGAGGGTTGGTATCTGGTCACCGAAGGTAAACGCAGAAAGTTTGTGTCCGCCTATGCTGCGGAACGTTGGGGAATAAGCTCCAGACATGTGCATCAGATAGGGACCGAACAGCTCCATTCATTCACGGAAGGATGGCCGATTATTGCTCCGCCCCAGTTGCTGAACCAGGATTTGTGATGACCACCCCTCGTGGTTTGAAAGCAACTCGTAAACATGCGGAATGAACAACACAGCACGCTACGCAGTTTTTAGGCTGAATGTTCACACGGATCAGTTTATTCCGCACGAGTTTTTATCAAATTTTTCAACAAGGACTATATAATTAAGTGATGATAGGCAGGAGAAATGATGTGGTGGATGTTACAGAAGCATATTATACCTGTAAATACATAGCGTAAGTTTAAGTATTCACTCATTTATATGGGCTGTTGGTACCCCATGCAAATAAGTTTGGAGGCTGAAAATGAAAAGAGCACGTTGTATTACTTTCGTAATCGTATTCATTCTCTCAGGGTGTAATGATCTTGAAAAAATGGATATTACATCACCATCTTATATGTTTAGCGAAAACTCCGAGATCGCTAGTGAAGTAAAAGTAAGTTTAATTGGAATCTTTAACAAAAAAGAAAATGCGTTTGAGGGATCTTTAGCTATCCATGATAATACTTTCGAAAAGGTAATCTTCATGCATAAATCGTTATTAATATCTTATGAAGGCGCAAAGAGAACCGTGTTAGGAGATATTTATTTAGATAAACAGGCTAAGCAATTTGCAATTAATATTACAGAACCTGAACTATACATGAAGTTAACGAATGAAAAATATCAGAATGAAGGGTTAGTTATAAGTGCCCCTGCATCAAATTTAGAAGAAGCAAAGATGATTGAGGAGAAGTTAAAAGCATTGGAGTGAGTTTAAACTCACTCCTTTTTTTTGAATCAAAATTGATACTGAATGGATAACTCAAAATTTAAATTTATTTTTTCTATTCTGTTATAGGATTGTTCTATTAGCAGAACCATTGACGATGCAAAGGGACGGGAGTACATTTATAGCCATAATTCTTATTTAACAGATTGGAATTGATGGTATATGTCGATCCGGTCTGCCTGATGATCTGGAACTATATTATGGAAATCGGAGGTATGTCGATGTCATCATCCCAACAATGCGGCAGGATGAAGCAATGCTGTCTGAACGGAATGGATTAAGTCTAACAAGGCTAATGCAACAGGAGCACAGCGGTTATTTTTACATGGATGCCATATAGAAAAAATCTATTAGCAACACGGTTGACCGGTTCGAGGGGCAGTGATAAGCTGTGTAAAATTAAAACAAACCAAACTCATAGGAATAATCAATTTTAGGGGTTTATGATGCTTGCTCATTGATTTAGATACACTACATTTTGGTTCCATCAAATCACCTTATTTCAGGGAAGGCGGAGTGTACATGACAGCAAAACGGAGTTTGAAGTTTGGAGCCATCATTCATGGCGTTGGGGGAAGTAACACAACCTGGAGACACCCGGAGGTTTTGTCCGATGCGAGCGTAAACTTTGGATTTTACAAACGTCAGGCGCTCAAGGCAGAAGAGGGCAAGTTTGATCTGGTATTCATTGCAGATGGCCTGTATATTACCGAAAGATCCATTCCTCACTTTTTGAATCGCTTTGAGCCGATCAGCATTCTTTCCGCTCTTGCCGCAGTAACCTCACACATTGGACTTGTGGGTACATTATCCACATCCTACAGTGATCCATTTACAGTCGCCAGACAGTTCGGTTCGCTTGATCTGATCAGTGATGGTCGTGCAGGCTGGAACGTGGTGACATCCCCCTTGGAAGGTACCGCAAAAAATTACAGCAAAAGCAATCATCCAACACATCCGGAGCGTTACCGTATTGCTAAGGAATATTTACAAGTGACCAAAGGCTTGTGGGATTCATGGGAAGATGATGCATTTGTAAGAGACAAGGAGAGCGGTGTGTTCTTTGATCCTTCCAAACTACACACTTTGAACCATGAAGGGGAGTTCTTCTCTGTACAGGGGCCATTGAACATCGCTCGTTCACGGCAGGGGCAGCCGGTTATTTTCCAGGCAGGTTCCTCAGAGGATGGCAAAACACTGGCGGCACAGGAAGCCGATGCCGTATTCACTGGACACGATAACATTGAAGATGCACAGGCATTTTATAAGGACGTCAAAACACGGGCAGCTTCCTATGGGCGCTCAGCGCAGGATATTGTCATTTTGCCAGGCATTAACCCGATTGTGGGACGGACGGCAGAGGAAGCGGAACAGAAGTATCAGGAGATCGCAAGCCTGGTAACCATTGATAAAGCCTTGGACTACTTGGGACGTTTCTTTGAGCATCATGATTTCTCCCAATATCCGCTGGATGAACCGTTCCCTGAACTGGATGGCATAGGCAGCAACAGCTTCCGCAGTGGAACAGACAAAATTAAAAAAGATGCTAAAGAACAGGGATTAACGCTACGCGAAGTCGCTTTGCGGGCTGCAACACCACGAAGTCAATTCCTGGGCACACCGGAGCAGGTGGCAGACAAGGTTCAGGAATGGTTCGAGGCAGAAGCGGCAGACGGATTCATCATTGCTTCGGAGTTGCCTAGTGGATTGTCCGACTTTGTCGAGTTGATGGTACCTATTCTGCAGGAACGCGGCCTCTATCGCACGGAGTATGAGCATGATACGCTGCGTGGCAATCTGGGTGTCCAGGTGCCTGTAAACCGCTATACAGTAGCTAAAACGCAGGAAGAGTCGAACGTCATCTAATCGAATGTCAAATGTCATTTAAATCGAACATCATCTAATTGTTGTAATTCATGTTAACTCAAACGCGGTGACTCTAACCTGTTCTCACAATCCAATACATTCGGATCAAATACAAGTACAGCCATCGTTAAAATAAGCACTAATGCATCTGAATCATAGGGTAATGAAGTTGATAAAGTTAATGAATCCTCCTCGCCTTAAAACCTACTTTTCTCATAGGAAATATAAAATATATACAAGTTTGCTTGGCGTAGCACACTAATGACACCTGTAAACACAGAGGGGGAAGCGATATGAACAGGTTGATCTCATGGACAAAAATTGTGGCATTGGCAGTAGCATTGGTGATGGTTTTGTCCGGATGCGGAGCAGCATCAGGAGGCAAAACCAGCGGTGCGGCACAAGCTTCCGCCGGCGGGGGGCAGGCTGGTAAAGCGGAAGGGGGTAACCTCACCTTTGCGCTGGCGACTTCACCAGATACGCTCGACCCGCATCGCAGCGGTCTTGCCGTAGCCGTACGAGCGATTCGCACGATCTACGACAATCTGGTGGTTCAGCTGCCCGATGGGTCTATCAAACCTTGGCTTGCCAAGGAATGGAGTGTATCGAAGGACGGCAAAAGTTATACCTTCAAGCTGCGTGAAGACGTGAAATTCCATGACGGAACCCCGTTTAACGCCGAAGCGGTGAAGTACAATCTGGATCGGGTCATCGATCCGGCCACCAAAGCTGCCAATTCCCTTGCCCTGATTAGACCTTATAGCTCCTCCGAGGTCATTGATGAATATACGATCAAAGTCAATCTGAATTCCCCTTCGCAGGCATTTCTAGGTAACCTGAGTCAGGCATTACTGGGAATCGTGTCTCCAACGGCTGCGAAGAAATATGGGGATCAACTGGGCAAAAATCCGGTAGGTACAGGTCCGTATACCTTTGTGAAATGGGATGAAAATGCGGATATTGTTGTAGCCAAAAACAAGGATTATAACTGGGGCCCGGAAACGGTCGAAAACAAAGGCGCTCCGCATATCGATACGATCACGTTTAAGATTGTACCGGAAGAAGCAACACGCATCGGAAGTGTGCAAAGCAAGCAGGTGCTTGCCGCAGAGACTGTACCACCACAAAATATCGCCGCGCTGAAAAGTGATCCGAACCAGCAATTGTTGCAGGCCAACACGGTTGGACTGCCGTATACTCTCTTTTTCAATCTGCGCAAGGCACCTTGGGATGATGTAAAAGTAAGGCAAGCGGTACAATCCGCTGTAGACATCGAGTCCATTGTGAAAACCTTATATCTGGGTAACTACGAGCGCGCATGGTCAGCATTGTCTCCAGGCATTCTCGGCTATGACAAGGCGCTTGAAGGAAGCATCACCCCGGATATCAACCGCGCGAACCAGCTACTGGATGAGCAGGGCTGGGCCAAGGGAACTGACGGGATTCGTGTGAAAGACGGGAAGAAGCTAACCCTGCGCTATGTAGATGGCTCCCCTAACCGGGAGAAACGCAATGACATTGCTGCCATCATCCAGCAACAGCTGAAACCGCTGGGCATTGCGGTGGAAGTGGTGATTACCAAAGACATTGCTACCGTGATCTATCAGAACTGGGATTATGATCTATACGGCAACAGCCAGGTCAACTCCGATCCGAACGCCTTGTATGCCTTCTATCATACCAGTGCGGAAGGGGAACGCCCGACATTATCCGGTTTGTCTGATCCCAAGATCGATCAATTGCTGGAGCAGGGAGCGGTAGAGACGGATTCGGCGAAAAGGGTAGACATCTACAGTCAGATTCAGAAATATCTCATTGAACAGGCAGTTATTTTGCCAATCTATGTATTTCCTTATACCGTGGCTGCATCCAAAAGCGTTGAAGGCATCAAGTTTGATGCACTCGGCTATCCGCTCTTTAACGATGTCCGTATTCAGCCATAATCCCAGCCACGTTATCCAGTCATAATGCCAAAACGACATACAGCCTGTTCCGTTTTCAGAAAGGAGCCATCCGGTATGATTCAGCTGATCTTGTCACGAATAGCCACATCGCTTCTCGTTATACTTGGAGCTTCGGTGCTGGTGTACTGCATCATGTATCTTCTGCCGGGTGATCCGGTTCTGTTAATGTTGGACCCGTCCTCGGCTACCCCGGAGATGATTGCCAATCTCCGGGCACAGCTTGGGCTGGATCAACCTTTTTATATCCAGTTTGCGAACTATTTTGGCGATATGCTGCGCGGGGATTTTGGTCGATCCATGGTTAACTCCGATCCGGTATTGCCGAAAATTGTAGAGCATTTCCCCGCAACACTGGCATTAACGGCACTCAGTTCGCTGATCGCCATCACCATCGGAATTACACTTGGCGTCCTGTCGGCCATTCACCGGAATGGTGTGATTGATGTTGTAGCTCGGCTCGTTGGTTTGTTCGGCATATCGATGCCAACGTTCTGGACCGGCATTCTGCTTATTCTGTTGTTTTCCGTGCAGCTCGGCTGGTTCCCGGCGATGGGTTCGGATGGATTCGGTACCTTGGTTCTTCCGGCAGCCACACTCGGACTTGTCGGTGCAGGATTTATTGTGCGGATGGTGCGTAACAGCATGCTTGAAGTGATAAATGAACCGTTTATCGTGGCTTTACGAGCCAAAGGGTTGTCTGAACGGTCCATCATGTATGGTCATGCGCTTCGTAATGCATTGATCCCCGCCGTAACGGTCATCGGTATGTTAATTGGGGATTTGCTGGCAGGAACCGTAGTGGTAGAGACGGTGTTCTCCAGACAAGGAATTGGTCGTATTATTGCCGATGCGCTGATGGCGAAGGATCTGCCGGTGGTGCAGGGTGTTGTGTTTTTTACATCCATCATCTATGTCGTGTTGAACTTGCTGGTAGACCTCTCGTATTCGTACATTGATCCTCGGGTTCGGCGGGCTGTCCGTACATGATAGAGATCAGAAACATCACATCAGGAGTATGCAAAAGCTGAAACGGCAGGAGAAGGAGGCATTAATTTTATGAGCATGAAACCTTTGACGGGTTACAAAAAGGCATGGGCAGGAAGCGCGGGGAAAGCTCGCCTGTGGAGATGGAACCGTCTGTCTTGGCAGCATCGTATTTCATCTGCAGTATCGCGGTTGTTTTTGTACACGGCGCTACTCATCGTCATCTTCACTGTGGCCTGTGCCATCGTACCTGGCTGGATCGCTCCTTATGATCCAACACAGATGATGACGGATGCCATTCTGCAGTCTCCTTCTGCTTCTCACCTGTTCGGTACAGACTATTTCGGCCGGGACATTTTCAGTGTGGTTGTGCATGGTAGCAGGGATTCTTTGCTGATCGGTTTTGCTTCCGTGCTGGTTGGCGGTCTTGTCGGCAGTACTCTTGGCATTATTGCGGGATACACAGGAGGAATCATCGATACCGTAACGATGCGTGCGGTGGATATTCTCATGGCTGTCCCAGGTGTATTGTTAGCTTTATCCGTTGCTGCGGCACTCGGGCCAGGACTGCTGAATATTGCACTGGCTGTTGCAGTAGCGTCGATACCAGGCTATGCAAGGGTGATGCGCGGTCAGGTGATGTCCGTCAAAAATCTACCCTTCATTACAGCAACACGTTCACTGGGGGGTTCCAATGCCCGCATTTTCTGGAAGCATGTCCTGCCACACTCCTTGTCTCCGCTACTTGTGATGGCAACGCTGGGTGTAGGTACATCCATCCTGACCGGGTCTGGACTTAGTTTCCTCGGGCTCGGGGTACTGAAAGAAATTCCGGATTGGGGTGCATTGCTGTCCCAAGGTAGAGGTTACTTGACGGTAGCTTGGTGGATTTGCACATTTCCGGGTCTGGCCATTACGCTGTTTGTCCTGGCTGTAAATCTGATAGGGGACGATATTCGCGACAGGCTTGATCCCAAAGTAAAAGGAGCGGCTTGACCGCTATTCCAAGGAGGAAAATAACATGTCACATGTTGTCATTATCGCCGGAACCCCGTCCAAGCGTTCACGTTTGACGGGACTCACAGATTATAGTAAACATACGTTAAGCAAGGCAGGTATTTCCGTTGAAGTGATACAGGTGGCCGATTTGCCGACTGAAGATCTGGTGCAGGCCAAGTTCGACAGTCCGGCCATTCAGGATGCACTTGCCATTGTCGATGCAGCAGATGCCGTTATTGTGGCTACTCCTGTATATAAGGCTGCCTATTCGGGTGTACTCAAACTGTTTCTTGACCTGATTCCACAAGAAGGACTACGGGATAAGGTGACCCTCCCCCTGGTTATTGGCGGTTCGATTGCACATTTGCTCGCCATTGATTATGCATTGAAGCCGGTACTCACCGCACTCGGCGGACGCCATATTCTTGGCGGTGTATACGCAGTAGATCAGGCGATTGAACGCAATGAGGACGGAACATTCACACTTGCGGAAGACATTAACGCCCGTCTGGATCGGTCTCTGGAAGAATTAAGATTGACACTGGAAAAGGATGGTACTACGATAACCTAAAACCAAGTAATTTTATAGGAAAATAAGTGGATGCGGAGGCGCCTATGAATATAGAGAACATTGAAGCGTTTGTATATATCAATCATTACGGAAGCTTCAATAAGGCAGCTGAAGTACTCTTCTTGTCCCAGCCTTCGGTTACAGCACGTATTCAGTCACTCGAAAGGGAGCTGGGATGCAAGCTGTTTGACCGATTAGGCAAGCAGATTGTGCTGACGGATGAAGGACGCAAATTTTTGCCGTATGCACAGCAGGTGCTTCAAGTGATCCAGAAGGGTAAACAAAAAATTCAGCAGCGGAGAACAACACCTGAGGCGCTGCGCCTCGGAAGTACCGTGTCGGTGTCCAATTATGTCATCCCCGATTTTCTGCCCCGAATCAAGGAGTCGTACCCCGAAGTCAACATCAAACTGACAACAGCAACAACGGATCAATTGATTGCCAAGCTGCTTGGTCAGGAGATTGATCTGGCGTTTGTACGCAAGGTCATGCACCCTGCGATCCGTACCGTTGCTTTTTACGAAGATCCGATACAGCTATACGTGTACAGGGGGCACCCTTTCATTGAAAGCGGACATGTCAGCATGGAGGCAATTCGGAATGAACAACTGGTGTTTTTCGAATGTGGCTCACTGGACTGGCTTCGGATTCACCGGGCCTTCGACTCCCTGGAGTATCCGCCGGATATTACATACCATGTCGATAATTCGGAAACAGCGAAAAAACTGGTTATGCAAGGAGCTGGCATTGCTTTTCTCCCGGGGTTAACGGTGAAGAAAGAGGTACAGCGTCAGGAACTGTTCCCGATTCAAGTCCACGAGGTGGCAGGTGTGTCGCTACAGATCAGTGTGGTGACCTTAAAAGAAGAATATTCGCCATTTGCAGAGCCTTTTGGAGAACTGCTACGGCAACTATAGATGGAATGACAATGCGAAGCAGATTTCACCGTTATAAATCGGATAAATGAAGCTTGAAAGGAGGGCCAAGAATGAAAAGTGAGCTGGAGCAGACGAGAGGGCAGCTTGTGCAACGGGGGGAAGAGCAACAGCAAGTGGAGCAGAGAGTGCAACAGAGAGTGCAACAGGAAGCAGCGCAGACTTTGGATCACCAACATGGGTTGCCATGTGTACAAGATACGGAACAAGAGAAGGAATTCGTGGCACATTTGGTCACAATTCGGCGGCATCTGCATCGCAACCCCGAGCTTTCTGGTGAGGAAAAGGAAACGACAGCAGCCATTCGCAGTTGGCTGGAAGAAGAAGGTGTGCACCTTGCCGACGAGTATAAACTGCGGACAGGACTTGTAGCTGAGGTTGGGCAGGGAAACGGCCCTGTCATTGCGCTGCGAGCGGACATCGATGCCTTGCCGATTCAGGAGGAAACCAAGTTGGAGTTTGCTTCACAGATCGCGGGGCGAATGCATGCATGCGGGCACGATGCGCACACCGCTATTTTGATTGGAGCAGCACGGTTGCTGAAACAGCGTGAGTCCAGTTTGCCCGGTAAAATTCGATTGATTTTTCAGCCTTCAGAAGAAAAGGCAACAGGTGCGCGGCAAGTCATTCAGAGCGGCGCGCTCGCCAATGTTCAGGCTATATTTGGTTTACACAACAAACCGGATCTGCGAGTAGGCACAGTGGGGATTCGCGAAGGTGCATTGATGGCGGCGGCTGATGGATTTATCGTTCAAGTGCAGGGGGTGGGTACCCATGCGGCTGTGCCTGAGGCAGGCATCGATCCGATTGTGGTTGCTGCCCATATCGTCACCGCATTGCAGTCCATTGTCAGCCGGAATGTAGGGGCTCAGGAAAGTGCTGTACTCAGCGTTACGAAAATAAACAGCGGTACGGCTTGGAACGTTATTCCGGAGGAAGCGATACTTGACGGCACAGTACGCACATTTGACGAGAAGGTACGCGCCCGTATCCGTGAACGTTTCAACCAGGTCGTAGCTGGTGTGGCTGCAGCCTATGGCACAACGGCGACAGTACGCTGGATTCAGGGGCCGCCTGCTGTGGTCAATGATGCATCACTGGCATTGGACGCAGAACAAGTCGTGAGTGAACTTGGGTTGAATCATGTCAGACCGCTGCCTTCGCCGGCAGGAGAGGATTTTTCCTTTTATCAAAAAGAAGTGCCCGGGCTCTTCCTATTTCTCGGGACATCGGGGCCGCATGAGTGGCATCATCCGGGCTTTGATGTAGATGAGCAGGCACTGCCGATTGGTGCACATCTGCTGGCAGGGCTGGCTGAACAGGCTTTGAAACGTCTGCAAGCCTAAATGGCAGTGATGTTGAAAAAAAAGTTGGAGTTATAATTTAAATTCAACATGTATTTTTATTCTCGATCTATCATATTTGCTTCAGAGCTGGCGCTAGTCGTCAGCTCTTTTTTTGTTTTATTTTCAAAAGAATCTGGGAATCCGCCAGAACTTTTCAGTTATTCTACCACCAAAGTGTACGCATGAAATCTGGTTGTTCAACAGGTATAGATGGAAATATTTGTTGACGACCCCCAATGAGTGTGCTATATTTTTCTCGTCCTTTAATCGTAATAATTACTATTAATGTCGAAATATGCAACGGAGAAGTTCAATTCGAATCTAAAGAACAGGAGCCGCTGTCGCGATGAAACAAGAGATTGATTTTATCAAATGTAATCCGACACAAAATATGACTCTTCTGGTGAGAACGGATCACGCATCCGAACATTACAGTGATATCGCTTCCAGCCTGATGTCCTATGATCACGTTTACGCCGAACAAGTCGGGTTCATCAAGCAGCCACGAAGGCCAGAAGCCGTTGCCCGTCTGGAGATGGCAGGAGGAGAGTTTTGTGGCAATGCTTGTATGGCGCTGGCAGCCCATATTGCATCAGAAGCAGGGCTGGAGAAGCAAGCTTCCATGAATATCATGCTGGATGTTTCAGGCACAGAGCGCTTGATCAGCTGTCAGGTGAAGCGGCGAGAGCATCGGTATGATTGCCGGGTTACGATGCCTGTTCCCGAGAAGATCGAGCGGCGGAAGATTACGTTTGAAGGTATGGAGCTGGAGATGGTCATTGTCCGGTATGCCGAATTCATTCATATCGTGATTGAAGTGCAACACGTTGATGACCTGATGAAGCGAAAGGCAGAACACCTTGCACGGTTACTGGGACTCACGATGGGAGACAAAATGATCGGTGTGTTGTTATATCACCCTGCTACGCTAGAGATGGCGCCCCTCATTTATGTCCCGCAGCTGGATAGCCTGATCTGGGAGAGAGGGTGCGGATCAGGTACAGCCTCTGTAGGCGCTTATCAGGCCTGGCTTAGACAGAGCGAAGTCACCCAGTTGGTCAAGCAACCTGGAGGTGCAATTAATGTGACCGCTCAGTGGGGAAGCCAAGGGGTGAAGGCCATTACGATTGAGGGAACTGTTGGCATCGTTGCCTATGGCACGGCTTTTATTGATACCTTACAGGAGCAGAGCAGGAGCGTTGTAGAGGTCTGAGCAGGTACCTGAGACTGAGATGTATGATGGTTGACCATGACAAGGTGTAGGAGGAGAGGTAATGATCACGTTGATCCACTTGGAAACGAGACTACGTGTTTTTGCCGAACAATTTGGCAAGCTTGCAGTCAGATATGATCAGACGCTTGAGCACAGCGCGGAACTGGAAGCGGTGATTAATGAGTACTCACGGTTTGTGACCGACCCTGATCACAAGATCGCTTGGGACATGTTGAGGCAAGCAGAACTGGAGCAGCTTGATCCGTTAGTTCAAGCGCTAAGACAAAAGTCCGCTCAGTGCGTCGCGATTATGGAGAAATATCGGGCATTGAAGCTGCAGGATGGAGAAGTGCAGATTGCGGATTATTTTAAAAATATCGAAGAGTGCATCGACAAAGAGTTTGGCAGCTTTCAGGTGATGCCTGACTCTAAAGTGCTACTGGTGGGTTCCGGTTCGTTTCCGATGACCCCTTTGCTGATCGCTAAACGTACCGGAGCCGAGGTCGTTGGCATTGATATTGACGCAGAGGCGATTACGCTGGGGAGAAAAGTTATAGAGAAGCTCGGTGCTGGCTTGAACATTCGTTTAGAGCAGCAACTGCTGGAGGATCTGGCGTATACCCGACAGGCGACACATATTATTTTCAGCTCCACGGTGGCTAACAAGTATGACTTGCTCGATCAATTATATGCGCTGACCAATGAACAAGTCGTTGTAGCTATGCGGTACGGCAATGAGTTGAAATCACTGTTTAATTATCCTATGAAAGAGACGGATGACAGCAAGTGGAGGTTGGCAGACAACATTTTGCGCCCACATGATGTGTTTGATATCGCATTGTATCAGAAGGCATTTAGGTAAAGGCTGATCGTAACTTCATAGAGGGATTGATTTTTGTTTCCATTCGTGTAATTAAGATAGCCTTGAGTTCGGTATCGCATAAAATTTTTACTATGTGCAAGTACGTAAAGTTTGTATTGGTTAACAGGGAGGTATATATGAGCGGCGTTGAAAGAGTCCTGTTATGCGGCACTGGCCCGGCATCTGTTCAGCTTGCGGTAACCTTGAAAATACATCTGGGCTGTCACGTGGGTATGGCGGGAAGGGAATCGGTGCGATCAGCATCGTTCTTTGCATCACTCGAACAGAGCCAGCAACAGGTTCAAGTGACGATTCAAAATGAGAAGCATCGACCTTTGGCAGGGAGCTGTACGGTGGATCAGGTGTTTAGAGGATACAACACCCTAGAAGGGGAGTGGGATACGCTGATTTTGGCTGTCACCACCGATGCCTATATCGATGTATTACAGCAAATCGATAACCAATTCATGAAACAACTGAAATTCGTTATTTTAGTATCTCCAACTTTTGGTTCCAGCCTTCTGGTGAGCGAGTATATGCTTGAGCGGAATGCAACCCCGGAAATCATCAGTTTCTCCACCTATCTGGGGGATACCCGCTGGATGCACGAACAACCATCAAATGTGGTCATCACAACAGGGGTCAAAAGAAAGGTTTATATTGGTTCCACCGCTCCTTCTTCAACCTATGTACAGCAATTAAGCGAGTTATTCGAGCGGTTGCATATTTCACTCGCTGTCATGTCTTCCCCACTGGAAGCCGAAACGAGAAATATTTCGTTGTACGTTCATCCACCATTGTTTATGAATGACTTTTCGTTAGGAGCCATTTTTGGCGAACAAGGTGTACAAAAATATGTTTACAAGCTGTATCCCGAAGGGCCGATTACACCTGCGCTGATTCGTAGGATGAGGGCACAGTGGCAGGAGATTCGGCAGATTACAGACAGACTTCATATTCGGGGCGTAAACCTGCTGAAGTTCATGACCGATGACAATTATCCGGTGCGATTAGAGAGTTTATCTCGTCAGGATATCGAGCAATTTGATCAATTCGAGGCCCTGCATCAGGAGTTTTTATTATACATACGGTACGCCTCATTATTGATTGATCCGTTCTCGGAGCCGGATGCTGCCGGCACATATTTTGACTTCTCCGCGGTTCCGTTCCGCCGTATATTTATAAACCGCGAGGGAGAGCTTGACGTTCCGAGAATGCCCAAGGAAGATTATTACCGCATCAAAATCATTCAGGGCATCGCCAGACATGTGAATGTCGACTGTCCAACGATAGATCATTTCATTGCCACATATGAAGCAAAGCTTCAGGAAGTGACGCGTACACATCCAGATCAGCGCCTGTCGACCGCGTTTGTGATCCAGTCGTTTGGGCAGGATGTTCGCATGATCTGTAACAGACTTACTGGCAGTAAGGTCTAGTTATATCTGAAGAAGCAGAGTCAAAAGTTTTCTGAAAGAAAGCCGTATTGCGAGATGGTACTGCAATCGAAGTGGCATGGAGTAACAAGCAATGATCTGCTTGAATCTTATTTGTTTATCAGGGGGAACTATGGTGAGAAAAAGGCATACTTTTACACGCATTATAACAATGGTCGCTGTCATTACGATGATATCGGGTTGTGCTCAGCGTGCCACAAAGGAAAATACCGAAGCGGCATCATCAGTCGGTAGGATCAATAATGAAATTATCTATGCTTCCGCGAAAGATATTAATGATATGAATCCACATCTATACACAGGCTCGATGCCTGCACAGGGAATGGTGTATGAATCTCTGGTCGAGAACACGGCTGAGGGAATCAAACCCTTGCTGGCTGAATCATGGGACATCTCCAAGGACGGCAAAACGTACACCTTTCATCTGCGCAAAGGGGTGAAGTTCCATGACGGCGAGCCCTTTAACGCCGAAGCGGTCAAACAGAATATCGAAGCGGTTCAGGCCAATGCCGAGAAACATGCCTGGATCAAGCTCTCCACGAAGCTGAAGGATGTCAAAGTGAAGGATGAATACACCGTGGAGTTGGTTCTGTCAGATGCCTATTATCCGACACTCGTGGAGTTGTCCATGACCAGGCCTTACGTCTTCATCTCCCCAAAGGATTTCAACAATGGTGGAACCAAGGACGGAGTGAACGGTTTCCATGGAACTGGGCCGTACAAGTTGATAGGGCATAAGGTCGAAGAAAATGCCACCTTTGAAGCCAATACGGAATACTGGGGCGGTGTACCTGCCATTCAGAAAATCACGGCCAAAGTGCTTCCCGCTGGAGAAACGACCTATTTGGCGCTGCAAAAAGGCGAAATCAACTTTGTCTTCACGGATGACCGCGGGGCAGACAGCATTGACGTAGAAGCGATGGATCAGCTCGCCGCATCCGGCGAGTATCAAGTGGTGCGAAGTGATGCAATGAACACGGCGATGATTGTCGCCAATAGCAGTAAGCAGAACAGCCCGGTTCATGAAAAAGCGGTGCGGGAAGCGTTATGGATCGGTATCGACCGGGAGACGATCAGCAAGGATATTTTTAATGGCACGCAGACGGTAGCGAGTACGTTGTTTTCATCGAATGTGAACTACGCCAATGTCGATCTAAAGGTTCGAACGTATGATCCGGAAGCAGCCAAACGTCTGCTGGATCAGGCAGGCTGGACTTTGGCAGAGGGCAAGACGGTGCGTACAAAGAACGGCCAACCCTTAGCGATGAAACTGTATTATGACAGCAACTCGTCCTCTCAGAAAATGCAGGCGGAGTTCATCCAATATGCGATGAAAGAGATCGGTATGGAACTGGATCTGACAGGCGAGGAGTCCGCCTCCATTGCGAACCGAAGAGCGACCGGGGAATATGACCTGTTGTTCAACCAGACCTGGGGACTAGCGTATGACCCGCAGAGCACCATCGCCGCGTTTACATCGGATTCGGCGTACAAACATACAACAAGTGGCATCGCCGAAGCGGATGAACTGTATCGGAAAATTGATCAGGTGATGAGCTCGACCGCCGACGATGACTCAACAACCGCATCTCGACATGGAGAATCGAGAAAAGCACTTTATGCGGATATTTTAAAAATAGTACATGATGAAGCGGTGTTCATCCCGCTTACGAACGGGCGTGTCACCATTGTTGCTCCGAAACGTCTGCAAGGCATAACCTTTAAACAGACACAGTATGAATTGCCGTTTGAAAAGATGAAATTCGAGTAGAGGGGGAGGGATATGGGAAGTTATATTGCCAAACGACTGCTGCTGACCATCCCTTTACTGGTCGTTATTTCGTTGATTACTTTTCTGTTGATCAATCTCTCTCCACTCGACCCGGCAGTCGTTGTCCTGCAGGCTCAGGATGTACCGCAGATCACCGATGAACTGATCGCTCAAACGAATGAAGCGCTGGGTTTGAACCAGCCTTTCTTCGTTCGTTATATGGACTGGATGGCGGCCGTTGTACAGTTTGACTTCGGATATTCTTACGTGTCCGGTGAGTCGGTGTGGTCTTTAATCGGGCCGGCTTTACTGAATACGTTAAAGCTTACGCTGGTATCATCCGTCTTCATCATCTTGTTATCCATATTACTTGGCGTACTATGTGCTTTGAAAGAAGGGAAGCTGCTGGATCAATCGGTCAGAGGTGTTTCCTTTTTCCTGACAGCGATGCCTTCTTATTGGCTGGCGTCCATTCTGATCTGGTATTTTTCGGTGAAACTAGACCTGCTGCCGACCAGTGGCATGGATTCTTATCGTAGTTACATTCTGCCTGTGCTGGTGATCACGGTCAGTTATACGGGCATTTATTTTCGGACGGTACGCAGTGCGATGCTGAGCAACATGAATGAGGATTATGTGTTATATGCGCGAGCGAGCGGCCTTAGCGAGCGGAAAGTTATGCAGCACATCCTGCGTAACTCCCTGCAAGTCGCGGTGTCCATCTTTTGCATGGCGATTCCGATTGTACTGGGCAGTACCGTTGTTATTGAAAATGTATTTGCGTGGCCGGGGCTTGGCCGGCTAAGTGTAAAGTCGATTCTGAGCCGGGATTTTCCGATCATTCAGGCCTATGTGCTTATTTTGGCGGTAACTTTTGTGGTATTTAACATGCTTTCGGACATGATCAATGCCGCCCTGAATCCTCGTTTAAGAAAGGAAATCTGATGCGACTATTCAAAAATCTGAGCCGTAACAAACTCGCCGTGACCTCTCTTGCCGTTATTGTCGTGACCCTTGTTCTGGGGATCTGTGCACCTCTCGTTGCACCTCATGACCCTGGAGCCGTCAACATGAAACTACGCTATGCCTCACCTTCCTGGCCTTATCTGTTAGGCAATGATCACCTTGGCCGATGTGTCTTATCCAGACTGATCTACGGTATCCGTCCGAGTGTGTTATGGGTGCTGGCGGCACTTGGTTTCTCGGTACTGATCGGTGCGGCGGCGGGATTTGCCGCAGGGTATTTCAAAGGTAAAGTGGATGCGTGGTTGATGCGAATCTGTGACATTATGCTGTCTTTTCCCGGGTATGTGATGACGCTGGCGGTGATTGGTATTTTGGGGGCGGGACTGGAAAATATTCTGATCGCCTTTGTCTGCATGAAATGGGCCTGGTTTGCGCGTGTCATTCGTACTTCCGTGATGCAGTTCTCGGACATGGATTATGTGAAATTCGCCAAAGCTTCCGGCATACCCAGTTGCACGATTATTACACGTCACATCATTCCGGTAACCTTTGCCGATATGGCGGTAATCTCCAGTGGTGCAATGTGTTCCATGATGCTTCAGGTGTCGGGGTTATCCTTCCTTGGTCTGGGCATTCAGGCACCCCATGCAGAGTGGGGCATGATGCTGAATGAAGCGAGAGAAGTCATGTTTTCCAGACCTGAATTGATGCTTGCACCGGGGCTTGCGATCATTGTTGTGGTGTCGGCTTTTAATTTTTTATCAGATGCACTTCAGGTAGCGTTGGACCCGAAATTAATGACCTCTTCAGGCAAGCTGCACAAGACTCAAGACAGAGAGGTGAGAAAGGCAGCCTATGAATATAGTCGAGGTTGAACACCTGAAGGTGTGGGATACCCATACCAATCAGGCCATTATTCATGACAGTTCATTTACGGTGCGGCAGGGGAGTTGCATGGCGATTGTCGGGGAGAGCGGTAGCGGTAAATCGGTCACATGCAGAGCTCTGATGCGGCTGAATAAGCTTAATATGCGCCAATCGGGAAAGATGCTGTTTCAGGGCGAAGACTTAAATCAGCTTTCGGAACAGGAGATGCGGCATCGAAGAGGCAGGCAGCTGTGTATGATTTTACAGCATGGCATGAGTGCATTTGATCCCTCCTGTGTGATCGGTGTGCATATCCGGGAGACATTGCAGACGCATTATCGCTGGAACACCCGTGAACTGGAGCGTAGAATGCATCAGGCGATGGAGAGTATTATGCTTCGAAAGCCCGTTGATATTCTAAACAAATATCCACATCAATTGTCGGGCGGCATGTTGCAACGAATCATGATTGCGCTCGCTCTTGTGCTGGAGCCGGATCTGATTATTGCAGATGAGCCAACCACAGCACTGGACACGATCTCCCAATATGAAGTGCTGGAGCAACTGATCCAGCTGCGTGAACGTATGGGCTGCTCCATGATCTTTATCTCCCATGATCTCGGCGTTGTGCAGAAAATTGCGGATGATGTGATGGTCATGAAAGACGGAAAAATTGTCGAGCAGGGAGCCATGCAGTCTGTTTTGCAAGAGCCCACACATGCGTATACCCGTTATCTCGTATCTACCCGGCTGGAACTGAGCAATCATTTCAACGCATTGATGCAGGAGGGATCATAGATGCTAACGGTAGATAAGGTTGAGAAATCATATGTGCAGGGCGGATTATTCTCGAAGCATCGGCAGCAGGTGTTGAAAAAGGTGACTTTGGAATGCCGGCATGGTGAATGCCTTGGCATTATCGGCGAAAGCGGCAGCGGCAAATCCACACTGGGTCGGTTGATGCTGGGGCTGGAAAGCCCGGATCGCGGCGCCATCCGGCTGGAGGGAAAAGACGTGAAAGATCGGCGCGTGCGGATGGGCCGCATCAGCGCGGTTTTTCAAAACTACACCTCCTCGATTAATCCTTTTCTTACGGTGCAGGAAGCGATTATGGAGCCGATGAAGGCACTCCAAAAGTCAGGACAAGGACAGCAGATTCATACCAAAGTGGATACGCTACTTAACCAAGTTGGATTGGACTCGTCGTACCGGCTCAAGTATCCGCATGAGCTGTCCGGTGGGGAAGCACAGCGAGTTTGCATCGCGAGAGCGGTCTCGACAGAGCCGCAGTACCTTGTGCTGGACGAAGCCGTTAGCTCGCTCGATGTGTCGGTTCAGATTCAGGTTTTGCAGTTGCTGAAATCATTGAAAAACCTGTACAAGATGAGTTATGTCTTCATTACGCATGATATTCAGGCGGCTGCCTATATTTGCGACAGGTTTGTTTTTTTCAGAGAAGGTCAGGTTGAAGAAACGGTTTCGGTTGAACAGTTAAAACATGTGCAGTCCGATTATGCTCAACAATTGTTGAGCCATCTCATTTCACTATAGCGTGGGGAAGCGGGAGGGATGTTTATGTATGTAGCCCGGGAAACCGTCTTGAGTTAAAGGCAAAGGAGCATTCCCGGTGAAAGCGGGAGGAGCCGCCTATGTGTGTAAGTTGGGAGAGCATTATAAGTAAGGGGGAACATTTGTTGTGAGTGGGGCAATGTCTTGGCCTTTTTTGCGTTTGTACATTTTGGTGCTTCTCTACTTCAGTGCCAATGCCATTCTTAATGTGATTATTCCGTTGCAGGGGGCATTCCTCGGTGCGAGCAGTACAACGATTGGGCTGATTATGGGTGCGTATATGTTTACCACGATGTTTTTCAGACCGTGGGCAGGTAAAATGATTCAAAAGCACGGGCCGATCAAAATGCTGCGGATCATTCTGATTATCAATGGATTTGCGCTGATTTTCTACACGTTTACAGGACTTGGCGGTTATCTGATTGCCCGTATTTTGCAAGGCATATCGACGGCCTTTTTTTCCATGGCGCTACAGATGGGCATCATTGATGCATTGCCGGAGAAGGACCGCTCTCAGGGCATCTCCTATTATTCGCTGTTCAGTTATATTCCGGGCATTGTTGGCCCGGTGCTTGCTTTGGCCATTTGGCAGACCGGAGGAATGGATTCTTTTACAGTAGTATTGATTGGGATCGCGGTCTGTACGGGGGTCTTCGGCTATACTGCCAAGATGGAACAAAATAAGGAAGGGTCGCAGGTCGCTGCAGAGGCATCCGGGCAAAACGCGAGCATGTGGGAGTCCTTCGGACAGCTGGTGAAAAATCCATTGTTGTTCCGCTGCAGTGTGCTGATGCTGAGTGCATCGGTTGTATTTGGCGCGGTCACTACCTTTATTCCGCTGTATGCGAGTCAGGTTCCAAGTGGCAATGCTGGCGTATATTTGATGTTGCAGGCGGGTACAGTGGTGCTCGCCAGGATTGCACTCCGCAAACGGATTCCTTCGGACGGGAAGTGGCATTCACCATTTATCATGACCACGATGTTGTTGCTGGCGGTTGCGGCACAGTGTGTGAGTTTTTCCGTTACCGGAGGCATGATCTTCTTTTATTCGGGCGCTGTTCTGATGGGGATTGCTCAAGCGATTTTGTATCCAACACTTACAACTTATCTGTCTTTTGTTTTGCCTCAGGTAAATCGAAATATATTGTTGGGTTTATTTATTGCGACAGCCGATTTGGGCATTTCGCTGGGCGGTGTGGTCATGGGGCCGATCGCTGACATGTCTTCCTATTCATTTATGTACATGATCTGTGCTATTCTAGGAGCGGTGATGATCGTTTTTGCCTACGAACGGCGTAAAGCGGCTACCATAACCTCATAAGCTGACGGCCAGGGAACGTGGGTACGTGTTAGAGAAAGCAGGTATGAACGATTGAAATCTTCTATAACGACAACATCCAGTGGAAAATTAAACCCGGTATCGTTTTCCTTTATCGGGTTTTACATACTGGCTTTTTTATTTTTTGCGGCGAATGCGGCGTTGACGATTATTTTGCCTTTGCGAAGTGAAGCTGCCGGGTTAAACCAGGCTGAAATTGGTCTGATGATGGGCAGTTACATGTTTACCTGTATGCTGCTGCGACCATTTGCGGCACAGATGCTGGGCAAGCATGGGCCGCTTCGGGTCATGCGATGGCTGCTGATGTTACATGCGGCGACGTTGCTGCTGTTTATCGTATCCGGGGTGGACACGTATCTGTGGTTGCGAGCATTGCAGGGCGTGGCGACCGCATTTTTCTCGATGACGATGCAGGCGGGGATTGTGGAGAGACTGGAGGATAAGGATCGTGCGCAAGGGCTTGCGATGTACACCCTGTTTACGATGGTGCCCTCGCTGGTGATCCCGATTCTGGCCGTGCAAATCTGGCAAAATGCCAGCGAACTAGCGTTTACGCTGTTGATGATTGGACTGGCAGCACTACCCCTGTTGCTCGGGTACAAGGTGGATTTGCCGCAGAGCACGGTGCAGAACAAAACGTATACGCTGGGGGATATGCTGCGCTCGTTCAGCGGCATCTGGCGCAGTACACCACTGCTCGTTAGCAGTGTGGTGATGCTGTTTGCCTCTTGTGTGTTTGGTGCGACAGCGACCTTTCTTCCGCTCTATATGGTATCGACTGGAGTGGCGAGCGCGGGGATTTTTTTGACGATTCAGGGTCTTGTGGTGATCCTGTGCCGATTTATTTTGCGCAAAAAAATACCGTCAGACGGTAGCTGGAATACATGGCTTATGGCAGGCCTGATGTTATCTGCGGCGCTGGGGACACAGTTGCTTAGCCTGATGGATATGCTAGGGCCATTTGTGTATATTTCTGCGGTATTTAGCGGTTTTGCGCTGGCGTTGCTGTATCCGACCCTGACCACGTATTTGTCATTTGTGCTGCCTGCGGATTCGAGGTATGTGCTTATGGGCATCTTTATGTCCTCGTATGATCTCGGTTTTTCACTGGGCGGACTGGCGATGGGCGTTGTGGTGCAGATCAGCTCTTATTCCGTGATGTTTACGGTTTGTACGGTGCTCTCTGTTACAGCATTGATCGTCGTAGTGTTATTCAGACAACGGATGGAAGCCGGGAATAAGTCTATTATTACGCCAGTGAGTTGAGTTGGAAGGCAGAAGGATAGACAAAGGTACGGTGTAGATTTAGATAAAGGCACAGGAGAAGGTAAAGGAAGCGGTACTGGTAGCTAGCAATAGGGTTATATAAAAAGAGCTAGAGATGAAGAGATACAGCTAAAGAGTTACAGGTAAGGCTTATGGGTTCTTCTGCGAAGCGCATCACGAATGCGAAAGTGGAGGGAATTCATAAGCTTTTTTCATTATTTTTTTGTACGAGACACGAAAAAAGATTTGACATCGGCGCCAAGCAGGATTATAGTCATTGTTGTTAATCGTAATAATTACTATTAAAATAAAAGTCCACAGATGGACTGTACTTATAAGGAGTAGATCATATGACACAAAAGCAAATACCGGTGACCGTTCTCAGCGGTTACCTTGGGTCAGGCAAAACAACGGTTCTAAATCATGTGCTGCACAATCGCCAAGGGCTGAAAGTCGCTG
The DNA here is from genome assembly GCF_052691815.1 of Paenibacillus sp. TSA_86.1. Classification (NCBI taxonomy): domain Bacteria; kingdom Bacillati; phylum Bacillota; class Bacilli; order Caryophanales; family Paenibacillaceae; genus Paenibacillus; species Paenibacillus sp. TSA_86.1. The sequence continues at coordinate 119,509 of NZ_JBQZGE010000014.1, read as the reverse complement.
TGATCGTGAACGACATGAGTGAGGTCAACATGGATGCGGCGATGGTGAAAGGGGAGGCCACACTCTCCCGTACCGAAGAGAAACTGGTGGAAATGTCCAACGGCTGCATCTGCTGCACTCTTCGTGATGATCTGATGCAGGAGATCGAAAAGCTGGTGAACGAAGGCAAGTATGACTACATCCTGATCGAGTCGACTGGGATTAGCGAACCTGTTCCGGTGGCACAGACATTTACATACGCCGATGAAGAGACAGGTATCGATCTGACACGTCTGGCGAAGCTGGATTGTCTCGTGACTGTAGTTGACGCTAACCGTTTCTGGCATGATTATGCCTCGGGACAAAGCTTGCTGGATCGGAATCAGGCAACTGGAGATGAGGATACTCGTGATGTGGTGGATTTGCTCATTGATCAGATCGAAACCTGTGATGTGTTGCTGCTGAACAAGTGTGACCTTGTGGAAGAGGCAGAGCTTCACAAACTGGAGGGCATTATCCGCAAGTTGCAGCCGAGTGCCAAAATCATTCGTACGGTGAATGGACAGGTGAACCCGGTGGAGATTTTGAATACGGGACGGTTTGATTTTGAGAAAGTGAGCATGTCGGCCGGGTGGATTCAGGAGTTGGAAAAAGAGTCCCACACGCCAGAGACCGAAGAATACGGTATCGGATCATTTGTATATCGCCGCAGGAAACCGTTTCATCCTTCCCGTCTGGCTGAATTTATGAGCTACTGGCCGGAGGAGGTTGTGCGTGCCAAAGGGCTGGTATGGCTTGCGGCTGACGGAGATGTGGCTGCCAGTCTGAGTCAGGCTGGGCCATCCATCCAGTTCGGGCCTGCCGGGCATTGGGTTGCCGCGCTGCCGGAAGCGGACAAGCAGGAGATTTTGAGGACAGAGCCTGATGTGCTTGCAAAATGGGATGCCGAGTGGGGCGATCGCCAAACGGAATTGGTCATGATCGGCATAGATATGGAGTGTTCCATCATCGAGGATGAACTGGATCAATGTCTGCTCAGCGATGAAGAGATGCTGGCAGATTGGGGACATTTTGAAAATCCTTTACCGTGGCCTGTCGAGGTTATGTAAGAGAGGCTTGACGGTGTAAGGAAAGCTAGGCTGGAGGTAGGAGCTATAGGTGATCTAGGCGTTACAGTAGGACAACCTTATGGAGTTAGCGGGTCGAGATACTTTTCATACATCATCAAAAAATTTAACAAAGGAGCTGTAGTAGATGGCTAAAAAATCAAAGGTTGTGCGTGAGAAACAACGTCAGGCAGTCGTAGCAAAGTATGCGGAACTGCGCCGTGAACTGAAGGAAAAAGGGGATTATGAGGCGTTGCAAAAGTTGCCCCGCAATGCGTCACCAACGCGATTGAAAAGTCGTTGCGAGATCACAGGCCGTCCGCGTGGATATCTGCGCAAATTCAAAGTATCCCGGATCAAATTCCGTGAACTGGCTCATCAAGGTCAGATCCCGGGAGTTACCAAGTCCAGCTGGTAAGCATGATAAGCGGAGTTCTTGATAAGGAGGTATCTTCCATGTTGGATAGGTTTACGCAGCGCCGAATTGTATCCTTGATGAACGGTTATGTCCATGAGAAAGTACCAGCAGAGCTGCGGACGATGGTGAAGTTAACCTACGAGATGCAGGAAAATGAGTTGATTCTCACCGAAGAGCGCCCTGCTGGACAACGATATCAGTGGGAGAGAATGCCGATTGCCCGCTTTTATTGGGAGGGAGACCAGTGGAAGGTATTTGCCAGCGATGATCAGCACAGCTGGAGTCCAGCGGATATGGTTGTGCCATGTTCCGACTTTGAGGATGTCTTGGAGCAAGTGGAGCGAGATGACTCCGGGGTGTTTTGGCGTGAACGTGATTAAACAAATAATTATGGTGCGTCTGGTGATAGAACTAAAATAACTAAAAAACTAAAATAACTAAAATAACTGGAGAAGCGTGCATTGGCTATATGAGGATCAGGATCGTGAACAACGATTGGGGTCCTCTTTTTGTTTTGTCGTGGAAGGTTCTAATTGGGGGGGCGAATAAGTGGAGTAACTTGGTGGTGAGAGTATAGTGATGCGAATGGTAAGAGGAAGCGGAGTGAAATGTTCGAGTAAGCGAAGTAACCTGATGGTGCGCCAGAGTGTTGCGAGTGGCTGGATTAGCTTGGTAGTGGGAGAGAAGTGGTGCGAGAGGGTAGAGTAACTTGGCTGGAGAGAAATGTGGTGAAGGTGAAAGAAACTACTGCAGTAGGCTCGGCTCGTGTCCCTAAAAATCTCTAGTACAAATTCTAACGATCTCCAGGAACGCTATTCACCCCACAAAAGCAGGTTTGAAATTCTAACGATCCGTAGGAACGTTATTTTGCTGAAAATAGCGATTTTGACGGGGAAATCGCTATTTTCAGCCGAATAAGCTCTCTGGTGATCGTTAGATTTTTCAAACTGCGATATGTGGCTAAATAAGCTCTCTGGAGATCGCTAGCGTGAGGAGTGCAGGTGGAGAGGCGGTCATTTGTTGAAGAACAAATATTTGGTGGAGTACACTGGATCCCTGCGACCGTAGACAGTACAACCATACTGCCATACACTGTACACCCTGTTACCCTGCTACCATCTGCACAGCCACCTTCACTTCTTCCCTGAGTTAACGATGGACTCTTATTCCTCCATCTCGCACACACACTCCAAGCTACTTAACTCTCCCACAGCTAAGTCTCGTATAAAACCTCACCCGTGCGTGATACATCATACCCCTCGAACGCTCTTAACTCTTGTCTGAACTCGTGAGACTGGAGGATGTGTAAAACCGATTCAATCCAGGCCTCGTTTCCTTGTTTCCTCAGCATGACCAAATCATAGCGCTCCTGAACTAGCGGAATGAAATCGACTTGCCCGACAAGGCGTGCGGCCTTCTCGATGCCTATACCCACATCCGCTTCGCCGGAACTGACTTTGGCTGCTACGCCCATATGACTTGTTTCTTCCAGATCATATCCGAGGAGTCCAGCAGCAGAGATTCCGTGTAGCCGTAACTGCTCGTCCAGTAGCACTCGGGCGCCAGAACCTTTTTCCCGATTTGCGAGACGCAGGCCGGATTGGTTTAGATCTGTCCAGTCGTTCAACTGACGAGGGTTTCCGCGTGGAACATACAGACCAGCAGGGCGAGACAACAGATTGACTACGACGTAAGACCAGCCTGTTAAAATTTTGCGAATATACGGCAGATTATACTCTCCGGTGTCTCCGTCCAGCAGGTGAGTGCTAACCAGATCGGACTCCCCCCGATACATCGAGATCAGCCCATCCAGACTGCCCATAAAAGAGCGAAGCGGACGGATGTCCCGAGACTGCTTCTCGATATGACGCATTAGAATATCCAGACTGACATCCTGCCCCGTAATAACCAGATGACGTGACGTACCTGTACTGTTCTGAGCGGAGCTAGAGGTAGCGCTATTGAACAAAGGTGAATCCGCTTGAGAGGGCGATACTCCCATGTTCTTAGATGCTGTTCCATGCGGAGATTCATCTTGTCCGGATACTAGGGGGGAACGAGAAGCTTGGCCAAGTTTCGGACCAGATACAGCCGAAAGTTGCTCGGTTGTCACTCCTGGCACTGCATTCGGCTGCGCCTGTGCTGGCGACTGGAGCTGCTTGGAACGACGTTTGTAGGCTTCCAGATCGGTAGCATCAATGCGCATCTGTTTGCCTACACGATAGGCGACAAGGTCTCCCTTTTTGATCAGATCATAGACTGTCAGTTTCGATATTTTAAGTAGCTTGGCTATCTCTTCGGTTGTGTAGGATTGCTCCTCCGTCATTGATGAAGAACCTCCCTCTATATTATAAAAGGCCGTAAAACCTTAAACACATGTAATTCCAAATAAAAAGACGTTTCTTGTACTATACCATTATTTGAAGACACGCATAAACCTGAGAACGCACAATAAAAAGCTGAAATATTGTCTTGAATTTAGAATGTGATTAATATCACCTTCCTATTTTGTTTGTTCTGTGTATAATTAGTTATAATCAATTATATCTATTTATAACTAAACATAACGTTGAATATGAAATTCGGGGGAGAACCAATGAATAAAAGAATCGGATGTGTACTTGGAACCATGTCACTGGGACTGGCGCTTGTACTGGCTGGCTGCGGTGCAAACGCAGATACAAATAAGCAAGATGCGGCTTCTTCTGCAAATCAACCAGCAGCCTCTACACCAGCGGCATCCGGTGAGAATACAACGCTAGCAACGACTGAGCCACAGGAAAAAGTCGAGCTGACGATATCCGCTGCGGCAAGTCTGACGGATGCAATGAAAGAGATCCAGACGAACTATGAACAAGCCAACCCCAATATTAGCCTGAACTTTAACTTCGGGGCATCAGGAGCACTGCAACAGCAGATCGAGCAGGGAGCACCAGCAGATATTTTTGTATCCGCGTCTGCGAAAAATATGAAGGCATTAGTCGATGAGAATCTGGTTGCGTCAAGCGACCAGAAGAACCTGCTGCAAAATTCATTGGTAGCGATTGTACCCGCGGATGGGACAAGTACAGTGACCAGTGAGAAGGATCTGACAAACGACGCCATCAAAACAGTAGCCATTGGCATTCCCGAGAGTGTACCTGCGGGTACTTATGCGAAGGAAGCTTTGACTAATGCGAAGCTGTGGGATCAGCTTGAGAACAAGCTTGTTCAAGGCAAAGACGTCAGACAAGTACTCCAATATGTAGAAACAGGCAATGCAGATGCCGGATTTGTGTACAAAACCGATGCACTCACTTCCAAACAGGTGAAAATTGCGTTTGAAGTAGACAAAACCAGTTACACACCTGCCAATTATCCGCTAGGCATCATTGAAGGCACGAACCATCGCACTGAAGCCGAACAATTTTATACTTATCTGCAAACACCTGAAGTATTAGAAATTTTTGCGAAATACGGCTTCTCCATACCGAAATGAATGTTAACGCGATAGATTGGTCTCTATTCTGGTCCCCGGTACGATTGTCCCTTCAGGTGGCACTGTTATCCAGTATTGTAGCCGTCGTAGTGGGTGTGGCGGTTGCCTGGAAAATGTCACGTACTTCATTTCGCGGTAAAGTTTTTTTGGAGACGATCCTCATGCTTCCACTTGTGCTGCCTCCAACGGTAGTTGGATTCCTGCTTCTGGTCATTCTGGGTCGCAGAAGTCTGCTTGGGCGCTGGATCGAGGCGATCTTTTCGGCGCCTGTCATTTTTTCGTGGTGGGCAGCTGTCATTGCTTCGGTTGTGGTGGCCTTTCCACTCGTGTATCAGACGATGAAATCCGGTTTTAACGGGGTGGATCGAGATCTGGAGGATGCAGGCAGGTCAATCGGAGCAGGTGAATGGCAGGTGTTCCGCTACATTACGTTGCCAATGGCAGGCAGAGCGTTAATGACGGCTTTTATTCTGGGATTTGCCCGCGCACTAGGGGAATTTGGTGCAACATTGATGATTGCAGGTAACATTCCCGGCAAAACACAGACGGTGCCAACGGCCATTTATGTCGCTGTGGATTCAGGAAATCAGACGATGGCCTGGGCCTGGACGATATCGATCATCATCATCTCTTTCCTTATGTTACTGATGACGAGACAGCAGCGCGACAGCAAAGCATCCTTTTAGTTCAAATCAATCAATCTGCTCTAATATAAGCGGAGCGACATAATGGTCGTCGTAACAGAATCTAACAACTTATAAATAATCGGAAATATCTCGCAATAATAGGCAAAAATGTGTAAAGCCCGCTTGGAGAATTTATTCTCGGATAGCGGGTTTTTATTATGAATCGGATGACATATGTCCTCAAAGGGATTGAAAATGATCATAACGGAAAAGTAAAGCCCTTTTCGGCGAAAAAAAACAAATTTTTTTCCAAAATTATGTCGTTCAGTACTCGCTTTCCGGGGGCTTGTTCCTGTAAAATAGGAGGTAACTGATTCCAGCCAAGCATTGAAATAAGGAGAGACGACGATGAAGACTAAACTGGATTGCGACATAACGTTGCAAATCGACGATTATCTGGATCTTTTGCATTTTGCCATCCAAATTCAAGATCAGGAATGGCGCCAGTCCCTTATCCAGCAACTCAAAATATTTCAAACGGCAACGGAGCAGCAACATACTCCTGAAGAAGAATTATGGATGAGATTTGATTATATCAATAGCAAATTGACAGGTCTGTGTCATCAGATCCATGCCGCTCACTCTCTGGATGAACGCAAGAAGTTCGAAGAACGTGTTGGCGTTTTGCAATTACAGCGGGTCGAAGTAGCTCGGAAAATCAAGTGGGCGAGTCGCAGGTAGAAGAATTCCTGAAACAACACGGATAATCGTTTAGACTTGTGTTATTTCACGAGCTTCTTCGCTTGTTCAGATCGACTGGCACGGATATAACATCCACCGTTCTGCTCTAACAGACTTCAGGATAGAACAGCAAACTCAACATTCTAGTGCCACATCCAACTAGGAACACATCCAAGAACAAGGCCACTCTCCGGCGTAGCACGGGAGAGTGGCTTTTTTGCTTATAAATAGACATTCTCCCTGGTAATTCCTCAGCCGTTGCTCTCTGGATTGGGGCTATGTAATTGAATGATACACAGGAACGATATAATTTAACGATATAGGCGCAAGCTGGAGTAACTGACGCTCCCGGCCCGGCATATGCTGTAGCAGGCAAGTGCTGATAGGCCGGGTTTTTCTATGGGTGAAGCAGGCCTTAACCGAAAGGAGGAGCACCATGCAGAGCAAAATCGATGAGATCATTACCCATATCGCACATTCCCACCAGCAGATTGCGCGGGTATTGGATGCCAAACGTCAGGTTGCTGTACGTATGTCGGAGATCATCCACCATTTGCCGGATAACGAGCCGGAACTGGATGGGGTAGAAGGTTTGCTGGACAGCTCGGGACAGATTAACAAAAGCATCATCTCCTACCTGGGCGGGCTTGCTGACCTGGAAGAAGCTGTGGCCGAGACGCTGACCCAGGTTATGCGGGAGATCGCGGTACAAGAGGAAGAATAAGCCCGGAAGGCGGGTGAAGAAACATGAGTAGAGAACAAAGTCTCATTCTGATGCTGGATGCTGCAGCCAAGATGCAGTGGAATATTGCGTTAATTTTAGAGGCCAAAGCCATTGAGGCGGAGAAGGTGCGGAACTGGACGCTGAATCATCTGAATGGGGACAGCTTTTTGACCCATGGTGACCAGGTAGGGGAGCCGCTAAAAATGCATGAGCAACTGGTCGAGCTGCTGGAAGGGCTAACTCGTATGGAGACGGGTCTATGCAACAACCTTAAAGCCGTGATGGTTCAGAGTGACAGCGAAGATAGCGGCGGAATGGATGGGGGCATGTTTGGCGGCATGGACCTCGGGGATATGGGAAAATGAGTCTTTTGCAGCGTGAGCAGGAGGTCAAACTGGCGCTTATCGAATCCATTGCCCATAGCCAGCAGGCGCTCGCCCGCATTCTGGACAGTGTAGCCAGTGTATCTTCTCATTCGGAAGTATCCGCCCGCATTCTCGCGGAGAACATACGTCTGCTTAGTCGATATCAGGAAGAAATGTCTCGTATGGTCACGGGGATCAGGCTGACCCGAATTCGTCATGGGGAGCCAGGTCTGCCTTGGATCAAAGACCCCGGATGTATCATTCGTACTGCCGGGAATTTACAGGAGGAATGCTGATATGTTAAAAAAGAAGGCCAGGCTGAAATCAAAACGTGCTTTATTAGCTCGGGGGGCCCGCTTGCGTAAAATCCGCAAGCTGCGTGCGCTGAAATCCAAGCGTGTTGTTCACAAACGCACAGGCAAAGGACGTAGTGCGTGGCTGAAAAAAAAGAAACGTACGGTGCAGAGGCACCGGAACAAGAAACTCGTGCGACCTGCCGTCCCGGTTACCCCTACCGATCCAAACCCGGACAGCGCCTACAGCCAGGGGTACAACGAGGCGTACAACGAGGGATTCAACACCGGTTTCGCCAAGGGATTCGAGGACGGACACCAACTGGCGTACAAAGCGCAGTAATAGATACAGACGTACAAGACACAGCCGTAAAGGATTAACATACAGAAAGAAGCATAGCCCGGAGGGACAGTTCCCTCCGGGCTATTTGCATTGACCACAGGAGCGGACATGCCCGTGCAGGCGAATATGGAGGGCAGACGCCAATTTTGAGCCCGGCAGGACACCCGTCCATGATGCATCTGACCCCGAGGCATATCCTTTAGAGGGAAGACCAATCTCGTGGAGAGTCAGGACTAAGATCTCCTTGAAGGAAGACAGGGTGAAGAAATGTGGCAAAACGAAGACACCGCCCGCTGACTGAAGCGGAGGCGGCCTACCGCGGCGGATATGCAGAAGGCCGCAGGTTTGGCGGCTGTCAAGCCATCATGGAGCGGGTACAGACGTTTGAACCGACACTGCGGGACATGAAGGTGCTGTATATCCCGCAGGGATTCGATGCCATTGATCAAGGTGTCATTCTGGCACTGCAGCAGTCGGTTCGAGAATGCGTTGTTGGATCGCCAGCAACGATGTTGCAGGAAGCCAGTCAGCACCGGCCTGATGTTGTTTTGGTCATGAACGGTCTGCATGTGTTTCCCGAGAATCATCTGGAGCAGGTGAGGGGAATACGTGAATTGGCGATTCGAACGGCGGTATGGTTTGTCGATGATCCCTATTTCACAGAGGATACTGCGACCCTCTGCCAGCATTACGACATCGTGTTTACCCATGAAGAAGCAGCCGTGCCCTTCTACAAAGAAAAAGGAGCACAATGTGTAATCTATATGCCGCTTGCCGTAAATCCCGGCATGTTTCATCCACGCCGCACAGAGCCTCAGTATCAGTACGATATTTGCTTTATTGGCACAGGGTTCTGGAACCGGATTGATCTGTTCAATCAGCTCGCTCCGTACCTTGCAGACAAAAAGGTGTTCATTGCCGGAAGCCAGTGGAACCGTCTGGCACGGCTCGATGTATTGGGACAGTTCATTCACGAAGGGTGGATCGACCCGGGTGCAACGGTCGATTATTACAATGGCGCCAAAATCGTAATTAACGTACACCGAACCTGTGAGAACGGTGAGGATAATCGAAATACCCACCAACTATCGGGGCGTTCGATCAATCCACGCACCTATGAGATCGGTGCGTGCGGAACGATGCAGATTACCGATACTCGCGGAGATCTGCATCGTTATTATCAGCCAGGGTATGACATCGAGACATTTAGCACAGCGGCAGAGTTGCAGCGCAAGATCCAATATTATCTGCATCATGAAGAGGAACGTCAGGCCATCGCTTGGCGAGGTCTGCTCACTACCATGAATCGTCATACGTTTACCCGCCGCATTACCGAGTTGTTAGGACATCTGTAGTTTCTCTTCTGTGGAAGGGCAGCATCAGAAAGCACGTTATCCCAAATAAAAAGGAGTGGCGGTATGTCTTTCAAACATCGTAAAACCAGAAAGGTTCATCAACCACCTGTAGTCAGCCTGGCAGATCAGGCGCGTAAAAACGGGCAGCACGCCGGATTTGATGCAGGTAAAGAAGAAGGGTACCTGCGCGGTCGCGCCAATTATATCGTGAATTGCGCACAAGAGCCGCTGCCTTTCCGGCAACTTCACGTGCTCTATGTTTCTTCGGGTAAGGGGTTCCCATACTCTCCGCTGGATGATGCGATTATGGCCACGTTACAGGGCATGGTTGCTCAGGTGACCCTGTCCGATCCGCGCCAGCCAGTATCGCAGGTTGCGCTCGAAACGCGTCCTGATCTGGTGCTTGTGCTGGACGGCATGGATATTCCCGTTGAGCACATCGATGCCATACGTCAAGCGGGAATTCAGACAGCAATCTGGCTTACGGATGATCCGTATTATACCGACATGACGCTGGAAATCGTGAAGCATTATGACCATGTATTCACACTGGAACTCAATTGTGTAGAACTCTATCGCCAGCATGGCTGTGCGTCCGTTCATTATATGCCTTTTGCCGCCTTCACCAATCACTACTTCCCGATTACAACCCCTTCCCCGCTTAAACGGGATGTCAGCTTTATCGGCTCGGCATACTGGAACCGCGTGTACTTCTTCAATCCAATCATGCCGCAGCTGATGTCGCACAATACCGTTTTTAACGGCATCTGGTGGGATCGTCTGCCTGACTATACAGCCTATGGCGAGAAAATCGAGCTTGGCCGCTGGATGAGTCCGCAAGAAACGAATGACGTGTACAACGGCACCAAAATCGTGATCAATCTGCATCGCTCCCATGAGGACGATTCGGTCAACAATAACCAGATCAAAATTCCGCCAGCCTCACCGAATCCGAGAACATTTGAGATTGCTGCGAGCACAACACTGCAGCTGACCGATGCACGCGACGACCTGGCCCGTTTCTATAAACCAGGGGTAGAGATTGAAACGTATTCTTCACCGCAGGAGATGCTTGAGAAGGTAGATTATTACCTTGCACATGAGAAGGAGCGGCGCGAGATTGCCCTGCGAGGGCTTGAACGGACGTTGAAAGATCACACGTATGGCAGAAGAATCAACACATTGTTAAGCATTATATTCCCTTAATCTCGGCCAGGAGGAGGTGTGCACAGTGCCCTGTATCAGCTTGTCTCTTGTATACAGGGTCCGTGTGCGGCCATGGCAATGAAACCAAAACTGATGCTGTTTTCCCATGTGTGCAATACCCGGAGTATTACAGGGGCGGAGAAACTTCTGCTTCATTTTATGAGAGAGATTGGTACGATCTTTGAATGTGTGCTTGTAGCGCCGCAGGAAGGGAAACTCACCGGACTTGCACGAAGATTTGGCATCCAGGTTCACATCTGTAATTTGCCGATGCTTCACGGTGTGTATACCCCTTATCAGGGAATTGCGCAAGATGCAGAACATCTGCGGCATACCCCGGCATTTCAGGATGCGCTCTGGCTGATTCGAAGTCACGAACCAGATATGATTCTAACGAATACTTGCGTGAATGTAATGCCTGCTGTGGCAGCAAAATCACTGGGAATTCCGGTCATCTGGAAAATTACCGAGATTATTCAGACGAATGAACACACAGCCGAAGCGATCCAGATGATGGGCCGGTATGCGGACTGGATTATCGGGATTTCCGAGACGGCAGCGTTACCGTTCAAAGAAGCAGGCATGAGTGACAGGGTGACCATTATTCCCCCGACATGGGAGCCTTCCCTGCCTGCACCGGATCGCTGGCTTCATCTGCGTGAACGCAAACGCACAGAGCTTGGATTCAAGTCTTCGCATACCTGTATCGGTTATATTTCTTCCTTCATATATGATGCCAAAGGTTTGAAACCCTTTGTAGATATGGCGCTAAAACTGTGTGAGACCCATCCGCGCTGCCGCTTCTGGATCATTGGCACACCGTCGGACAAAAAGTATTACGACGAATGTGTGTACCGAGTGAAACGATCCGGCTATGCAAGGCGCTTCATTTTTACCACGTTTGAGGAAAATATATCTCTGGCCTACTCCGCGATGGATATCGTGGTCATCCCCAGCATGGTAAAAGAGGGATTTGGCATGACTGCGCTGGAGGGGCTGTACTTTGCGAAACCAGTCATCGCTTTTGACCAAGGCGGTCTCAGTGAATTGATGGTATCCGTAGGCAGCGGTGCATTTCTGGCTCCGCCAGGAGATAGTGAGGGACTCGTTACACTGGCGATGACGCTGCTGAATGATTCGGAGCTTGCTTCCGATACCGGATGGCGTAACCGGACAGAAGCGGAAAAGCTGTATGGAATCGAAACCTACCGAGTGAAGTTGCATACGATGGTCACACAGTGGTTATTGCGTTTTCCCGGATGGTTCACCTATATCCAGCCACCGAGTGGTCCCGTCATGACATGGGGAGAAGGCGGACTGCGTACAGTACTGGTTCCCGATCCAGCTCTTATACGGACATTGTTATTTCCAGAGAGCGTTGTACAGCTTCTTCCCCGCTCTTCGTTGCCGCCGGTAACCGTGACACAGCAGGGTGAGGGAGCCGGGAAACCGCGCGAGGAACATCAACGGAATGAACCGGAAATCCGTGGGAGAAAACGTCGCCGCAAGAGAGGCGCTCCTACTTCTAGCCGCAAGCTCAAAGAGCTGAAACGGACGATCCGAACCGGGAAGAAGAGCCGTACGGCTCGTAAAGTGAAAAGCCGGCATGCATCTGCCACGAAATTGTCCAAATTGGGTACCCGCAGGCGCTCCTCCGGGAGCAAGAGACGCAGCCGGAAGGTACGCAAAGGTTCCAATACACGATAAGAGAGATGGTTTTCAATATAAGTTAGGAGGCAGGGATGACGATGAAGATCATGACGGTGCTGGGCACGAGACCTGAGATTATTCGGCTCAGCCTGATCATTTCCAAGCTGGACCAGTACGCGTCCAAACATATTCTGGTACACACGGGACAGAACTTCACAGAAAGTCTCAGCGGTCTTTTTTTCAAGGAAATGGGTCTGCGTGCCCCGGATTACGTTCTTCAGGATGAAGCTGCCTCATTGGGACGACAACTGTCCTCCATGTATACACAGATGGAAGACTTGATCCTGCAGGAGAAGCCCGACAAGGTGCTCTTGCTTGGAGACACGAACAGTGCCTTGTGTGCCGTACTTGCTGAACGTATGGGCATTCCAGTTATTCATATGGAGGCGGGGAATCGCTGCTTTGATTTGGATGTGCCGGAGGAAAAAAACCGCCGCGTTATTGATGCGATTTCCACCATTAATATGCCGTACACCGAACAGAGCAAGAAACATCTCGTCAGTGAAGGTGTGCCCAGCCGCCGTATTGTGCTTACGGGCAACCCGATCTACGAGGTGATGGAACATTACAGCGCACAGGTTAATGCCAGCAAAATTTTGAAAAAGCTCAAACTGAAGCCCGGACACTATTTTCTCGTCACCGCTCATCGGGCTGAAAACGTGGATCATGCCCCTCATCTGCTGGAGATCATGAAAGGGCTGAATCAGGTTGCCGAGGAGCATGGGCAACGTGTGATCTGCAGCATTCATCCGCGGACGGCGATTCGGATTGCTGAGCATCTTCAATTGGAGATGCATCCGCTGGTGGAATTCCATGAGCCCTTTGGATTTTTCGACTTTGTCATGCTGGAGCGCCATGCACGTTGTGCGCTCACAGACAGCGGAACGGTTCAAGAAGAGTGTTGCATCATGGGGGTGCCCACCGTAACGATGCGCCGTACGACAGAACGTCCGGAAACGGTGGACTGCGGCAGTAATGTGGTCTCCGGCCTGGATGCGGCTCGAATTGCGGATTGTGTGAACGTGATGACCAAACTGCCGAATGATTGGGATTGTCCGCAAGGTTACAAGGCAACAGATGTATCCAGTAAAGTGGTCAAATTTCTGCTTGGAGGGAAAATGCATGTTTGAAAATAAGCGTATACTCGTGACTGGCGGTACGGGATCATGGGGGTATGAGCTTGTCGCTCAACTGTTGCCCCAGCAGCCAAAAGAAATTATTGTGTACTCCCGCAACGAGTCCAGCCAGGTAGCTATGAGCCGTGATTTCGAAGACTCGCGCCTTCATTTTCGCATTGGCGATATTCGTGACAAGGACGCCTTGACGGCAGCCTGCCAGCATGTGGACTATGTTTTCCATCTGGCTGCACTTAAGCATGTACCGGTATGTGAAGACCAGCCATATGAAGCACTCAAAACAAACGTGATCGGCACACAGAATGTTATTGAAGCGGCGATTGAAAATAAAGTGAAGAAAGTCATTTATATTTCGACCGACAAAGCGGCCAATCCGTCGAACTTTTACGGCATGACCAAGGCAATCGGCGAAAAATTGATTGTTTATGCGAACCTGCTGCACAGTGATACCAAGTTTGTTACGGTACGGGGCGGCAATGTGCTCGGCACCAACGGCAGTGTAGTACACCTGTTCAAAAACCAGATTCGCCAAAAAGGGCAGGTATCCATTACGGATATGGGCATGACCCGGTTCTTTCTTACACTCAAGGACGCGATTAAACTACTGTTCAAAGCTTCGGTGGAAAGTGTTGGCGGAGAGATCTTTGTCATGACGATGCCAACGTGCAAGATTGTTGATCTTGCCGAGGTGCTGATTGAGGATTCCGGTGTGGAAAACGTAGCGATTGTGGAACGTGGTGTTCGCCCGGGCGAAAAAATCCATGAAATACTGATGAGTGAATTCGAGAGCATGACCACCGTTGTCTACGACGAACAGTATCTGGTGATTTTGCCTACTCTCGGTATTCCAGGGTTGCGGGAGCATTATACCAACTGCCCACCTGTGCCTTACAGCAGCTTTAGTTCCGAACATCAGCTGATGACGAAAGAGGAGATTCGTGAGATTCTGAAGCGCGGAGGGTTTCTGTCATGAAGCTGCTGATTCTTGGGGGAAACGGAATGGCCGGCCATATTCTGGTCGACTATTTCCGCCGTCAAGGTGTGCATAGCGTCTTCTACACCACTCGGGACGTGACTGACCCGAATGGTTTGATCCTGGATGTGAATGACAGTTTCATGGTCGACAGGCTTGTAGAAGCGGTGCACCCGGACGTCATCATTAATGCAGTTGGTGTGCTGAACAGCTTTGCGGATGAGGATAAAATTGGTGCTTATCATATCAATGGTTTTCTGCCGCATCGTCTGCGGCGGATGGCCGATTCGATCGGTGCACGTCTAATCCACATCAGCACAGATTGTGTGTTCAGCGGGGATCGTGGGGCATACCGGGAGGATGATGTGACAGACGGTACGTCCTCCTACGCGATTACAAAAGCACTGGGTGAAGTGCAGGATGAAGGACATCTGACCATTCGGACTTCCATTATTGGGCCTGAAATCCGGCAGGGTGGTATTGGTCTAATGCAGTGGTTTATGTCCAGCACGGGTGAGGTCGGCGGGTATACGCGTGTCTTCTGGAATGGCGTAACCACACTTGAGCTTGCCAAATGGGTAGACCACTATCTGGCTTCTCCGGTCAGTGGCCTGATCCATCTTGCTCATCCTGCGCCGGTCAGCAAACATGATCTGCTTGTGCTGTTCCAGCAGGTCTGGAACAAGCAGGATGTGAAGATTGTACCGGATGATAGCATGGTGCAGGATCGCACGCTGGTATCCACCCGTGAGGATGTGAAGACAGACCTGCCGGACTATTCAACTATGCTGAAGGAGCTGGCATTATGGATGGAGCAGAGCTGACGGGTAAAAAAGTACTGATTACAGGTGCTTCCGGTTTTACGGGACGACATGCTGTAACTTATTTTCAGAACATCGGAGCGAGGGTTGCAGCGGTCGTCCGCAGACCGGATGTATATTCCTTTGGTGAGAATGTGGGTGTATATGTCTGTGATCTGAATAACAAGCTTCAAGTCCGCGAACTGATTAAGCAGGTTCAGCCAGAATATGTATTACATCTAGCTGGCAAAAACTCGGTGCCAGATTCCTGGGCAGATCCGCTGCTCGTGCTCGAAACCAACGTCATGGCGGTGTTGTATCTGCTAGATGCATTGCGGAGCTGTCCGGAGGCTCGAACCGTCATTGTAGGTTCAAGGCTCAAATACACCCCGGCGCCAGGACGTATCCCTCAGCCGCCTCATCCGTACAGCTTGAGCAAAGCGCTGGAGGAGATGGTGTCCCTGTCGTGGATGTCTCTATTCGGTCAGCAGATTATGCTGGCCGAACCGGGTAATCTGATCGGAGCCGGGCCGTCCACAGGCATCTGCTCTCTGCTCGCCCGTCATGTAGTTGCCTGTGAGCAGACGGGCAAAACCGAAGCATTCCGTCTGTCCGGGCGGGATAATACGCGTGATTTTCTGGATGTAAGGGATGCGGTTCGGGCGTACTCTGCCTTACTACTGCATGGCACTAGCGGTACAGTGTATCCGGTGGTGTCCGGGGTGGAGCGTAGCTTGGGCGAGATCGCCGATCTGCTGTTGTCCATGACAGAAGCAGACGTACCGATCCGCTGGGATGGCGCTTCATCCGGGCCGGACGGAGCAGGGAAGCAGGAGAAAATGTCGGAACTGCGCAAGCTGGGCTGGCAGCCGCAGATCCCGTTTGAGGCTTCGCTGCGGGATATTTTGAGTGATGTTCGTGCCCAGCAAGGGAGGACGAGAGGATGATTCCGCGAGTATCCATTGTGATTCCGTTCTACAATTGCCCCTACGTGCCGATGGCGATCCAGAGTGCGCTGGATCAAACCTATCCTGAGGTGGAGATCATTGTCGTCAACGACGGCTCCACAAGGCATGCGGAGCTGCTCCAGCCTTATCTGCCGCATATCAACGTGCTTGGCAAAAGTAACGGGGGAACTGCTTCCGCACTGAATCATGGCATTCGGCATGCCTCGGGGGATTATGTGGCCTGGCTGAGTTCAGATGATTTCTTTTACCCTGACAAAATTCGTTACCAGCTTGATTTCATGCAGCGTGAACATGTGCTGGTGTCCCATACGAATTTTCATTATATCAACGAACATTCGGCGGTTACCAAAATGCATGGCGGACCAGAGCCGATGTCCGAACTGGACTGTCTGCGCCGGTTTAATGGTGGCAATCCGGTTAATGGATGCACGGTCATGATTCGTAAGGATCTGTTTAGCGGCGTGGGGTTGTTTGATGAGCTATTGCCTTACACACATGATCTGGATCTCTGGCTGCGCATGCTGCTTAATGGTCATCGCTTCCCGTACCTGAATGAGCCGCTTACGGCGTATCGCTGGCATGGGGGGATGGGCTCGGTACGTCATGCGGATGTGATCGGCAGAGAAGCATCCATGGTCTGGTCCAGGTACCGCGAACCGTTATTGCAGCGTATTGCTACGCTTGGCGGGTAGCGAACGGGGCCGTTATGAAGCCGCACTGCGTGCTGAATAGCGGTCTGTTTGGCGTAGCCTTTTACAAGGGAAATAAAGGGATAAGTAACCGGATGTATGTAATCAATGAGTTTTCATGTCAGGGGGTACCGCTGCTTGGAAGCCTCATATACTGGAGAAGATGCAATAGTTTGCAGTAGAGATTTGTGGAGGAAGGGGGTGCTCGGATGGAGCCGAAGGTATCGATCGTGATTCCTTTTTACAATTGTCCGTATATCGAGCAGGCCGTTCACAGTGCCCTTCACCAGACGTATCCCCATATTGAGG
This sequence comes from Paenibacillus sp. TSA_86.1, assembly GCF_052691815.1. Taxonomy (NCBI): domain Bacteria; kingdom Bacillati; phylum Bacillota; class Bacilli; order Caryophanales; family Paenibacillaceae; genus Paenibacillus; species Paenibacillus sp. TSA_86.1. The sequence goes on along the minus strand of NZ_JBQZGE010000014.1, from coordinate 102,290 downwards.
TGGTTGTGGTGGATGATGGTTCAACCAAACATGTGGAGCGACTGGAGCCGATGATGGATCAGATTCAGTACATTCGCAAAGAAAATGGTGGTACAGCGACCGCACTTAACGAGGGCATCAAACACGCGACAGGGGACTATTTTGTGTGGCTTAGCTCGGATGACGTGATGCTGCTGAATCGGGTCGAAAAGCAGTTAAAGTTCATGCTTGATGTCAACGCTTCGTTCTGTCACGGAGCATATCATTACGTCAACGAACATGGCGAATGGCTGGATACGGTGCAGCCCGAGGTGGGAAGTCGTCTGGAGATGCTGCAGGTGCTGATGGAAGGCTGTCCGATCAATGGCTGTACGGTAATGGTGGAGATGGAGGCGTTTGAGCGTTTTGGAGTGTTTGACACCGATTTTCGGTATACACATGATTATGAGATGTGGTTGAGGCTGTTCCCGCTGTATGAGCTGTTTTATTTCAATGAACCTCTAATGTGTTATCGGCTGCATGAGTCGATGGGAACAAAGCGTCATTTCAAGGAACTGGTCGCGGAGATGGAGCGTGTTCAGGAGAAACACCGTCCGACTTTGCTCAATTTGCTGCATGTAGGCGGGTATTGGAAGTAATTAACGAGTGGTGTTCTGCAGAGCCAAGTGGTTGAGCAGGATGAAATACTGAACATGGGGAGCGAGACCTAACCTGCAGCCCTTTAGCTGCTGCAGGGCGCACGCTCTTCTTTTTTGAGAGATGAAACAGATGAGTGTGGAGTGGAAAACTGCGGGTAGCGGGCATGAAAGGTGAACTTCAAGTATAATGTACGGTGACGTATACATAGAAGGGAATGAACGATGCGCAGATATCAATATTGGATAACCAGACTATTAAACTATGATTAATGGAGGTTAACGTATTGATTACCGAATTACACACGACAAGACTGCATTTGCGTCAAATGAAGGAATCTGACTCGGCTGAGCTGTTTCAGGTATGGTCCGATCCAGAGGTAGCTCGATTTATGAATATATCTCCTTTCTCGGATGAACAACAAGCGTTAGAGATGATTCAGCTGCTGGCTAATCTTACGGAGGATAAGCAGGCAATCCGATTCTCCATCATTGAGAAGCAATCTGGTGCAATCTTGGGTTCCTGTGGTTACAATTCCCTGGATTTTGAACAGGCCAGAGCAGAGATCGGATACGATCTTGCTAAGGCTTATTGGGGCAAAGGATATGCCACGGAAGCCGTTACTGCTCTGTTAGATCATGGTTACACATCGCTGGGAATACACCGGCTTGAAGCGAAGGTTAACCCTCATAACGTGAATTCGATCAAACTGCTGGAGAAGCTTGTTTTTACGCGGGAAGGCACGTTGAGATCTTACGAGAGAGTGGGAAGTGGAGCAGGATCAGGTTCTGGAGAAACGTTTAATGATCTGTATATGTATTCGAAGCTGGCGTCGGATTGAGGGCGCCTGATGGTTAAATAAAGTTTAGGTATGAATCGAATTCAAGTATGGAATTGAATATGAAAAAAGAAGCTGCAGATTATACTCTGTGGCTTCTTTTTGTTCATGTCTGCACGATAGCCGTGAGTGTTTACCCGTATCTTAATCTCTCAGTCTTTCTCATTCAAAATAACCATCGATACCGGATCGGGAAACACATATCCTTTCGGAAGCTTTTGCATGAGTGCGTTCATCGTCTCATAGTCCACTTCAATGTGGGGCGTGGAGACGGGAACGGAAAACCAGCGGTTATACAGATCACTTGGAACAAGTAAGGTCATGCCCGGAGTCCTCCTCTATAGATCGCTTCTTGATATACATCCAGTGTACGTAATCCCATTTCTTCCAGAGAACGATGCTGTTCTGCCCAGGATTTGGCGGCTGCTCCTACCTTTTTACGGGTTACATCGTCTTCAAGTAAGGCATGCAACAGCTCGCTGAGAGAATCGACATCCTGTGTAGGCACGACCCAGCCGGTGAGGCCGGGTTCAACCATTTCGGGCATGCCCGCTGTGCCGCTGACGATGACGGGAACACCCGCAAGTTGCGCCTCGGTAACCGAAAAAGGCTGTGTGTCCTGAAGGCTGGGCTGCACATAAATATCTGCCTGTTTAAGAAAAGAGGGGATGTTGTCCAGCTTGCCCCAGAACACGATATCTTCGGTAATGCCAGCATTAGAAGCCTGCCCCCGCAACTCATCCAGCAGATTGCCTTCTCCTGCAATCCAGCACACCCAATCCGAACGTTTTTTCTTCAGGTTGGCGAGCGCCTTGATCAGCACATGCACCCCTTTGATATATTCAAGTCTTCCGGTAAAAGCAATGACCTTCTTGCCAGCCGGTGCACGATGGGGGAACCTGGCAGCCGCTGCTTTACGATAGTTCGGCAGATCGACAGCATACGGAATCTGTCTGAATTTGGACTCTGGCACCGCGAGTTCAGCCACCGTGCTTTTGATCCAATGACTCGACACGAGAATCAATTCAGATTGTGCGGCGCTTCGCTGCTCCAGGGAGAGGAAATAACGTCCTCTTTTGGATCGAAGATAGTCTGGCAGTGTCAGTTGCGGGTTGGAGTTCTGTGCATCATAGAACGCTTCACGGGCGAGTGCTCCATGGTAACTGGTGACGAGAGGAATGTTTCGCTTCAAGATGCGCTTGATTGCGACAGCTGCCACGGGGTCTTGTGCATGGATGACATCGTAATGCTCCACCCCCAGATGGGCAGCAGCCATCTCAAAGGCATATCTGTTCAACTCGTAATAAGCCAGCAGGGGATCGGCTGTGAATTGCGGCAGGTCGGTTGGGTTCAGCTTGGCTTGCAGCATGGGCCATACCAGGTTTTTCGAGAAAGAACGGTTCAGATTACGGACATATACTTCATTTCTGGCACTGTTTGTGCCCATAATATCCACTTCTATACCTAGGGCAGTAAGTCTGTCGGCGAGCTGTTTGATGTATGTCCAGATGCCCCCCATATGTGTAAGTTCCCAATACGTAACGAGTAGAACTCTCATGACGACCTCCTTGTCACGGCCTGCACAGGCCGAACTCCTATCCTGTTATTCTATGAAATAAGTGGGGAGTAAGGCCGGGCATTGCTTACAAATCTATAAAATTGGGTGATTGTCCATGCCAATGGACGAGACGCAGCATATCCTGTCTACAGGGAGAAATTCGGAAGAATTCGGGCTCCGCAGGGGGGATACGAGATGGCGGCATATATCATTCAGATGCATGAGAGTCTGCTTCAGACCTATATTCCTGTCAAATACATGGATGTAGAGGTGGCTTATGTCGGTGACGGAGAAGGCCCGGATGTATACGTTGGTGCAGCGGGCACATACGGAGAACAATACCGATATCTGTTTCATGTGAATTCAAGCTCGGAGGTGGCGAGTAACAGCCATGTTATTCGTGGTCTGAATGTGTCGTATGAGATCAGTGAGCTGAGGATTATAAGCAATAGCTCTAAGCCGAATCATCTGGTGATTCGCATCTATTGTCGCAGTGAGAACGGGCAGCTCATCGGTGTGCTTTCAGAGCACCAAATGGTGAAACTTGCGGATTAATGTGTTAGTGGTACCCCGTGTGTAATGTAAGCAAGGGTATGAAATAAGTTGAATAATGGTGAATAAAGTACAACATATCAACGTAAGGAGCAGGCAGGAGCCCTGCTCCTTTTTTGTATTTGCTTTCTTACAAAGATATCCTTTGAAAAATAGCTTGACAGCAAAGGTATTTTCATTAAAATTAAACCAGTATAAAACGAAAGTTTAAAACAATGATTTAAAACGATGGTTTGAAAAAACGTATTTATAGGCAGTCCGCACCTCGGTTAATCCCGATGCCGTCGTGACGCCGGAAAAGAGAGTGAGTTCGTGAAACAACAAACATCAGTAGCGCAGGAGAACGAGGCATTTTCACTCAAGACGATCATCTTGCCCCTTCTATCCATTATCGTCGGAATGATTATGGTTATTCTGGACAGCACGGTAGTTAACGTAGCTATTCCCAATCTTGTCCAGTACTTCGAGACAGATCTGAAAACGATTCAATGGACAGTAACAGGATATACATTGGCCTTATCCGCGGTAATCCCACTGGCAGGTTGGCTGACCGACCGTTTCGGGGCCAAAAGAGTATTTCTGTTCACGATTGCCATGTTTACACTTGGCTCTGTATTGTGTTCCATTGCCCAATCACCTGAGCAATTAATTCTATTTCGTGTCATTCAAGGACTTGGAGGCGGCATGGTTGCTCCAATCGGGATGGCTATGGTATTCCGTCTGGCTCCGCCGGAACGTAGAGGTTCTATCATGGGAATGCTTGGTATTCCCATGCTGCTTGCTCCAGCGCTGGGGCCGGTATTGTCTGGCTGGTTCATCGAATCGGTTAGCTGGCACTGGATTTTCCTGATTAATCTGCCGATCGGTATCGCAGCTTTCATTCTGTGTGTTCGTTTCTTACCGGACACAGATCGTGGACGTACACCGGCTTTGGATCTGCTGGGCATGATTCTTGCACCCATTGCATTTTCCATGTTGGCCTATGGTGTAAGTGAAGGCGGCACAAGCTGGACGTCTGCGACAACACTTACGGGTGTCATTGTCGGCGGAGTAGCACTTATCCTGTTTATTATCGTAGAGCTTCGGCAGAAAAATCCGTTGCTCGAACTTCGGGTGTTTACCTCATCTGATTTCTCAAGAGGTATTGTGCTCGCTTGGGTGGCCCAAGTGGCTTTGTTCGGCTCCATGATTCTGATTCCGCTCTACTTGCAGCAGATCAAAGGATACACGCCATTGGAGACAGGACTTATCCTGTTACCTCAAGCTCTTGCTTCCGGGATTTCGATGCCACTGGGCGGTCGATGGTTTGACAAAATCGGAGCAAGACCGCTGGCCTTTGTAGGTCTGGGTATCATTTCAGGCGCTTTGTTTATTCTGTCTTCCATTACGGCAACGACTGGACTTGGCCTTATTATTACAGCCTTGCTTATGATGGGATTTGGTATGGGCTTGTCCATGATGCCACTGAACACACATGTACTGAATGCGGCACCGCGTAAACTGGTTGCACGTGTGACACCACTGACTGCTGCAGCACAGCAGGTTGTCGTTTCTTTTGCGGTAGCTGGTCTTACCGGTTTCTTGACCTCTCGTGTGACAAGTAACACAACAGGTACGGAAAAAGCGGATATTGTGCACGGAATGGTGAGTGGTTTCAATGATACGTTTTTCCTTGCTGCATGTATTGCCCTGTTCGGCTGTCTGCTCAGCCTGATTCTGCGTAAACCGAAGCGTGTAGTTGAACAGGAATTGCCGACGGGAGATAGTCCCGACCCGGCAATGATGATGGGACATTAATAAATTTCTAATATATAACAAATTTAAGGCAGTTCAGGAAGCGTATGCTCTGAACTGCCTTTTTTTGACTAATGAAAAATCCTCAAAGCCGTCATCATTTCGCGGAAAGAGGCCGCATATCGATCGGGTGAAAAGGATAAACTCAGATGCTGTCTTCCCTGAATACGAATATATTCTCGTAGCTTCTTATTGTTCATCAGATCCATGGCTTCGTCCACTGCGGCTTGCACATTGCCAATCGGATAGAATTTTCCGGTTTTGTTGTGGGTAATGAATGAACGAACCCCATCTGAATCTGTACTGAGTACAGGGCAGCCACAGCTAATGGCCTCGGCTACGGCATAACCGAAGCCTTCCAGTAATGAAGTGGACAGCATAATCCCCCCTGAAGCTGCGACCATCGAGTAGAAGGTAGGCATTTGTGAGTGGGGAACATTCACAAAGATGCCGATGCGGTCTTGTAATCCATACTCGGCGAGCATATGCCGGAACATGACTTCATCTTCCGGATTAGCCAAGGTGGGATCGTGGAAGAGCCACAGTCTGGCTTTTGGTTTCTTTTTAATAATTGCATGGGAGATCTCAAGGTATTCATGCCAGTTTTTGTTATGCTCCAGGCGTCCGACCCATGCAAGAACCGGGTAAGGTGGGATATCTACGGAAAGTGGGGCAAATGTGTCCGTATCCAGCATGTTGGGAATGACAAAGCGATGAAGCCATGGACAAATATGAATGAACATATCCAGCAGATGATCCGTTGGTGGCAGTACGGCTGCATCGCAGTGAGCCTGAAGGTAGGGGACGGCCATTTCAATCGTTTCCAGTGCTTGTTCCCGCGTGCCGAGACCCTGTGCTTCAAAAATAATCCGACCGTTATAACCGAGTCCTCTCAATCGGCCAGGCATGGCAATATCAGAAGTGGTAATAATAGCATCATAGTGCTGACTGTGGATCAGATGATGAATATCCTGGTCGCTGGAGGCAGTGAAAATGCGTGTGTCGCTGTTGTTCTGCAAGCCTGAGCCTGTATTTAAATACAATAAATGTGCCTCTATGCCATGGCGTTTCAACACAGCAGTCCGCAGCCGATTAAGCGTATCCACGCCGCCACTGGGAACATAAAACGTAAACAATACTTTCACGCGATTCACCCTCTGACTTATGGTCAGGAGCTCATTCTCCTGTACTGTATGTTACGTATAACCCAAGGGCGGGGTGTGGGTAGAACATTAAAAGTTCACAATTTAGACAAAAAAAATTAAGCTTTATTTTAAGTGATCTTAAGCTGAGGCTAGCGTACATTCCCTATCATATAAGGAACTTCCTGTGTAGTGTGTTCGATTATGCTGCACGGGTATTTTTAACGGGAAAGGATGAAGGACGTGCTCGAAGTGAGACAGGTGAGCAAAGTGTATGAAGGCCAGCGCGGTGTGCACCAATTGGACTTCACCATGGAACGAGGCGAGATTGTTGGTTTTTTGGGCCCTAACGGTGCTGGCAAAACAACGACGATGCGTATGATTACAGGTTATCTGCATCCAACGGAAGGTTCAGTCCTGGTCGATGGTTTATCGGTTCATGATCAGGGACGAAGTGTCAGATCCAAAATAGGATATCTACCCGAGACGCCGCCGCTTTACCCGGACATGACGGTGCAGTCATATCTTAAATTTGTCGCTAATCTACGGGATGTTCCTGTGCGTGAGGTGAAACTTCGGATTAGTGAGATGGTCAGCAGGCTGGGGTTGCAGGGCAGGGAAAAACAACTGGTGCGTGGATTGTCCAAAGGATACAAACAGCGGCTGGGACTAGCTGGAGCGATTATACATAAACCCGATCTGCTGGTGCTGGATGAACCGACCTCTGGACTTGATCCGAACCAGATTATTGAAATCCGGGATCTGATCCGGGAGTTGGGTGAAAATCATACGGTGCTGTTAAGTACGCATATTTTACCTGAGGTAAGCACACTTTGTAATCGCATGCTGATTATTAATCAGGGAAGATTGGTATTAGATGGTTCCCCGCAAGATCTTGGCTCTGCGATGGGAGATCGTTTCAAAGTGTCGCTTGAAGTCAAAGCTACGGAGCAGCAGTTGCTTCATGTATTAACTCCGTGGGAGAAGGCGCAAAGTGAAGTTATTGCTAATGCATCTTCATCTTCCAATGGATCTTCGACTGTTCGAGTAAGACTTACTGGGGGAACTTCGGAGGATTTCCGGGAGGAACTATTCTATCTGTTGTCTGGTGCAGGCTTACCTATTCTGGAGATGAAACAAGAGAACCTCAGTCTGGAGCAAATCTTCCTGAAGTTAACGACATCGGAAATGACTGAAGCAGAGGAAGAAGTTTCTACCCCTGCGGAGCAGATTCAGGATACAAATGATATGGAGTCGAAAGCTTCTGTGGATTCAGTTTCCGATTCAGGGGAGGCAAGCAAATGAGACGAATGATGGCGATCTGTAACAAGGAGCTGCAGGCGTATTTCCTGTCGCCCACCTCTTATTTTGCTTTTGCTATATATGTGCTGATGACCAGTTTGCTATTCTATTCAAGCTTTGTATATTACCAACCGAGCATTGTGGATTACCGCCTTGTACTGGGGAATACACTATCCATGCTGCTTTTTGTGGTGCCGTTATTGACGATGCGTCTCGTCGCAGAGGAGTTCAGGCAGGGAACGGACGAGCTGTTGCTGACTTCGCCGACACGAGTGACTGAAATTATTTTCGGAAAATATTTGGCTTCACTCGCCATACTGATTGTCCTGATTTTGTGCAGTTTGGTATATCCATTCATTATGTCGTTCTATGGAAAGCTGGATCTGACATCTGTCTGGCTGTCTGCACTTGGTTTATTCTTCCTGGGTGCCAGCATGATGGCAATCGGGCTGTTTGCCTCCACGTTGTCCCAGCATCAGATGGTGTCTGCGGTGGTGGGTTTTATTATATTGCTCGTTTTGTGGATGCTTGATTCATTTGCAGGCAACACAGGGTCAACATTGCAGAAGTGGCTCGATCCGTTTGCGCTGACAAAGCACTTCGACAACTTTACCAAGGGTGTGCTCAGCGGACCGGATGTTCTGTACTATGTCACACTTACGGGTATGTTTTTACTGTTAAGCATTCAAATTGTGGAACGGAAGCGGTGGAGGTGAGAACATGAAAAAATGGTTAAGTCATACCAACAGTACCGTCTTATCTGTCGCGGTAATTGGCATCTTTATTTTGCTAACCCTGTTCCTGAATTCGCTTGGCGGTTTCCAGCTCGACCTGACTTCAAATAAACAGTATACGTTATCCGATCAGTCACTTACGGCGATCAAAAATGTGAAAGATGACGTGAGTATTCTTGTATTAACGGTGGAAAATGCAAACAATACGGTCCTGAACCGCGAAGTGGCGGATATGGTAGAGGAGTACACGAAACGCAGCAGTAAGCTGAAAATGAAACAGTACAACTTAACGCAGGAACCAGCGCTTGCCTCCAAGTACGGGATCACGGGCAGCTCGATTGTGCTGGAGCAGGGAGACCGGCATAAGGTCATTGACATTGCCAGCTTGTTCACCGCAAACGGGGATGGAAGCGATGGGTCTTATCAGTTCACAGGTGAAGAAAAATTGACACAGGCACTGATGAACCTATCCTCTACGGAAACGAAAAAAATGGTGTTCCTGACCGGACATGAAGAACTGAGTCTGGATCAGATGGGGACTTTGCGATCTTCACTGGAACAGAATAATGTCACAACAGAGGAGTTACAGCTGAACCAGGCTGGCAAAGTGCCTGATGATGCGAGTGTACTCGCTATTATCGGGCCACAGCGAGATCTGAGTGATTCTGAACTTAAGGCTGTGCGGACATATATGAGCAATGGGGGTAAGCTCTTATTATCCCTCGGTTTTGCAGAGGATATGAAAACCAGCTGGAAAAATATCGATGCGCTGATCGCAGATTATGGTGTGGTTGATGAGCATGCGGTTATGGTGAATAATAATCAAGCCAGTACGATGGGGCCGCTGTGGGTCTCTCCGGAGTACGGAAGTCATGCCATCACAGACAAGCTTGCTCAGAATAAATTGTATCCAATGTTGTCCCTGTCGATTGCTTTAACAAGCAAGGAGCGGGACAAGTACAAGTTATCTCCGCTGATGCATTCCTCGAATGACAGTTACGGGGAAACAAATCTAAGCGGTTTGCTGAAAAGTGAAACGAACAATGACAAGGACATGGACATTCAAGGGCCTGTTGATCTCGGCTATGCCGCAGATACGAAGGATGGCAAGCCCAAAGCGGTCATTTTGGGATCATCCATTTTCATGCAAGATTCGGAAATTACAAATGGCGGCAATCGGGATTTTATTTTGAATACCGTGAATTATTTGAGTGAAAAGCAAGACGGGCTGACGATTCGTCCACGCGTACAGGCTGGATATGAGATTGCGTATCTGAATGGTCAGCAGGCCAGAACGATATTTTTTGCAGCCATTGTGGCATTCCCGCTTGTATTTGTGATTATCGGTGTACTCTTATGGTGGAGGCGCAGACGGGTATGAAAAAGTTAATACCAACGATAGTGGTCGTTGTTATATTGATTGCAGGATGGCTGTATGCAGCGAATCAGAATTATTTTCGGGAAGAAGAGGCGGTACAAACCAAGCTTCTTGGGATATCATCAGCAGATATTCAGGCGATTACGCTGCATGAGGGGACTGGAGAACAATCAGGTACAGATAAAACTGCAAGTACAGGTGCAAATGCTGTGTCGACTTTAGAGCTACAGGATGGCGTCTGGCATATGGCTGAGCCGAAAGGCTACCCGCTGAATGAATACAGTGTGGGAAGCTGGCTTGATGCACTGAGTAGCGCTGACCAGGAGATGGTTGTCGAAGAGTCGCCGAAGGATGTGGAGAAGTACGCTTTGGGTAACAAGGCTACACGTCTGGATATCAAAACAAAGGATGGGCGAGAATTCAAACTTGCAATTGGCAGTCAGTTGCCTGCGGGCGATGCACATTATGTACGGGTGAACTCAGGAGCAGTGGTGGCTGTGAAAAATGATGCGGTGACCAATATCGCTCTCACAAGACGCAGTTTGCTGGACACGACCCCGTATAATATGGATGAATCCAATGTACGTATTCTGGAATGGGAAGGCGAAGCATCGAGTTGGATGCTGAAAGCATCGGCCGAAGGGGATACGGCATCTGAGCACACTTGGACGTTAAATGGGAAATCCATTAAGGCAGAAGATGCGATATCTCTGATCGGGCAAATCAAAAATCTCACCACAGCCGAAGACGTTCGTAAAGCATCCGATTTGAAAGGGGCTATTCCTCGGTCAACCTTGTCTGTAGAGCAGCAAGTGAACGGGAAGTCGGTCACGGCGGTATATCGATTGCTGACGACCTCTTCGGATCCAGATACGATCTGGGTGATTACCCCGGATGAAGGGTGGGCCTATCCGATGAATGCAGCTGGTCTGAAAGAAGTGGAGAAGTTTGCGGAGAAACTCAAAACATCGAGTGCCACAACTTCCATAAACCATAAAAATAATTAGCCAGCTTGGCAAGTCAAAGTGCCATAACCTTTCAGCATATCGATCACAGCAGACGTGCATCCTATCTATGTGAACCAAACCAACCACATTGGAGGATGAACATTACATGCCAACAGTCAAAAAGGCAACAGCGATTACGTTATCATTGTCTACTGCAATTTTTGTAATGGCCGGCTTGACGGGTTGTGGGAATCGCGATAATAACATGCATACACAAAGCGTGCGTGAGCAAGCGCATGGTATCAACCGTTACGGCGTCGAGACCAACGGGATGGATGGAATTCGTGCGAAAAGTTACAGAATGCACAACGTCACAGACCTGAGATCCAGTGACGAACTGGCAAAACGCATTACCGAGATGAAGGAGGTCGAGTCTGCTCACGTCATGTTGACGGACCGTAATGCTTATGTTGCTGTTCGTTTGGCGAATGGGCATGCGGGTAAGCTGGGTAGCAAATCAACAGGTCAACCAAGCAGCCGTCTGAATGGCACCATGCGTAATCATGCCAGCGATACGATGCGTGGTGGGGTGATGAATGAGGATATGGGTGGAATGCGTGTTCATGGCGGATCAGGCACGATGTCTCCGTACAGCACAAGCGGAATTGCCCCGGGATTGAATACAGGTACGGCAACAGACCGTAGTCATATGGGCAATGATCGTGGTATTTATGGCACGATGGGTACAGGTACAATCGGGATGATGCGTGGCCTGACGAATAGTGGCAAAGCCCGTCCAATGAACGAAAGCCAGTATGGCACAAGAAGTGAGCGTCCAGGCATGATGGACAGTTCGGATGACAACACGCCCGAAGAGATCAAAGGCAAGATATCAGCGAAAATCAAGCAGTTTGCGCCAAACGTGGAGAACGTATATGTGTCAGCCAACCCGGATTTCGTAGGCCAGGTGGAGAACTATGCAGCCGACCTGCGTAACGGTAAGCCGGTGAGCGGAATGATTGACACGTTCCAGTCGATGGTGGAGCGCATTTTCCCAACGAACGCGGGTGACACCCATCACCGGGACGGTATCCTGGGTGATGGCGTCATGAATCGCAACCATGATGGTTTAATGAATCGTAACAACAATGAAGGTGGCATGATGAACCGCATGAATCGGTAGGACGGTGAGATGAACAATGGTGCCTTTGCAGGTGGGTGTCTATCCATGGCAAGGGCATTTTTGTTATAGGCAGATGAATACAGACCAATATGGACAAACCATCATCGAAATGCAGCCCATTTTTCTTCTAAAACTGAACCAACGCCCTTGACCTTACATAAGATGAGTTGACTGTATCCCCTTAACCTTGTTACACCAACACAACCCGAGCAAGGAGGGGTGAACATTGAAGGGTATCGATCATCATAAAAGCAAATTTTTGTTAACCCACCGTGAACGCGAAGTATTCGAATTATTGGTTCAGGACAAAACAACGCGTGACATCGCAGGGCAGTTATTCATCAGCGAGAAAACGGTGCGTAACCATATCTCCAATGTGATGCAGAAACTCAATGTTAAGGGTCGTTCGCAGGCAGTTGTAGAGCTAATCAAGCTCGGAGAACTGAAGATTTAGCCTGCGAATTACAGTTAAAAATGAGGCAACACAAAAGCCTTTCTCTATCCTTCAGTATGAAGTATGGGGAAAGGCTTTTATGTTTTATTGGATAAGAGCAGTGATGTAGGTAAGCCGTTAATAAGTTTTGGCTTCATGTTCGTTGCCTTACTTCTGAGAAAAACTCCTCAACAACCTCAACATCGCTTCTACTTGTATGAAAAACATACAACTCGCGGGTGGGGTGAAGTTTATGCATCTCTTTATACCCATTCCATGCCTTTTGTGGATCATCATAGTCTTGAATAACTGACATGTCCTCCAACTGACGCAGCTGATTATTGGAACTCGCCTGAATTGCCTCAACTAGCACAAAACGACCCGGATGCAATTCAGTAATGTCCTCCCATTTCACTGGCCTCACCTCACTATGAATCTGATGATCGAAGTGTAACATAATCCCCCAACGTTAAAAGGAAGTGACTTTTATTACGAGTAGTGCTGTACATAATACTTATATACTTATAAATATTATGTACAGCAGACGACAACTTTTTCATCGTATTTCCTTTTAATCAGTAATCGTCCGTGTTCATCAATCAGATACGGAATATCATTTTTCTCTAACGTTTGTGTCATATGTTCGGAACTGTTCTCCATAAAAACATAATACTCATTCTGCCTATCGTTATAATTTATATATGCTGGGATCGTTAACACAACAACAATTACGATGGAAGCAATAATCCAAACCCACCTTCTGGTCATTTCGATTAAACCTCCTCTTTACGCTTATGTTCCTTCATAAACGCTTTCCATCTTTTTCTCGAGAACGGCTTATAAAATAGCTGCTCCAATTCCTCATACTGTGCCTTATTTAATTGTAAGTGCAAAGCTTTTTTAGCAATTTTAGCGGCAGGTTGTGATGAGACGGTGCGCCCTTCCGTTTTGCGTTTAATCGGCACTTGAAATTGTAACAAGTCTTCGTAACGTTCCCAACCCTCCCAGCTTAACCTGGCTCCGCGTTTCCAGTCGATGGCATAGAGGGCAAAATAATTGTAGGATGTGTCACTACGCTTGGCGGCAATGATCCAGATGTTTGGTACGATTTTATTACGCTGTCTGCGGTTCATAAGCAGTGCTCCTTTTTTGATCCCCGAATGGATCATTACATATAGACGCGTCACTTGTTCTGCTCCTGTTACTAAGGAAAAGGTAAGAGTAAGAGTAAGAGTAAGAGTGCAAATACGAGCGAATGAATAACAATGACATACGATTAACTTTAGCAGACTGTGATAAAACTTCAAATGAAGCGTATCTGGTTATAGCCTACCTGATTTACGTCATAAAGCATATCAATTCAAACGAAAAATCCTCTTGCTTTGCCAATGTGCCTTGATTAAAATAAAGGTATAAAAACTATTTTCTTTATAATTGTAAAAATAATAAAAATAATTTTCATATTAAATATCAAAGAGGTGCTTATGGCAGCCATCTTACATGCGTTGCAGCAAGAATTGCACAATTTACCGTCTCAGGAGAGACGGATCGCCGAGGTGATTTTACAATCGCCATCGGATGTTCCCGGTATGACGATTAACAAATTGGCAGAGCAGAGCGGGACAAGCGCGGCGACGGTGACTCGTTTTTGCAAATCATTTCACTTCAAAGGTTTCCCTGATCTCAAAATGAAACTCGCTACCGAGCTGTCACACGCACCGAATGAAACAGCCTATCAGGATATCGTTGCAGGTAACCCGTTATCCAAAATCGTCGAGGCTATTGAAGCGAATCATCTCGCATCTATTGCGGATACGACACGCTTACTGGATTTGGGCAGGCTGGAACAAGCAGTGCAGCTGTTATGTCATGCCCGGCGTATTGACCTGTATGGTGTGGCGACGTCGTCCATTGTTACACAGGATTTTTATCAGAAGCTGGTGCGGATCGGCAAAAGCTGTACTGCCTTTTCCGATTCCCACATGCAGATTACATCCGCTTCCTCGCTGGGGCAAGGAGATGTAGCGATGGCTGTGTCTTACTCAGGCGAAACACCGGAGACCATCGATGCGCTGACTTGTGCCAAACAGGCTGGAGCTTCCACCATCTCGCTGACGTCATATGGCAGTAACTCACTCGCTACCGTATCGGATATCCCGCTGTTCACATCTTCTCTCGAAGAAGGGATGCGGCGCGGGGATATGGCTTCACGCATTGCGCTGCTGCATGTGATTGATATTTTGTTTACAGGCATGGTCAGTGCAGATTTTGATCAATTTATACCTAAACTTGAGCAGTCGTATCACAATGTGCAGTCCTATCGTTTCCATCACACCGGAGGTGCTTGACAGATGAATATTCGTATTTTTGAAAATGAAGAAGATTTGAACGCGACAGGTGCAGGCTTGATCGCCAGCTTGCTGCAAACGAAACCTCGTGCCGTACTCGGGCTTGCAACGGGAAGTTCACCTGTGGGTATTTACAAGCAATTAATTACGATGTATCAAAAGGGTTTGGTGAGCTTCGCTCAGGCCTCTTCCTTTAATCTGGATGAATATGTAGGCTTACCTACAGAGCATCGTGAAAGTTATCGCAGTTTCATGAATGAACAGTTGTTCCATCATATTGACATCGATCTATCCCGTACAAATGTGCCGAATAGCGAGGCTGCAGATCTAGCAGCCGAATGTGATAGTTACGAGCAACGTCTGGAGGAGCGGGGGCCAGTGGATCTACAACTGCTGGGGATCGGGCATAATGGTCATATCGGTTTTAATGAACCGGGAACGGAATTGACGGGTCGCACACATGTGGTGGAATTGAAGGAAGAGACGAGAAAAGCGAATGCCCGCTTTTTTGATAGCATCGACGAAGTCCCGGCACAAGCGATTACGATGGGGGTCGGTTCGATTTTAAAAGCGAAACAGATCCTGCTCATTGCCCGTGGAGAAGAAAAAGCAGAGATTATCCGCGAAGCGTTCATGGGTCCGATTACAACCTCCTGCCCTGCATCCTTGCTGCAATGTCATCCGAACGTCGTTGTATTGCTGGATCGAGCGGCAGGGAGGCTGGTTAGATGACCGAAACCAATCCTAAAGTCAGTGACGGTGAGCTAGAAAAAAAGATAACGTTGCTCCGCGGCAGACTGCTGCTTGCTGATGAACTGCTGGAAGACGGCCTGATTGCCTGGCGCGCTGGAAAAATCGTGTATGCCGGCATACCGGAAGCTCTGCCTGAACAGATTCGTCGGGAAGCTGGATCACTTCCTGCCCAAGGGAAAGGCTTGATCGTACCAGGATTTATCGATATCCACGTTCATGGCGGCAATGGAGAAGATTTCATGGATGCCAGTCCTGACGTGCTGGACAAGATCACTTCATTTCATAGTTCGCAGGGAACAACAGCGATGCTGGCGACATCCATGACAGCTCCGAAGGAACGTCTGGATCATGTTTTGGCTGAAGTAGTACGATACCGTTCGGAGGCAATGCCATTTGCTCAGCTGGAAGGTGTGCATTTGGAAGGGCCATTTTTCAGTCCGAAGTGGCCTGGCGCGCAAAATCCGGATCACATCGTGCTTCCTGACGTCAGCTGGCTGCAAGGATGGGAAAAACAATACCCCGGCCTCATTCGCCAGGTGACGCTTGCCCCGGAACGAGAAGGTGCGCTGGAGGTCATCTCCTGGCTGCGGGAACAGCGGATAACGGCTGCGCTTGGGCACACGGATGCAACTTACGAGGATGTACAGCGCGCGGTGGAGGCAGGACTTCATCATGCCGTGCATACGTTTAACGCGATGACACCGCTGCACCACCGGGAGCCGGGAACAGCAGGAGCCGTGTTAAGTGATCCACGTATCAGTGCCGAAGTGATTGCCGATGGAATTCATGTGCATCCTGCGGCTATATCAATCCTTGCTCAATTGAAGCAGGCGAATGATCAGCTTGTGCTGATTACCGATGCGATGTCGGCAGCAGGACTGGAGGACGGGGAATATAAAATCGGTGATCTGCCTGTTATTGTGAAGAACGGTGAGGCGCGTTTGAAGGATGGAGGCGCTCTGGCGGGAAGTACCCTGACCATGGTTCGTGGTTTCCGATATCTGGTGCAGGAGGTAGGGTTGAGTCTGGGCGCTGCTTCCAGAGCAGCGAGCCTTACGCCAGCGCGTTTGCTAGGTATCGACCACCGAACGGGTTCCCTGGCGAGGGGGAAGCAGGCAGATATCGTTTTGCTGAATGAAGATTTGGAGATTGATACAGTTTGGGTGAAAGGTAGAAGGATCGGCAGTGGAGAGGAAATGCGCTGAACAATATGTTAAAATAGATCTCAAAAAACGAGATCTGCGGATCATCCACGGAGGCATGAACCATGGAACGTAACGCCATGTTGGAACATGATCCGTTTATCCCTGTGCTGGCGGAGAAGCTGCACATTCACGGATATTATACTTTTTATGGCGAGCATTATAATGAGACGGATATGGAGCAGTACCGCAAACATTTGTTCACAACCTTTAATAACATCGTTTGGATCGAGCTGGATGCACGCAAAAAATACATGATTGTGGATCATCGTGGACGCAACACGGTCATGAAGCTGATCGAAGGTATGCTGAACACGCGCAGAACGCTGCGAGCCAATCAGGCCATGGCGGGCACTGACACCAAAGATGTAGATCAGGAGATAACCCATTTCTCCAAACTGGTGCACATGCTGAAATTCACGACATTCCGTCCGTAACGTTGGAATAAAGGCGGAGTTGGTCAAGGACAGATGCTTGCCTGCCTGTAACTTTATCCAGACGCACAGTAGAGTGGGTAACCAAGTAATCACCCACATATGTCGATGAAGTATCGAACCATGCTTAGTTGTGGCTGACCACCCTCGTCATGAAGCAGGGCACTGTGTGCTGGGAGCTGCCCACCCTCGTCATGAAGCAGGGCACTACGTGCTGGGAGCTGAACCAGTGCGAATAGTTCACACTTTAAACCGTTGCCGCTAGTGGCGATTAGCGAATCAGACTGTGACAATGATGTTTGAGGCTCTAACGATCCTGAGGAAGCTTATTTGACCTATTTCGCAGTGTTCTCAATTCTAACGATCACCAGACACGCTATTTCATGTAAATGAGCAGTTTTGGGGTGTAAAAGAGAAGCTCCATCGCAAATAAGGTCTCTGGTGATCGTTAGATTTTTAAAAGACTCTAAAAGTGGGAAATAAGCTCTGTGGTGATCGTTAGAGCATCAAGTAGCTAGTTTTTGTCTATGTTTTTGGTGTGCTCTTTGTTTTTTTGTTTGGTGCCCTTAGTTTTTTGTTTGCTCCTTTCGCGAAGGTGGTGTTCCGCCCAGCATGGCACTTCTATTGATGGGGTTTGTTCTTACATATCTTACAGCTTTGCAAAAGACATACTTTACAGTTCTACAAAAGATACATTCAAAAAAAGAGTCCTGTCAAAGAATTAAAATGTCCTTTATCAAGGGTACATTTTAGATCTGACAGGGCTCTTTCAATATACTGCAATGAGGTTCACATGAATGAACGTAATTGGATCCGAACTTCGCGGTCAGCCAATAGCAAAATAAAAGTCAGCCTACGAACTCATTTCTTATCTAAACGAAGTCACAAAACTGCTGAACAGCGTCCGCACATCGTATTGATATTGATGGATCGGCTCAATCGGACGATTGATGCCAAGCAACGTATATACGGCAATCCGTGCAGCGCGCACCGAATATTCTTCCGTGAACACCACGTCGTCTGGAATCTCGCAAAATTGACTGATAAATGCCAGATTCGTTGAACCTTCCGGCACAACTTGAGGCCGGTCACTGTTCAGCCGTGGCATGAATTGCGCGGTGATATAAGGCATCATACATGGGATACAATTGGCTGTTGCCATGATCGCCTCTTGATGCTCCTGAAAATGAAGATGGCCGATCAACTCCTGCATAATCTCTTCCCCGGTGCAATCACACATTCTTTTTTTCACATAGTCGCCTACGTTATCCGAGTATAGCCCATAGCCCCAAAAGACTTTGACGTGCTCAGGCTGATTGCGGAAATGGGGCTGAAAAGCCAAAACAACGGACATAAACCAGCTCGAATCTTTAAATGTAACCAGTGCTCCTGTACCTGCACGGTTGCGTGTGAACTTTTCCATCAGATCAAAGAAGACCGAGTCCTGGAAAGTGACGGTGAATGATTCCCATTTGGACTCATCGACATGGTCGTTAAACGAAGAAGGATTGCCCAGCATCGGTTTTTTCGCCGCGATGTTCTCCCACAGCTTCCAAGAGCTGCCCTTGCCGTTCAGTTTGGGAGCGGATGTCATGGAGCCCAGATCAGCACCTTCTG
Source organism: Paenibacillus sp. TSA_86.1 (assembly GCF_052691815.1). Taxonomy (NCBI): domain Bacteria; kingdom Bacillati; phylum Bacillota; class Bacilli; order Caryophanales; family Paenibacillaceae; genus Paenibacillus; species Paenibacillus sp. TSA_86.1. The sequence goes on along the minus strand of NZ_JBQZGE010000014.1, from coordinate 83,460 downwards.
TCATGGAGCCGTTCGTGACAATCACTAAATCCCCTTCATCGATGTTAATTACTTCTTTGACACCGTTCCGCCGCACATGCATAGCTGTTACTGTAATTCCGTCGCCTTCTGTGAAGTCCAAATCCGTAACGGTGCATTTCAGCGTGAAATCTACGCCGTACGGCTCCAAATATCGGTGCAACGGTAGAATGATGGAGTCATATTGGTTGTAGGGCGTGCGTGTAACCCCTTCGAGCGTTTGAATTCGTGGAAATTCGTGAAAAAAGCGAAGCATATATCGTTTGAACTCCACCGCACTGTGCCAAGGCTGAAAGGCAAATGTCGTCGCCCACATGTACCAGAAGTTCGTTTGGAAAAAGTGGGGTGCAAACCAGTCGTTGATCCGCAATTTACCCAGCGTGTCTTCAGTCGTAATGATGAGTTTTCCCATCGCCAGGCGGTCGGCCATATCAAACCCCATGGACAACACGTCTTCCACCTGACCATCGCGGTTTATTAACCGTGCATTGGAATGAGTAGGGTTTGCATTATCAAAAGCCGTAATCTCTTCCCTGACCGATATACCCGGATGTTCGATGGAAGGGACGGTCTCCAGCAGTTCCCACAGATTTTCATACGCTTCATCATTGAGCATCCGTCCACCGCGAATGACGTAACCTTGTTCCGGATTACCTGCACCGTCATTGCTGCCCCCAAGAATGGACATTTCCTCGATGATATGAATATTTTCGCCGGGGAAGTCACAGTCTCTGACCAAATAAGCCGCTCCCGCGAGGGAGGCAATACCGCCGCCTACAAAATAAACCTGTTTAGAGCCATGTTCTTTTTTCACGATCAATCGCCTCCAAAGATGGTGTATTCTTCACATTCTCAATGTAAACCTGCACCGGAAAAGAAGGTATGATCAAAAGAAGAGAGCTGTCCGATTTTTAGTCACTTTTGGAAAAATGTCTAGTTTTAGGGGTTGAATCGTGCCAATGATATGCCGATGCAGCGTATAGTTATTCACACCAATAGGAAATTCAGCCGAAACAACAGCTAAACTCGTCAATACAAACCCGATAACGGTAAAAGAGCCGCTCATCCTAAACAGGATGGCAGCTTGATATTTCCTTCTATGTTTAATGTTGTTTCGTTTTTGTTAAAGTACTGCATGTCGGCTATTCTTTGTTACTACTACTGGTTTCCTTGTAGATGCACTTACTCGTACACATATTTATGCTCATACTTATGCAGCGCCCTGAGAACATTGCCCTCAATCAGTTCACTTAGCCGATCGATAATCTGTTTTGGCGGTTCTTTCATGTCATTTCTCATCCACTGAATAATCATGCCTGTGAAAGCCAACGTATAAAAATTAACAACAAACTCTTTATCCTCGCTACGAACCTTGATCCCGCATGCCAGTTCATCGATCACACCCATAATCAGATCATGCGTAACTTGATAGAGGTATCCATCCAGGTGAGAGCGCCCAAGTGATTCAAGTGTATTACAGCAAAAAGCTTTATTGTTCTCGATGTAACAGAAAATTTTATAAAACCCTTCAGTCCACGTATCATAACTGCGGTATGCATGGATACTTTCCACTGCTTCCGTTTCGTAAATCCACCCAAGCAGGGCGTAAATATCCTGAAAATGATAATAAAAGGTTTGGCGGTTCACACCGCAGTCCTGCACCAGATGTTTTACCGTGATTTTGTTTAACGGCGTGTGTTCCATCAGGCATTTTAGCGAATGAGCCAGCGCGTTTTTGGTCAAATGAGAAGCAGACATTACCGTTCACCTCATCATTCAGATTCGGGTTGTAAGACTGGTTGCAATAGGGGCTTATCCGATTGGAAAAAGTAATCTACACTCAAGATTGATGTTGCTGTCCCGTAAAATATAATTCTATAAGAGTGTCCTTCCACAAACTCTTAACAGAATATTACCATATTTATCCTGTATATGAGATTAAATTAATCACTGCACAAACGAAATCTAAAAATATAAAAAAACGATGACCATACAGGTCACCGTTTTAACGCTATTACAACATGAAGTTATCAAGGCATCTGCCCAGAACGATTCGCCACCGGAACGCCCACCCGAGCGCCCTCCATTTTTCTGCTTCATCCCCAAAAAAGCTAGGTTTTGCTTTAAAACGACTTATCGTAACGCGCATAACGTAGTGGAGGGGGCGAAATTGATTCTGAAGAAGCGAAGCATGCTCTCTTATACTTTATCCTCTATAAGCTTTAAATAAAATTTACACGTTAAACGGAGTGGGGAGAAGAAAGCTGTAGAAGCGAAGCGCTCGCCTTTATTGCCGGATTTCTCCCTTTAGAAAAGGGATCAAAGAAATCTGGGAATAACAGCGATCGGAAGCTTGTTCTCCCTGCGTAGTGATCTCCGTGTAAGCGTGTCTTTTAACGACTATAAGCTTTTCATGAATTCCACGACCGTCAGTAACCCTTTATCGAAATTCTCCAGGTTAAAGTGTTCGTTTGGTGCATGCAGGTTTTCGTCTGGCAGACCAAAGCCCATCATCACGGCAGGCACACCAAGCACGCGGGAAAGCTTCTCAACGATTGGAATGGAGCCGCCATCCTTCGTGAAGAGGGCGCGCACACCATATACTTTTGCATAGGCATCTGCGGCTTTTTGCAGGATAGGATCAGTCGGATCGGTATTGAACGCAAAAGCTTTCTCGATCTGTTTGATCTGCAAAGTCGCTCCTGGTTGTACATGTGCACGGAGGTGAGCTTCTATGCGATCCAGCACATGTTGCGGGTCTTGATCCGCGACAAGGCGGCAAGTGATTTTGGCATGAGCTTCCTTGGGAATGACCGTTTTGCTGCCTTCGCCCTGGAAACCACCCCATACGCCATTCAGTTCAAGTGTTGGGCGAGCGCCGACACGTTCCACAAAGGAGTAACCCTCTTCACCGTACAGTTGCGCAAGTCCCAGATCTTGACGAAGCTGTTCTTCGTTGAAGCCTTGCTTCACGAACTCTTCTCTCATCTCGGGGGACAATGGCAGAACGCCATCATAGAATCCATCTACGCTCACGCGGCCTTGCTCATCATGCAAGGATGCCAGCAGGGAGACGAGGGCATGCAGCGCGTTGGGTACACCGCCGCCGAAGGAACCGGAGTGCAAGTCGGTGTTGGCGGTGAACAGATCCACATGTATCGAGCACAGGCCGCGCAGGCCCGTGGAGATGGCAGGTTTTCCTTTTTCCAGAAGGGACGTATCCGAGATCAACACCATGTCTGCATGCAATTTGTCGGTGTTGTCATTCAAATAAATCGGCAGGTTCGGGCTGGAGATCTCCTCTTCGCCTTCGATGCAGAATTTTACGTTGACTGGCAGTTCTTTATTTTCCGCAAGCAGCGCTTCAACGGCTTTGATATGTATAAAAATTTGTCCTTTATCATCCGTTGCACCCCGAGCATACAACTTGCCGTCACGAATGGTTGGTTCAAAAGGTGGTGTCTCCCACAGGTGAAGTGGATCAACGGGTTGCACATCGTAGTGTCCATAGATCAGAGCTGTGGGTTTACCCGGAGCATGTAGATGATCTGCATAAACAATGGGATGACCCGCTGTTTGGATAATCTCGACATTCTCCATGCCTGCACGTGTAAGTGCATCTGCTGCCCATTGTGCCGCTCGTTGAATATCTTCTTTATGCTCAGAAATGGCGGAGATACTTGGAATGGATAACCATTCGTTCAGTTCTGCCAGATGTTTGTCCCGGTTTTGCTCCAAATAAGCTTGTTCTTTCATTAAAAAGGCCTCCTTCTAATCTGCTTTCAATCTATTGTAATCCATTTTGTCAGGTTAATAAAACATTGGTCGAAAAAATGTCCAGACACTTGGTTTCATTATAAAGCGAATCATGTGTAGTGCTAAAACAGCTCCAGCTGCTCGGGCCCTTCTTCATTCTCAGGCTCGGTGCGGTCAGGAAATGCCTTAACGGGCTGGCTCAACAATTCCATCATCATCTGTGCATTGGTAGCGGCATCTCCGGCGGAGTTGTTGTTGAAAATGACAAACACTTCTTCACTCTGCTCCTGCAGCTGTTCCAAATAACCTTTCCACTCCAGCAGTTCCTGCTCATTGTACCGATACAAATAACGTGTCTCACGCCAGTTTGGTGCGCCGTTTTGCTGCCAGCCCGATACATTGCGTCCATGCATACGAACGAGCGTCATCCGGGGATCGGTTGCAATAGGAACAATGGGGATAGAACCCACCCCTGCCTGGGGTTCATCACAGACACTGTGAATCCATCCCTGCTCCTTCAGAAAATGAAGTGTGCGTTCACGCATCTGGTCTGCATACCAGCTTTGGTGACGAAATTCAATTGCACACGGAATGCCCTCCATGCGAAGCTTCACTTCCCGCAGTTCGTTCACGTTGTCCCGGTTACATTCAAACCAAGGGGGAAATTGAAACAGGGCTGCCTGCATTTTCCCAACTTCAATCACAGGTTCAAGCGATTCCCGAAAGGCTTTGTACATCTCGGACGTGCTGGCAAAGTAAGGCTTGCCCCGTAGATGTCCCGTCATTCCCTGGTAGGCTTTCACAATAAACGAGAATGACTCAGGTGTCTCCGCCGCCCAGCGAGCCATCCGATCCCGAGGTTGCACGGCATAAAAGGAGCTATCCACCTCTACTGTAGAGAAATATTGTCCGTATAGACTAAGCTTGTCTTTTGCCTTAGTACGGTTTGGATAGAGGTCATCTTGATCGCCCCATCCCGTAAGTCCGATACGAATCATAGGAACACCTCCTGTTGTATGTTTTTAACCGATTCGCAGGAGTATGACATGTCTAACATTATATCGTGCGTTATGGGAGCGTTCAATGAGGGGGCTAGAGGGTTATTTTGAGTTTGAGGCATAAAGCGTTACAATAATTTGGAATGATACATAGAGCAGAACCAGTTTAGTTCAATTGAAATGGCTTAAGGGTACCACTGACAATACGGAGGTCGAGAATTTACATGACGGCATGGTACGAAAAGAGTTTTGGCGAAGATTATCTGCTCGTATACAAACATCGGGATGTGCACGGTGCCTATGAAGAAGTACATAAAATGATTCAATGGCTGAAACTCCATCCTGGTGCAGACGTGCTCGATCTTTGCTGTGGCATGGGCAGGCACGCTCTGGCGCTTGCGGATGCTGGCTTTCAGGTGACGGGAGTAGACTTGTCGGATGTGCTTCTGAACGAAGCCAGGGAACTGGATACCGATCATCGGGTCAGGTGGTATCATGCCGACATGCGCAGGCTACCGCTACAAGCTCGTTTTGACGCGGTGGTTAACCTCTTCACTTCGTTCGGATACTTTCCCGAGGATATTGAGCAATTGAAGGTGCTGCGTGCAATGCATGATGTATTGAGACCGGGAGGCAGCTTCATTATAGATTTTATCAACACAGCCTATGTGAAGAAACATCTGGTGCCACACTCTGTTCGCGAAGACGAAGGACAGCGGATTGAGGAATTGCGCAGGATACAAGACGGTTTTGTGCAAAAGGAGATTCGAATTACGGACCTCGCAGACGGAACGGAGCCGCGAATTTATAAGGAAAGTGTCAAGCTCTATACGCGTGAGGAGCTCAGCGGAATGTTGCGGGAGGCGGAACTCCATCTAGATCAGGTTCACGGCAGCTACGATGAAGAGATATATGAAGAGCAGACATCGCCGCGCATGATTTTTGTGGGACATCGTCCTGCGGATTAAAAATGGAGGGGAAGCCGATGAGACGTACAAGAACCGAAGCATTATCCATGCCGGAGGGCATGCACCGTATTCAAATCACCATGTCTTTTCCTCTACGCTGGGTGAACAGCTATATTTTGATTGAACCGGATGGACAAGCGAGCATTGTTGATCCGGGACCGCGGACCGCTGAGACGGAGCAGGAGTGGCGAGAAGCATTGGCGAATCTCGGCCTGACCTTTGAGGATATTCACCAAATTGTATTAACTCACCATCATCCTGATCATCTGGGATTGTCCGGATGGATGCAGCAAATGTCGGGTGCACCGGTGTTGATGTCAGCACGATCCCGGCAGGAAACGGATTATATGTGGGGAGACGGAGCGAGTATCGAAGAGAGGCTGCCTGAATATTACCTTCTTCATGGTATGCCGCAGCATAAGACGGTTGAAATCAAGGAACATATGAAAACATTCATTTCACAGATTACACCGCTCCCGAAGGTAACGATCATTGCAGATGGGGGTACGCTCCGTATGGGTGGAAAAGCATGGATCCCTGTGGAAACGGGCGGACATGCTCCAGGTCATCTATCATTCTATGCTCCCGAATCCAGGGAGATTTTGTGCGGAGATGCGGTATTACCCCAGATTTCGCCGAATATCAGTTTGCAGCCGGGCAGTGACCCGGAACCGTTACAATCGTACATGGACGGCTTGCGGCGCCTGAGTTCTCTTACGGTGGAATGTGCATATCCGGGACATCGAAATCCGTTTACCCGTTTTACGGAACGCACTACCGAATTACTTGCTCATCATGAAGAACGTCTGGCAAAACTGACGGAACGTTTGCAGGAAAGCTCGGCTCACGCGTATGACATCTGCCTGCATCTGTTTGGTGATCGGCTTGGCACCCATCAGCTGCGCTTTGCCATGAGCGAAACGCTGGCTCACTTGCAGGAATTAATCCGGCGTGGCTTAGTGAGCCAGGAACAGCAACCGGAAGGCATCATTTATTTTTCGACATTATAATAAGTAGTCAGAAGTCATACGATTTGAATATCAATCTTGTCGTTGCCCTGAGCAGGATGTACCTGTTCCGGGCTTTTTTTGTGACATCACATTTAAAAGCTTTAGCCACTCTTAACGGTTTATTCAGCTTCTTTTAAGCCTGCTTGCCTATCATACAATTATGAACTTCGCTATAGAAAGAAGGGATACGCGATGACAAGACGTACACGAAACCAATGGAGAAAATGGCAAGCTTCGGCTGCAGCAACGTTAACTGTTGCTGCACTCTTTCAATATGTAAGAACTTCGGATGCTTTTGATACGGCTTATGCCGCGGCAAAAGGTGCAGATACAGGAGTGACGGCTTCAACTTCGGTTGGATCACGCGACGATGTGATGGATGAGTGGTCTCCAGAGGGGGCAGATCAGCAAAGTGAGGATGCCAATTCACGCAGTCAGCAATTCGGGCAACATGACTGGAATGCAGATTCCGGAATCAGTAGTGGCAATGATCGGTCACGCACAGGTGCGTCATGAACAGCACAGAGCAGGCTCTGCGTCCCCTGCAATTTTGTTTTTATGCGATGAACACCAAGGTGGAAGTACAGCTTTCGGCAGGTAGAGAACAAGCGGAACATGCGGCCTCCCTCGTCAAAAATTGGTTTGAAACACAGGAGCAGCGTTTCAGCCGTTTTGTGGCTGACAGTGAACTGAATCGTCTGAATCAGAGTGAGGGATGGATACCTGTGTCGGCTGCGATGGATGAGGTACTCAGTCTGGCTTATGGATATATCGGGCAGACGGAGGGCATTTTTCAGCCAGGTATTTCACAGGCTCTGCGTTCAGCGGGATATGATATAAGCTTTGAGAAGGTACAGCAGCGAGCTTCCCAGCAGCCTCTCTTGGCGCGTCTGTTTCGTACAGGAGAAACGAAACACGTCAATAGGAGCGAATATGGGTATGACTACAGCCGCCCGAACTGGATACAACGGGAAGGCAGCCGGATGGTTCACTTAGATCCAGGAGCCGAACTTGATCTCAGTGGAATTGTGAAGGGTTGGGCTGTAGAACGTATTGCAGACTGGTTGCAGAGGACGTTGAAGATTACTGCGGGCATGATTAATGCAGGTGGTCAAGTTCAGGCATGGGGGATGACAGAGCATCAGTATTGGACACTTGAGGTGAACAGTCCATTCTCACAGGAGCAAGGTATGAATGGGGCTGTTAGACTGCAGCGAGGGGCCGTCGCTACATCAGGCATTACGGGTAGACAGTGGCAAGATGAGCATGGTCATACAACACATCATCTTATTGATCCCCGGACGATGGAACCGGCGGATACCGACATTTTGCAATGTACAGTGGTCGGTCAGCATGCTTCGCAATGCGAAATTTTAGCGAAGACCGTATGTATTTTGGGAAGTGCGGAGGCAGTGAACTGGCTTAATCGTCATTATGATCGGCACGATGTTCTTTGGACGACTCGGGATGGGAACATTTATTTTAGAGGTAATACGTCAATACTTGCTGAGCGCTGGCCTGGATTTGACCCGGATCATCGGTTCAGCTTGATCGAATAGGAACGGGACAATTCTAGCAGATTTGGAGGAGCCGGTTATGGCACAGTGGATTGTAGATGATCTGCCAACGTGGGATATGATTCGAATTAGTGGAGTTGCCGCATACTTGCTGCTTTTTACGGGTGTGTTTCTTGGTATTGCTCAAGGCATACCGATGGCAAAGGGGGAGCCGAGAGCCCTCATGTCTGAGTGGCACACACGGACAATCTGGCTTGCCTTTGGACTTGGAACCTTCCATGCACTCACACTAATTATTGATCAGTACAGCCCGTTTACCTGGAGTGAACTGTTGATTCCATTTACTGCATCGGTACATCCGATTGGCAGTGGGCTGGGGACGTTAGCCGTCTACGGTCTGCTGATTGTATTATTGTCTGGTGATCTGCGCCGGAAGTTAGGTCACCAATGCTGGTTTATGTTCAACCTGTTATCTTATCCGGTGTTTGCCGGGTTACTTGTTCATGGCATGGTCACAGGAAATGATTCGGCTCATGTCCTGATGCGCTTGATGTATGTATTTACAGGTATAAGTATTATAGGTATCACTGTATTGCGCGGTTTGTTACTGGAACGTAAAGGACCGGAGATCACGATTGGGCCCAAACGAACCGAATCAGAACCGATCAGGGATCGAAAGTGGGCGTAAACCTATGGATTAGCTGTGCCGCTGGGACAAGAGCAGCTCAAGTAGGCATGGCTACATGGAATAGTGTCTCTATCTCTTTTGCTTTGGTGTGAACTACAACCTCATTTATGAATAGAAAAGCGGCCAATGCAGGCCGCTTTTTTTGCTGAGGCGTTTCATATGAACGTATATCAGGCTGATATGTATTCACGCGAAAACGAATCCGTTTTATGCCAACTTATCGTTACTGGCAAGTGAAATAGAACTAAACCTTGTCGTCGCTGACCGGTTTTTCTCCCAGCGCCTCTTCCATCTCGGATTGTTTGCGGTGAGCAATACGACTACTGGCGGCAGAAGCGATGGCCCCGACAATATCATCGAAGAACGTATGCACAGGCCCAAGGCTTTTGTCATTGAGGCGTTCTAACACGCCAGGTTTCAGCTTGTCCACATAACCGTAATTGGTAAATCCAATGCTGCCATATACATTCACAATCGAGAAGGCGAGAATTTCATCTACGCCATACAGTCCTTCATCGTTCTCAATCATCTCTTGCAGAGGAGAGATCAGTTGTCCTTGTTCTGCCAGTAGATCAAGCTGGATGCCGGTTAACACCGCATTTTGTACCTCGCGTTTTTTCAGAACCATCTCTACATTCTCAATGCATTCTTCCATCGTTAGTCCAGGATAATACTTTTTCTGAAGCAGCATAACCAGTTCTGCGATCTCAGGGATCGTGACGCCCCGTTTGTGCAACCATTCCCTTGTCGCTTCGGCAACTTTGCGGCTATTCAGACTGTAAGGGATTTTTTCCTGCTCCGGATGTTCCATGGGCGAGTCCTCCTTTGGTGTCATTATAAGCTAAAATGAAGGGTTTACACGGGAACACTCCGATGACAGAAGAACCTTTCAATCGCTGTTATCCCCAGATTTTTTTGATTACCTTTTATCTAGGTGAAAATCCGCTGATAAGCGTATGCTTTCGAAGTAGCTTTCTTGCAGAAAGCTTTTAGGCGAACGCTCCGCTTTTCCAGGTTTTTTCTGTCCTCTCCGTTAACGTGTAAAAAAATCATTCAACATATATATCGATTATATATCGATGATTGTGTACTTCTTACCTACATACGTTATTAACCGTATTGCGTTGCTTTTATGTTTGTTACATATGAAGATCGTCAGATTCAGCGAGGGCTTGTGCAAAAAGTAGTTATTTTTTGATCAAAGGCTCGTATACATGGTAGTACAAACTGTAAAAATGATGAGGGGGAACGTGATCATGAGAAAAATCCCATCTTTACGCAAGGCATCAGCAGCGGCTTTATTAAGTATTCCTGTAGTTTTGACTGGCTGTGGTATGTTTGGTGCCCAATCTTCAGAAGCGATTGATCCGCCGCCGCGTATTCAGGAAGCCGCCATGATTCAGGCTGCAGAAGGGAATGGAACGCTCGCATCCCTTCCGCTGACGACCGTATATTTGCAAGACCAGCAGGGGCTGCTCGCTCCAGTCTCGTTAACACTTCCGTCTGGAACCGATGTGAGCAGCCCGAAGACCGCTTTAGATACATTAGTTACGGGCGGAGTATACGCCGGCATGTTACCTGAAGGTTTCAAAGGTGTACTACCGCAGGGTACGGTTGTGCAAAATGTAACGATCCATGCGGACGACAAACTGGCCGTTGTCGAGTTCTCGGGTAACTTTGCCAAATATGATGCCAAAGATGAGCGTAAAATGCTGGAAGCGGTGACGTGGACGCTGACGGGCACGCCAGACGTAAATAATGTACAGATCTGGGTGGATGGCAAAAAGTTAAGCCAGATGCCTGTGAACAGTACGCCGCTGCCGGAGCCTTTGAACCGTGCAGTAGGCATTAATCTGGATCTGGGTGAGTCCTTTACTACGAACAGCAGTCCGGTTACGGTTTATTTTTCAGCCGCATCCCCTGCTGGTGTGCAGTACTATGTTCCTGTTACACGTCTCGTAACTCCGGGCGGAGACCGGGTGCAGGCCGCACTAAATGAGTTAATCAAAGGGCCGGCCAAGAGCGGGGAACTGGAAGAAGTCATGACAGGTGGAACAGAACTCCAGTCCGTTAAGACGTCTGATGATGGCACGGTGACGGTTGCACTGAAAGATGACATGTTTAGAGAAGGGGATGTCGTACCAAGTGAGTTGCTGCAGTCGGTTGTCCTGACAACCGCAGAGAATACAGCCAGCAAAGATACCAAAGTGCAGATTGAATGGAACGGGCAGAAAACGGTCAAAGGCGACGATAACCGGGATTACAGCGCACCTGTTTCGAAGCCGGAGTATATCAACGAAATCCCGATTTAAAGGATAGGAGATGCCTAAGGGTGCTTTTAATTGAACTCTTTGGTAAAATATAAAGGATGACTGCAATAGAGAATAAGTTCAACATTACAGGATGCTTAAGTCGTAGGAGGCAGAAAATATGAGATCTAACGGACGAACTAGCGAACAGCTGCGCCCGATGAATTTAACAATTAACACGAATAAATACGCCGAGGGCTCTGTATTGATTGAAGTTGGGGATACAAAGGTAATCTGTACGGCAACGGTAGAGGAACGTGTACCGCCCTTTATGAAAGGTCAAGGCAAAGGCTGGGTTACAGCGGAATACTCCATGCTTCCGCGTGCCACGCACACCCGGAACCAGCGTGAAGCGAATCGGGGTAAACTGACGGGACGTACGATGGAAATCCAACGTCTGATCGGCCGTGCTCTTCGTTCGGTTGTGAACTTGCAGGCGCTCGGGGAACGTACCATTACGCTGGACTGTGATGTTATTCAGGCGGATGGAGGCACACGCACAACGTCGATTACCGGTTCATTTGTCGCGCTCGCGCTCGCAGTGAACAAAATTGCCCAGCAGCACAAACTGCAGGTGTTCCCAATTACAGACTTCCTCGCTTCCGTGAGCGTAGGGGTTGTGGGAGAACAACCGGTGCTGGATCTGAACTATGAAGAAGATTCTAAAGCCAAAGTGGACATGAACCTGGTGATGACGGGCAGTGGCAAATATGTGGAGCTTCAGGGAACAGGTGAGGAAGCGCCATTTGATCGCCGCGAATTGAACGCGATGCTTGAACTTGGTGAACAGGGAATTTTGGAGATGATCGCGCGGCAAAAAGAAGTGCTCGGGCCGATCGCGCTTAAGATTGGCGCACGCGGGCTGGGTGAGGCGTAAAATGAGTCTGGACAGTCCGGTTATCATTGTTGCCACCCGCAACGCAGGGAAAGTTCGTGAATTCGCACATGCCTTTGCTCCGCTGGGTAAAGAGGTCAAAAGCATGTTTGACTATCCGGAGCTGCCGGATGTCGTAGAAGACGGCGTTACCTTTGCCGAGAATGCGTGGAAAAAAGCGAAGACGGTGGGGGATGCGCTGGGGCTACCCGTTCTGGCAGATGATTCAGGACTTTGTGTGGAACTGCTGAACGGAGAGCCGGGTGTCTACTCGGCAAGATACGCAGGTGAAGGTGCAACGGATGCACAGAACAATACGAAGCTGCTGGATGCGCTTGCTGCACTGAAGTCCGGGGAAGATTCCCAGCAGCCCCTCCTGAGCCCGGCACAATTTGTCTGTGCACTGGTGCTGTACGATCCGGCAAGCGGGGACAAGTATGAAGCCGAAGGTACGGCGGAAGGCTGGATTACGGCTGACGCGGCAGGGGAAGGCGGCTTCGGATATGATCCGCTCTTCTATGTGCCGGAGTACGAGAAGACCATGGCTGAACTTACGCTGGAACAAAAACAAGCCATTAGTCATCGGGGTCATGCGCTGCGAGCCCTCGTTTCTCGTTTAAAAGCATAGAAGATGAAGGTGGCTCACTGAGAACCGCTTGATCTCTTCGCGTGAGGTAAGCAAGATTACAAGTTAATTCATAAGACGTTAATGGAGACACAACGTACATTCTTGTGGGAATGAGTTGCCTTTCTGTTAGCGTCTTTTTTATGTGTGTCACATGTTATATGGAATCCATCTATGTACCTAAATATAGGGACTGATAGGGGATGAAACACACGGGAACATGTGTTCTTTTTACTATGAGGAAAAATAGGTTTTTTGCACGATTGGGAAGGGCTTTGGGACTGGGGTTGGAAGAAGTTGCAAGTCGAGCCGGGTATGGGTTAACATTCAAATTAGTTAATGATGATTGAACCTTATACGGGAGGGATTTGGCATGCAAGAAGTGAAGCTGGCTGTGTCTTACGATGACTATGAAGAAGGTGTTCGGATAGAGACACTTCTTCGGGATTTGGCAGCGAAGCCGGAAGCGGCAACGCTGGACAGTCTGATCATTGGAGATTGGGGACAAGCTTATGAAAATTCTCCGCAGGAATTCAAGGATACGTTAATTGAGCTTGCATCAAGTTTTCCGGCCCTAAAACGATTGTTTATCGGGGATATGGAGTCCGAAGAATGTGAGATTTCGTGGATTGTTCAGACGAATCTTGCGCCGATTCTGCAAGCCTTTCCTCATTTGACTTCCTTTGTGATCCAAGGCAGCAGCGGACTGGAACTGGAGCCTCTCAAGCACAGCAAGCTGGAAGAATTACAGATTATTTGTGGTGGTCTGCCGAAGAAAGTGTTACATTCCATTGCCGCGGCAGAGCTGCCTGAACTGCGCAAACTCGAACTGTATCTGGGTGTTGAAGATTACGGATTCGATGGTTCATTGGACGATGTGTTGCCTTTGATCGAAAAAGGACGTTTCCCTAAGCTGGAGTACCTTGGTTTGAAGAATAGTGAAATTCAGGATGAGATTGCCAAGGCTGTTGCAGAAGCACCGATATTGGATCAGATTCAGGTGCTTGATCTCTCCGAAGGCACATTATCCGATGAAGGCGCAGAGGCGCTGCTCGCCAGCGATAAAATTAAACAATTAAAACATCTGAACCTGAGTTATCACTACATGACGGACGAAATCATGGAGCGCTTTAACCAATCGGGTATGTCTGTGGATGTTAGTGATCAGCAGGAAAGTGATGAAGACGACTGGCGGTTCCCGATGGTGACAGAGTAAACGATGTTGATGTTGAATGAAAAGCCTCTGTTATTAATCGGTAATCCGAATAATCGACGAACGACAGGGCTGCAAGAAGCCAGAAAACAAATGGGCATGAGACCTGCTACTGTGGTGTCCTATGAGAAACTGCTCCGTACATGGAGACAGGGAGGCAGTTTGGCTGAACTTGTACAGTCAGACTGCCCAGCGCCATTGATTCGACTGGATGCACCAGGAGAAGATTGGGATGTTGAACGCGGATTGTTACATCTCGGAGCTACGGATTCTAAAGTGCCGAGCCATACCATGTCTAATGATAGGGTACCTGGTTTTGAAGGTTCAGCATGCGGTTTGCCGAGTGACCGGATATCTTCGGCACAGATGCAGATGACAGGTAAGGAAGGTTTCTCCGCCGAGGAGGCTCTCACATTGGAGCAGCAATGGGGTAGAATCTATGCGCCTGCCCAATGGTTCCGTGGCTGGAAAGCTTGTCTTGACCGAATGGGCCAAGAAGCGCGTGAAGTGTGGCCTGATGTGCAATTTTGGAATGATCCTGCGGAGATTGGCATGATGTTTGATAAAAGAGATTGTCAGACGCACCTTAAGAAACATGGTATTCCAGTGCCGCCGTTATTACCTTCCTCGGAGTCGATCGAGTGCTGGGAACTTTTGCGTGCGGCGATGGACGTTTCAGGGATGCACCGCGTCTTTGTCAAGCTGGCCTACGGCTCGGGGGCCTCTGGTGTTGTCGCATATCAGGTGAATCCGCGGACGGGTGCGGAGATGGCGATAACAACGGTAGGTATGGAGTCCGTGCAAGGTCAAACTGTTTTTTATAACCAGGGTAAACTTCAGAAGTATACCCGTCAGGATGAAATTCGTACGCTGTTGGACTGGCTCTGTGCTGAAGGTGCGCAAATGGAGCGATGGATGCCCAAAGCAACACTGGATCAACGTGCTTATGATATCCGTCAACTGATGATGGCAGGACAGGTCGGTCACGCAGTTATGCGTCTTAGCCATACACCGATCACGAATCTTCATCTACGGAATGAGCGGATGCTGCCAGCAGAAGCTGGCCTGAACGAATTACATCTGTCCATGATTCAGAAGGCAGCCCGGGATACGATGAGAGCGTTCCCTAATTCATGGTCGGCAGGTATTGATGTGATGCTGACTAGCGGCATGAATCCTCGTGCGTACGTGCTGGATGTGAATCCGTTTGGAGACCTGTTATACCGGGTCAAACATGAAGGGATGAGCCCTTATGAATGGGAAATGAAGCTTTTGCGAAAGGAGCCTGTTAGACATGACTGATATGAACACCATTGTAGGCTCCCATGATATCTTAATGATCACACTGGATACGCTGCGATATGACGTTGCCAAGCTGGAGGAGCAGCATTGCCCTAATCTGTGCGGCTCAGGTCCGTGGGAAGAAAGGCACACCCCCGGCAGCTTTACATATGCTGCACATCATGCTTTTTTTGGCGGTTTTATGCCTACACCTGCGAATACAGATAAAGCATCTCATGTCCGGTTGTTCCATTCTCGGAATACCGGACTTAACACTCATCCTCACACCTGGTTGTTTGATACACCAGATATCGTTTCGGGATTTGCCGCTGAGGGGTATCGTACGATTTGCATCGGCGGGGTCATTTTTTTCACGAAAAAGAACCCTCTCGCGAAAGTGCTGCCTGGTTATTTTCAGCAAAGTTATTGGCGAATGAATTTTGGGGTCACCAACCCCAGGTCCACAGAGAATCAGGTCAACCATGCTTTAAAGCTGCTTCATCAGTCTGCGCCTGATGAAAAGTTGTTTCTGTTCATGAATGTGTCTGCCATTCATGGCCCCAATCGATATTTTGTGGAAGGCGCCCGGGAAGACTCGGTGGAGACACAACGTGCTGCGCTGCGATATGTGGACAAGGCGTTAGGGCCGTTGTTTGAAGCGATGAGAGAACGCAAGCGCCCAACGTTTTGTCTTGCTTTCTCTGACCATGGTACCGCCTACGGTGAGGATGGGTATCACGGTCACCGTCTGGCACACGATGTCGTTTGGACTGTGCCGTACCGTGAATTTATTTTATAAGGAGGATGCCGATGAGTGAGTCTACAGAGCAAACGACAACAGGTGCCGCACAGTCTGGCTCCGATTCAAGAGCAAGTCTTCGTGAAGTGCTGAAATTCCCTTATCGTTCTTATCTCTACTCCTATCCGCATAAGACGGCATATCGTGAGCTGAATCCCCCGGTTCCGCTGCAGTCACTGTGGGAAAAGGAAGATACAGATACCTATTTTTTATATATGCACATCCCTTTTTGTGCCGCTCGTTGCGGGTTTTGTAATCTGTTCACACTGCCGGACAAGCGTCAGGATAGCCATGAACAGTACGTGGATGCACTTGAACGTCAAGCGAGGCAGTGGGCGCCGATTACGTCACGTAGACCCTATTCGAGGTTTGCCATTGGCGGCGGAACACCTACGTTGTTGAATGAGAAGCAGCTGAGCCGGCTGTTCGACATTGCTGAACATACGATGGGACTAGATCCATCACAAGCTTCTATTTCGGTCGAGACTTCCCCTGACACCGTAACGGATGGAAAATTGAGCATTTTGAAAGAACGACGAGTGGATCGAGTAAGTATGGGGATTCAGAGTTTAATTGAAGCAGAGGCATCTGCCATCTATCGGCCGCAAAAACCGCAGGAGGTAGAACGGGCTTTGGAGAAGCTGCTTCGTCATGATTTTCCGCTGTTGAATCTGGATCTGATCTATGGTCTGCCAGGGCAAACCGTGGATACGTGGATCTATTCCCTTGAACGTGTGCTGGCCTATGATCCAGGGGAAGTGTTTATTTATCCTTTGTATACACGGGAGAATACCATTGTGAAGCCCGAAGATATTAAGCGTCAAGGACCCGATATTCGGATGGAACTGTACAAAGCTGCGCGTGAACTGTTAAAAAGCAAAGGATACACGCAATATTCCATGCGTAGATTTGCGAAGGAGCAGTCTTCTGCCAAAGTGCTGTTACCCTACAGCTGCCAGGAAGAGGGCATGGTTGGTCTCGGATGTGGTGCTCGCTCCTATACGAGCGAGGTGCACTATGCGTCCAAGTATGGTGTGACCTATAAAGCAACGCAGAGCATTATCGCCGATTACGTAAACGCTGAACGTTATGACACAGCGGATTATGGCATTATATTAAGCCGTGAAGAACAGAGACGCCGATTCATATTAAAAGCGTTACTGCATCGGGAGGGGCTCCTGTTGTCCACCTACGAGGAGAGATTTGGAACAGATGTGCTGTCCGACTATCCGTGGCTGAACGAATTACTGGCAGAAGAGATGGCATGTTTTGATATCGCTGGAGATGAGCGAGTGCTGCGTTTGACAGAGGACGGGCTCGGATACTCTGATGCCATTGGGGACTGGCTGATTTCTGCTGAAATCCGTGAGCAGATGGAAGGGTTTGTTTTCTCATGAAAGCGACCTTATATTATCGGGGGAAGTTGTCCTCCTGTAACTATGACTGTCCTTATTGCCCGTTTAGCAAAACAGTTGATTCCAAAGAAACGCTAAGTGTAGATGAACAACAGTTGCGGCAATTTGTTAACTGGGTGAGGGAACAGGAGAGTCAGGGGCATCGTTTTTCTATTTTCTTCAACCCCTATGGAGAAGCTTTGGTGCGGCGCTGGTATCGGGAAGCGATGGTTGAATTGTCACATATGGCCCATGTGGAGAAAGTAGCAGTCCAGACTAACCTGTCCGTTAAGCTGGATTGGGCGCGTGAGCTGCATGTGGATAAAGCTGCTTTCTGGGCAACATATCATCCTCGGGAGACCCAAGAAACCTCTTTTGTTAATCAGTGTATGTCTTTGCGTGAGATGGGGCTGTCTTTCAGCGTAGGTACGGTAGGATTGCGCAGTGCATTTCCAGCAATAGAATCTATGAGGAAAGCTCTGCCGGACGATGTCTATATGTGGGTTAATGCGTTCAAAGATCGGCCGAAGTACTACACCCCGGACGAGATAAAGTTTCTCAAGGGAATCGACCCGCTGTTTGAGGGCAATTTGCAGGACTATGATAGCTTAGGCAAAAGCTGTGCTGCAGGCTCGGATGTATTTTACGTGCAAGGCTCGGGACATGTGAAAAGGTGTTACAAAGATCGCCGCATCATTGGTCATCTCTATCGTGACGGCTTGCAAGCTTTGGCGGCAGATCGACCTTGTACTATGAAAAAATGTGGCTGTTACATTGGTTATATCCATATGCAGGATTCTCCGTTCAGAGAAATGTTTGGCACAGGGCTGTTGGAACGGAACCCGGCCTTCATACATCAATAAATTCATCTTTCAGGAAATGCTTGCTTCAAACCGAAAGGTTTGGCTGCAAGCGTACTGGAAGGTGTTTTTTTTGTTATGTGACGAATGTAAGAAAAGTAATTTTTATTTTTAAATAGGTCTTGACTTTTTAATTTACAAAATTAAAATAATTTTTGATTCAAGTTTGGTTCAATTTGGGTTAGTATGAATTAGGAACAAAGACCTGAATGAGAGATAATAATAGCGTATATAGTATTAACGTATATCATAATATAGGTCTTTAGTATCAAGTTGAGGAGGGGTGAATACGTAAAAATATATTTGGTTTTACAACATTTCATTGAACCTCAGGAGGAATTCAAAGTGAAAAGAGTATCCATCAGTCAAAAATTGCTTATCGGTTTTTCATCCGTTCTATTGTTGTTGATAGCGGTTACAGCTATTTCATACTTTCAATTTGTAAGTCTGGAGAAAACGTTCACCGATTTAATAAATGATAGAACTAGCAAATTACTTAAAATTAAAAATATGACGATTGATCTCAAGTCACAACAAGTCGCTTTGAGGAACTACATCATGCAACCGGGTCAGGATAAAGAGGATGTATTTAAGCAGGCGTATGAAGATTACATAAAATTGAGCGAAGATTTAAAAGCGACGGTTACGAGTTCCAATATGAAACAATATCTGGCGGACTCTGGCGAATTGATGAACCAGTATTATGATATCTCAAAAAACGTAATGTCTATAACCAAGCAAGGGAAAGTGGAAGAAATATCTCAGTTAATGGAGAATACAATTCCGCCGCTTATAACTAAATTTGAAAACATTGTTGAATCGATGGAGAATCATCAGCAAAAAGCAATGGATGAAGGAGTCGCTGCTGCCAATGTTCAGACAGCTACGGTTCTTCGATTAATCAGCATCCTGGGGATCGTCTCTATTCTTATTGGTCTAGCAATCGCCATTATTATCGCCCGAATTATCTCGAAACCGGTGCAAGCTGTTGCACAAGCCGCGAGCCGTATTGCGGAAGGGGACTTAACAGGGGGACCACTGAAGGTTCGTAACAAAGACGAGATTGGGGAGATGGCTGAGGCTTTTAACTTGATGTCCGACAATTTACGTATGCTGATACATCAGGTTAACGATGGTGCGGAACGGGTAGCGGCTTCTTCGGAAGAGTTGACAGCAAGTACAGAACAGACTGCTACCGCCAATGAACAAGTAGCGACTACGATGGAGGAGATCGCAGAGGGAATGGATGGACAGGTTCGTATGGTCAGTGAAGGATTCCAGACGATGAATGAACTGGCGACGGGTTTCCAGCAGGTGGCTGAAAATACAACTGTTGTTTCCGAGCAGGCGGCAGAAGCTTCTGCCCAGACCGTATCTGGCAGTGAATCCATCCGCTCAGCGGTTGGACAGATGAACTCCATCCAAAATACCGTTTCAAACCTTGCTGGCGTCATTGAAGAACTGAGCAAACACTCCACCAATATTGTAAAAATGGTAGACGCGATCTCTGAAATATCTGCACAGACGAATCTGTTATCTCTTAATGCGGCCATTGAGGCAGCGAGAGCGGGAGAACACGGAAGAGGATTTCAGGTTGTGGCTACCGAGGTTCGGAAATTGTCCGAGCAGTCTGCACAGTCTGCAGGAGAAATTGTGACATTGGTTTCCTCCATTGAAACGGGTATGAAAAATGCTGCACACTCGATGAGTATGGTTTCTTCTGAGGTACAGGAAGGTATTCAATTAGTGAATCAAGCCGGGTCTACGTTTGACGATATTCGAACTTCGGTAAGTGGTGTCGCGGGCCAAGCTCAGGAGGTATCTGCTTCGATCGAACAGATGAATGCGGGCGTAGAGCAGATTAATGCATCGATGAAATCCATCATGGAGGTAACAGAAAATGCGGCTGCGGGAACAGAGGAAGTGAGTGCAACAACCGAAGAGCAGTTGTCTGCAATGCAGGAGATTGCATCGGCTGCGAATGATCTTTCATCTATGGCTGAGATGTTACAGCAGTCGGTTGCTCGTTTCAAAGTTTCTTAATTAAGAATAGAATTGAATATGTGAAAATGCCCCTGCACCATGGTAATGGTATAGGGGCATTTTTGGGTTGCTTAAAACTTGTGGAAGACTACATTGGTCAGAAGCCGTGATTAAAGTTTGCTTGGAGCTGCACGCAAGCTTAGGATGCGTTATTTAACGGATGGCGACGTTGTATGTTTTCAGCCAGCTATTAATCTGTGTTAAATAAGCGAACAACTGTGGCCCTGACATTAATTGTCCAAACCACGGAAGATTCGAGGAGGCATCCGGCGAAGAGGCGAGATTCCGAATCTGCGCTTTATCGATTAAAGGTAGAATTGGCGACGTTGGATCATCCAGTATTTCAAGCACCTGTTGCTTAACTGCCGCAAGGTATTTAGGGTCATGTGTTTTGGGATATGGACTCTTCTTACGATATAACACATCGTCAGGAAGGACGCCTTCAAGCGCTTTTCGCAAAATACCCTTCTCCCGGCCACCGGTAATTTTCATTTCCCAGGGAATGTTAAATACATATTGAATCAGTCTGTGATCGCAGTAAGGGACGCGGACTTCCAGGCCGGCACCCATACTCATCCGATCTTTACGATCCAGGAGTGTAGGCATGAAACGAGTAATATTCAAATAAGACATCACACGCATCTGAGCTGCTTTTCCTGCCTCACCATCGAGTAACGGAACCTCGGCGACAGCATCCGAATATCGGTCTGCAAGATAGTCGAGCGGTCTGATCCACTCCCGAATGTCCGAAGATAACAGTCCTGCCCGCATGTCAGGTGCTACAGACCATGGGAATGTGCCTGAGTTCAACATTTCATCCCGGTGAAACCAAGGATAACCGCCAAATACTTCATCAGCAGCTTCCCCGGAGATGGCGACGGTGGCTCCTTTTTTGATCTCTTTACAGAATAAATACAGGGAAGAATCGACATCTGCCATGCCGGGCAGATCTCTTACCAGCATAGCTTGAGTGAGTGCGTGCACAAGTTCTCCATTTTCAATCTCAATCCAGTGGTGATCGGTTTGGAGCTCGTCAACCATCCGCTGGATCCAAGGGCCGTCAGCTCCGGGCTGAAAGGAGTGTGCCTGAAAGTGTTTAGCGTTATCGACGTAATCAACCGAATACGTGCTGATTTGACCTTGCCCTGTACGCTTGTAATAATCGACAGCCAAAGCGGACAAGGCACTGGAGTCAAGGCCGCCGGATAGCAGGGAACACACGGGAACATCAGAAGCTAACTGGCGTTCCAGCGTATCCTGTAACAGACGGCGTACTTCAGCTGCTGTTTCGTCCAGATTATGTTCGTGTTTGAGGGATTCCAGCTTCCAATAGGCATATGTTTTGATGCCACTACGGCTGTAAATCATAGCGTGAGCAGGCTTTAGTTCATGGAGTGAAGAGTACACGCCATGTCCGGGTGTTCGTGCAGGCCCGATAATAAATACTTCTGCTAACCCCTCTGGTCCCACCGTGGCTTCGACATCCGGATGAAGGAGCAACGCTTTGGGTTCAGAACCGAAAACAAGTGCATCCTTGGTGTTGCTATAAAAGAGAGGTTTTACGCCTAAGCGGTCACGTGCCATGAAAACCTGTTCTCTTCCGCCGTCCCATATGGCAAAAGCGAAAATTCCGTTAAACTTCTCAACACATGCCGGGCCCCATTCGATATATGAGGCAAGCAGAACTTCTGTGTCACATTGGGTACGGAAATGGTGCCCACGCTGAAGCAACTCTTTTTTTAATTCGGGTGCATTGTATAGTTCTCCGTTATACACAACAGTATAGGAGGTGTCTCCTTGTAACGCATGCATGGGTTGTGCCCCGTTCTCCGGATCCATTACGCTGAGGCGGCGATGTCCAAAAGCACAGGGGTTGGAAATCCATGTACCTGAAGCGTCGGGGCCACGGTTCGATAAGCTATCCGTCATCCGGACGAGCAACTCCGATTCCTGTGTCAAATCCCGATTCCACTGTACGAAGCCGGTTATACCGCACATGGTTTGTTCATCCTTTCTTGGTCGAGTCGTTCATCCGTATGCTGCCAAAAATCGAAAGCGGCTAGCAAATGTTGTCTTTTTCGTCAGAGGTCGTAACAAATATATGCCGAATGCAGGCATAAAATGTCTGTCCTCTTCGGAAACTACATCTAGGGATAACAGCCTAAAGCTGCCTGTAAAGGGGAGAACATGCAATGGACAGGATCAATTATTATGTGTCTGTCATGGGCCGATCTGTCATACCGGATTCCTCTGCAACGTCGTATGAATGGGTGATTCAGGCGACACCTCAGGAAGCCGAACATTTACTGGGATTGCTTTATCTTATGCAGGAAAAGGAAGAAGAAGCCTTTCCGGGAATGGTATTTCCTTGGCCTGACACACCAGAAGATCATGTGAACCGTGCTTATGAAGCCGTTTTGCAGCAGGTATATCGGGAAATTTACCGGCTCGGGATACCGGAGACTAGGCACCAGATCGAACAAAGTACTTGAACAGGCAAGCGACATGATTGGAACGATAAGTGCAAGTGATTAGAACAAAAGGAGAAGATGACGATGTATGCCATTCAGGATGCTAAAATACGCAGATTAACGGAAGTAGACGGATTGTCTTGTGCCGAAGTGGAAGTACAACCGGGGAATGCAGGTGATCCGTCTTTACTTGTATATGTTGCCAGGGCTCAGCCGGGGAATGAACTGCAGGTAGTGCGCATTGTGCGCAATCACTCGGATGGAGCCATTGACTGGTATAACAACAATATGCATACCGCTTTTGAAGATGCGACAGAAACGGCATTTGAAAATAGTGAGGGTATCACGGCGGAGGAAGACAAGGCTCAATTTCAAAGTAACCTGTTGGCCTTTGGTTTGCTTAAACCTACACTTCAACGGTATTTGGTTGGTCAGGGGTAAGCAGAGGACGAACAAGTAACAGAAACTAACGGACACTAGAGGATTAATGAGCAGAGATAGAAAAACCCGTCGTAGCATCACGGCGGGTTTTTTGGTGATTTGGAACATTTTTTGTTTGTGGTGAGTTAGAATTATTCAGTGTTCAGTAATATTCACGCAAGACCTGAATTCCTTTGACCACATTGTATACAAAGCTTAAGCCGTAAATGATGAAGAACAGAATCACAAACCCGATCGCTGATCCCAAACTGTGAGCTGTCACAAAGAAATACAGCAGTGGAATGGCTGCAAGAAACGGGAACACATGGGAGAAAAGAGCGCGCTTCGCGTGCCCGGCGATGTATTCATCCCTCGCCACAATCCATACAATAATGGGGAACAGAAACGGGGCAAAGAAAATACTGAAATAGGATAGGGATGATAAAAGTTGTCTCATAAGCATGGTCTCCTTCAATAGAATTTCATATGGTGTGTGCAAACCAATTACCCGGATGGAAGGTTGCTGAATAAGTATACACTTGTCTACAGGTTTAGGTACAGGGCAGGTGGCAAGGAAACCCTATTCGGCGATCTGTTTCATATACATATCCTACAAGGGTGGATTATCGGATACATTATTAATTTATAATAAAGGTATTGCTAAAAATAGAAATCAGAGTATAATAGAGATCGTGCCGAATTTTATTATACATATTTGTCTCAGTAGCTCAGCAGGATAGAGCAACGGCCTTCTAAGCCGTCGGTCGGGGGTTCGAATCCCTCCTGGGACGTCATTTAAAGAAGCTTCCTTCGGGAAGCTTTTTTGCGCTCAGGGGATGAGAAGCCCAGAGGTTCGTCGGCGCATCGGCTTCGTTAGCACAAGCATCGCAGTCTCGACTGTACTTACTTTTTCCTCAACACTGACTTCGTGCTTTCAACTACAGACTACAGGCAGAATGCCGTTCTTGAGAGCTAATAAGGCGTTTCACAGTGAAATTGCCTCTCTCCATCATTCAATAGCTCCTCTCCACCGTGCCACAAAACTCTAACGATCACCAGAGACGCTATTTGCCCCATTTTCGGCGTTTTGAAATTTTAACGATCACCAGCGAGCTTATTATCTTAATTTCAGGTTTCTTTTGTACTTCTTTATGCTGTTTTAACTAAATAGCGTTTCTGAGGATCGGTAGAATTGAAAAAGACTCTTTTTCCTCCGAATAAGGCTTCTGATGATCGTTAGGAAATTCAGCTCAATAAACCGCTACGAATCATGAGGTGATAAATGTGCTCCTTCATCGAGCGGACTTCCGGGTCTGTTGACACCAGTGTTATTCTAATTGGTTTTACCTATAAAATAAATAGATTATATATATTTTATCAATAAGAGAAAATGTGTCACAATGAGGATACAACAGTGAAAGCGACGGTGGAGCAGATGAAATCGATCAATCAGTGGCAGGCGCAAGAGTATGACAATCAACTGGCTTTTGTATCGGAGTATGGAAAAAGTCTCATTCCCTGGCTTCGTCCGACAGAAGGAGAATCTATTCTTGACCTTGGCTGTGGAACCGGTGATTTAACGCATGAGATTTCCCAATACGGGGTAGCAGTGACTGGCATAGACGCTTCCTCAGATATGATTGCTCAAGCGAGGAAAAAGTTTCCGGAATTGGAGTTCTGGGAAGCGGATGGTCAGGAGTTCGAAACAGAGCATCAGTATGATGCGGTCTTTTCTAACGCTGCATTGCACTGGATGCGAAAGCCTCGAAATGTTGTAGAAGGTGTGTGGCATGCACTGAAGCCTGGGGGACGGTTTGTGGCTGAATTTGGAGGTAAAGGGAATGTGCAGATCATCGTTAACGCACTGGAGGAAGTGCTGGACCGGCATACAGGGATCAAGGCTTCCGAACGTAATCCATGGTATTTTCCGACGATTGCACAATACAGCACTCTTTTGGAAGACAGAGGCTTTGTGGTTCGACAGGCCTATCACTATGACCGCCCTACCAAACTGGCAGATGGGGAAGATGGAATTATAGGCTGGTTGGCTCATTTTGGAGATGACTATTTTGAGGGTTTTAGCTCTGAGCAGGTGAATGAATGGTGTCAGGAGATTAGCGAGATCGTCATTCCTAAGCTGTGGAAAAACGATGCGATCTATGCCGATTACAAACGTATTCGTATTGAGGCATTCAAACCCGAAATGTAATTAGATATAATCAAAAGTATTGTTACGCGAATTTAATCCTCTTTAAAAGGTGATATTCCTAGGCTGTTTCCATATCTGTAACAATGATATGAATCCAATGAATGCTGAAAATTCCAGATGAAATCATTGAAAACCGTGCCTTTCTCGAGTTTAGAGAAGCATGGTTTTTTCTTGTTTTAACTTGAATGTTTTAATTTTTAATATTCAAACGACAAAAATATACAACTGCGAATGTTTATCGTTCTAAAGACCCATATAAGTAATTTCTATATCAAAATGTAAGTAATTAGAAGGAATTTGTGATATTTTGGTAGAATAATTTACCAGGGGTCAAACATCTTGCAGATTGGCGGTGAATTGGTCGAAAGTATTGCAGTGCTTCTGGCAACAAGACCCCATGTGGTGAGGCATATACACGAAGAAGGAGGGCATCGCCTTGAATAAACGATTGATATCTATGTTAATGAGCGTCCTTATGGTTTTTTCCCTTATCCTGCCTGCAGCCGGAGCCGCTCCTGCGGATTCAGCCATTCAACTGGATAACACATTAAACAGCAACGAAGCAAAGCATATGAGAGAGGTACTTGCCGGTCGGGAAGCTCGAATTGCTGCAGATCCATTTCTAGATAAAAGTCTGGAAGGTCTTGGCGGAGAGAACACACGGGTCATCGTTGAACTTTCCAATAAACCCGTTGCTGTAGCACAAGGCGAATCAACCCTCTCAGGAAGATCGTTCACCTCCTCTATGGAAACAAAGGCTGTGACTCAAGTTGAAGACCAACAACAGTCATTTGTACATAGCCTCACTCAGAAAAAAATCAAACACGAAGTGCTAGACAATTATGCATATGCCCTTAATGGTGTATCCCTTGAAGTGAAGGGCAATCAATTGGGACAATTGCTTCAAATACCAGGTGTAGTCAGTGTATATCCTGACTATGAAGTGAAGCTGGCGCCAGACAAAGGCGAAGTTAATCCGCACATGAAAGATACAGCCCCTTTTATTGGAGCTCCTGAAGTATGGAATTTGGGATACAAAGGAAAAGGTGTGAAAGTTGGCGTTATTGATACCGGGATTGATTACACTCACCCGAATCTGCGTGATGCCTATAAAGGCGGGTGGGATTTTGTAGATAATGACAATGATCCATATGAAGCGACCTATCAGGAATGGAAGGTGTCAGGCCAGCCTGAATTTGATGACAGAGGAAGCTCTTATTATACCTCTCACGGCACACATGTCTCGGGTACGGTAGCTGCTCGTGAAGCAGGAGACTATGGTATCGTGGGTATCGCTCCTGAAGCGGATATTTATGCTTACCGTGTTTTAGGTCCATATGGCAGTGGACAGACGTCCTGGGTACTCGGCGGGATTGACCGTTCAGTAGCGGATGGAATGGATGTTATCAATCTTTCGCTTGGTGCCGCAAACAATGATCCAAGCTATGTGACATCGGTTGCATTGAATAATGCGATGTTGTCTGGAGTTACTGCGGTTGTATCCAGTGGAAACAGTGGTCCTAACCGTTATACTCTTGGTTCACCGGGGGCGTCTGCTATGGCGATTACTGTAGGTAACTCTACAGGCCCTAGTCAGGTGATTACGGCCAACACCCATTTCTGGATCGGTGAAGAAGGCCAGGAAACAGCGCCTGAACAACAGCCGGCTCCAGAAATTGAGCAAACCCCTGAATTAGGGAATGCCCCTGAAACGCAGGAGCCTGCGGTTACAACGGTTACTGCACCTGAAGGTGGGGCTGAAGCGACTGCACCAGAAGGTGAAGCGGGAGAGGATGCACCCGCACAAACTGAATCTGGTCAGGCTGTAGCCCCAGAAGCCAATGCTGGCAAAGGAACAGTTGATGAAGTTACTGCCCCAGCGTCAGAAACAACAGAAGCAACTGAACCAGCAGAACCAGAGAATGTAGAACAAACACCTTTGTCTGTGACCGAATCCGTGTACCGTTTGGATGTGATGGGATGGAGTCTTGCGGCTGATCCTGAAGCGGTGTTGACAGATCGATATAACGTTGAATTTGCAGCTCTGGGTAAACCTGCTGACTTCGAAGGTAAGGATTTAACGGGTAAAATCGCTTTGATCCAGCGTGGTGAACTTGCTTTTGTTGAGAAGATTGCCAATGCCAAAGCAGCCGGAGCTGTGGCGGTAATTGTGTATAACAATATCCCGGGTCCAATCGGGGTAAGCCTTGGAGACAACTTTGATCTGATTCCGACACTCAGCATGTCGAAGGAGGACGGCGAAGTCATTAAGGCTGCACTGGATGCGAGCCAGCCAGTTAAAGTAAGTTTCAGTGATTTTGAGCGCGGTCAGACACCTGGGGATGAGATGAGTTCTTCCAGTTCCCGCGGGCCTGCCAAAGTAACGTTGGATATTAAACCGGATGTCGTTGCACCGGGTTCCAGCATTTTGTCGACCATTCCTGCTTATGGTAAAGATGAGCCAGGGGCAGATTATGCGCAAGCGTATGATCGCAAAAGTGGAACAAGTATGGCTGCACCGCATGTAGCCGGTCTCGCTGCATTGTTGCTTGAAAAGCACCCGGATTGGACACCTTTTGATGTCAAAGTTGCTCTGATGAATAATGCCAAAATCATGGACACAGCCAAATACGATGTGTTTGATCAAGGGGCAGGCCGTATTCAAGCAGTGAAATCCATTGATCCAGCCGCTTTTGTCAAAGTGATGGATGTGACCCAGTATACCGAGAGTGGCTCGGTTGTGGAGAAAGAAAACATTACAGGAAGCATTAACTACGGCAATTTCATGAGTACTGATGAGAAAACCGTAACCAAAACGATCAAGGTTCAGGCCTTAAATGGAAGTGGCGGCGAGTACACGGTAAATGTGAATCCGATTCGCACCGTGCCTGGAGTATCTGTTGCCGTTGATAAAGCTTCATTCACTTTGAATGGAGAAGAAGAGCTCGCTGTAACGGTAACAGTTCCTCGTGGTGTCACGGCACTAACTGAGGCACAAGGCTACATTGAAATTACAAATGGAACTAACACGTTTACAGTACCATATGTAGCTCACTTTAATGTGACTTCAAGCGGTGTGAAATACATTGAAACGGTAAAAGGAACTACGAAGAACCCGTTCTATTATCCATTGAAGGCGGACGGGTCACTGGACACGTTGAACGTTGCGATGGAGTTTCATAATCCGATGACGTTTGCGCTGATCGAGATCTATAACGGCCTTGATCCTGAAGGTGGTCATTATCAAGATGGCTACATTGGTTCAATTTTTGGCAATTATTATAATTTTAATGCAAATGCAAGATATACGCTGGCTTGGGATGGTCAGTATTCGGATTACACGACGGAAGAAGTCACTGAACTTGCAGACGGCGTGTATACCGTAGATATTACAACCATCGGTGCAGATGGCAAGACTTATAAGGAAGATACGTCTCCATTTTTGGTTAAAAAGACAGCTCCTGCAGTGACTGCTCCACAAACACTGGAGTTCAAAGCGGAGGATGCGGTTGTCATTAACGGTACAGTGGATGATCTGTATTTCCGTGCTGCTCCTGCACTGGCGAAAGGCTGGAGTATCCAGCTTGACCCGACGACAGCGCTGAAAGCATCCTACGTTGTGAAAAAGGATGATGGCTCCACGTTGAAAGAAGGCACGTTTAATGTTCAGGCAGATGGCAGCTTCCAATATGCATTGGAGGGTGTCGAAGGTGGTACGTATACTGTAGAAACGACGGTAAAAGACGAGCAAGGTCTTTCAGGTACGACCAGCACAGCGATTACGGTAGAGGCTGCTGAACCTGAATCACCGGCAACCAAAGCACCTGGAACGCCTACGTTGTCCCATAATAACGGCTTTGTTAACGGTCTGTTAGGGGGCGATTATACCGTGTCCATGAGCATGTGGTGGGGTGAAAATGCCACGAGCTACAAGTTGTATGAGGATGGTGTGTTGGTTGATTCACAAAAATTGACCTACAACGCACCATGGGCCCAGTTCGCTCAAACGAAAATTTCAGGCAAAACTAATGGCACCTATACTTATGTTGCTGAACTTGCCAATGATAAGGGTGTAACGCGCAGTCAGATATTGACTGTACGGGTAACCGATGCATTGCCGGGCAAAGCAGTGCTCTCCCATGATAATTGGGATGTGAACGGCAACTACAAGGTGATGATGAACTTGTGGTGGGGAACAAATGCAACCGAGTATCGTCTTTATGAAAATGATGAGTTGATTGATACGCAGTCACTCAAAGCGACAACACCACTGCCGCAATTTGCTGTGACAGCAGTAAAAGGCAAAGCATCTGGTACGTATACGTACCGAGCCGAGTTGGTTAACGCTGCCGGGGTGACCGACAGCAATACCATTACGGTGAAGGTGAAGTAACAGAAATAATCATCTAAACTAAGATTGTTTGTGAAAAGTAGTGCCTCGTCCCCTATCCGACGTGAAGTCGGTGAGGGACGTAAGGTGGATATGAGAAACGGCCCCTTCCTGTTAGATGTACAGGAGAGGCCGTTTCTTGTTGTTTGCTTACAGGAAGGACAAATGTCCGCCCCTGGGTGTTTTTTTTGAAAACTAAGAGACCGTTCGGTTTTTACTTGCCTGAATACCTGTCATGAGTAGCCCTGCCGCTAAAAGAACCTGGATGAGCAGCGGGAGTGTCCAGCCGTGTGTCCAGTCGTGCAGTAAACCAAACAGTAAAGGGCCTCCTGCCGCAAGCATATAACCAAAAGATTGAGCCATTCCGGAGAGGCTTGCGGCCTCCCGAGCATGAGTCGTGCGAAGAACAAAAAACATGGTGACCAGACCAAATGAGGCCCCGGCGCCAATCCCTGCTAAAGCAACCCCGATCGTGACGAGCACAAACGCATGATTGAATAGCAACGCATATCCGATCATGAGACACAAACATGTTATGGTGGTCAGCAGCCGTTGGTCACGCGTTTTTCCAGCCAGAATCGGAACGATAAAGGTGGCGGGTACACTAACCATTTGCATCAGAGACAACATCCAGCCAGCCGAGGCCGCGCTGAATCCCTGGTCCGCGAGAATTTCGGGAAGCCAAGTTATCGTTGTATAAAAAATTAACGATTGTATGCCCATAAACAACGTCACGAACCAAGCTAAGGAAGACGTCCGTAAACGTGTAGGTGCATTCTCGTTTTGGGAGGTTACATATAACATCTGTTTGCGCCCTTTTCTGGCTCGTGGCAGCCACAAAAGGACTGCCAGTATAGAAAGAATGACCCACATGCCCAATGAAGCCCGCCAGCCGAGCGAGGAGGCTGCTGCCACAGGCACACTAATGCCCGAAGAGATCGAAGCGAACATGTTCATCGAAACCGAGTAGAGTCCGGTGACGATACCGACACGTAACGGGAAATCGCGTTTGATCAAACTTGGGAGTAACACATTGCTGAGCGCGATGCCACATCCCAAAAGCGCTGTTCCTGCATATAAAGCCAGAACGGAAGGGAGTAGGCGCAAGGTGATTCCGCCCGTAACAATGATTACAGCAAGCAGAAGTGCGGTCTCCAATCCAAAACGTTTGGCAAGACGCGGAGCAAAAGGTGAAACGGCTGCAAAGGCAATCAAAGGCAGTGAAGTCAGAAGCCCTGCCATCGTATGACCAAGGCCGGTGTCAGATCGAATTAATTCAATGACAGGGCCGGTAGCTGTGATAGGTGATCGCATAGTAGCAGCGATAACGATGATTCCAGCGAGTAACATCCCGAATTTATGAGGAGTTTGTGGTGACGGTTGTTCTCCCTCAGAATGGATGGAATGCTTTTGTTGTGTAGGTGATGACATGATTAGTCTCCTGTTTCTAGTAAGTTAGAGTCAAGCTAGGTCACAAAGTTGGTAAATAACAAGTAAAGGACGAGTGAAAAACAAGGGCGAGTAAGGAACAAGTAAGTAAGTAAGTGAGTAACAAAAAAAGTGGGTGACCAACCAACAAACAAGTAACTAAGAAGTGAAAAACAAGTTACTTGGAAGTGATGACTAAGTCACTAGCAGTCACTAAGTATAACCTCAAGATAAAGCGGATATGTATGAATTGGTACAATATCCATTAATCAAGCATAACATTGTGTGTCAATATGGAGGAATGAAATACAAAACTGAACAGAGCCAACCGCTGTTTCGAGCAATTTACACTAATGTCATCGTGTAAGATTAAACAGGTGACACATGACTTCTTGCTCCGCGTGAAGTTTGAATGATCCCTATTTTTATTTTTCACATGGCTGTTGGCTAAGGTTTTATTGTTGAACTAGGTTATCTTCCACTCTCCGAGTTTTTATGTATAGGGCAGAATTAAAGGAATATTGTATATAGAGATTCATGAATATAGAAATGCGAGAATGTACGGATGTAAGGATTGTAAGAACGCAAGAACACAGGGACACAAAAACAAAAGAACAAAGAACACAGGAATGTATAACTTTGGGAAGACGATATATTAAGGAAAGGTATTATAAGGGAATAAGGGTCTATCAGTCTATCGGTCGAAACATCACCGGGAGGTTCTAATGGGTTCAATGGATGTGTTTAATTCTAGCGATCACGAGAAACGTTATATGGAGAAAAAAGAGTCTTTACCAATTCTAACGATCCTCAGGAACGTTAATTAGCCAATGAAGCTCAAAAAAGCACAAAATAAGCACGAAATTGTGGGAATAAGCTCGCTGGTGATCGTTAGAAAATGTAATCGGCGAAAATGGGGCAAATAGCGTCTCTGGTGATCGTTAGAGTTTTGTGGCACGGTGGAGAGGAGCTATTGCATGATGGAGAGAGGCAATTTCACTGTGAAACGCCTTATTAGCTCTCAAGAAAGGCATTCTGCCTGTAGTCTGTAGTTGAAAGCACAAAGTCAGTGTTGAGAAAAAAGTAAGAACAGTCGAGACTGCGATGTTTGCGCTCTCGAAGCGGATGCTCCGACGAACCTTTGGGCTTCTCATCCCCAGAACGCAAAAAAAAGCTTCCCGAAGGAAGCTTCATTAAATGACGTCCCAGGAGGGATTCGAACCCCCGACCGACGGCTTAGAAGGCCGTTGCTCTATCCTGCTGAGCTACTGAGACATGAAATTTTTCAAGCAAAAATGATTTTACCATATATAAATAATAATATCAAATGTTTTATTTCATGCTCATTTTCGTATATGATATTTGGCGGCTGCGACGTTTTTTTCTTTCTAATTAAGGTTATGTTAGAATATCAGAAGAACTCAGAAAATAGATCCATATTTCGTTGATATATATCTATTCATAGTCGATTCCGGCTGCAGATTCAGGAACAGAGGAGGTGCTCCTATCAAGGAATCCACGACCCCGGGAGCCACGGAGAACAACAACATTGTGCTGCTTCCAAAAACGCTGGACTACTACCAAATACAGCTAACGGTTATGCTTGAAAATGAACGTTACGGTGAAGCAATGGACTTGCTTCGCTTTTTGATGCAATGCCAAGGACAGGATGAACGTCATTACGATGAGTGGAGGGCATTGCTTGAATGGTTGCAAGCAGCATTTCCTCAATATGAAGAAATGGAAATGCCGATCACCCGTAAAGAAGAGGAAGAAGACGTTAGCGAGGAAATGATGGCAAGGCAACACGCCAAATTGAAGCTTGCACAGGACGATGGTTATGCCGACAAACTGCTACGTACCGTTATGGAAGGGCCGTTAACTGAACAGACGACATTGGCACTGGAACAACTGGCATTTCTGGACGTTCCGAAAGTAGACGAGGAACTGATCCAGTGGCTGCAAACGAAGACACTTCATCCGCTACTGCAGTTCAGAGTACTGCAAACCCTGCGCCGCCGAGGGGGGCAAGAAATCGTCCGATTCACCAGAGGTGAGGAAGATGTAGAGATCGAGATCGCTGACGTTCCACTTAAACCGGAAGAATTTCCGCTTCAAATTGTGCAAATTTTGGAACGAGTAGCAGACCAGACGGAGGTTCATGAACCTACGCTCTTTTATTTTGCCCAGGAACTGTGGATACAATATGTCATGGCGGTGTATGGAACACGGGATTATCAGTCCATGCTGGAGCCAAATGACGCTATGACAGACATTTGGGCTGCTGCGCTGCATATGACGGTGGCGGACAGTCTGGGCGGCTCACATGATGAAGAGAATACACGCTCAATGTATGCTGTGACAGGTGCGATGAGGTTTCGACTGGAGCAGGCTTACCGCTCTATGAAACAGTTTGTTTCGGCCGGTTTGGACGGCCATTAAGGGAGCGGAAACGTTTACCTTAAACCGTATCAAGGGAATCTACTTGAAAAAGAATGTAAATTTGTTTATACTAAGATGGTTATTTTGTACGTGATTGCCTACGTGAACATGTGAATTTTGGAGGGGAAAGTATACAATGAAAGCAACTTGGGAAAAGATAGAGAAGAACCTTGGGGTTCTTGAGGTTGAAGTCGGTGCAGAACGTGTAACTGAAGCACTGGACAAAGCTTTTAATAAAGTTGTAAAACAAGCAAACGTACCTGGATTCCGCAAAGGTAAAGTGCCACGTCCAATCTTCGAAGCTCGTTTCGGAGTTGAGAGCCTGTATCAAGAAGCAATCGACATTCTGCTTCCTGAAGCTTACACAGAAGCGATCGATCAAACGGATATCTTCCCGGTAGATCGTCCTGATGTGGACATTGAGCAATTTGGCAAAGGTCAATCCTTCAAATTTAAAGCGAAAGTAACAGTGAAACCGGAAGTTACCCTGGGTGACTACAAAGGAATCGAAGTTGCTGTAGCTAAAACTGAAGTTACTGATGCTGAAGTAGCTGAAGAACTGGAGCGTCTGCAACAGCGTCATGCTGAACTGGTTGTTCTTGACGAAGGTTCTGCAGAGAACGGCGATGTAGCTGTAATTGATTTCGATGGTTCTGTTGATGGTGTACCTTTTGAAGGTGGACAAGCAGAACGTTACTCTTTAGAACTGGGTTCTAACACGTTCATTCCTGGCTTTGAAGAGCAAGTTTTGGGCCTTTCCACTGGCGACTTCAAAGACGTTGAAGTAACTTTCCCGGAGAGCTACCATGCAACTGAACTTGCTGGTAAACAAGCGGTATTCAAAGTGAAAGTTCATGAAATCAAACGCAAACAGCTTCCAGAATTGGATGATGAGTTTGCTAAAGATGTTAGCGAATTTGATACTCTGGAAGAGTACAAAGCTGACCTCAAAACACAACTGGATTCCCGTAAAGCAGATGAGTTCAAAGCTGCTCAGGAAAATGCAGTTGTAGAAAAAGTAGCTGAGAACGCTGAAGTGGACATCCCTTCTGCAATGGTTGAAAGTGAAGTACAGAACATGATGCGCGATTTCGACAACCGTCTTCGCAACCAAGGTATGAACCTTGAAATGTTCCTGAGCTTCTCCGGCCAGACTCAAGCTGATTTGAGATCACAAATGCAAGATGATGCATCGAAACGTGTACGTAATAACCTGGTGCTTGAAGCAGTAGGCAAAGCGGAAAACATCGAAGTATCCGATGAAGAGGTAAACCAAGAGCTGGAGAAAATGGCTGAATCTTACAAGCGTCCTGCTGAAGAGATTCGTGGCATTCTTGAAGGCAATGGCTCCCTGGAAAGCCTTCGTGATGAAGTGAAATTGCGCAAAACTATCGATGTTCTTATTGAGAACAGCAAAGTAGTTGAGCCAGTTGAAGCTCCAGCCGAAGAAGCTGCTGCAGAAGCTGACGAAAAATAAGACAAGCTGTGTGATTCTGACAGTTGTATAAACGATAAGGCACGTGAGTTATTGCGTGCCTTATTTTTAAATTATGACATCCATTTTATAGAAAAATGAGTGGTATTATGGATGTTGGTTCATTTTAATGCAAGATGCCCGTTTTTCGTTAATTTCATACCTTTGTTCTTGGTTGGAAATAAAAAAAGCCAAGGCGGCATAGGATGGATGTTATTTGCACATACATAGAAAACATGGTTAAATATGATCAGGCTAAATCGTAAACATCCCTAGGATGACGTGATTCTTGAAAAATGACATTGTCACAGGAACATGTTAAAATGATTTTGGGTTTGCTTTACAATTAGCAATGTCTAATTACATGTAGAAAAGAGGTTGGTCTCATGAGTCTGGTGCCAATGGTTGTAGAACAAACCAATCGAGGCGAGCGTTCTTACGATATATATTCACGTTTGCTGAAGGATCGCATTATTTTTCTTACCAGTGCGATTGATGACGATGTAGCCAATCTTGTCATAGCTCAGCTTTTGTTTTTGGCAGCCGACGATCCTGAGAAGGATATCAGCTTGTATATTAATTCACCTGGTGGTTCTGTTACTGCAGGGATGGGTATATACGATACGATGCAATTTATCAAGCCGGATGTATCGACCATTTGCGTAGGAATGGCAGCGAGCATGGGCTCTCTTTTGCTGACTGCAGGCGCTCCTGGTAAAAGATATGCGCTTACGAACAGTGAAGTGATGATTCACCAGCCGCTTGGCGGCGTTCAAGGACAGGCTGCGGATATCAAAATCCACGCAGAATGGATCATTAAAACTCGTCAAAAACTAAATCAAATATATGTTGATCGTACAGGTCAGCCCCTTGATAAAATTGAGCGGGATACAGACCGTGACTTTTTCATGAGTGCTGAAGAAGCGAAAACGTACGGCATTATTGACCAGGTGCTCAGCAGACCGATCAATTCCTAAAGGGGTGGTTTCATGTTTAAATTTAACGATGAGAAAGGGCAACTGAAATGCTCTTTTTGCGGTAAATCTCAGGAGCAGGTTCGCAAGCTGGTCGCTGGACCAGGGGTATACATCTGTGATGAATGTATCGAACTCTGCACCGAAATCGTAGAGGAAGAACTCGGTCATGATGAAGAGTTGGACCTGAAAGATATTCCGAAGCCAAAGGAAATCCGTGATATCCTCGATCAATATGTTATTGGTCAGGAACAAGCGAAAAAATCATTGTCCGTAGCAGTGTACAACCACTACAAACGGATCAATACACAAAGCAAGATTGAGGATGTTGAGCTGTCCAAAAGTAACATTTTGCTGTTAGGACCTACGGGTTCCGGTAAAACGTTGCTTGCACAAACGATGGCGAAAATCCTGAACGTTCCTTTTGCTATTGCGGATGCAACTTCATTGACAGAAGCAGGATACGTGGGTGAGGATGTAGAGAACATTCTGCTCAAGCTGATCCAGGCAGCTGACTATGATGTAGAAAAAGCAGAGCGCGGCATTATCTATATTGATGAGATTGATAAAGTGGCACGTAAATCGGAGAACCCGTCCATTACTCGTGACGTATCTGGTGAAGGGGTTCAGCAAGCATTGCTGAAGATCCTTGAAGGTACAGTTGCTTCTGTACCGCCGCAAGGTGGTCGCAAGCATCCACATCAAGAGTTCATTCAGATTGATACAACAAACATCTTGTTCATTTGTGGCGGTGCCTTTGATGGTCTCGAGCAGATGATCAAACGCCGGATCGGTAAAAAGGTCATTGGTTTTAACGCCGCTACGGAGCAAAAAGATCTGAAACCAGGTGAATACCTGGGTATGGTATTGCCGGAAGATTTGCTGAAATTTGGTTTGATTCCGGAATTCGTAGGCCGTCTGCCAGTGATCTCTACTTTGGAGCCGCTGGATGAAGATACGTTGGTACGGATTCTGTCCGAACCGAAAAACGCGCTGACGAAGCAGTATCAAAAACTGCTTGAGCTGGACAATGTGAATCTGGTGTTCGAACCGGGCGCATTGCTGGCGATTGCGAAAGAAGCAATCAAGCGAAATACAGGGGCACGTGGTTTGCGCGCAATCATTGAAGGAATCATGCTGGAAATCATGTATGAAGTGCCTTCACGTGAAGACGTAACCAGCTGTGTTATTACCGAAGAAGTTGTTGAGAAAAAAGTTGTGCCTGAACTTGGCCAATCAAAGGATGATAAGCAGGAAGAGAGTGCTTAATCAGCACATCTTCAGCTGAGCTTTGAAATATAGACTTGTCAGTTCTCCACTTGGGCAGAAGGCTTATATATGGTCTTTTGTCAGAGTGGAGCTTTGACGTTGTGGGGAGAGAAATCACTCATGTATTTAAGACAGGACACCCGTCCCGTAAAAGTTGGGAACTTGACAATTGGTGGCAGTAACGAGGTCATTATTCAAAGTATGTGTACGACTAAAACAGCAGACGTGGAAGCAACGGTTGCCGAGATTTTGCGACTGGAAGAAGCCGGATGCCAAGTGGTACGTGTAACGGTGAATAATGAAGAAGCAGCGGCGGCGATTAAGGAAATCAAGAAGCAGATTCATATTCCGCTCGTAGCTGATATTCATTTCAACTACAAGTTGGCTTTGCTTGCCATTGAGAATGGCATTGATAAGGTTCGGATCAATCCGGGAAATATCGGTAAACGTGCCAAAGTCGAAGAGGTTGTTAAAGCGTGCAAAGATAAAGGTATTCCGATCCGAATCGGAGTAAACGCGGGCTCACTAGAGAACCATTTGCTTGAAAAATACGGTTATCCGACAGCGGATGCTATGGTCGAAAGTGCTTTGTTCCATATCGGTATTTTGGAAGAACTTGATTTTCACGATATCATCGTGTCCCTGAAAGCATCGGATGTACCGATGGCCATTGAAGCTTATACCAAAGCTGCACAGATTATTCCGTATCCGTTGCACCTTGGAATTACCGAGGCGGGAACACTATTCTCGGGAACGATCAAAAGTTCAGCGGGCATGGGAGCGTTGCTCTCCATGGGCATTGGTTCAACGATGCGTATCTCGCTTAGTGCTGATCCGGTAGAAGAGATTAAAGTGGCGCGTGACCTGCTCAAAACTTTTGGTTTGATTTCTAATGCAGCTACACTGATCTCGTGCCCAACATGTGGACGTCTTGATATTGATCTCTTCTCCATCGCGAACGAGGTGGAAGAGTATATCTCCAAACTTAAGGTGCCGATCAAAGTGTCAGTACTCGGTTGTGCGGTAAATGGTCCAGGTGAAGCCAAAGAAGCGGATATTGGCATTGCTGGTGCTCGTGGAGAAGGTCTTCTATTCCGACATGGTAAAATGATTCGTAAAGTGCCGGAAGAGATCATGGTAGAGGAACTGAAAAAGGAAATCGACAAAATAGTCGAAGCCTATGAAGAAACAGGTATCATCCCTGGCCGTTCGCACTAATTTTTTTATGTACAAGTGTTCAAAAAATATTCTGATCGTATTCTGCGATCGTGATACTTTTAAATCGTTGAAATGTGAAGGCCCGCCATACTTGGCGGGCTTTTTGCATGCCCGCAAACAAATTCTCCGGCACAAAATCCCTTTCTTCCGTTTACGTCTCGTTGAAAAGGCTATACTACCAAGTATTAGAATGATCACAGATGAGATGAAGCACAGAACAGGAGGATGTTGAAATATGGGTGACTTGGGTATGGTATTCATGTTGATACAGTTATTTTTTGGAGTGGTGATCGGGTTATACTTCTGGAATTTGCTTCGGGGCCAGAAAACAAACCGGACTGCCGTTGAGCGTGAATCAAAGAAAGAATTGGAGAAGCTTCGCAAGCTACGTTCTATCTCGCTGACCAAACCACTGGCGGAGAAGACACGTCCGGCCACCATTAACGATATTGTCGGGCAAAAGGACGGACTGCGTGCGCTCAAGGCTGCTTTATGTAGTGCCAACCCACAGCATGTCATTATATACGGCCCGCCGGGAGTTGGGAAAACAGCTGCTGCAAGGGTAGTGATGGAAGAGGCCAAGAAAAACCCGACCTCTCCGTTCAAACCCGATGCCAAATTCACAGAGCTCGATGCGACAACTGCTCGTTTTGATGAGCGAGGTATTGCCGATCCACTAATTGGTTCTGTTCATGATCCGATTTATCAGGGGGCAGGAGCCATGGGCGTGGCCGGCATTCCTCAACCGAAGCCAGGTGCGGTGACCAAAGCACATGGCGGTATGCTTTTTATTGATGAGATTGGAGAATTACATTCGATACAGATGAATAAGCTGTTGAAAGTGCTGGAGGATCGCAAGGTCTTTTTGGAAAGTGCGTACTATAACTCGGAAGACACGCATACTCCTGCTTATATCCATGATATTTTCCAGAATGGCCTGCCAGCGGATTTTCGCCTTGTTGGAGCAACGACACGTTCTCCGCATGAACTTCCACCTGCCTTGCGTTCCCGTTGTATGGAGGTCTATTTCCGTCCATTGTTACCTGAGGAGATTGGAAGAATTGCGGAAGATGCGGTGCAGAAAATCGGGTTCAGTCCTTGTCCGGATGCTGTAGAGGTGGTCAAGCGATATGCGACCAATGGACGCGAAGCGGTCAACATCATTCAGCTTGCTGCTGGACTTGCACTCACCGAAAAGCGGGAGACACTTCAGGCTTCCGATGTCGAGTGGGTGGCGGGAAGTAGTCAGATCCAGCCAAGGCCGGATCGTAAGGTTCCTTCCAAGCCGCAGGTCGGTTTTGTCAATGGGCTCGCTGTCTACGGACCGAACATGGGCACGATTCTGGAGATTGAGGTGTCAGCTGTTCCTGCTCGGAAAGAGCAAGGTCGCATCAACATCACAGGTGTTGTGGATGAGGAGGAGATTGGAGGCGGTTCCCGAACACTCCGGCGGAAAAGTATGGCTAAAGGCTCGGTTGAAAATGTGTTAACCGTATTAAAAGCGATGGGCATCCGCACGAGTGATTACGATTTACATGTGAATTTTCCGGGAGGCACGCCGATTGATGGCCCATCAGCCGGGATTGCCATGGCAACAGCAATCACTTCAGCCATTCAAGGGCGCCCTGTAGATCATGAGTTGGCGATGACGGGCGAGATTAGTATCCATGGCCGCGTGAAGCCGATTGGCGGGGTGCTGGCGAAGGTGGAGGCGGCTTTCCAGGCCGGAGCGAAGACGGTTATTATTCCTGCGGAGAACTGGCAGTCTATCTTTGACAATCTGGATGGCTTACGGGTAATCCCTGTAGATACGGTTCAGGAGGTATTCCGCGAAGTGTTTGGATGGGAGCCGGGAGAACAGCAAGTGGAACAGAAGGTGGCGGCAGAAGAGACTGCAGCACCGAAACCGGAGATTTTCCCTCCGGCATCCGCATCCTATTTACAGGCAGAGGCACCTCGTCCGGGACGGGTTACAGATTCGGGGAGCTGCTAAGCGCTTCCCTTCATTGGTTTTTTATGTGAACATTTGATAGAATAATGAATGACTACAACCTGAGAGCCATTGGAGGTGCGAAAGCGATGGGACCGAGCAAAACGAAAGGTCGTCGTTTTCCTTTACTGCCTTTAAGAGGACTTCTCGTCTACCCGAGTATGGTGCTGCATCTCGATGTGGGCCGGGAGAAATCGGTCAAGGCTTTAGAAAAAGCGATGGTAGAAGAACATTTGATTCTCCTATGTTCCCAAGCCGAGGTAAATATTGAGGAACCCACACGAGAGGACATTTTCCGAATTGGAACCGTAGCCAAGGTGAGACAGATGCTGAAGCTGCCCAATGGTACGATTCGTGTACTTGTGGAGGGCTTGGAACGGGCTGAAATTATTGAATATACGGACAACGAGGAATATTATGAAGTGCTGGCGCAAGAACTGCCTGAGGAAGATAATACCCATCCCGAGACGGATGCCCTCATGCGCACGGTTCTGAACCAATTCGAAAATTATATCAATCTGTCCAAAAAGGTAACCCCCGAGACACTGGCGGCCGTGTCCGACATTGAAGAACCGGGGCGTCTCGCGGATGTGATTACAAGCCATCTGTCCTTGAAGATCAAGGACAAACAAGAAATTCTGGAGACCATCGACGTGCGGGAACGGCTGGAGAAACTTTTGGACATCCTGAACAATGAGCGCGAAGTGCTGGAGCTTGAACGCAAGATCAGCCAGCGTGTCAAGAAACAGATGGAGAAGACCCAGAAGGAATATTACTTGCGTGAGCAGATGAAAGCAATCCAGAAGGAACTCGGTGAAAAAGAGGGCCGTGCAGGCGAAGTGGAAGAGCTTCGCGATCAGATGGAAAGTCTTGGCCTGCCGGACAAGGTAAAAGAAAAGGTCGAGAAGGAAATTGATCGACTGGAGAAAATGCCGGCAAGCTCTGCGGAAGGCGGCGTCATCCGTAACTATGTGGATTGGCTGCTTGCTTTACCTTGGAGTCAAGTGACGGATGATGATTTGGATATTCAAAAGGCGGAAGATGTGCTTAATGCAGATCATTACGGCCTGGAGAAACCTAAAGAGCGTGTACTGGAGTATCTGGCCGTGCAGAAGCTTGTCAAAAAGCTTAAAGGTCCGATTCTTTGTCTGGTTGGTCCTCCAGGGGTGGGTAAGACCTCTCTTGCCCGTTCCATCGCAAGATCGCTCGGGCGTGAGTTTGTGCGTATCTCGCTCGGCGGCGTTCGGGATGAAGCCGAGATTCGTGGGCACCGCCGTACCTATGTAGGGGCGATGCCAGGTCGTATTATCCAGGGGATGAAAACAGCGGGATCACTCAATCCGGTATTTTTGCTGGATGAGATCGACAAGATGGCTTCCGACTTCCGCGGAGATC
Organism: Paenibacillus sp. TSA_86.1; assembly: GCF_052691815.1. Classification (NCBI taxonomy): domain Bacteria; kingdom Bacillati; phylum Bacillota; class Bacilli; order Caryophanales; family Paenibacillaceae; genus Paenibacillus; species Paenibacillus sp. TSA_86.1. The sequence goes on along the minus strand of NZ_JBQZGE010000014.1, from coordinate 41,427 downwards.
CATCGTCTGCATTGCTGGAGGTACTTGATCCAGAGCAGAACAATACGTTCAGTGATCACTTTGTGGAGCTGCCCTTTGACTTATCCAACGTTATGTTCATAACCACAGCGAACACGGTGCACAACATTCCACGTCCGCTCCTGGATCGTATGGAAATGCTGAATATCCCGGGTTACACCGAACTGGAGAAGCTGCAAATATCCAAAAATTATTTGCTGCCCAAACAGAAGAAGGATCACGGTCTGGAAGAGGATCAACTGGAAGTGCCGGAGGACAGCCTGCTCAAAGTTATTCGCGAATATACGCGTGAATCGGGTGTGCGGAATTTGGAACAGCAAATGGCATCACTCTGCCGGAAAGCGGCTAAAAATATCGTATCCGGTGCAGAGGGCCAGATTGTGATCTTGCCGGATGATGTGAAGGACTATCTCGGTCCGGGCAAGTTCCGCTATGGCATGGCTGAGCTGGAAGATCAGATTGGTACTGTAACAGGGCTTGCATGGACTGAGGTGGGCGGAGATACACTTGTGATCGAAGTAACCGTGGTGCCGGGAACAGGCAAACTGACTCTTACAGGTAAGCTGGGAGACGTGATGAAAGAATCTGCCCAGGCGGCTTTCAGTTATACACGTTCGAAAGCTTCACAGCTGGGCATTGCTTCGGATTTTCATGAGAAAAATGACATTCACATCCACGTACCGGAAGGTGCCATTCCCAAAGACGGCCCATCTGCTGGTATTACGATGGCGACTGCCTTAATCTCGGCTCTGACGAACAAACATGTATCCAAGGACATTGCCATGACTGGCGAAATTACACTGCGCGGGCGAGTGCTGCCGATTGGCGGTTTGAAAGAAAAGTCACTTGCAGCTCACCGTGCGGGTTACAAAAAAATATTGTTGCCCAAGGATAACGAACGGGATCTGCGTGATATCCCGGACAGTATCAAGGAAGATGTGGAATTTGTGCCCGTAGCCCATATGGATCAGGTGTTACAGCATGCACTTGTTGAACAGACAGGCATTCAACTGTAATACGCTTATCCGAAACATCGTATGTAAAGAAGACCGTTCTGTGGAGCCTTCGGCGTCCGCTGGAACGGTTCTTTTGTTATGATTTGATATTTTTTTTGGGTATAATAGTTGTTTTTTTTGAGTACAATGGTCGTTTTTTTGGTATGATAGAAGGAATGATGGCATAATACGAGCAGAAATGTAGAAATGGTTGTGCTCCAGGTGTTTAAGAGAGGAAAGATGCAATTTGAAAGTCAATCAATCTGAGTTTATTATTAGTGCCGTTCGGCCTGAACAATATCCAGATGACGGTCTGCCGGAGGTTGCTCTGGCTGGACGCTCCAACGTGGGTAAGTCATCACTGATCAACCGTTTGATCAGCCGCAAAAATCTGGCGCGTACAAGTTCTACTCCGGGTAAAACCCAGCAGCTGAACTATTATAAGATCAATCAGGATCTGTATTTCGTCGATTTTCCGGGCTATGGTTACGCCAAGGTTTCCAAAGAGCAGCGTTTTGCTTGGGGTAAAATGATGGAGAAGTACTTGTTGCAACGCGATGAACTGAAGCTGGTTATGCAGATGGTGGACATGAGACATGAACCATCCAAGGATGACAAAATGATGAATGAGTGGCTGCGCCATCATGGTCTTCCACTAGTTGTTGTGGCTACGAAGATGGACAAGATCCCTAAGACACGCAGAGCCAAACACATTAAAGTGATCAAAGAAGGATTGGGTCTTCGCTCAGGCGACTTATTTGTACCTTTTTCATCCGAGGAAGGTTTGGGCAAGGAAGAACTCTGGGATATTATTACCCGTCACGCCCGCATAGACAAGTACGCACCCGTTGAAGAGGATGCCGACAACGAGGCTGTAGACGTAGCTGAAGACAACAATCTCTAACCTTAACATTTGAAAACACATCATGTTTCCGCACCTAGATAGTCATGGAATGATTCCATGACTATTTGTTGTAAGCAGTCTTGAATTCGCCTTCGAATTTCCTGAACTTCTTCAATATTCATCATTCGTTTCATATAACGCATAACGGTGAACATTGGTGAGACACTACAATAAATGACAATGCATATGATAATCATCATGTGGATTTCATAAACATTTCATAAAAACGGGCGAGTGGTGGACGTGATGTGTGATATAATTAACTATGTCAATCATAATTGGATAGAGATATACAGTAAGCACTTTGATTGGAAATTTATTAGGCAGGTGAACTTGCAATGCACATCGTTGTTGTTGGTTTGAATTATCGCACGGCGCCTGTAGAGGTCAGAGAACGATTCACATTTGCAGAAAAGGACTTGTCTGAAGCGCTGCAGAAGCTCAAGCTGACCAAGAGTGTATTGGAAGGTGTAATCGTAGCCACTTGTAATCGTACGGAATTGTACGTTGTGGTCGACCGTCTTCACATGTGCGGTTATTTTATACGAACATTCATGGAGCAATGGTTTAACGTTCCACGGGAAGAATTTACGCAACACTTATATATATATGAGGATGATCAAGCCATGCGCCATCTGTTCCGGGTCATTTGCGGACTGGATTCAATGGTCATTGGAGAGACTCAGATTCTAGGCCAAGTGAAACAGGCTTTTTTCAAAGCGCAGGAAGAGAAAGCAACCGGCACCTGGTTTAACAAACTGTTCAAACAGGCAGTTACCCTCGGTAAACGGGCGCATTCGGAGACCTCAATCGGGGAGAGTGCCGTTTCTGTCAGCTATGCTGCGGTTGAACTCGGCAAGCGGATTTTTGGTATGTTCACAGATAAGAAGGTGCTTATTTTGGGTGCCGGCAAAATGAGTGAACTTACAGTTAAACACCTGTATGCCAATGGGGCATCTGAAGTTATTGTGGCCAATCGGACGCTCGCCAGAGCCGAGGAGCTTGCCAGCAAATTTCGGGGAACGCCATGTACGATGGAGCAGGCCCTGACCAGATTGGGTGAGGTTGATATCGTCATCAGTTCGACTGGGGCTGAACGTTATATTCTCGATGCAGGTATCGTTCGGGAAGGCATGAAGCGCCGGCAAGCACGTCCGCTGTTCCTCATTGATATTGCAGTACCACGCGATATTGATCCGGCTATTGGCGAAATCTCTAACGTATTCCTTTACGATATCGATGATCTGGAAGGCATTGTGGAGAGTAATCTGGAGATGCGTAAGGTGGAAGCGGCAAAGATTGAGAGAATGATTGAGCTGGAGATGGAAGATTATTACCAATGGCTCAGAACACTCGGTGTTCGTCCAGTCATTCGGGCATTGCAAGAGAAGGGCGTGTCTATTCACGAAGAAACGATGGATAGCCTGTTTAACAAACTGCCAGAGCTCGATGAGCATCAGCGTAAAGTCATTCGTCGATTGACTAAGAGTATTGTCAATCAAATGACGACCGATCCGATCAACCGGATCAAGGAAATGGCAGGTACGAAGCAAGGTGATGAAGCACTGCGCATGTTTACGCAGATTTTCGCGCTGGAGGATGCAGTGGATATGGCTGCAGAAAAAGTGAATCAGAGTGACGCAACAGCTCTGGGCAAACCAGCGGTTCACCTTAACGAAAACCGGCAAGAACCCGTGCCGGCTTATATTCCGGCAGGCGTATAAGGCAGGTGAGCAGCATGACCCTTGCTGAACAAGTCTATGAGGCTTTAATTTATATGTATGCCCTGAGCCTACTGTTCTATTTCTCGGACTGCATTCGACGCAATGCGGGGGCGAAGCGGACAGGCACAGGGTTTCTTGTTGTTGTTTGGGGATTGCAGGTAACCCATGTTATTCTGCGCATGTGGATCGAAGGTCACTTCCCTATTTATACTACCTTTGATTTTCTGTTTATTTTCTCGTTCAGCATCGTTCTGATGTCATTGATTATGACTCGGGTACAGCGCTCGGAGTTTGCTATCTTGTTGCTCAACATCGTTGGATTCTCGGTGACCGTACTGAACCGGTTATGGTTTACAGCAGGTGAAATCTCGCTGCACAATTGGCAGACAGTTCATGGTTTGCTGATTATGCACATTACGCTAGCCAACCTGGGCTTTGCGGCACTGACGGTTGCTTCCGTATTCGCTTTGTTGTATCTATTCCTTCATCACAAGTTGAAAAACAAAAAATGGAATGACACGGTGCGTCGTCTGCCCAGCCTGGAGGTTATCGGTAAATATATGGATGGCGCAACATTGATTGGCACGCCGCTTCTGGGAGTATCCGTTGTGCTGGCTGTGTTGTCCATCGTGGCGGAACGGCGCTGGCATCTATTGCTGGACTTGAAGGTCATTTCGACAGGTCTGGCGATTGCCATCTATGTCGGCTATTTTATCGTGAAGAGAAGAAAACAGTTTTCGATGATGGTCATGTCCAGATGGACATTGATTGGCTATGCGCTTGTCATCATCAGCTTTATATCCAATGCGTATTCGGCGTTTCATCGCTGGACGGGAGAGTGAAGGGTATGGAACACTACACGCCGATTTATGTGAATATTTCAGACAGATCCATACTTGTGATCGGCGGCGGGCGTGTCGCTGAGCGTAAGGTGAGGGGATTATTGCAGACGGAAGCCCGAATTACGGTGGTTAGCCCTCTGCTTACGCCTGCTCTCGAACAATTGCATCAGGAATCCCGAATCGATTGGATAGCCCGGTCCTACCGCAATGGAGATTTGCGGGGGGCCTTTCTCGTATATGCTGCAACGGATGATCAAAATGTGAATCTTGCTATAGTTCAAGAGGCTGAAGCGGCGGCCATACTGGTGAATGATGCGATATCATCTGGCAATAGCAGCTTTATTACGCCGAGTGTGGTCAGACGAGGGCGGTTAAGTATTGCTATCTCGACTGCCGGTGCAGGACCTGCGGCGGCGGCGGAGATTCGTGCTTTGCTTGAACAGCAGTTCGGAGATGAATACGAGACGTATCTTGATTTTTTACACCAGATGAGAATGGAGATCAAGTCCCGTGGACTGCCTCAAGCAGCCAGAAGAACATTGCTGCGGCGTCTGACGGAAATGGATATGCTGGATACGATACGTACGGGGAAGTTTGAGTGGTGGACCGAAGAAGAAATCGGGAACTGGATATCCCGTAATCAGGAGGAAATGTAGATATGCGTACAATTAAAGTGGGCAGCAGACAAAGTGCTCTGGCGTTAACCCAGACCGGGTATGTGATTCAAGATTTACGTGATATTTGTAAGCGGGAAGGTTTAGCTTTTGACTTTGAGGTACATAAGATCGTGACGAAGGGAGACCTCATTCTGGATGTCACCTTGTCCAAAGTGGGCGGCAAAGGATTGTTTGTCAAAGAAATTGAACAGGCGATGATGGATTGTACCATCGATATGGCTGTGCACAGTATGAAGGACATGCCCTCCGAGCTTCCCGAAGGGTTGGTTAATGGTGCAGTTCCCCGGCGGGCAGACCCTCGGGATGCACTCGTATCTCGCGGCGGCCTTACACTGGATCAATTGCCAGAGGGAGCAAGGGTTGGGACAAGCAGTCTGCGAAGATCAAGTCAGTTGAAGGCCTATCGCCCAGACCTGCAGCTGGAGTCTATCCGTGGCAATATCGACTCACGCCTGCGGAAGCTCGAAACCGAGGGACTGGACGCCATCATTTTGGCAGCAGCAGGTCTGTATCGGATGGGCTGGGAGGATCGGATTACGGAATATTTGACTGAGGAAGCTTGCCTTCCAGCTGTGGGTCAAGGGGCTCTTGGCATTGAGTGCCGTGAGGATGATACGGAGTTACTACATCTGCTGTCCCTCTATAACGATCCGGCGACAGCTTCGCCAGTCATGGCAGAGCGTCGTTTCTTGAGCGTGTTAAACGGAGGTTGTCAGGTACCGATTGGTGCACATGCGGTGTGGGTGCCGGAAGAAGCTGATTCCCTGAACAGTGAAAACAAGTTACAATTAACAGGTATGGTCGGTACGCCGGATGGCGGACTGATTTTGAAGGAAACGTTGAGCGGTAAAGATCCGGTTCGCCTGGGAGAAGAAGTGGCTTGGAGATTAATTGATCGCGGAGCTGAACAGATACTGGCAGAAGTTAGGGGATGAAGGCATGGCGGGGAAAGTCTTTTTGGTAGGTGCGGGTCCTGGAGACGCAAGACTGATTACGGTAAAAGGGTGGGAGAGCATCGGCAAGGCAGACGCCGTTGTTTATGATCGGCTCGCAAGTCCACGATTGCTGAAACTAATGAAACCCGGTGCAGTTAAAATTTATGTAGGGAAACGACCGGATCGACATACGATGAAACAGGAAGAGATTAACCAGCTCCTTGTGGACCTGGCTCTCGAAGGCAAAGTGGTTGTGCGTTTGAAAGGTGGAGATCCGACCATATTTGGACGGGTAGGGGAAGAAGCGGAATTGTTGCACAAAAACGGCATTCCGTTTGAGATTGTACCTGGTGTAACAGCAGCAATCAGCGTACCTGCGTATGCGGGTATTCCGGTGACACACCGGGATTATGCCTCTTCCATCTCCATCATTACCGGTCATGAAAGCCCGGACAAGCTGGATCGCAGCATTCAGTGGGATAAAGTAACGAATGCAACGGGCACACTGGTGTTTATGATGGGTGTCGCCAAGATTGGTTACATTAGCGAGCAGCTCATTCGTCATGGTCGTCCGTCTACTACACCTGTGGCGCTTGTGCGTTGGGGGACTCGGGCGGAACAGGATACGATCACGGGAACGCTGGAGGATATCGAAGCCAAAGTCATTGCGGCGAATTTTCAGCCACCCGCCGTTATCGTCGTTGGAGATGTGGTCAGACAGCGGGAGCAATTGAAATGGGCAGAGGTGCTGCCGCTGTTTGGCAAACGAATTCTGGTTACCCGTGCCCGTAGTCAGGCGAGTGAACTGGTGAACCGCATCGAAGAACTCGGCGGTGAACCCTATGAGTTCCCGGTCATTGAGACGGTTATGCCATCCAGCGAATCCTCCAAACAAAGTGTCAAAGATGCGCTGCATGCGTTAAATACATTTGATTGGGTCTTTTTCACAAGTGTCAATGGTGTAGAGTTTTTCTTCCGTCATCTGGAAAACGAAGGCAAGGACATTCGTTCGCTTCATCAGGCAAGAATTGCAGCAGTTGGACCCTCGACGGCAGAAGCACTGCGCAAGCACGGTATCGCGCCTGAAGTTGTCAAAGGGCCTTTTCAAGCGGAGGGCATGCTTGAAGCGTTCGAAAGTGAATTAGAGGCCAATCAAAAGGTGCTTATTCCACACGGGGATCTTGCACGGTCTTGGTTGCCGGAGCAGTTGAGAGCGCGAGGACTGCACGTTACGGAGGCCATCATCTATGACACGATTCTTGCAGGTGAGGATGACGATGAATTGCTTAAACTGCTTGAAGAGGGCGGTATCCATGCGGTTACCTTTACCAGTTCATCCACCGTGAAGAACTTCATGAAGATGTTGAAGCGTATGGGTCTGGAGGACCCACTAACATTGCTCAAGGGAGTGCAGATCGCGTGTATTGGACCGGTTACAGCCGAGACCGCAGAGGCTGCCGGACTTGAGGTTACTTTGATGGCTAAGGAAGCCACGATGACTAGCCTGATCGATGTTTTATGTGAATGGAAGCGAGCTGCCGCTAGTGTTGGTAGCCATTAGGCTGGACTAGCTGTGGTAGAACATATGAAGCGTGCTGAATTCGTGAAGAACCAGCGCGCTTCCCTTTTTAGAAAATGAAATTTAGGGAGGTATATAATAGATGGGTTTTCCAATCGTGCGTCATCGCCGTTTACGTCAATCGGCAGGTATTCGCAACATGGTGAGAGAGACACACTTGACTGTAGATGATTTCATTCAACCGATCTATGTCACATATGGCAACAATGTAAAGTCTGAGATCAAATCGATGCCAGGTGTATTCCGTTTCTCGCTGGATCGTCTACAGGAAGAAGTCAAAGAAATTGCTGAACTGGGCATTCCGGCAGTACTGTTGTTCGGAATTCCGGAAACGAAAGACAGTGTAGGTTCGTCCGGTTTTGCAGATGATGGTATTGTGCAGGAAGCGACGAGATTGATCAAGTCCTGGTATCCCGAACTGCTGGTCATTGCAGACACATGTCTATGTGAATTTACCGATCATGGCCACTGTGGCATGGTGCACACCACGGAGATTGATGGACACATCTGCGGCGATGTTCTGAATGACGAGTCCTTGGAATTGCTTGTGAAAACGGCGGTATCGCAAGCCAAGGCAGGCGCAGATATTATTGCACCTTCGAATATGATGGACGGTTTTGTGCAAGCGATTCGTGCAGGATTAGATGAAAATGGATTCAACCATATTCCAATCATGTCGTATTCTGTTAAATACGCTTCGGCTTTCTACGGACCATTCCGTGAAGCAGCAGATTCCACACCGCAATTTGGGGATCGAAAATCGTATCAGATGGATCCGGCGAATGCCCGGGAAGCACTGCGTGAAGCTGAAACCGACGTGTTAGAGGGAGCGGACATATTGATGGTTAAACCATCTCTGTCCTATCTGGATATTATGCGTACCATTAAGGATCAGTTTGATCTTCCGCTCGTTGCTTACAATGTAAGCGGAGAATACGCGATGGTGAAGGCGGCCGCAATTCAGGGATGGATTGATGAGAAAAAGGTGGCCATGGAAATCTTGCTTAGCATGAAACGTGCAGGGGCAGATATGATTATTACCTATTATGCCAAAGATGCATCCCGGTGGCTGGCTGAAAAGTAAATGTATATTAAGGAGGATATTTATGACTGTACAACAAGGCAATCGCCGCAATGATGAGCGCTCACGCAGCGCATTTGAGGAAGCCAAGCAGTACATACCTGGTGGAGTAAACAGTCCGGTCCGGGCGTTCAAATCCGTGGGACTCACGCCGGTCTATGTCGAGCGCGGGGAAGGCTCCAAAATCTATGATATTGATGGCAATGTGTTTATCGATTACGTAGGTTCATGGGGACCGCTCATTATGGGACATGCTCATCCTGAAGTTGTGGAGGCACTTCGCGAGACAGCTCTTAAAGGTACAAGCTTTGGTGCACCAACTCTGCTTGAGACAGAAATGGCAAAGCTTGTGTGTGAGCGTGTACCTTCCATCGATATCGTGCGTATGGTCAATTCCGGTACGGAAGCCACGATGAGTGCCATACGATTGGCTCGCGGGGCCACTGGACGCAGTAAAATTTTGAAATTTGAGGGTTCCTATCATGGACATGCAGACAGCTTGCTTATCAAAGCTGGATCGGGAGTAGCTACGTTGGGATTGCCGGATAGCCCGGGAGTGCCTGAAGGGGTGGCTTTGAATACCATCACGGTTCCTTACAATGATTTGCAGTCTGTGCGGTTGGCCTTTGAAAAATTCGGAGAAGAGATCGCGGCTGTGATCGTGGAGCCGGTTGCTGGCAATATGGGGGTAGTACCTCCGGCTACAGGTTTTCTGGAGGGGCTGCGCAGTGTGACTACGGAGTATGGAAGCCTGTTGATCTTTGACGAGGTTATGACCGGTTTCCGTGTAGGACTTAACTGTGCACAAGGCCGTTTCGGCGTTACACCGGATTTGACGTGTCTGGGTAAAGTCATCGGTGGTGGTCTTCCTGTAGGAGCATATGGCGGTCGCCGGGATTTGATGGAACAGATTGCGCCGACAGGGCCAATCTATCAGGCGGGTACATTAAGTGGTAATCCGCTGGCTATGGCGGCAGGGTACACGACACTGAAACTTTTGACACCGGAAGTATATGATCGTCTGGAGATGTTGTCTGCGCGTTTGCAGGCAGGATTCGAGAAAAATGCAGCAGAAGCAGGCGTTGCGGTAACGATTAACCGTGTCGGTTCAATGGTATGCCCGTTCTTCAGTGCTGTTCCAGTAACGAACTATGATATTGCAAAGGAAAGCAATCTGGATCAGTTCCGCCGTTATTTTGCAGCGATGATTGATCAAGGAGTAAGCGTGGCGCCCTCCCAGTATGAAGGGATGTTTGTGTCTGGTGTGCATACGGAGCGGGATATCGAAGATACCATCGAGGCGAACCGTAAGGCTTTGCAATCGTTATGAGTATAAAAAGCTGGAAACGTCGCGGTCAATGGCTTGAGCTGATGCCAGGCAAGGCGGTAACCGGAAAAGAGGACAGGCAAACTGCCGCTGAACAATGGCTCCTGTCTGAACTTGAGTTCCCGGAAAAGCTACTGCGTCAGCTCAAGGCAACCCAGGGAGTACAGCTAGCAGGGGACCGGCTTCGGCTGGCCCTTTTTGCTGTGCAGCCGTTAGATGTGGAGCCGCGCTGGGCTGATCTGGATGTGTTGTACGAAGATGATTTCTGTCTGGTTGTACACAAACCGGCGGGGATGAAGCTTCATGCCGATGGAAGCCGCGAAGATCAGGCTATTACGCTGGATCATGCAGTAGCTTCGTATTATGAGATGAATGGAATCGAAGCCCGTGTGCGTCATGTTCATCGTCTGGATGAAGATACAACTGGCCCTGTATTATATGCCAAAAATGCATTTGCGCTTGCCAAATTGGACGAAGCGATGCGGCGCAAAGCGATTGATCGCCAGTATGTTGCCATTGCAGATGGCCAAGTTTCCAGCGATCTGCGCAAGATTGATGCCCCGATTGGCAAGGACAGGCACCATAAGCAGCGCAGACGTGTCTCTGAAGGAGGGCAAGACGCGGTTACTCATGTCGACATCGTACATGTATGGGACAGGGCAACACTCGTACGTTTGAAGCTTGAAACCGGGCGTACACATCAGATTCGTGTGCACCTCAGTTATGCCGGTCATCCACTTCTAGGTGACAAACTTTATGGAGGACGTGCAGACATCATTGGCAGACAGGCATTGCATGGCGAAGTGCTGAGCTTTAAACACCCTTTAACCGGAGTCTTCATTGAAGTGCAGGACCCTTGGCCGGCGGATTTTGAACAATTGGTAGCAAGGGAGAGTAATAGCGTAGGAGGACAGACCTGATTTAGCAGGTCTGTTTTTTGTTTTTGGTTTCCTAAGGTGCTTAAAAAGTGTTGTGACTATATAAGATAGCTATTTTTTACACGTTAACGGAGTGGATTGTGTAAACTCTTAGTTCAACATATACAGAACGGGCTTTTTCACAAAAGGTGGCATGCCCATCCCATTTAAGGCATATAGATGGGTAACGAAGGATTGGACCATGGATCAGTCCCATGAGAAGGATCATGGTGAACATATGCCGAAAGGAGGACGCCACCTTTGTTGAATCAACCTTATGGTTTGCGGTTCGATATTTACGAGCGCGTTCATTTGTCTGAGGGAGTGCCGGCCATAGAGGAACTGGAGGAAATCGAACTATATCCGCGCATTCAGGTGATTGGACAGGACGACCATGCTACCTTGAGGGGGCATCTGCTGCTTACAGGAACGTACCGGGGAGAAAGCGAAGATTCGGAGGAGTTAAAACATTTTATTCCTGTCGAAATTACCGTGCCATTGAACCGGGTGAGATCCATTGATGATATTTCGATTGAAATTGAAAATTTCGATGTAGATCTGTTATCCAGCCGGAGTCTGAATATCACAGGTGTATTATCTCTGCGAGGCATTGAAGGTTTCCCGGCAGAAGAACCGCAGGTATGGTCGGCAGATGAATTCACGGTTGTTCATTCGCCTGAAGCTCAGTCGGATAACAGGGAGAGTGAATTGCATCAGACCGAGCCGTTCGAGCTGTCGGAACAAGCCGGGCTGCGCAATGAAGAGAACGAACTGGCAAATGCAGCCGAGCTTGCTGCGTATGGTTCTCCAGAATTAGCTGATTTATCTCCAAGGGGTGAGCAAGAATCGGGGGTTGAAGAGCTCTCGCAAACTTACTGGAACCAGGCATCAGCCGAGCCGTTAGCATCTGATGTTATCTCAACGGATGAAGCTGATGAAAACAGATTGCCTGATTCAGGTTCAGGTGAGGAGTTTTTAACATCACAAGCATCGAATGGAATAGATGAAGCACCTTCACCAATCTCGTCATTCATGGCTGAGACGGCTGACAGGTTGGCTTCGTATCCTGAATCCGAGCCACTGCTTCCGATAGAGGATGAAGCCTCGGCATGGCCTGAACCTTCAGTAGATAGCGTATCCAAGAATCCGGGATCATGGAGTTCAGACGCTTCGGTGCAGGAGCGTTCTGAAGCAGCATGGAAGCCACTTGAGGAAAATGCGCCTGAGGTATGGCACTTTGAAGAATCGCGGTCAGGTGGCCCGCAAGGAGAACAGCTGCTTTCTAATGCTTCCACCCAGACGCAGACTGAGAATTGGCAAGAGGTATTTGCAACATCTGAATCGGCTCAGTCAGAAGAGGGGCGTTCTTCGCTGGAAACTGCGGAGGAAGGTATCTTTCTTCCGAGTGAGGGGGCTATTCCTGAAGCGTTAGCCGAGGCGGAAGACAAGCCGGAGCTTAAGGTTGCTTTTGGCAGTAAGAAAGAATCATCACGAAGAGAAGAAGAGGGCGTGGGCATTTCTTCTCTCTTATCATCCGGCCGTGCCGTCCGTGAAGTTGAGGGCGAACGCAGCGAGGACATTCCCGCTGGGATTGTTACAGAAGAGGATAGCCATGGAGAAGATGTGGAATGGAAAAACCTGTTTCTGGGTACGATTGTAGATCAGACGCCTTTCCGCAAAGTCAAACTGTGCATTGTTCAACGTGAAGAAACACTTGATGCTATTGCAGACAGGTACCAGCTGAGCACCAGAGAACTTCAGTTATATAATCGATTGACCGAACAGGTTGTTGAAGAAGGACAAATTCTATATATTCCTTAGTCAAACTTACTAAGGTAATCCTAGTTTAAACTACCCGTAATCCTTTGCCAGGATTACGGGTTTTACTTGTTTTTTAACATTACAGTTGTCCGATAGCCTGGTTCCGCTACTGCCAGGTTGACTATCACGCACGAGCAAGGTATGATGTGTTTAGGTTTTTTTGAATAATGACGTGGATCGGGAGTAGTAGACAGTATGACCTTTCAGAGAGTGGAATTGATACGCTGTGAGATTCCGCAGGAACCAACTGATCGAAGTCGCCCGGGAGTTGCCTGTTTGAGCACTGGAGGTGGATGTTTTACATTCATTAACTTCAGAGGTAGGATGGGCCGGTCGCAGCCGTTATCTGCTTGAAGTGTCACGCAAGATCCGGAGGATATATGGTTATCCTGCTGTCAGCGTGAAACAAAGGTGGTACCGCGAAAGCTAACCTTTCGTCCTTTGATGGATGAAAGGTTTTTTGGTTTTTTTAGCGATGATGATGAAGTAACGGAGGAATGACACATGTCTGAACAAAAAAAAGCAACAACAGAAATGCCGACTACTTACGATCCGAAGGCTGCAGAGGACAAATGGTACTCCACCTGGACGGAGCGCGGATATTTCCAAGCAGGTATGCGCAAGGATGCTGAGCCGTACACTATTGTAATTCCACCGCCAAACGTAACAGGGATGCTTCATATCGGGCATGCGCTGGACTTCACACTGCAGGATATCCTTATTCGTACGAAACGGATGCAGGGATACGATGCGCTGTGGTTGCCAGGCTCTGACCATGCAGGGATTGCGACCCAAACGAAGGTAGAACAGAAGCTGCGTGAAGAGGGATTGACGCGGTACGATCTGGGACGTGAGAAGTTTCTGGAGAAAGTATGGGACTGGAAAGATCAGTATGCTACGACCATTCGTCAGCAATGGGGTAAAATGGGGTTATCGCTGGATTATTCGCGTGAACGTTTTACACTGGATGAAGGTCTGTCCAAAGCGGTCCGTAAAGTGTTTGTACAACTGTATGAAAAAGGTCTCATTTACAGAGGTAAACGCATTATCAACTGGGATCCGGTAAATCGTACGGCGCTCTCAGACATTGAGGTTGAATATAAAGAAGTTCAGGGACATCTCTACCACCTGCGTTATCCGCTCAAAGACGGCAGTGGTCACATTACCGTAGCAACGACACGTCCGGAAACCATGCTTGGTGATACCGCTGTTGCCGTTCATCCTAAGGATGAGCGTTATGCTGACATGATCGGCAAAACCCTTGTACTGCCAATCATTGGACGTGAAATTCCGGTCATCGCAGATGATTACGTAGACAAAGAGTTTGGCAGTGGCGCGGTGAAGATTACTCCAGCACATGATCCGAATGACTTTGAAGTAGGTCTTCGTCATGATCTCCCACAGATTACAGTGATGGATGAGACTGGAACGATGAATGCTGAAGCCGGCAAATATCAGGGACTGGATCGCAGTGATTGCCGCAAACAAATTGTGGCTGATCTGAAAGAACTGGGTGTTTTAATTAACATTGAAGACCATATGCATCAAGTTGGGCATAGTGAGCGTACAGGAGCGGTAGTTGAGCCCTATCTGTCCACACAATGGTTTGTTGAGATGAAACCTCTCGCAGAGAGAGCGATTCAGAAACAAAAAAGTGGAGACGGTGTAAACTTTGTACCCGAACGTTTTGAAAAAACGTATTTGAACTGGATCGAAAATGTTCGTGACTGGTGTATTTCGCGTCAGCTTTGGTGGGGACATCGTATTCCTGCCTGGTATGATGAAGAGACAGGTGAGATTATTGTCACTGCTGAAGACCCAACCACGATGCCTGAATATGCAGGACGTAAGCTGAGACAGGATGAAGATGTCCTGGATACTTGGTTCAGCTCTGCGCTCTGGCCTTTCTCCACACTGGGATGGCCGGAAGAAACGGAAGATTTGCAGCGTTATTATCCAACGAATGTGCTTGTAACCGGATATGACATCATTTATTTCTGGGTGTCCCGCATGATCTTTACGGCACTGGAATTCACCGATGAAATTCCGTTTAAGGATGTGTTGATGCACGGTCTTGTACGTGACGCAGATGGACGTAAAATGTCCAAATCTCTGGGTAACGGTGTAGACCCGCTGGATGTTATCGAGAAGTATGGTGCAGATGCAATGCGTTACATGATCTCGACCAGCAGTACGCCGGGCCAGGATTTGCGTTTCCGCTGGGAGCGGGTGGAACAGGCCCGTAACTTTGCCAACAAAATCTGGAACGCTTCCCGCTTCGCATTGATGAATCTGGAAGGGTTCACTTACGAGGAACGTGACATCAGCGGTGAGCTCGGAACAGCGGATTATTGGATTTTGCACCGCCTGAACGAAACTTCCCGTGATATTACGCGTCTAATCGATGCGTATGAGTTTGGGGAAACAGGCCGCGTATTGTACAACTTCATTTGGGATGATCTGTGTGACTGGTATATCGAATTCGCCAAGCTGTCATTCTACGGAGAAGATCCGGTTGCGAAGAAGAAAACACAATCAGTGCTGGCTTACGTGCTGGATCAGACTATGCGCCTGATTCATCCGTTCATGCCTTATATCTCGGAAGAGATCTGGCAACATCTGCCTCATGATGGAGAGACGATTACCCTCGCTTCCTGGCCGGTATACGACCCTGCGTTGGAGAATCCGGAAGCCGTTGCCGAGATGAACTTGCTGATGGATACCATTCGCGCTGTTCGGAACATTCGTGCCGAAGTGAATGTGCCTATGAGCAAAAAAATCGAATTATTGGTAAAAGCGAATAGTGATGAAACATCCAGCATTATTGAGCGCAACAGTCATTACATCAAACGCTTCTGTAACACTTCCGAATTCGAGAGTGGATTGAATCTGAATTCACCAGACAAAGCGATGACAGCGATCATCACGGGAGCAGAGTTATATTTGCCCCTAGCAGGCCTGATTGATATTGAGCAGGAAGTGGCTCGTCTGGAGAAAGAACTTCAGAACCTCGAAGGCGAAGTGCTCCGCGTGGAGAAAAAACTGACGAATCAAGGTTTCGTAGCAAAAGCTCCGGCTAAAGTCATCGAGGAAGAACGTGCCAAACAAGCGGATTATTCCGATAAACGGGATAAAGTCATTGCACGGATCAAAGAGCTGAAAGCTTAATATGGAAAAGAGTCGGATGGAATGCTCGCAGCACCGTCCGGCTGCTTTTTTCAATCTTCAATCAAACAGAGAACCGAAGGTGAATCAGATGACGGAATTAAACGGGACAGATACAGCAACTCCTTTACAAACGTATGGCGAGGCCGTGGATTGGATCAATGGCCTTATTCCTTTTGGTATCAGGCCTGGGCTGGAACGAATCGAGAGCCTGATGTCGCAACTTGGCAATCCGCACCAACGGCTCAAATTCATTCATGTCGCGGGAACGAACGGTAAAGGTTCGACTTGCGCTTTTTTGACGTCTGTTCTGCTTCAAGCGGGGTATGATGTCGGAACGTATACATCACCTTATATCACCAAGTTTACAAATCGTTTTCAATATAACGGTGAAGACATCCCGGAAGAAACATTGTTAAAACTGTCGAATCGCTTGCGTCCATTCGTGATGGAGATGGCGTCTACACCGCTGGGTTCACCGACGATGTTTGAAGTATCCACGGCTCTGGCACTGCTTTATTATGCGGAAGAGTGTTACCCGGATATTGTAGTATGGGAGACAGGGCTAGGGGGAAGGATGGACGTAACGAATATTGTTACTCCCGTTGTGTCTGTCATCACCAATATCGGTATGGATCATACGGATGTGCTTGGAGATACGATTGAGCAGATTGCGCGGGAAAAGGCAGGTATCATTAAGCCGGGGGTACCCGTTGTGACCTGTGCGTTACAGCCTGAAGCCGTAAACGTCATTCAGGAGCGAGCGAAGCAGCTAAGATCAACGGTGTATTTGGCTGGCGATCAATTTTCCTACCGCAGACTGGATAGCATTAAGGAGGGGCAAAGTCTCCATTTTTCTGGCCCATTCCGTGATTTGAACATTCACATCCGTATGCAAGGTGTATATCAATGTGATAATGCTGCTGCTGCATTCATGTCTCTTGAATTACTAAGACAATATATGGCATTTATGCTGGATGAAGACGATATTAAACTTGGTTTTGAGCATGCCTTCTGGGCGGGAAGATTTGAGAAAGTTAGCGACAATCCTTTGATTGTACTCGATGGAGCTCACAATCCCGAAGGGGCAGAGTCGCTTGCCAAGAGCATTATCGATGGTTATCCCCAAAAAAAGTTAATTTTGATGATGGGTATGCTGGCGAATAAGCATCACGAAGCGTATTTGCAGCATATACTGCCACTAGTGGATACGCTGATCCTGACCGAACCAGATTTCCGCCGTAGAATGGCTGCAACCGAATTGTTGCAGATTGTCGATCGGGTACGCCCCGCCATTGCGAAGCAGGAACTGGATATCATCGTCGAGCCTGATTGGGCAAAGGCACTTGATCTATTGAAGTCACGGACGGAAGCGGAGGAGCTGGGGGTGGTTTCCGGCACGCTTTATCTGATTGCGGACGTGCGGGCAGCCCTTTTGCATCAAACCGATTCTGAAAAAGGTTGGTGAAAGTTTTGTTAAATACATCGGAACACGTTCATTTTATAGGGATTGGCGGTTATGGCATGAGTGCCATCGCCCGGGTTATGCTGGAGATGGGATACACCGTTACCGGATCGGATGTCGCTTCACAGGAATTGACGGAGAAGTTGGCAGCCAAAGGGGCGAAAATATATATTGGACATACCGCAGAGCATGTGAACGGAGCGGACCTGGTGGTCTACTCTACAGCAGCTCCTGCGGATAATGTGGAACGTGTGGCTGCTGAGCAGCTAAACATACCTATTCTTCATCGTGCGCAGATGTTAGCACGTTTGTTAAACGAACGGAAAGGCGTAGCCGTTGCAGGGGCGCACGGCAAAACGACGACTTCTTCGATGATTGCACTGGTCATGGAGCAATGTGAGACAGATCCGACCTATATTATTGGCGGAGAAATCATGAATTTGGGTACAAACGCGAAAGCGGGTCAAGGCGAGTGGGTTGTCGCGGAAGCGGACGAGAGCGACGGCTCCTTTTTGCAATATCATCCTTGGCTCGGCATCGTAACGAACATCGAAGCTGACCATCTGGAAAATTACAATAGTGACTTCGAGGAACTCAAGAAAGCCTATGTGCAGTTCCTCAGTCAGATTCGTCCAGAAGGCACAGCCATCGTATGTGCTGATGACGAAAATGTGCAGGCTATCCTGCCGCACCTTAAGTCTCGCATTACAACTTATGGCATTGACCAGGCTGCTGATTACACAGCTACCGATATCGTACTTGGGGATCGCCGCATTTCCTTCACGATGAATCATCAGGGTGCTGCCATGGGGGCCGTTGAATTGTCGGTACCAGGCAAGCACAATGTGTATAATGCGATGGCTACAGTTATAACATGTCTAGAGGCGGGTATTCCGTTTGAGAAAATTACAGCGGCCATCGTGCAGTTCCATGGGGCCAAGCGAAGGTTCCAAGTGCTCGGTGAAGCACATGACATGCTGATTATTGACGACTATGCTCACCATCCTACGGAAATAGAAGCTACGATCAGTGCGGCAAAAGCGACAGGAAAACGGATTATTGCCGTATTCCAGCCGCAGCGTTATACACGTACATTTTTCCTGCTGGATGCGTTCAGCCGGGCTTTTGCCGAGGCAGATGAGGTACTGATTACCGATATCTACTCTCCGGCTGGCGAAAAGCAGATTGAAGGTGTGCACTCGGCTAGACTGGTTGAACTGATCGTACAGAACAGTAATGCAACAGCAAGATATCTACCTACCAAAGAGGAAGTTGTGGCTGATCTGCAGCCGCGGCTTCAGCCAGGAGATCTTGTGCTTACGATGGGTGCTGGGGATATTTGGAAAGTGGGCGACATACTCGCCAAAGGCTTGAAATAACAGAGGTATAAGTTAAAAGGTGAATACTTCAAACGTCTGTCTTCTTCGTGAAGCCAGGCGTTTTTGGTATGTGCATTGATAACGGGGTACATGCAGGATGATTCTTTTTACCGATTCATGGAATATTGTCTTTATTTACAGCATATAGCTGATATAAATGGGACAAAGGAGAGGGTACGGGTGAGCAATGCCAGAATGACGTTTCGCTTCGGAGATCACGAGTCGGACAAGCTGGGGAACCAGGAGATGCCGGCATCCAGTCCACTGGTCAAAATGAACGAAGACTTGACTGAACCATTCCAGCCGCTACCGAAGCCTGGGCTAGACCAAAACAACACGACAGTACCATCATGGATAGCGGAGGACGTGCCTGTGGACTGGGGAGGAACGATTCTGGCAGACGCTTCCCGATCTGGATCCGAACGTTCGAAACACACGGACTCGCTAAAGTACCAGAGTTCTGATCCGGATGCTGGTTCTGATCCTCGTTCAACCTATACAGACTACGCATCAGATTTAAGTGCGAAGCATGATCCGTATGACATTGAAAGAAGTCAGGACCTGGATCAGGGTCATAACTGGATAGTGGATTCAGAGAACTATTCATATAAACGAAATCGACCTCCCAAGGGATGGAAGATGATTGGATCTGTTTCAGGTGCACTAGTAACCGGAGCTCTGTTTGGGATGGTTGTCTTGTCCTTTTTTAACAAGGACGGTACGGCAAAACCGGATGAAATGCTTCCTGTAAATCAGACCGTTTCTGCTGTAACAGGTCAGGAGGGGGCTGCCGGAACAACAGGGCAGCTTGAAACGACCTCTGCGGGTGGAACATATTATGCCCTTCAATACGGGGTATTCAGTTCCCCGGAACGAGCGGAGCAAGCGAAGCTTGAACTCACCCAAGCAGGCATTGCTGCGGGTTCCGATCCTGAAGATGGCAATCGCATCTATGCAGGCATCTCTGCTGATCGTGAGGAGGCCAAGCTCCTTAGTACCAGACTAAAGTCCCAGGGAGTCGAACTGTATGTCAAAGAGATCGTCAACCCGGAAGTGAATCCTGCGATTTTTGGTAACAAACAGGAGGACGTTGCTCTTTTCTTCAGCAGCAGTTCGGCTCTTGTCGATCAGTTATCAACCCTGTCGATCCAGCAGCTGGGGCAGCCGGTTCAGGCAGCTATTGCACCGGATGTGATGGCAGCACTGCAGACTCAGCATCAAACGTGGATGACCGGCATGAAAAGCCTAGCGTCTGGCATGGCGGCTGATGCGCAACCTGTTGTATCCAGCATGGAGAAATCCATGAACAGCGCCATAACAGCGGTTGCCGAGTATAACAAAAATCCGGATGTCGTTCATATGTGGGCGGTTCAGTCCGATTTGATGGAGTATGTGCTGCAACAGAAAAAGTGGCTTGAGTCTATAAAGCAGTAAGGATATCGTTCCCATAACAACGCCTTAAAATCCCTGTCCGGCAAGGAACTGGAAATAGTTCCCCCTGCCGGATTTGTGTTTGTATTGACGTACAAAACCCCGTATAATAATGTGGGTGTCAAAAAATGGCGAGGGAAGATTAACCGATGAAAAAAAACTTCGGCGTGTTATTATTATTTCTACTGCTCGGCTGGATGGCTGGAGCGTGGATCGCCAAGGCACTGCAGCCTGTAAAGGCCGTAGCCTTTCTAACCAAGGTCACGACGATTCGCTGGTCGCCTCAGGCTGATCTGGATATTTTCAGTTATGACCTTTCATTTCAATTTCAAATGAGCCTCTTAAGTCTGATCGGTATCATTGCGGCCGTATGGCTGTATCGCAGACTGTAGGAGAATGACGAATGTTGACCAAAAAAATAAACTAGTGACATCTATTATTGTGATTCGAGCAGGTGTTGCCGTAGTATAAGGAGCCGTTAATGTTGAATAACACAGAGCAGCGCCCGATTATTCTGGCCTCCACATCGCCACGGCGCAAGGAACTGATCGCGTCACTCCATTTAGCGTTTGAAGTTATACCGAGTTATGCAGACGAGAACACACCATCGGAATGGACACCGGAACAGACGGTGCAGGAACTCGCTCTGCGCAAGGCACTTGCTGTGTTTCGTGGACTCGAGGGCCGAGGGCGGGATGCTATTATCGTTGGAAGTGATACCGTAGTTGTGCTGGATAACGAAATTCTGGGTAAACCTGTCGATGAGGCGGATGCCGAACAGATGTTGTCACGGCTGCAAGGACGGGAGCATCGTGTGTTCACCGGCGTTGCTTGTATTGATGCAGTCACTGGACATTCGGTGGTGCATTATCGTCAGACCGATGTGACGATGAAGGAATTGTCTGAAGCTACCATCCGGGCTTATGTGAACACAGGAGAACCTTCGGACAAAGCAGGATCTTACGCTATTCAAGGTATTGGTGCTTCACTGATCGACCGCATTGAAGGATGTTATTTTAATGTGGTAGGTTTGCCTCTATCCTTACTCAGTGACATGCTGGAGGGATTTGGTGTGTACGTGTTGCCACAGACTTAATTAAAATGGATGCTGCGAAAAGAGGGAACATATGGAGTCGCCTCAACACATGATGCGCGACATCCCCCAGGAAGAACGCCCGAGAGAACGCATGATGGAATATGGGGCGGGCGCCTTGAGTCATACCGAATTGCTTGCTATATTACTTCGTACAGGAACAAGGCAGGAATCAGCAGTGCATATGGCACAGCGGATACTCAGCGAAGCAGGCGGAATTCGCTCATTGATGGATCTAAGCCTTGAAGAGCTGACGGCTATGAAGGGCATAGGACAGGCCAAGGCGGTTCAGCTTAAAGCGGGCATTGAATTGGGCCATCGGATCGCCAAGAGCAGGCTTGCTCCTTCGACAACGATCCGTACACCGCGTGATGCTGCGGATATTCTGATGGAACAACTGCGTTATTTGCAGAAAGAACATTTTGTGTGTCTTTTTTTGAATAGCAAAAATCATATCATAGCTCAGGAAACACTCTCCATGGGCAGCCTGAATGCTTCGATTGTACATCCGCGTGAAGTATTTCGTGCTGCGATCAAATGCAGCAGTGCCTCAATCGTGTGTGCTCACAACCATCCCAGCGGTGATCCAACGCCCAGCCCGGAAGATATTCAGATAACCAAAAGATTGATTGAAGCTGGCGCCATCGTGGGTATTGACGTTCTGGATCATCTCGTTATTGGTGATGGAACATACGTAAGTTTGAAGGAGAAGGGCTTGGTATAATATAATGGTTGGCGTTGATGTTTTCCTATGAATGATAACGGACGTGTCCGTCAAAGATAGGTTCACTTTACTTTTCAGATTCAAAATACAAAATGCGAATATTAGCTCCACGGATCGTGGAAATGAAAATTACGCTCATGCAACGAAATAGGAGCGGCAATATGAGGCAGAAAAGGAGAATACGTCATGTTTGGTGGTTTTACGAAAGATTTGGGTATTGATTTGGGGACAGCGAATACGCTGGTTTATGTTCGAGGTAAAGGAATTGTGGTGCGCGAACCTTCGGTTGTTGCACTGCGTACAGATACGAAAAGCATTGAAGCGGTGGGTGAGTCTGCCAAAAAAATGATCGGGCGTACACCTGGCAACATTCGTGCCATCCGTCCAATGAAAGACGGCGTAATCGCTGACTTTGATACAACAGCAACAATGATCAAATATTTCATTCGTCAGGCGCAGAAGCAACGCTCGATGTTCCAGCGTCATCCCAACGTGATGGTATGTGTACCATCCGGAATCACAGCAGTAGAGCAGCGTGCAGTTGAGGATGCAACGAAGCAGGCGGGAGCACGCGAGGCTTACACGATTGAAGAACCATTTGCGGCTGCCATTGGTGCGGATCTACCCGTATGGGAACCGACAGGTAGTATGGTCGTTGATATTGGCGGCGGTACAACTGAAGTGGCTGTCATTTCTCTTGGCGGTATCGTAACTAGCCGTTCCGTGCGTGTAGCAGGTGACGAGATGGATGAATCCGTGATTCAGTACATCAAACGCCAATACAATCTGATGATCGGTGAACGTACGTCCGAGCAATTGAAGATGGATATCGGTTCAGCTATGCCACTGGAGCAAGTGGAAACGATGGAGATTCGTGGACGTGACCTCGTGACAGGACTGCCGAAGACGATCACCATTACTTCTGATGAGATCAGCGAAGCTCTGGCAGATACCGTGAATGCTATTGTTGAAGCGGTGAAAGTAACTTTGGAGAAGTGCCCTCCTGAGCTTGCAGCGGATATTATGGATCGTGGAATTGTTCTGACAGGCGGCGGAGCATTGCTTCGTAATCTGGATAAGCTGCTTGCCGGTGAGACAGGAATGCCTGTCATTGTTGCCGAGAACCCGCTGGATTGTGTAGCGATCGGGACAGGTAAAGCACTGGAGAATATTCATATGTTCAAAAGCAGAAGCAGTTCGGCAGTTCGTTCCAAGCGTTAATGGGGTGCTGGTCGTCTAATCCCCGATTAGATGACAGCACGTCAATGGTGAGTGCCCGGATATCCCGGGAGAGCTATAACCCGCTTAACAGGGGAGATCGACTGATATTCTCGCAGGGACTTCAGGCCTGATGTCTCCCCGCCGGGCTGGGCTCGGAAGAGAATAATGGATGTTAGAGGGTGTTGGAACTGTTTAAACTGCTTGGCAACAAAAGACTTTTTGTTTTGCTGGTGGGCCTTGTTACATTTATCGCGCTAATGGGCTTTACGCTTAGTCCGCGAGCCAATTTATCCTGGCCGGAGAAATTCCTGAAGGATTCAGTTGGATTTGTACAATACGTATTTTACAAGCCCGCTTCTTATGTAGCGGGCTTTTTCAAAGATGTAGCGAACATGCGTGCGGTGTACGAGGAAAATGAAGAGCTACGTATCGCAATGGGGCATTACACGCGTGACCGGTTGAAGTACAATGATCTGGAGCAGACGAATGTACAGCTTCAGAAGGCACTCAACTTCACGGAAGAACAGAAGAATCGATATAACTACGGCTCTCGGATTGCGCAAGTTATCAGTGCCAATTCAGATCCGAACAGCAGAACGATTAATATTGATATCGGAGAAAACGCAGGCCTTAAACCAGGTATGGCCGTTACTTCACAGGAGGGGCTGGTTGGGGTAATCAGTCACGTCAGCTCGTATACATCCACGGTGAACCTGTTAACTTCAATGAATGCCAATGATCCAACATCCAATGCGATTGCGGCTACGGCTGTAGGCAAAGAGAAGGTGTTTGGCATGATCGAGAGTTATGATCCGAAAAGTGGCACGCTGAAGATGACCAAGATCGCAGAGGATTCCAATATCGTAAAAGAAGACGAAATCATCTCTTCTGGCATCATCAACAATTTTCCGAAATACATGCGTATCGGTAAAGTAAAGAGTGTTGAGAAAAGTGAATATGGTTTGACCAAGACAGCTACCATTGAGCCGTATGCCAACTTCCTTGATTGGAAAGAGCTGATCGTGATCATTCCACCCGAGGTTAAACAATAATGGTTACGCGCAAACAGGTTCTGTTTCTGTTACTGTTCGTTCTGTTCATTGCCGAGGATACCATCCTGCCACAATTGATTCCGTCGGCTTGGCAGATGCGTATTTCAGCCAACCTGGTTTATGTCGTTATTCTGTTTTTCGCTGTCTATCATCATAGGCACACGGCTCTGGTGCTGGGCATCTTGTTTGGACTCTTGCACGATGTGGTCTTCTATGGGGAGATGATCGGCCCTTATGGATTTTCAATGGGGTTGTCTGCTTATATGATGGGATTGATATTCCAAGCACCTCGTGCACCGTTGCCGATCATGGTTTCGGTTGTCCTGCTTGGGAGTTTGCTGAATGATACGATGTTGTTTTTCTTATACAGACTCTTCCAGCTTAATCATGTGACCTTTGACTGGGCACTGATTGAATACATGATCCCTAATCTGTTTGTTCACTTTGTGTTTGCCCTGATTATTTATGTGCCGCTGCGCAAACAGCTGGAGAAGATCGGTATACCTAAAAGTAAGGTAGACGAAGCTTCCTGATG
The DNA here is from genome assembly GCF_052691815.1 of Paenibacillus sp. TSA_86.1. Taxonomy (NCBI): domain Bacteria; kingdom Bacillati; phylum Bacillota; class Bacilli; order Caryophanales; family Paenibacillaceae; genus Paenibacillus; species Paenibacillus sp. TSA_86.1. The sequence goes on along the minus strand of NZ_JBQZGE010000014.1, from coordinate 16,542 downwards.
ACATTTATGGAGCAAGAAGCAGGAACTTGGGAGCCGGGGCACGAAATGTTATGAGATGGGAGGGACAGGCTTATGACGGTAAAATCGAATCACGTAACGATTAAAGGCATCCGAGACGGCTTGGTTTTCCTGTTGGACGATCAATGTGAATTCGAGGAATTGCTCTATGAGCTCCGCTATAAGCTGGAACACAGCCATCAAAACATTTTGACCGGACCGATTGTTCATGTGGATATCAAGCTGGGAGCGCGGGAAGTTACCGAAGGCCAGAAAGAAGAGATTCTGGATATTTTGAAGCAAAAAGGGAATCTGCTAATCCGTTCCATTGACTCACCTGCACTTGTACAGGAGGTCAAAGGCCCACCGCCTATCGAGACGATGTGCGGCATGGTACGTTCGGGTCAGGTGCTTCACCATGAGGGGAATCTCCTTTTTCTTGGAGATATCAATCCAGGCGGCACGGTGACGTGTACTGGGGATATATATATATTGGGTTCACTCAGAGGTATGGCTCATGCCGGAATCAGCGGGGACGAAGAGGCTATCATTGCAGCATCGGTGTTTGCGCCGACACAACTGCGTATTGCAGATGTGATCAGCCGGCCTCCGGATGAATGGGAGAGCCGTGAAACCGGAATGGAATTTGCTTATTTACAGGACAATCAGATGCAGATCGACAAAATGAGCAATATCGTTCGGTTGCGCCGAGATTTTAATGTGTTTAAAGGAGTGTAGCTCATGGGAGAGGCGATCGTGATCACTTCGGGTAAGGGCGGCGTGGGTAAAACGACCACCTCGGCAAACATCGGGACAGCGCTGGCGCTGCTTGGCAAAAAGGTTTGTCTGGTCGATACCGATATCGGCCTGCGTAATCTGGATGTTGTGATGGGACTCGAGAACCGCATTATTTACGATCTGTGCGATGTTGCAGACGGCCGTTGCCGTCTAAATCAGGCTTTAGTCAAGGACAAGCGTTTCGAAGAATTATACATGCTGCCTGCAGCGCAGACGAGAGACAAAAACTCTGTATCGCCAGAACAGGTGAAAGATATCATCCTGGAACTTAAAAAAGATTTTGAATATGTCATTATTGATTGCCCAGCCGGTATTGAGCAGGGATTTAAAAATGCGGTAGCAGGAGCAGATCAGGCCATCGTGGTCACTACACCAGAAAATGCAGCAGTGCGTGATGCAGATCGGGTCATTGGTTTGCTCGAGAGTTCACACATCCAGTCACCGAAGCTGGTGGTTAACCGGATTCGCAACAATATGGTGAAATCAGGTGACATGCTGGATATCGATGGTATTTTACAAGTACTTAACATCGACCTGATTGGCATCGTGCCAGATGATGAACTTGTGATCAAGGCTGCCAATTCGGGCGAACCTACAGTGATGAACCCGGATTCACTTGCAGCTATTGCGTATCGCAATATCGCAAGACGGATTTTGGGAGACACCGTGCCATTAATGCAGCTGGAGCAGAAAAAGGGTGCGTTCTCCCGTTTCAAGAAATTTTTTGGAATGGGTTAAATCATATAATTCAGCAAGCTTCAAAACAAACATAGTTGATTATATATTACGCGTACAGCCGGGCATTGTGCCCGGCTTTTTTCTTTTTCCTCTGTTCCAGCTGTAGTTTTATTTACAGTTCAGTACGTAGGCTTGTTCATATTCTCCGTGGCTGTTTCATAGGATGTAGTAAACAAGCCTCAGCGGGAGGACATGGCATGAATACAAAACGGAGAATCAAACAGAGAAGAGAAGAGCGGATTCGGCGGCTTATGGATGGGGCAGTGAATGAAGTATTACAAGAACAAAAGCCGGTTTTTCATTGGGACAGTGAAGGGGAAAGAGATCGAGGCAGAGAAAGAGATAGAAAAATAGACCAAGGCATAGATGAAAGTAAAGATCACGGCACAAATAGCGAGCATGTTGAAACGGCCCGGCAAAAGCCGTTTACTTTTGTAGAGGAACCTTCGGAAAGAGATCCGGAATGGCTGTGGAAAAAGGAGAACGGACATTTTGGCCCTGCAGGGCGTTCCGGTTTTAATTTGTTTCGGTCGTTGCTACGGCGCACAGTAGTTAGTGCCGTTATATTTGCAGGCGTGTGGGGATTGTTCCAACTGAATGCATCGTGGACAGTAGCACCTAAGACTGTCATTGCTGATGTGCTTCATAACGATATGGACTTTGCCGCGGCTACGGCATGGTATGAACGGAATTTTGGTGGAACACCTTCTTTCTTGCCAGTGCTTGGACACACCACCGATGTAGTGAACGGATCGGGAATCCGGCCGCTTCTGGGGAAACCAATCTCGGGAACAGTAGTGCAGCCGTTTGCGTTGAGCATGAAGGGAATTGAGATTGTTCCTGACGCGGCGACAGCTGGAGGACTGGTGCAAGTAGTCAGCTCGGGCGCGGGACGGGTACTCGAGGTTCTCGGAGATGCTTCCACTGGTTATACCGTTGTTATTCAGCACGCCGGCAAGGTAACAGCCATATATGGCCGGATGAATGAGAGTGACGTGCAGGTGAATGATTGGGTCGAAGCGGGGAATGCGGTGGGAAGTTTGAAGGCCGGGAGTACGGAACAGCCAGCTACGCTTTATTTTGCGATAAAAGAAGGAGAAGAGTACGTGGACCCTGCGGAAGTTGTTGCCCTTGATTAGGGTGTGGGGTGTGCGGATCTCGCTTCACCCGTTTTTTGTCATTATCATGATGACCTCTCTGCTAACTGGACATTTTATTGAACTGGTTACGTTGTTTGCCATCGTATTTATTCATGAATGTGGACATGCAGCTGCGGCAGCCCTTCTGGGCTGTCGTGTACTGTCCATACAGATGCTTCCTTTCGGGGGAGTGGCTGTTATCGAAGATGGGGGGAAGCTCACAGCTTATCGCGAGATGGTTATTGCCTTGGCAGGCCCGCTACAGAACGTGTTAATGGTTGGCATCGTGTTGTTATTGCGTCAATTTCAGTTGGGTGATCCGATGTTTCTGGATTATATCATTCAGGCGAACCTGCTTATTGCTCTGTTTAATCTGCTGCCTGTACTACCGCTGGATGGAGGGAAGATTGTTCAAGCTATGGTCAGCCTGTGGGCTCCATACTATACCACACTCATGTGGACTTATCGCATCAGTATCCTGTGCAGCGCAGGGGTTATTTTGGCTGCGATTAGCCAGTGGTTTTCGGGTGATTACGGGCTTCCGTTAAACCTTTTGTTAATCGGCCTTTTTTTGTTTTACTCCAATTTTACCGATTATCGTAACGTGCCTTATCGATTTATCCGTTTTCTGATGAACCGGGAAGCTGTATTCGTCCGGCATGCGGCTTCAGGCAGTCTGGCCCAGCCAATAATCTCGTTTCCGGCGAAACCTTTGGATACTATTTTGCGTCTATTTAAAAGGGAAAGATATCACATGGTATATGTGATGAACAAACAGGGACGTATTATGGCAGTTTTGCCTGAGCAGCGCGTGATTGGGTCTTATTTCCAACAAAATACAGATCAATTGTGATGACTGCTGATGAATCTGCTCTCAAATGGGGTAATACATGTATGATACGTATTGCCATAATATGAAATGGATGTGGATGAATTGAAGGGTCTTCTAGAGGTGAAGCCATGAAACAAATGATAATACATAATGAACCTAACCTCATGCAAATGGCGCTTCTGGAAGAAGGCAAAGCTGTGGAATTCACGGCAGAGCGTACACGCGAGCGCGGGTTGCTGGGTTCCTTTTTCAAGGGGCGCGTAGTGAATGTGCTACCGGGTATGCAGGCTGCTTTTGTGGATATTGGTCAGAAAAAGAATGCGTTTCTGTATGTGGATGATGTGCTTCATCCCCATCTCGAAAAGCAGCCCAAAGTAAAACCTTCCATCTCGGAGCTGCTGCGTCCGGGTCAGGAATTAATTGTACAAGTGCTGAAGGAACCAGTAGGAAGCAAAGGAGCCCGGGTGACCACGCACTACTCACTTCCGGGCCGCTGGCTTGTCTACATGCCTGTAGCGGGTTATGTGGCTGTTTCCAAGAAGATTGCCCGGGAAGGGGATCGCTCACGTCTCAAAGTGATGGGAGAGCAGCTATGCCGGGACGAAGAAGGGCTGATTATTCGTACCGTATCTGCTGAAGAACAGTATGAGGCAATTCAGACCGATCTGGAGACATTACGTGCTCAGTGGCTTCTGATTCAAGAAAAAGCAGACAGTTTGCCTTCTCCAAGCCTGTTGCACCAGGACCAGAGTATGATTCAAAGAGTTATCAGAGATGTGTATACTCCGGGTAGTGACGAAGTGATTACGGATAGTGAAGCTCAGGCTCGGGTAATCCAGGCGTTACTTGAAGAGATCTGTCCAGGGCACAAGCCTCAAGTTCAAGTGTACTCGGGAACGGAATCTATCTTTGATGCATACGGCGTACAGGAACAGCTGAACAAGGATTTTGCCCGTAAAGTCTGGTTACCTGGAGGCGGTTATATCGTCATTGAGCATACCGAAGCGCTGACGGTCGTTGATGTTAATACGGGGAAATATACAGGGGCCGGCGGAGACAGTCTGGAAGAAACGGTAACCGAAACCAACATGCAGGCTGCAGTCGAGATTGCAAGGTTAATGAGACTGAGAGATATTGGCGGTATGATTATCGTGGATTTCATTGATATGGAAGAGGCGTCAAACCGGTATGAGGTGGCCGCTGCGCTGGAGCAGGAATTGCGGAAGGATCGGACGAAGGCTTTTGTTCTGGGGTGGACCAAGCTGGGGTTGCTTGAACTGACTCGTAAAAAGGTGAGGGAAGAGAGCACTTTGCCTTACGTGGAGCCCTGCTCTTCCTGTCACGGCACGGGCAAAAGATATATTTTACCTTTGCATTGATTTTTATTATGCTGCGTGATATAATCATCAAGTATGTGTTTAGCCTATTGGTCTTGCACATGCTGTAACCGCACTGGCCAGGTACAAGCACAGTTCCGCAAGGCACTGTCACCTGAGAACGGGCGAGTCTGAGACATGAGGAGGTGCAAGGCAAATGTACGCAATTATTGAAACAGGCGGCAAACAGTACAAAGTCCAAGAGGGCGATGTTCTGTTCATCGAAAAATTGAATGCGAACGACGGCGAAAGCGTAACGTTCGACCGTGTCCTGGCTGTATCTAACGATCAAGGTTTGACAGCAGGTACACCATTGGTTTCCGGAGCTACTGTAACGGCTAAAGTGGAGAAACATGGCAAAGGTCAAAAGGTTGTTGTATACAAATACAAACCGAAAAAGAACTACCATGTGAAGCAAGGTCACCGTCAACCGTACACTAAAGTAACTATCGAAAAAATCAAAGCGTAAGAAGGTGCGATAAGTGATTATCGTTCAAATCTTTCGTGATGAGGACGGGAACATCGAGCGCTTTTCCATTGAAGGGCATGCCAATTTTGCCAAGCGTGGAGAAGATATCGTATGTGCCGGGGTATCTGCTGTTACAGTAGGTACGGTGAACTCGATTGAGGCATTGACTGGTGTCGAAATGGATGCCAAGATGAAGAATGGTTTTTTAAGCGGTTCTTTACCGATGCTGACAAAAGGGGAAACCTTTTCTCAGGTACAGTTGTTGCTCGAATCCATGGTAGTTATGCTCTCTAATATTGCAGAGTCATACGGGAAGTATATTCAAATACAGCAACACCAATAAGCGAAGAAGGAGGAAAACCAATCATGTTGAAATTAAATCTTCAGTTGTTCGCATCGAAAAAAGGTGTAGGTTCCACGAAGAACGGACGTGACAGTAATGCACAACGTCTGGGTGTTAAACGTGCAGATGGCCAAACTGTAACTGGTGGTAGCATTCTCGTTCGCCAACGCGGAACGAAAATTCACCCAGGAACAAACGTGGGTATCGGTAAAGATGACACTTTGTTCGCGAAAATCGACGGCGTTGTTAAATTCGAACGTTGGGGTCGCGATCGCAAAAAAGTAAGCATCTACCCTGTAAATGTTGCTCCAGTAGCAGCTGCAGTAGAAGCGTAATATCGGCATTCCGCCCAAGGAGCCTTCGGCATTTTTGCCGGAGGTTTTTTTGCATTCAACGACTATTCGATAATGAACTGGCAGATAAGACATGTTATACTGGGTTACGGTGGGTCTAAACCAACCGAGTTCTGTAGAACGGGGAGAAGCCATGAAATCCTGGAAAAGAGTGCCGTGGATTGCGGCATGTTCACTTGTGATTCCTTTGGTTTTCGTTATGCTGTATCCGGCGGCCTTCGCGAGCGTCGTATGCGCATTGTGGTCCGTTGCGGCGATGTCCATTTCTGTATATGCGCTGAAGAGGCAGGCGGAGGCGGAACGCAAAACCATCATACAATCCATGGAAAGAACAGCAATAGCTTCATTAAATCATCATCGGCATGACTGGATGAACGATCTTCAGGTGTTATACGGATATCTTCGGCTGGGCAAACTTGATAAATCCCTGCAATGTGTGGAAAGAATAAAAGAGCGGGTTACAGAAGAAAGTCGGATATCCAAATTAGGCATTCCTTCTCTCGTATTTTATTTGCAGTCTTTTCGAGCCAGTGGAGTCGCGCTGGAATTGCATGTGCAGGTGGAGGAAGAGTTGCAGCTCAGTGCTCTGGTCTCTCCCGAGGATGGCGAGTCGCTTACGGGGGCGATTGCGGATGCAATTCGGGCCTATCAATATGGCGGTGGCCGGTCGTCTTGGGGAGAGGTTCGCAAACTGACCTTGAACTTCGGACAGGATCATGGAGATGTAATCGTCAGGCTGGACGGTGATCAAACTCTTGATCCGGAAGCGCTGCGGCAATTAACGGCAGTACTCAAAGGTAAAAAAGTCAGAACGGAGCAGCTTCCGTCTGAGGATACGTTTGTACAATTCAGAATGCCTTGTGGAATATAGGAAGAAGGGGTAACCAATGTTTGTTGATAAAGCGAAGATTTATGTAAAAGCTGGAGATGGGGGAGACGGCATCGTCTCTTTCCGTCGTGAGAAATATGTACCGGAGGGTGGTCCTGCTGGCGGCGATGGCGGCCGAGGTGCCGATATTATTTTCCGGGTAGATGAAGGCCTGCGAACCTTGATGGACTTTCGTTATCAGCGTCACTTTAAAGCCCCGCGCGGGGAGAAGGGGCGTAACAAAAGTCAGCATGGTGCAAATGCGGAGAATATGATTGTTCGCATTCCGCCAGGTACGACTATTGTGGATGAAGACAGCGGGGAAGTGTTAGCTGATCTAACACGTCATGGACAGCAGGTTGTTGTTGCCAAAGGTGGCCGTGGGGGCCGCGGGAACATTCGTTTTGCTACGCCAAGAAACCCGGCTCCTGAACTTGCCGAGAATGGTGAAGAAGGCGAAGAGCGTTATATCGTACTTGAGCTTAAAGTAATGGCAGACGTGGGTCTGGTCGGTTTCCCGAGTGTGGGTAAATCTACGTTGTTGTCTGTTGTATCTGCTGCTAAACCGAAAATCGGGGCGTATCACTTTACAACCATTACACCTAACCTGGGTGTCGTTGATGTGGGTGAAGGCCGCAGTTTTGTGATGGCGGATTTGCCGGGCCTGATTGAAGGGGCACATGAGGGTATCGGATTAGGACATGAGTTCCTGCGGCACGTTGAGCGGACACGGGTTATCATTCATGTTGTGGATATGTCCGGATCGGAAGGACGCGATCCTTTCGAAGACTGGCAGAAGATCAATGATGAGTTGAGACTGTACAATCCGGTGCTCGCCGAGAGACCGCAGGTTGTAGCGGCGAACAAAATGGATATGCCGGATTCCGAAGCCAATCTGGAGCAGTTTTTGCAGCAGGTTCGCGAAGTGAAGTCGGATATTGAAGTGATGCCCATTTCATCGCTGACCCGACAAGGCATTCAGGAGCTGTTATACCGAGCGGCTGATCTGCTGGATCAAATTCCGGATGAGCCTGAGGTAGAAGAAGTGTCCGATCTTTCCGAGCGCAAAGTATACAGCTTGGAGAAAAAAGAGGACGAAGGTTTCCGGATTGTGCGTGAGAACGATACGTTCATTGTGGAAAGCGCCAAGATTGATCGCATGATGAAACGGATGCAGTTGAACTCACACGAGGCTATTCTGAAGCTGGCACGTACACTTCGTTACATGGGTGTGGATGAAGAGCTCCGCAAACGTGGTGCTGTGGAAGGTACCATTGTGCGTATCGGAGATTTTGAGTTTGAATTCGTGGAAAGCAGCAGTTACTACTAAGCCGCGAAGCCATAGAAACAAGCCATTGAATATCATCTATGGATGATTGGAAAATAATTAATGAGAAACGCAGCGAATCGGGAAGTCACCCGTGACTCTGCGTTTTTTTGTTTTTTCTGACATGAGAGAGGCATAAGCCTGTATACTGTGAGAAACAGTTTTTGAAAAATAGACGTGTCACGTATTGCCCTTTTGTGATTCATCCTATATAATGTCCACTATATGAATACATGAGTCTTTGAGGAGAGGACGTTCTGTGAATGAACGCTATTACTTAGTACGGGAAGATATTTTACCAGAGGCTGTGGTGAAAACAATGCAGGTAAAAGAGCTGCTTGCTTCCGGTGATGTCAAGACAGTGCATGAGGCCGTCGAGCAGGTTGGATTAAGCCGAAGTGCCTTTTACAAGTACAAAGATGGAATTCATCTGATCAATCAGTTGGAGCGTGAACGAATCGTAACGATCTCCATTGACCTGGAGCATCAGTCCGGTATTCTGTCTCGTGTACTCGGTCATTTTGCAGGTTATGGGGCCAATGTACTTACGATTAATCAAAGCATTCCACTTCAGGGAAGAGCCAATGTTGTCATTTCTGTGGAAACGACACATCTGCATGGAGAAATTGGAGAAATGCTGGATCGAATGCAAGATATGCCTGGGGTAAAGCGCACACGGATTGTCGGTCAAGGTTGATCGGACTGTGAGAATACAGGATTAGACAATAGGGGGTAGGTCGTTAGTGAAACCGGTAAAAGTCGGATTGTTGGGCCTGGGCACGGTTGGAACGGGCGTTGTCCGAATTGTGGAAGGGAATCAGGAGGATCTGAGCAGTCAGGTGGGTTCACCGATTATCATTGAGAAAATCGCCGTGAAGAACACGGAGAAAGATCGCGTTATCCCCATCGACCGAGCGAAGCTGACAGAGAACCCTTGGGATGTCATTCGTCACCCGGATATTGATGTCATTGTCGAAGTGATGGGCGGTATCGATCAGACGAAAGAATATATTCTTGAAGCATTGGAACGCGGGAAACATATCGTAACAGCGAACAAAGATCTTATGGCATTGCACGGCACAGAGATTTTGGCTAAAGCACAGGAAAAACAATGTGATGTCTTCTATGAGGCTAGCGTGGCTGGTGGTATCCCTATCATTCGCACGCTAATTGAAGGTTTCTCTTCGGACCGGATTACCCGAATTATGGGGATCGTGAACGGCACTACGAACTATATTTTGACGAAAATGAGTCAGGAAGGTGCATCCTATGAAGAGGTGCTGGCGGAAGCGCAGGCTTTAGGATATGCGGAGACAGACCCGACCTCGGATGTGGAAGGACTCGATGCTGCTCGTAAAATGGCAATCTTGAGCACCCTCGGTTTCCGAACCAATGTGGAATTGAAGGATGTTACCGTTAAAGGGATCTCCTCTGTTACGCGTGAGGATATCATGTACGCCAAAAGACTAGGATATGAGTTGAAGCTACTTGGCATCGCAGATCGCATCGACGATGAGATTACGATCAGTGTGCAACCAACGATGGTGAGACAGAACCATCCGATTGCATCAGTGAACGGAGTGTTCAACGCAGTATATGTGCACGGTGAGGCTGTAGGCGAGACGATGTTTTACGGTGCAGGTGCAGGAGAATTGCCGACAGCAACTTCGGTAGTTGCTGATATTGTGGCTGTGATCAAAAATCTCAAGCTGGGTGTAAACGGATTAAAGGCAATCGTGCCATATAAACAGAAGAGACTACAGCGTGATGAGCAGATTTTTTCGAAAAATTTCATATTACTGCACGTGGATGACAAAGCAGGGGTGCTGGCACAGATTACTCAGATTTTTGCGGAGTATGAAGTCAGTCTCGCTTCTGTTGTTCAACAGCCTAATGAGCACAATCCAGACGCTGAGATCATTATCGTTACGCATCGTGCAAGTAAGGCAAGCATGGACAAGGTACTCAGACATTTCGAATCACTCAGCGTGATTCGCCGGATCAAGAGTGTTTACCGCGTTGAAGGTTAGTTGTTCATTTTCATGAATCTATATTATTAAACCTAAAGGAGTTTACCCATAATGAGATATCAAGGATTATTGCAAACGTACAAAGAGCACCTTCCAGTGAATGAAAACACTCCTCAACTTACCCTTCAGGAAGGTAATACACCGTTGATTCACGCAGAGAATTTGTCGAAGGAACTCGGTTTGAATTTATACTTTAAATATGAAGGTTTGAATCCTACAGGTTCTTTCAAAGACCGCGGAATGGTCATGGCTGTTGCCAAAGCGCTAGAGGAAGGCAGTCGTACAATTATGTGTGCATCCACAGGTAATACATCCGCTGCAGCAGCTGCATATGCCGCACGTGGTGGGCTTAATTGTATCGTACTGATTCCGAATAACAATATTGCACTGGGTAAACTCGCTCAAGCGATGATTTACGGTGCCAAAGTTATTGCGATCAATGGTAACTTTGACCGGGCGCTTGAGATCGTACGTGAGATCACGGCTAAACATCCGATTACACTTGTGAACTCTGTCAACCCATACCGGATTGAGGGACAGAAGACAGCTGCTTTTGAAGTGGTTGAGCAATTGGGTGAAGCACCTGACGTTCTGGCTATTCCAGTTGGTAATGCGGGTAATATTTCAGCATACTGGAAAGGCTTTAAAGAGTATAAAGAGGCGGGGAAATCGAGCACATTGCCACGTATGGTTGGATTCGAGGCAGAAGGAGCTATGGCGATCGTTAAAGGAGAGCCAATTCTTGAGCCGGAAACCGTAGCTACAGCCATTCGAATCGGTAACCCTGCCAGCTGGAAAACAGCAGTAGCCGCAGCGGAAGAGTCTGGCGGACAGATTAACTATGTGACCGATGAAGAAATTTTGACTGCGTATCGCACGATTGCGGCACGTGAAGGAGTATTTGCTGAACCTGCTTCTGCTGCATCGGTGGCTGGTGTGTACAAATTGCATAGTGAGGGCTACTTCAAAGGCGGAGAAACGGTTGTGTGTGTGTTGACAGGTAACGGCCTGAAAGATCCAAATGTGGCTATTCAAACGGCAGCTGTGGAGCCGCTGGTGGTTGAAGATACAGAAGAAGCGGTTTTGGCAGCTATCGCGCAACTGGAGCAGCAGTCTGTATGAGCTCGCGTGAAAAAGTAACCGTAAAAATCCCGGCAAGCACAGCCAATCTGGGTCCAGGGTTTGATACCCTGGGCATGGCTTTGTCTTTGTATGCCTGGCTGGAGATCAAACCTGCATCTCAGACGACATTTCATCTGTATGGGGATCATCTAACAGGTTTGCCTACGGATAAGTCCAATCTGATCTATGAAGTCGCACAGATGGTATTTGATGAGGCGGGAGTATCTGTGCCTGAGCTTGAAATTTCGATGTATTCCGATATCCCCCTCACTCGCGGACTTGGAAGCAGTGCTTCGGCAATTGTAGGTGCACTTGCTGGTGCGAATGCATTGATTGGTAGTCCTTTATCCAAGGATAAACTGCTGGATATGGCCACAGCACTGGAGAAACATCCGGACAATGTCGGTGCATCGTTATATGGGGGAATCATTACCGCAGCTTGGGACGGTCAAGGTGTCGACTATATTCGTATCGAGCCTCACCAGGATTTGCAGGCTTTGGTTATTGTACCAGACTTCCAGCTCTCTACTTCCAAAGCAAGGAATGTTATTCCACAGCAGTTTGGTATGCATGATGTTGTACACAACGTGAGCCGTTCTTCATTACTTGTTGCTGCTTTAGCCAGCGGCCGGCTGGATATGATTCAAAAGGCGATGACGGATCGGATTCATCAGCCGTATCGTGCATCACTGGTACCCGGAATGACGGAGATTCTGGAACGGGCTACCGAGCATGGCGCACTTGGCGCTGCATTGAGCGGGGCTGGGCCAACAGTTCTTACACTGGTGGATCGTCACGATACCCGGAAAGCAGAGCTGGAGCAGTACTTAATGGGTGTTATGAAGCAGGAGGGGATCACGGCCTCTGCATTATGGCTGGACCCGGATCTGGACGGCGCCCTTATATTGCCGGATCAAGATGAACGTCCTTTTTTCGAAAGGGTCAAAGGGGAAGTTAACGCATGAAACGAATTGCAGTATTACCAGAAGGCTCAGTCTCACACGAGGCAATAGATTTCCTTTTTAATGGAGAAGCACTCCATTTGCAGCATTCGAAACTCATTTCTGACATCTTTCGTGCGGTTGATAACGGGAATGTACAGTACAGTGTGATTCCAATCGAAAATACAATTGAGGGTTCCGTTAGCCTGCATATGGACTGGCTTGTTAACGAAGTGGATATCCCGATGCAAGCGGAGTGGGTGTACCCCTCCATTCAGAATGTGATTGGACATGGGAATGAATTTGTCACGGACGATGGCACATATGATTTTGGCAAAATCACCAAGATTATGTCCCATCCTGTGGCCATTCCGCAATGTCAGAATTTTATTCGACAGCATTCACCTGATGCCGACCTTGAAGGCGTGAACAGTACAGCTGAAGCGGTGGAGATTGTGAAGAAAAATCCGGGTAAAGGCTGGGTAGCAATCGGCACAAAGCTTGCGGCTCAAAAGCATGGTCTCGATATCATGGCTGAACGTGTAACGGATCATGACAATAACTACACCCGGTTTGTACTGATTGGTCACGAACCCGTCAGTATTCCGCGTGAACCGGATCATGTGAAGACAAGCTTGCTTGTGACATTGCCAGAGGATGCACCGGGAGCACTCCATCAAGTGTTATCAGCTTTTGCCTGGAGAAAGCTGAACTTGACCCGTCTTGAATCTCGTCCAACGAAGAAACGTTTGGGTAGCTACTATTTTTACATTGATGTGATTGAAACGGTTGATTCCGTATTGCTCACGGCAGCTATGGCCGAAATCGAGGCTTTGAATTGCCAGGTACGTGTTCTTGGAAGTTATCCATGTTATACATACCCTTCACGGAAATAACCGAATAGTGGTTAGTGGTCGGATCATGCAAAGAAGTCTTCAGGCCTCTGTGTGATATAAGAGAGTTTTTCGTTATTTTTGATGTACAATGGACAAGTTTATTACGTTTCGGAAATACAGGAAATGCATATCTAATGGAGGTGCAGTTAGTCGTGGCAGAACAATGGATCTATTTGGATGGTCAGTATGTAACCAAGGAGAATGCAAAAGTTTCGGTGTATGACCATGGATTTTTGTACGGAGATGGGATCTTCGAAGGAATTCGAATTTACAACGGCAATATTTTCAGATGTAAGGCTCACTTGGATCGTTTGTATGATTCGGCAAAATCCATCAGTTTGAACATTCCTCTGTCTTACGACGAGATGCTTGAAGTGATGGCTGAAACGGTACGCCGCAATGATATGCGTAACGGTTATATTCGTCTAATCGTTTCACGCGGACCAGGGAACCTGGGTCTTGACCCGACACGTTGCCCTAAAGCTTCCGTGATCATTATTGTAGAGCAGCTTGCGATCTATCCGGAAGAAGCGTATCTTACTGGATTAAAGGCCGTTTCCGTATCGCAGCGTCGTAACATCCCGGATGCGTTGAATCCGAAAATTAAATCCCTCAACTATCTGAACAATATCCTTGTCAAGTTACAATCGAACTTTTCGGGTGCTGGAGAGGCTATTATGCTGAACTCCCAAGGCTATGTAACCGAGGGTTCGAGCGATAACATTTTCATTATCAAAAACGGTGTGGTGTATACCCCTCCTTGTTACCTTGGAGCACTCGAGGGCATCACACGTCAAGCGATTATTGATCTGTGCGCAGAACTGGGGATTGAATTAAAAGAAGTACCCTTCACGCTTCATGATGTATATATTGCAGATGAGGTATTCTTCACAGGAACAGCGGCGGAAGTTATTGCGGCGTGCGAAGTGGATGGCAGAACGATTGGTTCTGGTGTAGCAGGTCCGGTTACATTGAAATTACTTGAAGCGTTCCGCCAGATTGTCGACAAAGACGGTTACAAGGTGTGGGAATAAATAGCTATGTCGAATTGAATAAATAACAGGAATTCTCCTTGTCCGATAAAATGCAGCATGCCCCGTGTATGTAGGATTTTAGAAGACGGGAGGATTTTTTTTGTTCAAATGATGTCATTAGCCCGGTTGCTGCATAGGATGTAGTAACGGTATGGGCGAATGTACTGCCCAAGTATGACGTCTAGGAGGTTAGTTCCCTGTGAAAATACACATGGTGAAAAAAGGCGACACATTATATCTGCTATCCCAAAAATACAATGTAGCGCTGGACAAATTAATTGCGGCTAATCCGCAAATTGCAGATCCCGACAAACTGGACATTGGAATGAAGGTCAAAATTCCTGCACAGCCAGTAACACCAAAGCCAGAGGGCGTACTGCACAGTCACAAGGTAGTACAAGGCGATTCGTTATGGAAGTTGTCACAAGCCTGGGGTGTTCCGTTGAAAGACATGATCAATGCGAATCCGCAATTGAAAAACCCAAATGCTCTTCTGGTAGGGGAGACCGTCTACATTCCTTCCATGCATACACAAGGGAATCAGGCTGCGAATCCCAACATTGGAAATATTGGAGCGCAAGAAAAATTATCACCTGAAGGCAAAGAGTATACAGGGGTAAAAGAAGAAACGGCACCTGCTGTACCCTCTCCCCCACCTCAGGCAGTTGAAAAGCCAGTCCCTGTACCAGCTCCAGCGCCTGTTGCCCCGGTTAAGCCTAATGTAATGCCTGAATTGGAGGCTTTGCCGCAATTGCCGGAAATGCCTGAAATGAAACCCGAGAAGAAGACGGATAAAAAAGAGGAGATGAAGCCCGAGGTTCAAGTGCAACCTGTGAACGAGGCAAATAAGTCTCCATTGCCTAATCTTTCACCTGAGATGATGCCTTTACCTGTAATGCCTAACATGGAACCACCTGTGAATACTGCACCAGCGACTAAGGCTCCTTGTGGTTGTGGTCAAAAAATGCTTCATGCTCCGATAGAACATCCTTATATGCAAGTCCCGGTGCCAGCTCAAGAGGTGTACGCGGTACAGCAAAACAACATGTATACCGCAGGAGTAGCGAATAACTCTCCGTTCCCTGGTGTTCAGGATGTTGGTGTTTATAGTATGGGGGATGTGCCTAACAGCCCGTGGACAGGAGCGGAACCGTCTTATAATCACAATAACGTCATGCCTAATTTGCCTAATGTATCTCCAGACATGGCGAATAATGCATTTCCAATTTCACCAGCTGGTCAGATGAACAGTCCTTTCCCAAATATTGCAGCTGCAAATAACCAAATGAATCATCAGCCGCCATTTATGTCTCCGTACTCAATGCTTCCGTACCCTCCATGCGGATGTGGATCACATACACATGCACCTCAGTATACTTATCCTACGTATGGTTATCAGGAACCAGTTTGGGGCATGTACGGTCATTCAAATGGTATGCCTCCTGAAATGTCCACATCTGTTATGCCGAATCACCCGATGGAGTATGCTTATCAAAATCCGTATCCTGCTCAAAATATGGTTCCTCCATCTCCGCTTGGTGCGTTTGGGGAAATGTACCCTTCTCAAGTCCATAGTGACAATAGTGGGAAAAAGGGAGGGCGTGACAATGCGAACTTAAGTCAGGCGGCATTCGAAGAAGCTGATGCTGAATCTGGGGCGAAACCAACTTTGGCTAAAAATGGAACGACAAAACGGAGAACAAATAAATCACCTGTAAAAAATAAATCCAAGGTTTCTGTCTCTGGAAAACCTTCCAGAGAAAACTCGGCGTCATCTACCTCACGCAAACCTGCTAAAAAACGTCGTAACCCCTGGATTCAACATTAAGAATTATTAACAGAAGTTTTATTAAGAGCTTTTGTGAAAAGATCAGTTCTGCTACACTTAGGAACTGATCTTTTCACTTTTGTATGTATTAAGAGAATGAAATGATGTGCTCAAAACGATGGAGTTGTTGAATAAACGAAAATATCTTTGATTATGATTGAAAGCCTATTTAGAGGTATGTTACAATATGTATGCGTTTTATTTTCAGCTTGCCACAAGCTAGAAATTGAAGTGTATACGCAAAGTGTAAGAGTAGTTAGAACTATTGTTAAAAAAAGATCTTGCATTAAATTTGACGATATGATACATTATTTAAGTCGACGCTGAAACACAGGGTTGGCGAAGAGGAATAAGTTTGATCTTTGAAAACTGAACAACGAGTGAGTAACGATCTTGCTTGCAAGATCGACGCTGAAAAATCGGTACATGCCTTCGGGCTGTATGATTTGGA